>NZ_AP014628.1:0-125000 GCF_001547915.1 Pseudomonas sp. St29
CTTAGTGTCCTGAGGGCACGCTACATGTGGATAAGTGGGCGGCTGATCGCTACAATGGCCGCTTGTTTTTGCCTCACCGGCTTTCAACTTAGGGGATATCCGTGTCAGTGGAACTTTGGCAGCAGTGCGTGGAGCTTCTGCGTGATGAGCTGCCTGCCCAGCAATTCAACACTTGGATCCGTCCGCTACAGGTCGAAGCCGAAGGCGACGAGTTGCGTGTTTACGCACCGAATCGTTTTGTTCTCGATTGGGTCAACGAAAAGTACCTGGGGCGCGTGCTCGAGCTGCTGGATGAACACGGCAACGGCAGTGCGCCGGTTCTTTCCTTATTAATAGGCAGCAAACGCAGTTCGGCGCCTCGCGCTGCACCTAATGCGCCACTGGCCGCCGCTGCCTCGCAAGCGCTGCAAGCGGCAGCGGCCAATGCCACCCCGGCGGCGGCTCCTGCGCCCACTCCGGCACCCACTTCCGCTCCGGCCAAGAAAGCCGCGGCGCAGAAGAGTGCCGAGGTCAGCGAAGAACCCTCTCGTGACAGCTTCGACCCGATGGCGGGCGCCAGCTCGCAGCAGGCACCGGTACGCGCCGAGCAACGTACCGTCCAGGTGGAAGGTGCGCTCAAGCACACCAGTTACCTGAACCGCACCTTCACCTTCGAGAACTTCGTCGAGGGCAAGTCCAACCAGCTGGCCCGCGCGGCGGCCTGGCAGGTGGCAGACAACCCCAAGCATGGCTACAACCCGTTGTTCCTGTATGGCGGCGTCGGTTTGGGTAAGACCCACTTGATGCACGCTGTGGGTAACCACCTGTTGAAGAAGAACCCGAATGCCAAGGTCGTGTACCTGCATTCCGAGCGCTTCGTGGCGGACATGGTCAAGGCGTTGCAGCTCAATGCCATCAACGAATTCAAGCGCTTCTACCGTTCGGTCGATGCGCTGCTGATCGATGACATTCAGTTCTTCGCCCGCAAGGAGCGTTCCCAGGAAGAGTTTTTCCACACCTTCAACGCCCTCCTCGAAGGCGGCCAGCAGGTGATCCTCACCAGCGACCGTTATCCGAAGGAGATCGAGGGCCTGGAAGAGCGCCTCAAGTCCCGCTTCGGCTGGGGCCTGACGGTGGCGGTCGAGCCGCCGGAACTGGAAACCCGGGTCGCGATCCTGATGAAGAAGGCCGACCAGGCCAAGGTCGAACTGCCCCACGATGCGGCGTTCTTCATTGCCCAGCGGATCCGCTCCAACGTCCGTGAACTGGAAGGCGCGCTCAAGCGGGTCATTGCCCACTCGCACTTCATGGGCCGCGACATCACCATCGAGCTGATTCGCGAATCCCTGAAGGACCTGTTGGCCCTGCAGGACAAGCTGGTGTCTGTGGATAACATCCAGCGCACCGTCGCCGAGTACTACAAGATCAAGATTTCCGATCTGCTGTCCAAGCGACGTTCGCGTTCGGTGGCCCGCCCGCGTCAGGTGGCCATGGCCCTGTCCAAGGAACTGACCAACCACAGCCTGCCGGAAATCGGCGATGTGTTCGGCGGCCGCGACCACACCACGGTGCTGCACGCCTGCCGCAAGATCAATGAACTTAAGGAATCCGACGCGGACATCCGCGAGGACTACAAGAACCTGCTGCGTACTCTGACCACTTGATGACTCCAACGCAGCTTATTAAGGCAAGGGACTAGACCATGCATTTCACCATTCAACGCGAAGCCCTGTTGAAACCCCTGCAACTGGTCGCCGGCGTCGTCGAACGTCGTCAGACCTTGCCGGTGCTTTCCAACGTGCTGCTGGTTGTCGAAGGCCAGCAACTGTCGCTGACCGGTACCGACCTGGAAGTCGAGCTGGTCGGTCGTGTGCAACTTGAAGAGCCGGCCGAACCGGGGGAAATCACCGTTCCCGCGCGCAAGCTGATGGACATCTGCAAGAGCCTGCCCAACGACGCCCTGATCGACATCAAGGTCGACGAGCAGAAGCTGGTGGTGAAGGCCGGGCGTAGCCGCTTCACCCTGTCGACCCTGCCGGCCAACGACTTCCCGACTGTGGAAGAAGGCCCGGGCTCGCTGACCTGCCAGCTGGAACAGAGCAAGCTGCGTCGCCTGATCGAGCGCACCAGCTTCGCCATGGCCCAGCAGGACGTGCGCTACTACCTCAACGGCATGTTGCTGGAAGTGTCTGCCGGGATCATTCGCGCCGTGGCCACCGACGGTCACCGTCTGGCCATGTGCTCGATGCAGGCGGATATCGGTCAGCCCGATCGTCACCAGGTGATCGTGCCGCGCAAAGGTATCCTGGAACTGGCACGCCTGCTCACCGAGCCGGACGGCAACGTCAGCATCGTCCTGGGCCAGCACCATATCCGCGCCACCACCGGCGAGTTCACCTTCACTTCCAAACTGGTGGACGGCAAGTTCCCGGACTACGAGCGCGTGCTGCCAAAAGGCGGTGACAAGCTGGTATTGGGCGACCGTCAGGCCCTGCGTGAAGCCTTCAGCCGCACCGCGATCCTGTCCAACGAGAAGTACCGCGGCATCCGTCTGCAACTGGCCAATGGTCAGCTGAAGATCCAGGCCAACAACCCGGAGCAGGAAGAAGCGGAAGAAGAAGTGGGCGTGGAATACAACGGCGGCTCGCTGGAAATCGGCTTCAACGTCAGCTACCTGCTGGACGTACTGGGCGTGATGACCACCGAACAGGTTCGCCTGATCCTGTCCGATTCCAACAGCAGTGCGCTGGTGCAGGAATCCGACAACGACGACTCGGCTTACGTTGTCATGCCGATGCGCCTGTAATCATGCTCAGCAGAAGCTAGATGTCCCTCAGTCGCGTCTCGGTCACCGCGGTGCGCAATCTGCACCCGGTGACCTTCTCCCCCTCTCCTCGCATCAACCTTCTCTACGGCGCCAACGGCAGTGGCAAGACCAGCGTGCTGGAAGCCATCCACCTGCTGGGGCTTGCCCGCTCGTTCCGCAGCGCCCGCCTGTTACCGGTGATCCAGTACGAGCAACTGGCCTGCACCGTGTTTGGCCAGGTGGAGTTGGCCCAGGGCGGACACAGCAACCTGGGAATATCCCGGGATCGCCAGGGGGAGTTCCAGATCCGCATCGACGGGCAGAATGCCCGCAGCGCCGCTCAGCTGGCGGAAATCCTGCCGCTGCAGTTGATCAACCCGGACAGCTTTCGCCTGCTGGAAGGCGCCCCCAAGATCCGCCGGCAGTTCCTGGACTGGGGAGTGTTCCATGTGGAACCGCGCTTCATGTCCACCTGGCAGCGCCTGCAGAAGGCCCTGCGGCAGCGGAACTCATGGCTGCGGCATGGTACACTTGACGCCGCTTCGCAAGCGGCCTGGGACCGGGAACTGTGTCAGGCCAGCGCTGAAATCGATGAATACCGCCGCGCTTACATCAAAGCCTTGAAACCAGTCTTTGAGCGGACCTTGGGCGAGCTGCTGCAGCTCGAGGGCCTGACGCTTAGCTATTACCGTGGTTGGGACAAGGACCGAGAGCTCAGTGAAGTGCTCGCGACCGCCCTGCACCGTGATCAGCAAATGGGTCATACCCAGGCCGGTCCACAACGTGCTGATTTGCGTCTGCGCTTAGGCGGACACAACGCCGCGGACATCTTGTCCCGTGGCCAGCAGAAGTTGGTGGTCTGTGCCTTGCGCATTGCCCAGGGGCACCTGGTGAGCCAGGCCCGTCGCGGTCAGTGTATTTATCTGGTGGATGACTTGCCGTCCGAGCTGGACGAGCAGCACCGCCGCGCACTTTGTCGCTTGTTGGAAGACTTACGCTGCCAGGTGTTCATCACCTGTGTAGACCACGAATTATTGAGGGAAGGCTGGCAGACGGAAACGCCAGTCGCTTTGTTCCACGTGGAACAAGGCCGTATCACCCAGACCCACGACCATCGGGAGTGAAGGCATGAGCGAAGAAAATACGTACGACTCGACCAGCATCAAGGTGCTGAAAGGTTTGGATGCCGTACGCAAACGTCCCGGTATGTACATTGGCGACACCGATGACGGCAGCGGTCTGCACCACATGGTGTTCGAGGTGGTCGATAACTCCATCGACGAAGCGCTGGCCGGTCATTGCGACGACATCAGCATCATCATCCACCCGGACGAATCCATCACCGTGCGCGACAACGGTCGCGGCATCCCGGTGGATGTGCACAAAGAAGAAGGCGTCTCGGCGGCCGAGGTCATCATGACCGTGCTTCACGCCGGCGGTAAGTTCGACGACAACTCCTACAAGGTTTCCGGCGGCCTGCACGGCGTGGGTGTATCGGTAGTGAACGCTCTGTCCGAAGAGCTGATCCTCACCGTGCGCCGCAGCGGCAAGATCTGGGAACAGACTTACGTCCACGGTGTTCCGCAAGAGCGGATGAAGATCGTTGGCGACAGCGAAACCACCGGTACCCAGATCCACTTCAAGCCTTCGGCTGAAACCTTCAAGAACATCCACTTCAGCTGGGACGTCCTGGCCAAGCGGATTCGTGAACTGTCCTTCCTCAACTCCGGTGTCGGCATCGTCCTCAAGGACGAGCGCAGCGGCAAGGAAGAACTGTTCAAGTACGAAGGCGGCCTGCGTGCCTTCGTTGAATACCTGAACACCAACAAGACTGCGGTCAACCAGGTGTTCCATTTCAACATCCAGCGTGAAGACGGCATCGGCGTGGAAATCGCCCTGCAGTGGAACGACAGCTTCAACGAGAACCTGTTGTGCTTCACCAACAACATTCCTCAGCGCGACGGCGGCACCCACCTGGTGGGCTTCCGTTCGGCCCTGACCCGTAACCTGAACAACTACATCGAGCAGGAAGGCCTGGCCAAGAAACACAAGGTCGCCACCACCGGTGACGACGCACGTGAAGGCCTGACCGCAATCATCTCGGTGAAGGTGCCGGATCCGAAGTTCAGCTCCCAGACCAAGGACAAACTGGTGTCTTCCGAAGTGAAGACCGCGGTCGAACAGGAAATGGGCAAGTACTTCTCCGACTTCCTGCTGGAAAACCCCAACGAAGCCAAGTTGGTGGTGGGCAAGATGATCGACGCTGCCCGTGCTCGTGAAGCGGCGCGTAAAGCCCGTGAAATGACCCGCCGCAAAGGCGCCCTGGATATCGCCGGCCTGCCGGGCAAATTGGCGGACTGCCAGGAAAAAGACCCGGCCCTGTCCGAGCTCTACCTGGTGGAAGGTGACTCTGCTGGCGGTTCCGCCAAGCAGGGACGCAACCGCAAGACCCAGGCGATCCTGCCGCTCAAGGGCAAGATCCTCAACGTCGAGAAGGCACGCTTCGACAAGATGATCTCCTCGCAAGAGGTGGGCACCCTGATCACCGCGCTGGGCTGCGGCATCGGCCGCGAAGAGTACAACATCGACAAGCTGCGTTATCACAACATCATCATCATGACCGATGCTGACGTCGACGGTTCGCACATCCGTACCCTGCTGCTGACCTTCTTCTTCCGTCAGTTGCCGGAGCTGATCGAGCGCGGCTACATCTATATCGCCCAGCCGCCGCTGTACAAGGTCAAGAAAGGCAAGCAAGAGCAATACATCAAAGACGACGACGCCATGGAAGACTACATGACCCAGTCGGCTCTGGAAGATGCCAGCCTGCACCTGAACGACGAAGCTCCGGGGATCTCCGGCGAGGCGCTGGAGCGCCTGGTCAACGACTTCCGCATGGTGATGAAGACCCTCAAGCGCCTGTCGCGCCTGTACCCGCAGGAGCTGACCGAGCACTTCATCTACCTGCCGGCCGTGACCATGGAGCAACTGTCCGACCACGCCGCCATGCAGGATTGGCTGGCCAAGTACGACGCCCGCCTGCGCACGTCCGAGAAGTCCGGCCTGGTCTACAAGGCCAGCCTGCGGGAAGACCGTGAACGTAATGTCTGGCTGCCAGAGGTCGAGCTGATCTCCCATGGCCTGTCCAACTACGTCACCTTCAACCGCGACTTCTTCGGCAGCAACGACTACAAGACCGTCGTCTCCCTCGGCGCTCAACTGAGCACCCTGCTGGACGAAGGCGCGTATGTTCAGCGCGGCGAACGCAAGAAAGCCGTCACCGAGTTCAAGGAAGCCCTGGACTGGCTGATGGCGGAAAGCACCAAGCGCCACACCATCCAGCGATACAAAGGTCTGGGCGAGATGAACCCTGACCAGCTGTGGGAAACCACCATGGACCCAAGCATGCGCCGCATGCTCAAGGTGACCATCGAAGACGCCATCGGCGCCGACCAGATCTTCAACACCCTGATGGGTGATGCGGTCGAGCCTCGTCGCGACTTCATCGAAAGCAACGCCCTGGCGGTGTCCAACCTGGACTTCTGATCCGCAGCGGCACCTCAAAAGCCAACGCCTAGCGTTGGCTTTTTTTTGCGCGGACATCACGGTGTTGTCTGTGGATCATGTCGCTGTTCTGCTTAACAGGAAGGCAAGGAGCCTATGAGTCGATTCAAGATTTCTCCATGGCTGTCCAGTTCCGGTGGCCCCTTGGTGGTGATAGGTGAAGGCTTGGCCGGTATGTGGCGTGGCCTCGACGGCCATCCCTCGGATTACCACAGGGCGTGTCAGATTGATGACTATGCCGGCCGGCTGGAGGGTGTCGATGGCGACATTCTTGTCCTGGGTGACGAGCCTTTGGACACGGCGATTGCCACGGCAGACAACGCCTTGCTGATTATCCGATGGATTTGCGCCCCTTCTGAGGCCGAGGTGCTGGCGCAGCTTGAGCGGCTTGAGTTTGGATCACTGACCCCGATCGAGCGGTTGAGTATTGATTGGTCAAGCGACGCGCTGGTGCTGTTTGATGGAGTCGACTGGTTTGATCCACAGGCTTGTCTGCGCCTTCAACTGCTGTCGCCGTACAACGAGGTATCGACATTCCGCTACCAGCCCACGCCCGATACCGCCCTGTTGATCCACCAGATAGTGCCTCGTCAGTGGGTCCATCCGTACTGAGGTTCAGGTGCTGCGCAGCGCAGGTGCACAGGGATATTTTTATAAAATGCTGGGACGACTTTTTCTATCCGTCCGATGAGAATACGGTCCTGGTCATGCTGAATAGCGCAGAGGTCATATTTTCCTTCGAGGAAAACTTCTTTTACGGGCAGTTTGTGAGGCCCATGGCGGCGCCTCGGTGAGAAGGAATGGATACCTCGACAGCACAGTTTCACAAGATCATTTTCAAGCTCACCGTCGATGCCGACGGTTACCCACCGGTGGAGTATGAATCGCTGTGGGGCATTCAACGGGGTGCAGGTGTCTATGAGTTGGATAACACGCCCTACTATCTCTACGGCGTGAGCAAGGGGGACTGGGTGCTGACTCGCGCCGATGCCCACGAGTTGATCGCGACTGGCGTGGTGCGGCAATCCGGGCACTCGACGCTGCGGGTTTTTGCCGAGCGCGAGTCGGAGCGCTCGAGCATTGTGCAGCACCTGCGCAGCCTCGGTGCCCGATGTATGGTGACCCGGGGCCTGTCGCTGTTCGCTGTGGATATCGCGCCCGAGGTCAGTTTTTCTGCAATCGACCACTACCTGTCCTCCATCACCGACGACCAACATATCGCCTATGAAGATGCCTGCTTGCAGCACGGGGTCATTGAGCCTGGGCGCATGAGCGAGTGCTTGTCGCTGGCTTCACTTGAGGTGCAGGCATGACGGCAGAAGGGCCTGCCCGTTGTTTCAGCCAGGACCGCAATGGCCAGCCCCGTCACCTGGTGTGCGGGCCTGGATCGGCTGGTGCTGTTGCTGGCACCTGAACTGCAGGACGATCCGGCCATCGAACAGGCGCTTGGAGCGGTGTTCATCGAGCAGTCGACCCCGCTACGCGGCTGAGCCCGGCTCGGCTCTTTTCACCCTTTGAAAAAACAGCAATCGCGCGGAAATTTGTGATGGATGATGAAAACCAGGAAATATCGATTCGCGTGGTCGCGGGACAAAACGACCGTGGCCCGGTCTATGAGCCGCTGCATGTACGGCGGATCGATGACGACAGCTACGAGATTCTCTACTCACCGGGGCTGACGCTGAACCTGGCCAAGGGCGACATTATCTCGATCAAGGACCCGCAGGCCCCCGCCGTGGTGCTCAAGCGCGGCGGCAACTTCTGCATTCATATTTATGCGGATCACATCCCCGAGGACGACATTACTGCCCTGGCGGCGGATGTGGTGTCGGAACTGGGCGGCATGCTCGACGGGCGCTACAAGGGCAATCTGACACTGTCGGTGCCGGCGCAAAACGGCATGGACAACATCGCCTTGTTCTTCAACCGCTTCCGCGAGACCACGGGCATCGAGTGGTACTACGCCAACATCTATAAAAACCTCGATGACACCGATGACGAGACCTTGCTCGATTGGTGGCTGGAGCAATGAACGAAAGACAGCGGCTTATCTGTGAACGCTACGACCTCGCTCCCCAGGCGCCGGAGCCGATGATTGCACTGGCCACCGGTTCCCTGGCGCAGTCGCCCATCTATGGCACCCGGGTCGAGTTGCCGGAGAACGGCACGATCAGTTGGTTTATCCACTGCGGCGAACATTCCACCGCCGTGGATTTCTACCAGCCTCTGTGCACCGAGCATCTGCTGGAGCTGTTGCCGGAGGTGATCGATTACCTGTATCTGCCGAGCGGGACGCGTTTCATCATCGACCGCGACGGCCATGAAGATGTCTGGCAGGACCCGGAGTGATATCCAGCCGCTTTTGACGGCCAGCGGTCAGTGGCCCTGCTGGTCGGGCGACGCGACGCTTTCCAGCCGGTAGCCATAGCCGTAGATGGTCAGCAGCTGCCAACCGCGATCCGCGGTCAGCCCCAGCTTGTTGCGCAGGCGGTAGATGTGGGTGTCCAGGGGCCGCGAGGAGGCGATTTCCTCATGGGTCCAGAACCTTTCGTACAGGTACTCCCGAGACAGCGGCCGGCCCAGGTTGGCGAACAGGCAGCGGGCCAGGCGGTATTCGCGCTCGGTCAGGCTGATGGGGGCCCCGGCGCGGGTCACGGTGAGTTCGGCATCGTCGAAGGTCAGGTCGTTGAAGCTCAGGAGCTCTTCACTGCTGCTGCGCTGCAAGCCGTGGCGACGCAGCACCGCATTGACCCTGGCCTTGAGTTCGTTGGGACGAAACGGCTTGCTCAGGTAGTCGTCGGCGCCGGTGTTCAGGGCCTGGACAATATCGCTCTCGGCGTCGCGGCTGGTGAGCATGATGGCGGCCGGAGGGGCATCCATGTGTTCCCGAGTCCAGCGCAGCAACGACAGACCGCTGAGGTCCGGCAGTTGCCAGTCGAGTATCAGCAGGTCGAAGGTTTCCCGCCGGAGCTGACGTAGCAGGTCTTCGCCCCGTTCGAAGCGATGCAGGGTCCAGGCGGCTTCACCGGGGCCGGGAATTTCTCGCAGTGTCTGTTCAACCCGTGCCAGTTCTGCGGGTTCGTCATCCAGTATCGCGACACGCATGCCAGGCAGTTCCTTATGGTTCGAAGAGCCCCTGAGGCAGAGATCCAAGCGGCTTCAGGCTGGGGGAAGTTTAGGTGTCTTGCCTGATTCTGAACAATTATGGCGATTTGCTCTTGAGCCCCTGCTCCCTCGGTACGCTGATATCAAATAGCCGGTAAGGCACCTGGAGCACGGGTGCCTGGGGGGCTATCGCAGCGGCACGATACCGGCTCGCTCAAGCAAGGAAAAGAACCATGGGGAACATGTTCAGCAAAGGCCAGGTCGCGCTGGTCAGAATGTTCAACGGCGATGATCCGCTGCGCCTGGTCAGCTTGATGCTGGCGGCTTATCTGGGGATCAGTGCCAGCGGGTTGCCGTCGTCGTCCGCCTCCTGCTGTGAGGCCGCCAAGGTCGAGGCTTACTCGACGGCGGCCTCGCCCGCCCGCCATGAAGCCAGCCAGACCCTGGATGCCGAACCGCTACTGGACCGGACAGCCCTGCCTGCGGATTGGCAGTCACCGGCACCCCGCTGGGTCTTTTAGAGGGCGAGGCGATGATTCTGAACAAATATTGCAAAACCGCCCCGACCGCTCCCGCGGCGCTACATTGGCTCTCGCTGAGTGGCACACGGGGGCACCTGGAAGTGCTCCGACACAGGGAATGTCAACCGCCAGGCTGGCGGCACAACGCGCGCTTGCGTGCGTCGTTGAAGGGGAATACAGGGAGTGCCTCCTCAGGACTTTGGGCCGGGCGACCTGTCGCCCCGGTTCCGACACAGGGACGTGTCACTTTCTTTGCTTGCTGTGCTCTTCCCTCCCGGTGCCGATTCGCCCCCTCTGCCTGGGCGATGCCCTGCAGCACCCGGCTTTCTGCCCATGCGCTGCCTCAGGTATGGTGCGTAGGATTTCGCCGTGGTTTTCCCAAAGGCTCAAAGCATATTCATGAATGACCTCTGCCCTTCTCCGTCCGTTGGCCGGTTGCAGGTGGCGTGCGCCGCAGTGCTGCTAGCGGGGCTGATCCTGCCATCCTGCGCCTTGCAGGCTGCCCCGCAACGCCTTCCCTACCTGGATGACAACCAGCAATGCCGAGGCCAGCCCTTGCCGGCTACCGTCGAGCACCTGACGGGCGATGCCTGGAAACTGGACGCCAAGGGCCGCGAGGTGGCCCTGGAGGAAGGCATGAGCATCGATGAGAAAGAAGGGGTGAAAACCTCGCCATCGGCTTTCGTCAGCCTGTCCCTCGGGGACGGTTCGCGCGTGGTACTGCCCTCCAGTTCCCAGGTCACCCTGCAACTGAACACGCAATACAGCATTCCTCAGGTGGTCCTGGAACAGGGCCAGATCGAATCCTATGTGATCAAGCGCAACAGCGACCACGACCGTTTCCAGATCGTGACCCCCGTAGGCGTGTTGGGGGTGCGGGGGACTCACTTCCGAGTGCGCAATGACGATCAGCAATCCCTGGTGGAAGTGCTCAACGGCCAGGTGGCGGTGAGCCGCGACGACCAGCCGCCGAGCAAGACTGCTCGGCGCTCCGGCAAGCATGTTGTGGATAAACCTGCCGGCCCGCTGCCGGGGGAGGTCCAGGTCATGGCGCGCCAGGGATTGCGCATTCAGAAGCAGGGCGAGCTCAAGCCGGTGGAGCTGCTGGCTGCGCCTCGGCTGCTGGGACAGGCCGGGCAAACCGGCGCCCTGCCCGTCTGGCAACTGATCCTGCAACCGTTGCCGGGTGCCCGTCGCTATCGGGCTCAGGTGGCTACCGACAAGGATTTCCTCAACATCAAGCAGGAACAGTTCTCCAGCACCCCGGAAGTGAACTTCACTGGCCTGAAGGCGTTTTTCTATCATGTACGGCTCTCGGCGTTCGACGAGCATGGCCTGGAAGGAGAAACCGGGGTCTATGACATCTTCTACTACCCCAGGACCACTCGTGTTCAATAAGCCGTCGGCGGGCCGTCGATGAGTTTCTGGAAGCAGAGGGCCAACGGCCGTGAACCGACCCAGGCCCAGCGTCTGTTTCGCCGCCTGGTACGTGAATGGCTGTGGGTTGGCCTGATACTGCTGCCCCTGACGGCCTTGCTGTCCCTGAGCCAGGGCCTGGCGTTGAACAATCTGTTCTATGACAACCTGCGACGCTTTACCCCGCTGCCGGTCGATCCGCGCATTCTGTTGGTGACCATCGACGACTACAGCCTGCAGCAACTGGGACGCTGGCCCTGGCCCCGGACGATGCATGGACAGTTGCTGGACCGGCTGACGGACGCCAAGGTCAAAGGCGTGCTGTTCGATGTGATCCTCAGCGAGCCCGGCAGTTCTGTGGAAAACGACACCCGGTTGGCCACCGCCCTGTGCCGCGCCGGCACGGTGTTCCTGCCGGTGCTGCGCGAGGGGGTCGCTCGCTATGGCCAGGACCTGGAGGAAATCCCTCCGGTGCCGGTGCTGCGCCACTGCGCCCGGGGCCTGGGGCATATCAACGCGCAAGCGGATGCCGACGGTACCGTGCGCAGCGTCTACCTGCGCGAAGGTCCGCAGCAGGCGCCGCGGGCGCAGCTGACCTGGTTGCTCTACCAGCTCACCGAAGCCGATCCGCTGTCGCCGCTGATGCCGGGCCCGGAGACTCCGCAGGTGGCCCGGGGCTGGCTGCGAGCCAACCCGGTACGTATTGCCTTTATCGACAAGGCGGCGGGCTTTCCCAGCGTGCCCTATGTCAGCGTGCTGCGTGGCGAGGTGCCCGCCGAGTTGCTGCGTGACCGGCTGATCCTGGTCGGTTCCACTGCCCCGGGGCTGGGCGACCGTTATGTCACCCCGCAATCCGGCAGCCAGGGCACCACGCCGGGGGTGGAGATCCAGGCCAACCTGCTCAATGGGCTTTTGCAGCATCGCAGCATCGTCGACCTGGGCCAGTGGTCGGGGATGCTGTTGTCCATGGCCCTGACCGCCGCCTTGCTCGGGTTGTTGCTCTGGCGGCCGCGTCACGCCTTGTGGATCACCCTGGGTTGCATGGGCCTGGCGCTCTTGGGATCGGTGCTGATGCTGCGCCTGGGCTACTGGTGGTCGCCGGTGGCCAGCCTGCTGGGCATGCTGCTGGCTTACCTGATCTGGAACTGGCGGCGGCTGAGCGTGATCCTGGCCTACTTCGGCTGGGAGTTGGAGCGCCTGGACAGCGAGCCCAAGGTGTTGCCGGAGCGCCGTCGTAGCCAGACCCCCTCCGGTGATGTGCTGCAAGGGCAGATCGTTGCCCTGGAACAGGCCCTGAGCCGGACCCGGGATACCCGGCGCTTTATCGCCGATGGCCTGGAGTACCTGCCGGTGGCGACCCTGATCAGTGATCCGGACGGCAAGATTCTGCTGGCCAACCGCAATGCCCGGGACGTGTTCGCCCACTCCCTGGTGGGGCAGCCCTTGATTGCGCAGTTGGCCGCCCTGGGTTACCCGGGCCTGACGGACGGGGCCCCGGTTCCGAGCCTGGGACAGTTGCCGGCCCTGGAGTTTCGCGACGTCCGGCAGCGCAGCCTGCGCATGGAACTGGCGCCCCTGCTGCCGGTGGACAGTGACAACGCCATCGGTTGGTTATTGAGCCTTACCGACCTCAGCGTCGAGCGGGACGCCGAGCAGCAGCGTGGCGTGCTGCTGCGTTTTCTGTCCCACGATCTGCGCGCGCCTCACTCGGCGATCCTCGCGCTGCTGGATGTGCAAAGCCGCCAGCCCTCGCCGCCCGGGCAGGTCTACAACCAGATCGAGCAGCAGGTGCGCCGGGCCCTGGAGCTGACCGAGGCTTTCGTGCAATTGGCCAAGGCCGAGTCGGAGGCCTATCAGTTCGCGCCGAGCATGTTCGCCATGTTGGTGCTGGATGCCTTCGACCAGGCCACCACCCTGGCCCAGCTGAAGCAGATCCGCCTGCTGCATGACCTGGATGAAGACAATGAAGGCATGATCCTCGCGGACCAGTCGCTGCTGACCCGGGCCCTGTTCAATCTGCTGGAGAACGCTATCAAGTACAGCCCGCAGGGCTCCACGGTTCATGTTGCGGTGAGCTGTGCCGAGGGCTGGCTGCGCTGCGAGATCGCCGATCAGGGCCAGGGGATTGCCGCGGCGGACCTGCCCCAGCTGTTCGGCCAGTACCAGCGCTTTGCCTCGGCCCAGGGCATCGATGGCCTGGGCCTGGGGCTGGCCATGGTCAAGGCGGTGGTGGACCGGCACCAGGGGCGGATCAGCTGTCGCAGCGAGGTCGGCCAGGGCTCCTGTTTCATCCTTGAGCTGCCTTTGTTGCAGGACTGAAGCCATTGGGATTGAACGGGCGAAAAAAAACCGGCAGCGAGGCCGGTTTTTTTGTGTCTGAAAAACTTATGCACGTTTTTCCACATTTTATTAGCTTGGTAAATATGCATATAAATCAGTGATTTATAGGTGGATTTCCGCCGCTGTGAGAAAAGTCGTACACAGGTTATCCACAGAAGCTCATACAGCAACCTTATCCGTGGAAGTGGCCAATGGTGGCAATGAGCCCATATCCCGCTGGGCCTGTTCATTCCAGGCCGCCACCCGGTCATTGAGCTCGGCGATGGCGCGCGGCCCGCTGCCTTCGGCGTACATCGGTGCGCCAATGGTCACGGTGATGGTGCCCGCGCGCTTGGCCCAGCCGGTCTTCGGCCAGAACTTGCCGGCGTTGTGGGCCACCGGCAGCACCGGCAGGTCGGCGTTCACCGCCAGGGCGCTGCCACTGCGGGAGAACTTGCCAATGGTGCCGTAGGGGACGCGGGTGCCTTCCGGAAAGATCAGCACCCAGACATTGTCCTTGAGCAGTTCGTCGCCCTTGCTCGCCACCTGCTTGAGCGCGGCCTTGGGGTTGTCGCGGTCGATGGCGATGGGGCGCAGCATGGCCATGGCCCAGCCGAAGAACGGCACATACAGCAACTCACGCTTGAGGACCTGGCTCAAAGGCTCGAAATAGGCCGAGAGGAAGAAGGTCTCCCAGGTGCTCTGGTGATTGGAGACGATCACGCAGGGCCGCTGCGGGACGTTTTCAGCGCCCTGCACTTCTACGCGAATGTTCAGAAATACCTTGGTCAGCCACAGCGCGCAGCGACACCAGTAGACGTTGATAAAGCGATAGCGCGCCTTGAATGGCAGGAACGGCGCGATAAAAAAGCTCAGGGAGCACCACAGCAAGGAACTGGTGCCCAACAGCAGGTAAAAGAAGAAGGTTCTGATGGCCTGCAGGATCGACATAGCGGCATTTACCATTGCGGGCATGCCCGCCTGTTAAAAAGCGCTCTCCCGAACAGTCCTTGGTCAGGATGCCAGAAGGGGCCTAATTGTGGATAAGTTCAGCGGCAACGGCCGCCAGGTCGTCAAAAATCAAGGTGCCAACCGGCAGGGTTTTCCCCAGAGTCTTTTCGCCTTTCCCGGTCTTTACCAATACTGGCTGAGAGTCGACGGCTTTTGCGGCCTCCAGGTCACCGATACTGTCACCGACAAACCATAGACCTGTCAGTTCTGCCTGGTAATGCTCGGCAATGGTTTGCAGCATGCCCGGTTTCGGTTTGCGGCAGGCGCACCCTTCGTCGGGGCCATGGGGACAATAGACGATCAGCCCGACCTCGCCGCCCTGCTCCGCCACCAGCTCGCGCAGGCGCGCATGCATGGCGTCGAGGGTGGCCAGGTCGTAGTAGCCGCGAGCGATGCCGGACTGGTTGGTGGCGACCGCCACCGTCCAGCCGGCCTTGCTCAACTGCGCAATGGCTTCGATCGAGCCGGGGATTGGAATCCACTCCTGCACCGATTTGATGTAGGCATCGGAGTCGTGATTGATCACGCCGTCACGGTCGAGTATCAGCAGTTTCACAGCCTTTCCTTACCTGATCAGCTCAGTACCGAAATGTCCGCCACACCCAGGAACAGGCCCCGCAGACGCGCCAGCAGCGCATAGCGGTTGGCCCGCACCTTGGCGTCCTCGGCATTGACCATCACCGCCTCGAAGAAGGCGTCCACCGGCTCGCGCAGGGCGGCCAGGCGGGCCAGGGTCTCGCTGTACTGACGCGCTGCGGCCATCGGCTGGACGGCCTGGTCCGCCTGCTGGATCGCCGAGTACAGGGAGAACTCGTTGGCGTTGTCAAAGTACTTGGCTTCGACGGTGGTCGGCACATTGCCTTCGATCTTGCTCAGCAGGTTCGACACGCGCTTGTTCACCGCGGCCAGGGCGGCGGCTTCCGGCAACTTGCGGAAGGCCTGCACGGCTTGCACGCGCTGGTCGAAGTCCAGGGCCGAGCCCGGTTTCAGGGCACGTACCGACAGGTAGGTGGCCACATCCACGCCTTCGTCTTCGTAACGGGCACGCAGACGGTCGAAGATGAACTCCAGCACCTGGTCGGCCAGGCCGGCGGCCTTGACCTTGCTGCCGAAGGCGCTGACGGCGAAGGCCACGGCGTCGTTCAGGTCGAGATCGAACTTCTTCTCGATCAGGATCCGCAGCACGCCCAGGGCCGCGCGACGCAGGGCGTAGGGGTCCTTGCTGCCGGTGGGCAGCATGCCGATGCCGAAGATCCCCACCAGGGTGTCCAGCTTGTCGGCGATGGCCACGGCGGCACCGGTCACGGTGCTTGGCAGCTCGGCGCCGGCGCCACGGGGCATGTACTGCTCGTTCAGGGCCAGGGCCACGTCTTCCGGCTCACCGTCATTGAGGGCGTAGTAGTAGCCGGCGATGCCTTGCATCTCCGGGAACTCGCCGACCATTTCGGTGGCCAGGTCGCACTTGGACAGCAGGCCGGCACGGGCCGCGCGCTGGGCGTCGCCGCCGATGCGCGGGGCAATGAAGGCCGCCAGCTTGGACACCCGCTCGGCCTTGTCGTAGACGCTGCCGAGTTTTTCCTGGAAGACCACGTTCTGCAGGCGCAGGTTGAAGTCTTCGAGCTTCTGCTTCTTGTCCTGCTTGAAGAAGAACTCGGCGTCGGTCAGGCGTGGGCGCACGACTTTCTCGTTGCCCTCGATGATCTGGCGGGGGTCCTTGCTCTCGATGTTGGCCACGGTGATGAAGCGCGGCAGCAACTTGCCGTCGACGTCCAGCAGGCAGAAGTACTTCTGGTTGTCCTGCATGGTGGTGATCAGGGCTTCCTGGGGCACTTCAAGGAAACGCTCCTCGAACGAGCACACCAGTGGCACCGGCCATTCCACCAGGGCGGTCACTTCGTCCAGCAGGTCCGCCGGGACGATCGCCGTGCCTTCCTGCAGGGTGGCCAGCTCGGCGGTGCGCTTGCTGATCAGCTCGCGACGCTCGTTGGCATCGGCCAGCACGTAGGCGGCACGCAGGTCGGCCAGGTAGTTGGCCGGCGAGGTGATGCGCACGCTTTGCGGGTGATGGAAGCGGTGGCCACGGGAATCGCGGCCGGCCTTCTGGGCCAGGATGGTGCAGTCGATGACGTCGTCGCCCAACAGCATCACCAGCCATTGGGTCGGACGCACGAACTCTTCCTTGCGCGCGGCCCAGCGCATGCGCTTGGGAATCGGCAGGTCGTTCAGCGAGTCTTCGACGATGGTCGGCAGCAGGCTGGCGGTCGGCTTGCCCTTGATGCTCTGGCTGTAGCGCAGTTTCGGACCGCTCTGATCGATCTCGCTGAGTTCGACGCCGCACTTCTTGGCAAAGCCCAGGGCTGCCTGGGTCGGGTTGCCTTCAGCGTCGAACGCCGCCTGGCGTGGCGGGCCGTCGAGGTTGATGCTGCGATCCGGCTGCTGGGTGGCCAGCTGGGTGATCAGTACCGCCAGGCGCCGTGGCGCGGCGTACACGTGCTTGGCCTGAAAGCTCAGGCCGGCGCTCTGCAGGCCTTTCTCGATGCCGGCCAGGAAGGCTTCGGCCAGGGTGTTCAGGGCTTTGGGTGGCAGTTCTTCAGTGCCCAGTTCAACCAGAAAATCTTGCGCACTCATTGTGCCGCCTCCAACTTAGCCAACACTTCATCACGCAGGTCCGGGGTTGCCATGGGGAAGCCCAGCTTGGCCCGGGCCAGCAGGTAGGCTTGCGCCACGGAACGCGCCAGGGTGCGCACACGCAGGATGTACTGCTGGCGCGCAGTCACCGAGATCGCCCGGCGTGCATCCAGCAGGTTGAAGGTGTGCGAGGCCTTGAGGACCATTTCATAGCTCGGCAGCGGCAGCGGCTGATCCAGCTCGATCAGGCGCTTGGCTTCGCTTTCGTAGAAATCGAACAGTTCGAACAGCTTCTCGACGTTGGCGTGCTCGAAGTTGTAGGTCGACTGCTCCACTTCGTTCTGGTGGAACACATCGCCATAGGTGACCTTGCCGAACGGGCCGTCGGCCCACACCAGGTCGTACACCGAGTCCACGCCCTGCAGGTACATGGCCAGGCGTTCCAGGCCGTAGGTGATCTCGCCGGTCACCGGGTAGCACTCGATGCCACCGGCCTGCTGGAAGTAGGTGAACTGAGTCACTTCCATGCCGTTGAGCCAGACTTCCCAGCCCAGGCCCCAGGCGCCCAGGGTCGGCGATTCCCAGTTGTCCTCGACGAAACGGATGTCGTGCACCAGCGGGTCCAGGCCCACGTGCTTCAGGGAACCCAGGTACAGCTCCTGGAAGTTCTCCGGATTGGGCTTCAACACCACCTGGAACTGATAGTAGTGCTGCAGGCGGTTGGGGTTTTCGCCGTAGCGGCCGTCAGTCGGGCGACGACTGGGCTGCACATAAGCGGCGTTCCAGGTTTCCGGGCCGATGGCCCGCAGGAATGTGGCGGTGTGGAAAGTGCCGGCGCCTACTTCCATATCGTAGGGCTGAAGTACCACACAACCTTGCTCGGCCCAGTACTGCTGGAGGGCGAGGATCAAGTCTTGGAAGGTACGCACGGCTGGCGTAGGCTGGCTCACGAAATTCACCTGTTACTTGGGCTGCGATTTAAGGAGCGGGAGTATACCCGATTCAGTCCTGCGCACGCCCCCTGGAGCCTTATGCCACGCTGCTTTTGGTGTTCCGACGATCCGCTGTACATGGCTTATCACGATCAGGAGTGGGGCGTGCCGCTGCGGGATGGGCAGCGTCTGTTCGAGTTGTTATTGCTCGAAGGGTTCCAGGCCGGGCTGTCCTGGATCACCGTGCTGAAGAAGCGCGAGCGCTATCGCCAGGTGCTGTTCGGCTTCGATGTGCAGCGCGTGGCGCAGATGAGCGACGCCGAGATCGAAGACCTGATGCAAGATCCCGGCATCATCCGCAACCGCCTCAAGCTCAATGCCGCCCGGCGCAACGCCCAGGCCTGGCTGGAGCTGGAAGACCCGGTGGCCTTTCTCTGGTCCTTCGTCGGCGGCGAGCCGAAGATCAATCATTTCAACGACCGCAGCGAAGTGCCGGCGGTGACCCCGGAGGCCGAAGCCATGAGCCGCGGCCTGCAGAAAGCCGGCTTCACCTTCGTCGGACCGACCATCTGTTACGCGCTGATGCAGGCGTCGGGCATGGTCATGGATCACACCCGCGACTGTGATCGCTACGCCATCCTGGCCCACGCGCGGTTAGAATAGCCGGCTCGCGACACGCTTCATGACCGACAGATCAGGAGTCATTTGTGGATAAGTTCAAAGGCGCCCTGCTGGTGGGCGCTCTGCGGTTGTTTGCCCTGCTGCCCTGGCGCGCGGTGCAGGCGGTCGGCGCGGCCATCGGCTGGATCATGTGGAAGACCCCCAATCGTTCCCGCGACGTGGTGCGCATCAACCTGGCCAAATGTTTTCCACAGATGGACCCCGCCGAGCGCGAGCGCCTGGTAGGCCAGAGCCTGAAAGACATCGGCAAGTCCCTGACCGAAAGCGCCTGCGCCTGGATCTGGCCGGCGGAGCGTTCCCTCGCCCTGGTGCGCGAAGTCGAGGGCCTGGACGTACTCAAGGACGCCCTGGCCTCGGGCAAGGGCGTGGTCGGCATCACCAGTCACCTGGGCAACTGGGAAGTGCTCAACCACTTCTACTGCAGCCAGTGCAAACCGATCATTTTCTACCGTCCGCCCAAGCTCAAGGCGGTGGACGAACTGCTGCGCAAGCAGCGGGTGCAACTGGGCAACCGCGTGGCGGCCTCCACCAAGGAAGGCATCCTCAGCGTCATCAAGGAAGTGCGCAAAGGCGGTGCCGTGGGCATTCCCGCCGACCCGGAACCGGCCGAATCCGCCGGGATCTTCGTGCCCTTCTTCGCCACCCAGGCCCTGACCAGCAAGTTCGTGCCGAACATGCTGGCTGGCGGCAAGGCAGTGGGCGTGTTCCTCCATGCCCTGCGCCTGCCCGATGGCTCGGGCTACAAGGTGATCCTCGAAGCGGCGCCGCAAGAGATGTACAGCACCGATACCGAAACCTCCTGTGCGGCCATGAGCAAGGTGGTCGAGCGCTATGTCGGGGCGTATCCGAGCCAGTACATGTGGAGCATGAAACGCTTCAAGAAGCGCCCTCCGGGCGAGGCGCGCTGGTACTGACAGCGCTGGCACGATCTGTGGATAACCTTCGCGCAGGCGTTATCCACAGCACACAGAACAAGGGCGCAGAAGATGTCCGAGCACCGCAAATCGTTTCGCATCAAGATTTCCCACGAGAGCATTGGCGAATGCCTGGGGCAGACCCGCAACCTGTCTGCCAGTGGCGTCTATGTGCAAAACCCGGCCCTGGCGCAATTGCCCAAGGGCGCGGTGGTCTATGGCCAGGTGCAGGGCCTGCCGGCGGCGGCGCCCAGGGTGCGCATGGAAGTGGTCCAGGCGGACGCGGAAGGGATCGCCCTGCGCTACCTGTGAAATCGTCCTGTAGCCGCTGCCGAGCCCGCGAGGCTGGGAAAAGGACCGAAGGGCCTTGTTTGGCGATCTCCAGCCGAACCTGTGTCGTCTCAAGATCTTTGCGTCCCTGCGGGCCGTTCGCAGCCTTCGGCAGCGGCTACAGGGGATAGAGGTCAGCCTTGAGACTGGCGGTCGAGTTTTTTCAGGAACACGGTCATTTCCTTTTCTGCCTGTTTGTCGCCATGCCCCCGGGCCGCTTCCAGGCCCTGTTCCCAGGCCTGGCGTGCCCCTTGAAGATCGCCCTGCCCCTGACAGGCCTTGCCCAGCAGCTTCCAGGCCGCTGAATACTTGGGATCGAAACTCACGCAGCGTTGCAGGTGCTCGGCGGCCCGGGCGAATTCACCCTGATCCAGGTAACCCTTGCCCAGGCCGAAGCGCAGCAGAGCGTTATCCACACCCTTGGCGAGCATTTTTTCCAGCGATTCAAGCATCGTTGTCACTCCTGTGGGCTCATGTAGCCGCTGCCGCAGGCTGCGCAGTCGATCGCAGCCTGCGGCAGCGGCTACACAGTGGTTGATCAGAAAAAGCTCAGGCCCACGTGGAACAGCTTCTCCACGTCGCGAATGTGCTTTTTATCCACAAGGAACAGGATCACGTGGTCGCCGGCTTCGATCACCGTATCGTCGTGAGCGATCAGCACTTCTTCGTCACGAATGATGGCGCCGATGGTGGTGCCCGGCGGCAGGCCGATGTTCTCGATGGCGCGACCTATCACCTTGCTCGACTTGGCGTCGCCGTGGGCGATGGCCTCGATGGCTTCCGCCGCGCCGCGGCGCAGGGAGTGCACGCTGACGATGTCGCCGCGGCGCACGTGGGCCAGCAGGGTGCCGATGGTGGCCAGCTGCGGGCTGATGGCGATGTCGATGTCGCCGCCCTGGATCAGGTCGACATAGGCCGGGTTGTTGATGATGGTCATGACCTTCTTCGCCCCCAGGCGCTTGGCCAGCAGCGAGGACATGATGTTGGCCTCGTCGTCGTTGGTCAGGGCCAGGAAAATGTCGGCGTCGGCGATGTTCTCTTCCAGCAGCAGGTCGCGGTCCGAGGCGCTGCCCTGCAGCACCACGGTGCTGTCCAGGGTGTCGGACAGGTAGCGGCAGCGGGCCGGGTTCATCTCGATGATCTTCACCTGGTAGCGGCTTTCGATGGCCTCGGCCAGGCGCTCGCCGATCTGCCCGCCACCGGCGATGACGATGCGCTTGTAGGATTCCTCCAGGCGGCGCATTTCGCTCATCACCGCGCGGATGTGGGCCTTGGCGGCGATGAAGAACACCTCGTCGTCGGCCTCGATCACCGTATCGCCCTTGGGCATGATCGGCCGGTCGCGCCGGAAGATCGCCGCCACCCGGGTGTCGACGTTGGGCATGTGCTCGCGCAGCTGACGCAG
This sequence comes from Pseudomonas sp. St29, assembly GCF_001547915.1. Lineage (NCBI taxonomy): Bacteria > Pseudomonadati > Pseudomonadota > Gammaproteobacteria > Pseudomonadales > Pseudomonadaceae > Pseudomonas > Pseudomonas sp. St29. The sequence goes on from NZ_AP014628.1 coordinate 21,612, forward strand.
TTGCTGGCCCACCAGCGGGCCGCCGTAGTAGGCCTTGACCGCCACCAGTTGCGCCTTGCCTTCGGCGAAGTCGATCACTTGCAGGGCGCCGGGGTGTTCGATCAGGCGCTTGATGTAGAGGGTTACCACCTGCTCGGGGCTGATCAGCACGTCGACCGGGATCGCGTCGTTGTCGAACAGCCCGGCGCGGGTCAGGTAGGCGGATTCGCGCACCCGGGCGATCTTGGTCGGCGTGTTGAACAGGGTGTGGGCGACCTGGCAGGCGATCATGTTGGTTTCGTCGCTGTTGGTCACCGCCACCAGCATGTCGGCGTCGTCGGCTCCGGCCTGGCGCAGCACCGTGGGAAAGGAGCCGCGGCCTTGCACGGTGCGGATATCCAGGCGATCGCCGAGGCCGCGCAGGCGTTCGCCGTCGGTGTCCACCACGGTGATGTCGTTGGCTTCGCTGGCCAGGTGCTCCGCCAGTGTGCCGCCCACTTGCCCGGCGCCGAGGATGATGATTTTCATCCAGTCACTCCCTTAAAACCGTTTAGCCGCGTGCGGCGGCGATCTTGATCAGCTTGGCGTAGTAGAAACCGTCATGGCCGCCCTCTTGCGCCAGCAACTGGCGCCCGTGGGGCTGCTTGAGGCCGGCCGCAGGCTGCCCCAGTTGGCCGCCGATGTCCAATTCACGGGCGCCCGGGGTGCGCCCGAGGAAAGCCTCGATGACTTCGGTGTTCTCGGTGGGCAGGGTCGAGCAGGTGGCGTAGAGCAGGATGCCGCCCACTTCCAGGGTCTGCCACAGGGCGTCCAGCAGTTCGCCTTGCAGCTGCGCCAGGGCGGCGATGTCTTCCGGCTGGCGGGTCAGCTTGATGTCCGGGTGGCGACGGATCACCCCGGTGGCCGAGCACGGCGCGTCCAGCAGGATGCGCTGGAACGGCTGGCCGTCCCACCAGGCCTGGGTGTCGCGGCCGTCGGCGGCGATCAGATGGGCATCGAGCTTCAGGCGGTCGAGGTTTTCCCGCACTCGCACCAGGCGCTTGGCCTCCAGGTCCACCGCCACCACGCCGGCCAGGGCCGGTTGCACTTCGAGGATATGGCAGGTCTTACCCCCCGGCGCGCAGCAGGCGTCCAGCACCCGCTGCCCCGGCGCCAGCTCCAGCAGCTCGGCGGCCAGTTGCGCGGCTTCGTCCTGGACGCTGATCCAGCCTTCGGCAAAGCCCGGCAGGCCGCGAACATCGCCGGCTTCGTCGAGGACGATACCGTCCTGGCTGTAGACGCAGGCCCTGGCCGCCACACCCGCTTCGCTCAGCAGCTGCAGGTAGGCGTCCCGCGAATGATGCCGGCGATTGACCCGCAGGATCATCGGCGGGTGGGCGTTGTTGGCGGCGCAGATGGCTTCCCAGTGCTCGGGCCAGAAGGCCTTGAGGGACTTTTGCAGCCAGCGCGGGTGCGCGGTGCGCACCACCGGGTCGTGTTCCAGCTCGGCCAGCAGCGCCTCGCTTTCACGCTGGGCGCGGCGCAGCACGGCGTTGAGCAGGGCCTTGGCCCAGGGCTTTTTCAGCTTGTCGGCGCAACCCACGGTTTCGCCGATGGCGGCGTGGGCCGGCACCCGGGTGTAGAGCAGTTGATAGAGGCCCACCAGCAGCAGCGCCTCGACATCGGCGTCGGCGGCCTTGAATGGCTTCTGCAGCAGTTTGGCCGCCAGCGCCGACAGCCGTGGCTGCCAGCGCGCGGTGCCGAAGGCCAGGTCCTGGGTGAAGCCGCGATCCCGGGCTTCGACCTTGTCCAGCTGGATCGGCAGCGAGCTGTTGAGCGAGGCCTTGCCGTTGAGTACCGCGGTCAGGGCCTTGGCGGCGGCCAGGCGCGGGTTCATTGGGCGTCCGCCGCTTGGCCGAGGACGGTGCCGAGGGCGAACTTCTCGCGGCGGCTGTTGAACAGGTCGCTGAAGTTCAGCGCCTTGCCGCCGGGCAGTTGCAGGCGGGTCAGGCACAGCGCCTGCTCACCGCAGGCGACCAGCAGGCCGTCCTTGCTGGCGCCGAGGATCTCGCCCGGGGTGCCCCGGCCTGTGGCCAGGGTGGCGGCCAGGACTTTCAGGGCTTCGCCGTTCAAGGTGCTGTGGCAGATCGGCCAGGGGTTGAAGGCCCGGATCAGGCGTTCAAGCTCCACGGCCGGGCGGCTCCAGTCGATGCGCGCCTCGTCCTTGTTCAGCTTGTGGGCGTAGGTGGCCAGGCTGTCGTCCTGGACTTCGCCTTGCAGGGTGCCGGCGGCCAGGCCTTCGATGGCTTGCAGCACGGCCGGCGGGCCCAGCTCGGCCAGGCGGTCGTGCAGGCTGCCACCGGTGTCTTGGGCACTGATCGGGGTGCTGACCTTGAGCAGCATCGGCCCGGTGTCCAGGCCGGCTTCCATGCGCATCACGGTCACGCCACTGGTTGCATCACCGGCTTCTACGGCGCGCTGGATCGGCGCGGCACCGCGCCAGCGCGGCAGCAGCGAGGCGTGGCTGTTGATGCAGCCCAGGCGCGGAATATCCAGTACCACCTGAGGCAGGATCAGGCCGTAGGCCACCACCACCATCAGGTCCGGCTTGAGCGCCGCCAGTTCGGCCTGGGCCTCGGCATTGCGCAGGGTGGGTGGTTGCAGCACCGGGATCTGGTGCTCCAGGGCCAGTTGCTTGACCGGGCTGGGCATCAGCTTCTGCCCGCGCCCCGCCGGACGGTCCGGCTGGGTGTAGACCGCGACAATCTGGTGAGGGCTGTCGAGCAGGGCCTTGAGGTGTTCGGCGGCGAATTCGGGGGTGCCGGCAAAGACGATGCGCAGTGGCTCAGTCATGAGAATTCTCGATGTTAAACATGCGGAAAAGAAAAAGGCTTGCCGTGGCAAGCCTTTGCAAGACGGTCATCAAGCCTGCTGGCGATGCTGCTTTTCCAGCTTCTTCTTGATCCGGTCACGCTTGAGCGTGGACAGGTAATCGACGAACAGCTTGCCGTTGAGGTGGTCGCATTCGTGCTGGATGCACACCGCCAGTAGTCCTTCGGCGATCAGTTCATAGGGCTGGCCGTCGCGGTCCAGGGCCTTGATCTTGACCCGTTGCGGGCGGTCGACGTTTTCATAGAAACCCGGCACCGACAGGCAGCCTTCCTGGTACTGGTCCATCTCGTCGGTCAGGGCTTCGAATTCGGGGTTGATGAACACCCGGGGCTCGCTGCGATCTTCGGACAGGTCCATGACCACGACGCGTTTGTGCACGTTGACCTGGGTCGCCGCCAGACCGATGCCTGGGGCCTCATACATTGTTTCAAACATGTCGTCGACCAACTGACGCACTTCGTCGTCCACTACGGCCACGGGTTTGGCGATAGTGCGCAGGCGCGGATCAGGGAATTCGAGGATGTTTAAAATGGCCATAAGCGTAATTGCTACACGTGTGAAGTAAGGGCGGAGTCGGCGCCCTGACAGGTCCTGGACCTGGGCCGCCGATGCAAAACGTGCTCTGCAAAGGAGCGAGCCGCGCAGGCTCTGGCGTTTTACGCGAGCGCACATAATAAAGGGATTCAGCCCCCGAGGAAATGACTGTTCGCCTTGCCGCCGTTGGGCTGGACCGCCATCGGTCGCCGCTGCAGGCCTGCTCCTGGGGGCGTGACCGAGGTCTGCTCAGCGAGCGCGACCAGCGTTTGGGCGCAGCGTCGGCGAAGTTGGCGGACCGTTTCCCGAGGGCGTCGGGAAACTTGTCCTCAACAAGTTACCAACAGACTTATCCACAGCTTGTTCCGGCGCTGACCGGACCTATGACGATCAAGGATGATCCATGTCGCACTCGATTAGTGCCGCCATTTCCCCCGCGGAACTGGAAGCCCGTTTACGTTTGCATGGCCTGCCCGGTCTGGGACCCAGGCGCTTTCAGCGCCTGCTCCAGGCCTTCGGTTCAGCCGCCAAAGCCCTCAGTGCACCGGCCGGTGCCTGGCATGCCCTGGGCCTGCCGGCCGCCTGCAGCGATGCCCGGCGCAGCGCCGAAGTGCGCGAGGGCGCTCGGCGTGCCTTGGCCTGGATAGACAACCAGGCCCAGCATTTACTGATGTGGGACCAGCCCGGCTACCCGGCCTTGCTGGCCCAGTTGGAGGATGCGCCGCCGCTGTTGTTCGTGGCCGGCGACCCTTCGACTCTGGAACGGCCGCAGCTGGCGATGGTGGGCAGCCGCCGCGCTTCGCCCCCGGGACTGGACACCGCGGCGGCGTTCGCCAGGAGCCTGGCCGGAGCCGGATTCGTGATCACCAGTGGTCTGGCCCTGGGCATCGATGGCGCAGCCCATCAGGCGGCACTGGCCGTTGGCGGGCACACGGTGGGGGTGCTGGGCACCGGCCTGGAAAATTTTTATCCACAGCGCCACCGAGCCTTGGCCCAGGCGATGATCGACCAGGGCAGCGCGGTGGTTTCCGAGTTCGCGCTGGACACCGGTCCGCGGGCGGAGCACTTCCCCCGGCGCAATCGGATCATCAGCGGCCTGTCCCTCGGCGTGCTGGTGGTGGAAGCCAGCGTGGCCAGCGGTTCCCTGATCACCGCCCGCCTGGCGGCGGAACAGGGCCGCGAGGTGTACGCGATTCCCGGTTCCATCCATCACCCCGGTGCGCGGGGCTGTCACCAGCTGATCCGTGATGGCGCGGTATTGGTGGAAAGCGTGCAGGACATTCTCGAAACCCTCAGGGGCTGGCAACACGTGGCACCGCCGGCCGCCGTGCCGGCCGAAACCGCCAGGCATCCGCTGCTGGCCCTGCTCCTGGCCGCGCCCCACAGCAGCGAGGCCCTGGCGCGGGCCAGCGGCTGGCCCCTACCGCGGGTGCTGGCGGCCTTGAGCGAGTTGGAGATCGACGGCCTTGCGGTCAATGAAAACGGCCGCTGGCTGGCACGCCTGGGGTCGAGTTGAGGGCGGTTGCGCGCTGTCGCCAAACCGCAACAGGCCCTAGGTTTTATAGGCAGGATCGGTAAACTGCGCACAGCTTTTATCTGGAGATTCGGCAATGGTCAGCAGTTGGCGTGTGCAACAAGCCGCACGAGAGATTCGCGCAGGGGCGGTGATTGCCTACCCAACCGAAGCGGTCTGGGGCCTGGGGTGCGATCCGTGGAACGAAGAGGCGGTGGATCGCCTGCTGGCGATCAAGTCACGCTCGGTGGACAAGGGCCTGATTCTGATCGCCGACAACATCCATCAGTTCGACTTTCTCTTCGAGGACTTCCCCGACACCTGGATCGAGCGCATGTCCAGCACCTGGCCGGGTCCCAACACCTGGCTGGTGCCCCATCAGAACCTGCTGCCGGAGTGGGTCACCGGGGTGCATGACACGGTGGCGTTGCGGGTCAGCGACCATCCGCTGGTGCGTGAACTGTGCGCGCTGGTGGGACCGCTGATTTCCACCTCGGCCAATCCCCAGGGGCGGCCGGCGGCGCGCACGCGGCTGCGCGTCGAGCAGTACTTCCGTGGGCAACTGGACCTGGTGCTCACCGGCAGCCTGGGCGGGCGCAAGAACCCGAGCCTGATCCGCGATCTGGCCACCGGCAGGGTGGTGCGGCCTTCCTGATTGCTGCGCCGGCTCCCACGGGTCATCGCGACGCGTGTTGCAGGAGCCGGCTGGCCGGCGAAGGCGCTTAGGGCAAGAGCACCGTCGAACCGGTGGTGCGCCGCGCCGACAGCTCGACATGGGCCTTGGCGGCATCCGCCAGGGCGAAGCGCTGGCCAATCTCGATCTTCAACTGGCCGCTGGCGATCATGGCGAACAGATCGTCGGCCATGCGTTGCAGGTTCTCGGCGTTGTTGGCGTAGCTGGCCAGGGTCGGCCGGGTGACATACAGCGAGCCCTTGGCCGAGAGAATCCCCAGGTTCACCCCTTCCACCGCGCCCGAGGCGTTGCCGAAGCTGACCATCAGCCCGCGGGGTGCCAGGCAATCCAGGGAAGTCAGCCAGGTGTCCTTGCCCACACCGTCGTAGACCACCGGGCACTTCTTGCCGTCGGTCAGTTCCAGCACTCGCTGGGCCACGTCTTCATGGCTGTAATCGATGGTTTCCCAGGCACCCAGGGCCTTGGCGATGGCAGCTTTTTCCGGTGAGCTGACGGTGCCGATCAGTTTTACCCCCAGGGCCTTGGCCCACTGGCAGGCCAGGGAACCGACGCCGCCGGCGGCCGCGTGAAACAGCACGGTCTCGCCGCCCTTGAGTTCATAGGTCTGGCGCAGCAGGTACTGCACGGTCAGGCCCTTGAGCATCACCCCGGCGGCCTGTTCGAAGCTGATGGTGTCCGGCAGGTGCACCAGGTTGGCTTCGGGCAGCACGTGCACATCGCTGTAGGCACCCAGCGGGCCGCTGCCATAGGCCACCCGATCGCCGACCTTGAAGCGGGTCACCGCGCTGCCCACGGCTTCCACGACCCCGGCCCCTTCGGCGCCCAGGCCCGACGGAAGCGCCGGCGGTGCGTACAGGCCGCTGCGGAAATAGGTATCGATGAAGTTCAGGCCGATGGCCTGGTTGCTGACGCGAACCTGCTGCGGGCCCGGTTCGGCGGGCTGGTAATCCACACACTCGAGTACTTCGGGGCCGCCATGGGCGCGGAACTGGATACGTTTGGCCATCTGTACTCACTCCTTGGTCGTCGCGTGAAAGGGTTCTATCGGACTCCTCTGCTTGACCTTCGTCAACTGCGAGTGGACACAGTGCGGTGTTATGCTACGCGCCCATTTGCGCCGGCCCCGGTTTCATCCCTGGCGCCGCCTAGCTTTGCCCGATTCAAGGTGATGCCATGACTACCCGCACCGAGGCCGTAAAAGCCTACCTGCTCGACCTGCAAGACCGTATTTGCACTGCCCTGGAAAACGAAGACGGCGGCGCGCGCTTCATCGAGGATGCCTGGACCCGGCCTGCCGGCGGTGGCGGACGCACCCGGGTGATCGGTGGCGGTGCAGTGATCGAAAAGGGCGGGGTCAACTTCTCCCACGTGTTCGGCAGCGGCCTGCCGCCTTCGGCCAGCGCCCATCGTCCGGAACTGGCCGGTCGGGGTTTCGAGGCCCTGGGCGTGTCCCTGGTGATCCACCCGCACAACCCCCATGTGCCGACCTCCCACGCCAACGTGCGTTTCTTCATTGCCGAGAAGGAAGGTGAAGAACCGGTCTGGTGGTTCGGCGGCGGTTTTGACCTGACCCCCTACTACGGCAATGAAGAAGACTGCGTGCACTGGCACCAGGTCGCCGAACGCGCCTGCGCGCCTTTTGGCCCGGACGTCTACCCGCGCTACAAGGCCTGGTGCGACAGCTACTTCCACATCAAGCACCGCAACGAGCCCCGGGGCATCGGCGGCCTGTTCTTCGACGACTTGAACGAGTGGGACTTCGACACCTGCTTCGCTTTCATGCGCGCCATCGGCGATGCCTATATCGAGGCTTACCTGCCCATCGTCCAGCGCCGCAAGACCGCGGCCTACACCGAGCAGCAGCGCGAGTTCCAGGAATTCCGCCGTGGCCGCTACGTGGAGTTCAACCTGGTCTACGACCGTGGCACCCTGTTCGGCCTGCAATCGGGCGGGCGTACCGAATCGATCCTCATGTCGCTGCCGCCGCAAGTGCGCTGGGGCTACGACTGGAAGGCCGAGCCGGGCACCGAAGAGGCGCGCCTGACCGAATACTTCCTGCAGGACCGCGACTGGCTGGCGGCCAGCCACTAACCCGCACCCACCGTGTAGGAGCCGGCTTGCCGGCGAAGAGGCCTTCAAGGCGGACGCGGCTCCTACCCGTGTGTGTTGAGCAAATGGGATGAGAAATGGACCAGTACGTTGTCTTTGGTAATCCGATCGGCCACAGCAAATCACCCTTGATCCACCGGCTGTTCGCCCAGCAGACCGGCCAGCAACTGGAATACAACACCCTGCTGGCGCCCCTGGACGACTTCGCCGGCGCTGCCCGCGATTTCTTCGCCCAGGGCCGTGGTGCCAACGTCACCGTGCCGTTCAAGGAAGACGCCTATCGCCTGTGCGACAGCCTGACCGAGCGCGCGCAACGTGCCGGTGCGGTGAACACCCTGAGCAAGCAGGCCGACGGCCGCCTGTTGGGGGACAACACCGACGGCGCCGGACTGGTGCGCGACTTGACGGTGAACGCCGGGGTCAGCCTCAAGGGCAAGCGCATCCTCCTCCTGGGAGCCGGGGGCGCCGTGCGCGGGGCCCTGGAGCCTTTGCTGGCGCAACAGCCGGCGTCGGTGGTGATTGCCAATCGCACCGTGGAAAAAGCCGAGTTGCTGGCCGAGCTGTTCGCCGATTTGGGGCCGGTGTCGGCCAGCGGCTTCGACTGGCTGGAGGAGTCGGTGGACCTGATCATCAATGCCACTTCCGCCAGCCTGTCTGGGGACTTGCCGCCGATTGCCAGCAGCCTGATCGAACCGGGCCAGACGGTGTGCTACGACATGATGTACGCCAAGGAGCCGACGCCGTTCTGCCGTTGGGCCAGTGAACATGGCGCGGCGTTGGTGCTCGATGGCCTGGGCATGCTGGCCGAACAGGCGGCGGAAGCCTTCTACCTGTGGCGTGGTGTGCGCCCGGACAGCGCCCCGGTGCTGGCCGAACTGCGCCGCCAGTTGGCGCAGTAACCCCTCTCCCCTCGTAGGAGCTGGCTTGCCAGCGAAGGCGGCCTCAAGACCGGCGCCAGGTCCAAGGGCCTCTTCGCCGGCAAGCCGGCTCCTACGTCGAGTGTGGGCAAGACGCCTGCGGGTTCAGTCTTCGAAGTGGATCGGGCAGTGCTCCGGTCCTTCGAGCTTGATCAATTCCTCTTTCACCGCCTGCCGGGCTCGGCGCAGGGTCAGGCTGCGGTCCTGGCGTTTCAGTCGGCGCGCCTCCTGATGCAGCATCGCCACCCCTGAATAGTCGATGAAGTTGATCTGCCGGGCGTCGATCACCAGTTTCGGTGCGTGGCAGCGTTGCATGCGCACTTGCAGGTAATGACTGGCGCCAAAGAAGATCGAGCCGCCGACCCGCAGGACGTCGGCATCGCCCTCGCTGGACTGCTGCACCCGTGGTTGCGACGTGCGCTTGAGGTAGAAGAACAGCGACGCCAGGACCCCGGCATAGATCGCCGTCTGCAACTCCAGGAGCAAGGTGGCGATGCAGGTCAGGCTCATCACCACAAATTCGGCGCGGCTTACCCGGAACAGGTCACGGATGCCCCGATGGTCCACCAGCCCCCAGCAGATCAGCAGGATGCTGCCGGCCATGGCCGGAATCGGGATGTGGGCGATCAGCCCGGCGCCGGCCACCGCGAACAGCGCCACCCACAGCGCCGAGAACACCCCGGCCAGGGGCGAGCGGGCACCGGCTTCATAACTCAAGCCCGAGCGGGTGAAAGAGCCGGAGGACAGGTAGCCGGAGAAAAACGCCCCGACCATGTTCGACAGGCCCTGGGCGCGGACTTCCTGGTTGGCGTCGAGCAGTTGTTCCGAACGTGCCGACAGTGAGCGGGCAATCGACAGGCTGGTGACCAGCCCCAGCATCCCCACCGCCACGGCACTGGGCAGCAGCCGCAGGACCAGATCCAGGTCCAGTGGCAACGGGCTCAAGGGCGGTAGCCGGCCCACGAAGGCGCTGACCAATTTGACGTGGCCGAACACCCCCGGCAGCAACCAGACCACCAGCGCACTGAGCACCAGGCTGAGCAACAGGCTGGGCCAGCGTGGCGCCAGTAGCTTCAGGCCGAGGCCGACGATCAGGCTGCCCAGCCCCAGCAACAGCGAAGGCTTGTCCACAGCGTCCAGGTGTTCCAGCAGCAAGCTCAGGCTATTGAGGGCGGTGGCCTGGTTCGGCAGCTCCAGGCCCAGGAGGTTGGGCAATTGCCCCAGGGCAATCACCACCGCGGCACCGAGGGTGAAGCCCAGCACCACCGAATGCGAGACGAAGTTCACCAGGGCGCCGAAACGCAGCAGCCCCAGCAGCCACTGGAAGATCCCCGCCAGCAGGGTCAGCAGCAGGATCAGGGTGATGTAGTCCTCGGACGCCGGCACCGCCAGGGGGCTGACGCTGGCATACAGCACGATGGAAATCGCTGCCGTGGGCCCGCAGATCAGGTGCCAGGACGAGCCCCAGAGGCAGGCCACCAGCACCGGGACTATGGCCGCGTACAGCCCGTACTCCGGCGGCAGGCCGGCAATCAGCGCATAGGCGATCGATTGCGGCAGGGCGAGGATCGCGCCACTGAGCCCCACCAGCAGATCACGACCGACGCTGGCGCGGGTCTGCTGGGGCAGCCAGCCGAGAAAAGGCAGAAGTGAATGGCGGTTGGGCCAGGCCATGGTTGCTCACGGATGGGGGAATTCGAGGGGGCCAGGGTAATGCATTGTCAGGCTTCGGGCATGTGGCGAGGCTGGCCCCTGATCCCGCAGGAGCCGGCGCACCTTGGGCTACAACTTGGCCTTCACCGCCGCCAGGGCCTCTTTGTCATCGATGGTCCGGACCCCTTGCAGCCACTGCTCCAGCACCGCCGGGTTGGCCTTGATCCAGGCCTTGGCGGCATCGGCGTTGCTGAGCTTGTTGTTCACCACCTCGGCCATGATGGCGTTCTCCATGTCCTGGGTGAACCGCAGGTTGCTCAGGAGCTTGCCGACGTTCGGGCAGGCCTGTGCATAACCTTTGCGCGTCAGGGTGTAGACGCTGCCGCTGGCGCCGAAGTACTGCTCGCCCCCGGTCAGGTAACGCATGTTGAGCTGCACGTTCATCGGGTGCGGGGTCCAGCCGAGGAAGGTCACGAAGCGCTGTTTTTTCGTGGCCCGGGACACCTCGGCGAGCATCGCCTGCTCGCTGGACTCGATCAGCTTCCACTGGCCTAGATTGAACTCGTTGTTCTTGATCATCGCCTGCAGCGACAGGTTGGCTGGAGCACCGGAGCCGATGCCGTAGATCTTCCTGTCGAACTTGTCGGCGAATGTGTTCAGGTCGGCGAAATCATGCACCCCGGCGTCCCACACGTAGTCCGGAACCGCCAGGGTGAACTCGGTGCCTTCCAGATTCTTCGCCAGCTGGATCACCTCGCCATTGGCCACGAACTTGTCGTAGAAGCCCTGCTGCGCCGGCATCCAGTTGCCCAGGAACACATCCACCTGGCCGTCCTTGAGGCCGCCGTAGGTGATGGGCACTGCCAGGGTGTCGATCTTGGCCTTGTAGCCCATGCCCTCCAGCAGAAAGCTGGCGATGGCGTTGGTGGCGGCGATGTCGCTCCAGCCCGGATCGGCCATCTTCACGGTTGCGCACGAGTCGGCCCAGGCGGTTGCGCTGCCCAGAGCCAGGAACCCGACGGCCAGCGCTGTGGATAACGTTTGCATGCTCTTCCCCTTGGATTATTGGTGTTGGCAGGGTTGTGGATAACGCGCCTTGCGCTCCAGATCGTCGAGGTCGATGTGGTTGCGCATGTATTGCGCACTGGCGTCGACCAGGGGCTGGTGATCCCAGCTCTTGCGCGTGCCCCGGTTCAGGGCGTCGGCCACCAGGCGGCGACGGCGCTGGCTGGCCAGGACCTGTTGGTGAATGGTCGGGATGTCCCACTTGGCCCGGGCCTCGGCGAGGAAGGCGTCGAACAGCGCTCGATGCTCGGCCGACTGGCTGAGGTCGATACGCTCTTGCGGGTCGTGGGCGACATCGAAGAGCAGGCACGGGTCGTCTTCGCTGTAGATGAATTTGTAGGCGCCCCGGCGAATCATCATCAGCGGGCTGATAGTGCCTTCGGCCATGTATTCGCCGAACACCTCATCGTGGCCGCCCTGCCCCAGCAGATGGGGGACCAGGGAGCGGCCGTCCAGGGGCAGGTTGGGCTCCACATGGCCGCCGGCCAGTTCCACCAGGGTCGGCAGCAGGTCGGCGGTGGACACCGCGGCGCCGACCCGCCCGGCGGCGAACTGCCCCGGCGCGCAGATCAGCAGCGGCACCCGGGCGGCCATTTCGAACCAGTGCATTTTGTACCAGAGGCCACGCTCGCCGAGCATGTCGCCGTGGTCGCCGGAAAACACGATCAACGTGTCGTCCGCCAGCCCGGTGTCTTCCAGGGTCTGCAGCAGCTTGCCGACGTTGCTGTCGATGTAGCTGCAGGCGCCGAAGTAGGCTCGCCGCGCGTCGCGGATCTTATCCACAGGCAGCGGCTTGTCCCACAGGTCGTAGACCTTGAGCAGGCGCTGGGAGTGCGGGTCCAGCTCGCTCTGGGGCGGGGTCTGGGGCAGTGGAATGTCGTCGTCGCGGTACAGATCCCAGAACGCCTTGGGAATGGTGTAGGGATCGTGGGGATGGGTCATGGACACGGTGAGGCAGAACGGCTGGTCGCCGCCCGCGCGAACGTGGTCGAACAGGTATTGCCGGGCCTTGAACACCACCTCTTCGTCGAAATCCAGTTGGTTGGTGCGCACGCAAGGGCCGGCCTGCAGCACCGAGGACATGTTGTGGTACCAGCTGGGGCGCACCTGGGGCTCATCCCAGTTCACCGCCCAGCCGTAGTCGGCGGGGTAGATGTCGGTGGTCAGGCGTTCTTCGTAGCCGTGCAACTGGTCCGGGCCGCAGAAGTGCATCTTGCCCGACAACGCGGTGCGATAGCCCAGGCGCCGCAGGTAGTGGGCATAGGTGGGCACGTCGGCGGGAAAGTCCGCGGCGTTGTCGTAGGCGCCAATCTTGCTCGGCAACTGGCCGCTGACCAGGGTGAAGCGCGAGGGCGCGCACAGCGGGCTGTTGCAGTAGGCGGCGTCGAACACCACGCCCCGGGCGGCCAGGCGGCTGAGGTGCGGCAGCTGGATCGGCGATGGACCGTAGAACGGCAGCAAGGGCGCGGCCATCTGGTCGGCCATGATGAAAAGAATGTTCTTGCGCTTCATGGGTTCGCGGCATTCCATAGTCGACGGTTATGCGAAAGTGCTGCGATCGAGCATGGATTCCATGTCTTTGGCGGTAAAGCCCATGTGCGGCAATGACTAGGATAAGCACCGCTTATGTATGAAGCCCTTGGTGACCTGTCCCTGGACCTGCTCCGGGTGTTTGAAGCGGCCGCGCGTCTGCGCAGCTTCACCGCGGCGGCGGTGGAACTGGGCACTACCCAGCCGGCCATCAGCCAGCAGATCAAGCGCCTGGAAGAGCAGTTGCAGGTGCGCCTGTTCGACCGCATCTACCGCGGCATCGAACTGACCGAGTCCGGCGCGCTGTTGCTGGAACAGGTGCAGGCCGGCCTGCAGAGCATCGACGCCGGCCTCACGGCCCTGGCCCAGCAGCATCAGCATGAGGTGTTGCAGGTGGCCACGGATTTCGCCTTCGCCGCCTACTGGCTGATGCCGCGCCTGCATCGTTTCCATCAGGCCAACCCCCAGGTGGACGTCAGCCTGGTGACCAGCGAGCGCAGCCACAGCATGTTGCGCAGCGATATCGATGTGGCCGTGCTGTTCGGCGACGGACGTTTCAAGCATGGCGAAAGCCACTGGCTGTTCAGCGAGGAAGTGTTTCCGGTGTGCAGCCCGCTGCTGCTCAAGGAGCGCCTGGCGCCCCTGCCCGCCCAGGCCCTGCTGGAGATGCCGCTGCTGCACCTGCGGGGGGAAAACGCCAGTCACTGGTTCGACTGGAGCGGGGTGTTCCGCGAACTGGGCCTGGCCGGCGCCCCGCCCCCGGGGCAATTGCGTTTCGACAATTACACCCTGCTGATCCAGGCGGCCATCGGCGGCCAAGGCGTGGCCATCGGCTGGCGTCATCTGGTGGACGATCTGCTGGCACAGGGGCTGTTGTGCCGGCCGATCGCCCAGAGTGCGCTGTCCGTCTACGGCTATTACGTGGTGCTGCCGCCGCGCAAGCGTCGCGGACCGTTGATCCAGCGCTTCGTCGACTGGCTGATGGCCGAGCAGGCCGGCAGTGCCCAGTCCCTCAGGGGGCTGGCGTTGCCGTCCATTGCCCTGTAGACGGCACCTTGAACAGGCTCCACAGGGACAGTGCGCCGTTGCCCAGGCACACCAGCGCCAGCGATACCACCGCGAGGAAGGCCAGGTATTCCCAGCCGCCCCCCGGGCTGGTGTAGATCCAGCCGTGGGCGCCGTGGACGAAGACGATCGCCCCCAGCAGCATCGGCATCAGCCCCAGGGCGATCCAGCGCACGCCGACCCCGAGGATCAGCAGCAAGCCCCCCACCAGCTCGGCGCACACCGCCGGGTAGGTCAGCCACTCGGGCATGCCGGTGGCGCCGAACAGCTTGAGGGTGCCCGGCCAGCCCAGGACCAGGATCTTGAACAGGGCGTGGGCGACGTACATGGCGCCCAGGGCCAGGCGCAGGAACAGGGCGGCCCATTGTTCCGGTGCCTGGAGCGGCGATCTGATTGGGAGTGCAGGCATATGACAAGTCCTTGTGTGGTTGGGAAGGTTGCGGATTGCTGAGTGTCCGGCGGTCAAACGATGGCCACCGAGGCGCCGACCAGTAACAGCACGCCGATGTGGACGTTGCTGCGAAACAGGTGGTTGCAGGGCTCCGGGTGGTCCGGGCTGAACAGGCTGAGTTGGTAGGCCAGGGCCAGGGCGATTGGCAGCAGCAGGATGAAAAAGCCCGGGTTGGCACCGGCCAGCAGGCCCGCGCCGCACCAGCACAGCAGGGTCATGGCGTAGAACCCGGCGATCCAGGTCCTGCCCCGTTCGGCGAACAGCGTGGCGGTGGAGCGCAGGCCCATGTTCAGGTCGTCCTCACGGTCGCTGTAGGCATAGAGGGTGTCGTAGCCCAACTGCCAGAACAGGCAGCCCAGCCACAGCGCCAGCGCACTGGGTTGCAGGCTGCCGGTGGTTTCCACGCTGGCCATGAGCACGCCCCAGTTGAACACCGCGCCGAGAAACGCCTGGGGCCAGTGGGTGAAGCGCTTGAACAGCGGATAGACCAGGGTCAGGGGCACGCAGCACAGGGCCAGCAGCACCGTCGCCGGTTGCAGAAGCGGCAGCAACCCGGCGGCCAGCAGCAACGTTGCGGCCAGGCAGGCCAGGGCTTGGGCGAGGCTCAGCGAACCCTGGGCCAGGGGCCGCTGGCGGGTGCGGTTGACCCGGGCGTCGAAGCCGCGATCGAGGATGTCGTTGATGCAGCAGCCGGCACTGCGCATCAGCAGGGCGCCGAGGGCGAACACCAGCGCGGTGCCGACCGGGGGAATGCGCCCGGCGCAGAGGATCAGCGCGGCCAGGGCCGGCAGCAGGGTCAGCCAGGTGCCGATGGGCCGGTCCAGGCGCATCAGGCGGGCGTAGGCCTGCCAGGATCGCGGCAGGCGGGTCGCGACCCAGTCATGGGCGCGGATGTCATTGAGGTCGGGGCTTGCGGGCATCTTCGGTCCCTGAATGTGAGCACGGTGTTGATCACGACCCAGCGCTTTCAAGTGTTCAAAAAACACGCAGGCCGGTGGCGGTCACTGAACGTCGGGCAAGCCGCTGCCGTGATCGCACGGGTTGATTTTCAGTGCCATCTGCTTGCTGGTCGGATGCGCTAAAGTTGCCCGCCCCCGCCCGTTGCGGCAAGGGAACAATCCGCAATAGCCTCCTGCAGGATCTGCAATATGCTCCGTGATGAAGTGCCCCGCGTTCCGCGTATCGACCTCAACCTGCTGCGGGTTTTCGATGCGGTCTATGAGGACCGCAGCATCCTGCTGGCCAGCAAGCGCCTGCATCTGAGCCAGTCGGCGGTCAGCCATGCCCTGACCCGGCTGCGCGAGTCCTTGCAGGACGAGCTGTTCATTCGCACGGCCAAGGGCATGCAGCCGTCGGCCCGGGCCGAGGCGATTGCCGGCCCGCTGCGCGAGGCGCTGCTGACCATTCAACACACGGTCGGCGTGGAGCCATTCGACCCTGCCCGCGCGACGCGTACCTTCACCCTGGCGGCCAACGACTACCTGAGTTCGGTGCTGTTGGCGCCCTTGCTGCGGCGCCTGGCCCAGGTGGCGCCGGGGGTGGATCTGGTGGTGCGTCCGGCGACCCGCCTGGACCTGGCCGAGCAGATCGATGTCGGACGTATCGATCTGGCCGTCGGGGTGTTTGCCGAGTTGCCGCAGCGGGTGCACAGCGCCTGTCTCTGGCGGCAGCAGGATGAGTTGCTGATGTGCCCCGAGCATCCCTTGCTCGACCTGCCCGTACTGACGCTTGAGGCCCTGGCGGACCAGCCGTTGATCACGCTGTCGGTGGGCGGGCAGGAGGAAGGCGCGGTCAACGGCTACATTCTCGAGCGCGGCATTGCCCGGCAGTCGGAGATGTTCGATCGCCAGCGCCTGGAGCAGGCACTGGCGGCGATTGGCCGGCGTCCCCAGTACAAGGTCACCCTGCCCCATGCCCTGGTGCTGCCGCAGTTGCTGGAGCAGTCGCGCCTGGTGGCGATTGTGCCGGAACCCTTGGCCCGGGCCTTCGAGCAGCGTTTTGGCCTGTGCCGGCGGGCGCTGCCGCTGGCGGTCGAGCCCTCATCGCTGCTGGCGATCTGGCACGGGCGCAACAGTGCCGACCCGGCCCATCTCTGGTTGCGCCAGCAACTGCTGGAGGTGGCGGCGACGCTGGCGCAAGCGCTTTGAGCCGGTCGGCTTTCGGTGTTTTCATGGGGCCGGTGTTTTCTTCACAGCGGGTGTTCTGCATCTGTGGCGAGCCTTGAGGGCTCGTCTTTATCGCGAGGCTTTGCATGCAACGGATCAAGGGCTATCACGCCCATGTCTACTTTGACGCCAGCACCCTGGAGCGCGCCCGGGCCTTGTGCGAACAGGCGGCGCAGTTGTTCGAGCTGAAAATGGGCCGGGTGCACCAGCGGCCGGTTGGACCGCATCCGGACTGGAGCTGCCAGCTGGCGTTCGCGCCAGAGGTGTTTGCCCAGGTGGTGCCGTGGCTGGCCCTCAACCGTCAGGGGCTGGTGGTGTTCCTGCACCCGGATACCGGGGACGATCTGCGGGATCACACCGATCATGCGATCTGGATGGGGGCCATGCGGCCGCTGGATCTGACAGGGTTCTGAGGGGGCGCCTGGCCGGGCAGCCGGCTCCCGCGGGGGAGTCGGCTGGTTGAAAAACGATCAGTAGAGCACGCCGTCGAGGATCTCGTAGACGATGCCGGTGCCCACGGCCATCAGGAAGATATCGCCGCCCATGCGTCGCCATTCATAGCCCGGGTAGACCGGCAGGCGTGACAGGGCGCGCCCATCCAGGCGTTCGCCGTAGTAACCGCGGGGCAAGGGTTGGCCGCGCACCAGGCGGATGCCGGGAGGTGGAGGGGCGCCCCGCACGAAGTAGCCGCGATTGTCGTGGATGGTCTGGCGTACCGGGCCGAAGTCCCGCGGTGGGCCACCGCGCCGGTCGTTGTCCGGGCCGCGGTGTTCGTTGCCTCGATTGTCCCAATGGCCCGGCGGTGGTCCTCCACGATCATCGCCATGGCCATGGTCGCCGCGTTCGTCGGCCATCACGTGCAGCAACGGGCTGGCGCCGAGCAGCAGCACCACGGCTCCGGCAATCAGACGTTTGGGCATTTTCATCAGGCATTCCTCGCAGCACAAACAACAAAAAGGGTTTCAGAACAGCGGTTCTGAAACCCTCGGTCTTGTCTGTTTAGTGTGCGTCCAGAGGCGCTAATTCCTCTGTATCAGGAACTTTACCCTCAGCTGACCCGGGCCTTACGTACGCCTTCGGCCAGGGCCGCGCACAGGCTCAGGACACCGTCCACCGCTTGCTCGGAAGACTCGGCATGGGCGATGTGGTCGATCAGCGCCGAGCCCACCACCACGCCGTCCGCCAGACGGGCGATGGCGGCCGCTTGCTCCGGGGTACGGATGCCGAAACCGATGCTGATCGGCAGCTCGGTGTGGCGGCGCAGGCGGGCCACGGCTTCTTCCACGTGTTCCAGGGTGGCGGCGCCGGCACCGGTCACTCCGGCCACCGAGACGTAGTAGACAAAGCCGGAACTGCCGTCGAGGACCTTGGGCAGGCGCGCGTCGTCGGTGGTTGGGGTGGTGAGGCGGATGAAGTCGATGCCGGCGGCCTGGGCCGGGTCGCACAGCTCGCTGTTATGTTCCGGCGGCATGTCCACCACGATCAGGCCGTCGACCCCGGCGGCCTTGGCGTCGGCAATGAAGCGCGGCACGCCGTAGTGGTGGATCGGGTTGAAGTAGCCCATCAGCACCAGCGGGGTGTCGCTGTTGCCTGCGCGGAACTCGCGGACCATCTGCAGGGTTTTCGCCAGGTTTTGCTTGGCGCCCAGGGCGCGGATGTTGGCCAGCTGGATCGCCGGGCCGTCGGCCATCGGGTCGGTGAAGGGCATGCCCAGTTCGATCACGTCGGCGCCCGCCGCGGGCAGGCCCTTGAGGATCGCCAGGGAGGTGTCGTAATTGGGGTCGCCGGCGGTGACGAAGGTCACCAGGGCCGCGCGGTTCTGTTGCTTCAGCTCGGCAAAGCGGGTTTGCAGGCGGCTCATCAGTGTTTCTCCTGCTGGGACTGTTGCATGTGGTGCATGACGGTCTGCATGTCTTTGTCGCCACGCCCCGAGAGGTTGACCACCATCAGGTGATCCTTGGGCAGGGTCGGCGCGCGCTTGAACACTTCGGCCAGGGCGTGGGCGCTTTCCAGGGCCGGGATGATGCCTTCCAGGCGGCAGCACTGGTGGAACGCGGCCAGGGCTTCGTCGTCGGTCACCGAGGTGTATTCGACGCGGCCGATATCGTGCAACCAGGCGTGTTCCGGGCCGATGCCGGGGTAGTCGAGGCCGGCGGAAATCGAGTGGGCGTCGATGATCTGGCCATCGTCGTCCTGCAGCAGGAAGGTGCGGTTGCCGTGCAGCACGCCCGGTACGCCGCCGTTGAGGCTGGCGGCATGCTTGCCGGTCTCGATGCCGTAGCCGGCGGCTTCTACGCCGATGATCTGCACGCTTTTATCGTCGAGGAACGGGTGGAACAGGCCCATGGCGTTGGAGCCGCCGCCGATGCACGCCACCAGGCTGTCCGGCAGGCGGCCTTCCTGGGCTTGCAGCTGTTCGCGGGTTTCCTTGCCGATCACCGCCTGGAAGTCGCGGACCATGGCCGGGTACGGGTGCGGACCGGCCACGGTGCCGATCAGGTAGAAGGTGCTGTCGACGTTGGTCACCCAGTCGCGCAGGGCTTCGTTCATGGCGTCTTTCAGGGTGCCGGTGCCGGCCACGACCGGGATCACTTCGGCGCCCAGCAGCTTCATGCGGAACACGTTGGCCTGCTGGCGCTCGATGTCGGTGGTGCCCATGTAGATCACGCATTCCAGGCCAAAGCGCGCGGCCACGGTGGCGGTGGCCACGCCGTGCATGCCGGCGCCGGTCTCGGCGATGATGCGTTTCTTGCCCATGCGCCGGGCCAGGAGGATCTGGCCGATGCAGTTGTTGATCTTGTGCGCGCCGGTGTGGTTCAGCTCTTCGCGCTTGAGGTAGATCTTGGCGCCGCCGCAGTGTTCGGTCAGGCGTTCGGCGAAGTACAGCGGGCTTGGGCGGCCGACGTAGTCGCGCTGGAAGTAGGCCAGCTCCTTGAGGAACTCGGGATCTTCCTTGGCCTTTTCGTATTCGCGGGCCAGGTCGAGGATCAGCGGCATCAGGGTTTCGGCCACGTAACGGCCGCCGAACGCGCCGAACAGGCCGTTGTCGTCTGGACCATTACGCAATTGGGACTGAGTCATTGCAGCGCTCCCGGGCAAGGGTGGGGAAAGACAAATTCGTGGAAAGACAATGGGGCTCACTCTACCCCTGACACCGAAGGCTGAAAACCGATAAGATCGCCGCAACCTGTCAGGAAAACTCACCTATCCCATGAGCCGCGACCTGCCCCCCCTGAATGCCCTGCGGGCCTTCGAAGCCACCGCCCGGCTTAACAGCGTCAGCCAGGCTGCCGAACAACTGCATGTCACCCATGGCGCGGTGAGCCGGCAGTTGAAAGTGCTGGAGGAACACCTGGGCCTGAGCCTGTTCGTCAAGGATGGACGTGGCATTAAACTCACAGATGCCGGGGTTCGGCTGCGCGATGCCAGCAGCGAGGCCTTCGAGCGGCTGCGGGACGTCTGCGGCGAGCTGACCCGGGGCAGCGCCGACGCGCCGTTCGTCCTGGGTTGCTCCGGCAGCCTGCTGGCGCGCTGGCTGATTCCGCGCCTGGGGCGCCTGAATGCCGACCTGCCGGACCTGCGCCTGCACCTCTCCGCCGGTGAAGGGGACCTGGATCCCCGGCGCCCGGGGCTGGATGCCCTGCTGGTGTTTGCCGAGCCGCCGTGGCCGGCGGACATGCAGGTCTATGAGCTGGCCTGCGAGCGCATCGGGCCGGTGCTCAGCCCGCGCTATGGCGGTTACTCGCGGTTGCGCACGGCGCCGGCCACGGCCCTTGGCGCGGAGTCGCTGCTGCACACCACGTCGCGTCCCCAGGCCTGGCCCAGCTGGGCTCGACACAACGGCATCGCCGCCGAGGCGCTGAAGTACGGGCAGGGGTTCGAACATCTGTATTACTTGCTGGAAGCGGCGGTGGCCGGGCTGGGCGTGGCAATCGCGCCGGAGCCGCTGGTGGCCGAGGACTTGCTGGCGGGCAGGCTGGTTGCCCCGTGGGGGTTTTCCGACACCCCGGGGCAACTGGCACTGTGGTTACCCAAGCGCGCCGCGGATGGGCGCGCCCGACAGTTGGCGCAGTGGTTGAAAAACGAACTGCGCCAGCCGGTTTAGTTGCCGCGCTTGCACAGCAGGTAGGCGGCCAGCAGGCCGATGGCCCCGACCGCGACACCGGCGGTCGCCCACGGGTGTTCCTGGGCGTAGTCGCGGGTGGCGATACCGGTTTCCCGGGTTTTCACTTTGACTTCTTCATAGGCATCGCTGATCAGGCTGCGGGAATGCTTGAGGGCATTCTCGGCGTTGCTCTTGAGGGCCTTGAGGGTCTTGCGCGATTCGTCGGTCGCATCGTCCTTGAGGCTTTCCAGGGATTTGAGCAGGCTTTCGATCTCGGCTTCCATACTTTCCAGTGAGGCTTTGCGTAACGAGGTGTTGGCCATGTCGGCTCTCCTGCAGGGTAGTGAACGGACTCTGTAGGTTCCGACTGCGGCCCGTTCGGAAAGTGCAGAAAATCTGAACTAGCCGTGAGCAATGGCGCCCCAAGTAATAAGAAAAATCACTGCTAGGCTGTATTTCACAGCAAAAAAGGAGAGCGCCATGACTGATCATCACACCTACAAGAAAGTCGAACTGGTGGGTTCGTCGCCGAACAGCATCGAAGAGGCAATCAATAACGCGCTGGCCGAGGCGCATAAAAGCATCAAGCACCTGGAGTGGTTCGAAGTGACCGAAACCCGCGGCCATATCAAGGACGGCAAGGCCGCGCATTTTCAGGTCACCCTCAAGGTCGGCTTCCGGATTGCCAATAGTTAAAAGCTTGAGCTAGGCTCTGGAACTTGTGCGCTGGCCGAGTGCCATAGGAAATGGCAAAGCGCTACAACTGTCTTGAGCCTCTGTCAGGCTGGCGTCAACGCCGCCTCTTTTGATCCGACCAGGGAATGCGACCGATGAAAAAACTAGTATTAGCAGCTGCTTTGTTGAGTCTTGCGGGAACAGCCCTTGCCGCCGGCAAGCCGTGCGAGGAGCTGAAAAGCGAGATCGCCGCGAAGATCGACGCCAAGGGCGCCAAGCATTATTCGCTGGAAGTGGTCGACAAAGGCGCGGCGGCGGATGGCAAAGTGGTTGGAACCTGCGAAGCGGGTTCCAAGGAGATTGTCTACAAGCGCGGTTGAACCCCTGTAGATGTTCAATAAAAAGCCGACGCCTGGGCGTCGGCTTTTTTATGCCTGTCAATTTAGCCTTGCATCACCTGTGACAGCAGCTCGTAGGAGTGCAGCCGATCGGCGTGCTCGTGCAGATCGCAGGTGAAGATCAGCTCATCGGCGCCGGTCTGTTCGATCAGGACTTCGAGCTTGGCGCGGATTTTCGCCGGGCTGCCGATCATCGCCAGGCCGAGGAAACTCGACACCGCTTCCTTCTCGTGGGGCAGCCACAGGCCGTCCATGCTGGTCACCGGCTTGCGCTGTACCAGGCTCTGGCCGCGCATCAGCGCCAGGATCCGCTGGTACACCGAGGTCGCCAGGTAGTCGGCCTGTTCATCGCTATCGGCCGCCACCAGCGGCACCCCCAGCATCACATAGGGCTTGTCGAGCACCGCCGAAGGCTTGAAGTGATTGCGATAGACGCGAATCGCCTCATGCAGGTAGCGCGGTGCGAAATGCGAGGCGAAGGCGTAGGGCAAACCCCGTTCCCCGGCCAATTGCGCACTGAACAGGCTGGAGCCCAGCAGCCACACCGGGACGTTGGTCCCGCTGCCCGGCATCGCGATCACCCGTTGTTCCGGGGTCCGTGGGCCGAGATAGGACATCAGTTCCGCCACGTCCTCGGGGAAGTCGTCGGCGCTGCCGGAGCGCTCCCGACGCAGGGCCCGGGCGGTCATCTGGTCGGAACCCGGCGCCCGGCCCAGGCCGAGGTCGATGCGTCCCGGGTACAGGCTTTCCAGGGTGCCGAACTGTTCGGCGATCACCAGCGGCGCGTGGTTGGGCAGCATCACCCCGCCGGAGCCGACGCGAATGGTCGAGGTGCCACCGGCCAGATAGCCGATCAGTACCGAGGTGGCGGAGCTGGCGATACCGTCCATGTTGTGGTGCTCGGCAACCCAGAAGCGCGTGTAGCCGAGCTTTTCCACGTGTTGCGCCAGGTCCAGGGAGTTGCGCAGAGACTGCGCCGGGCTGCCGTCTTCACGCACGGGCACCAGGTCGAGGGTCGAGAATTTAACAGCGGACAGCGGTTTCATAAGCCTGCTTCTCCTTGAGGGTGCGCAGGCCTTTGTCATGAGCCAAAACCTGCCGAAATCTGTAAGTCAGATCTATGCAATGTGGGCATATACCCGAGATTCAATAGTCAGAGTGAATTTGTCGGGTAAAGAGCGCCGCTGCACACCGGCTGAACTTTGCCATCAGATCTATCCTCAGAACCCTTAGGCAACAGAAACCAGCGTGGTGCGAGCTTTCGCATCGGTTCTTGAGGAGAAAGAGATGAGTATCAAAAAGAAAGCCTCGGCGCATTGGGAAGGTGATCTGAAAACCGGCATCGGCTCGATCTCGACCGAAACCGGGGTATTGCGCGAGGCGCCCTACGGCTTCAAGGCCCGTTTCGAGGGCGGCAAGGGCACCAATCCGGAGGAGTTGATCGGGGCCGCCCATGCGGGGTGCTTCTCCATGGCCTTTTCAATGATTCTCGGCGAGGCCGGGCTCAAGGCGGACAGCATCGACACCCAGGCCGAAGTGACCCTGGATCAGGTCGACGGCGGCTTCGCCATCACGGCGGTGCACCTGATCCTCAAGGCGAAGATCCCCGGCGCCAGCCAGCAGCAGTTCACCGAACTGAGCAACAAGGCCAAGGAAGGGTGTCCGGTGTCCAAGGTGCTCAACGCCAAGATCAGCCTGGACGCGACGCTGCTGGGCTGATGGTTTTGCTGGCAAGTCGGCTCCTGCAGCGGTCTGCGGGAACCGGCTTGCCGGCAAAGGCGTCTGTGCGGCGCACAAGCACCTGTGGTCGAATACGCGACGGCGGCTTCAGTGCACCCTCGTGCGCGCCGCAGTAAGGGAGCTTTAGATCATGAAACGTTTTGCCTTGGCGGTTGCAAGTTGCGCGCTGGCCACATCGGCCCTCGCCGCCCCCAAGCCTTGTGATGAACTCAAGGCCGAGATCGAAGCCAAGATCCAGGCTCAGGGCGTGCCTTCCTACACCCTGGAAATCGTCACCAACGACGAAGTCCATGACAACAACATGGTGGTCGGCAGCTGTGAGAACGGCACCAAGAAGATCATCTACCAGAAGAACGATCGCTGAGCCGCGTCAGGGCACGCAGTTGATCATCCGCTCCTCGGCCACGATCTCGCCCTGGGCGTTGTACAGCCGGGCGCTGGGGGTGAAGGCCAGGTTGCGCGCTTCCAGGCGATAGCGCTGGCCGCCCTGGAAATGGTCGTAGCGCAGGCTCAGGTAGCACAGGCGCTCCTGGGGGTCGTTGTTCATGCCCATGCCGCCGCTGAACACTTCGAAATCGAAGCGCACCATCAATTCGTGGCTGCCGGGGCTGACCTGGAAGTAGCGACCGTCCCTCAGGCGCTGGTTGTCCAGGCGCTCGGCCATGACCAGCTTGCCACCCGGAGTCGGCGTGGCCAGGTCGATCCAGGCCTGCTGGGGATCGACGTTGGGCAAGGGGCTGGAGCAGGCGCCGAGGGCGGCGAGGCTGAGGGCGAGCAGTAAGTGGCGCATGACAGTGGCCGATTGAGCGTGGGGAATTCGAGCATAACGCTGATCAGCGACCTTGGCAGCCCTCTGCTCGTGTTGCGGGCCTTTGCGCTGGCGTCACGGGTGCCTGGCGCAGCGTCGGGCTGGCGAGATAGTCTTGCCGGCAGATTTTCTGTGGATGATGCACATTGAACAGGCCGCCTTCATGCCATCGGATACGTGATGCCGTTTCGCGTCTCCTGCTGCCGATCCTGGTGCTTGGCCTGCTCAGCGGCTGCAGCAGCCTGGGTTACTACGGCCAACTGGCCAGCGGCCAGTTGCAACTGTTGCGGGCGCGCACCCCGGTGGCCGAGGTGCTGGCAGATCCCGCCCGTGACCCGACCCTGCGGGCCCACCTGGCCCAGTCGCAACAGGCCCGGGACTTTGCCAGCCGGCACCTGCACCTGCCGGACAACCGCAGCTACCGGCTGTATGTCGACATCGGCCGGCCCTATGTGGTGTGGAATGTGTTCGCTACGCCGGAGTTCTCCCTGAGCCCGCAGACTCACTGCTTTCCCATTGCCGGTTGCGTGGCCTATCGCGGCTATTACAGCCAGGGCGCGGCTCGCGGCGAGGCGGCGCTGCAGCGGCAACAGGGCATGGACGTGGCGATTGGCGGGGTGGAGGCCTATTCGACCCTGGGCTGGTTCGATGACCCGATCATCAGCTCGATGATGCACTGGGGCGATGAACGCCTGGCGACCCTGATCTTCCATGAGCTGGCGCATCAGCGCGTCTATGTGAAGGACGACACCCAGTTCAACGAATCCTTCGCCACCTTCGTCGAGCAGGAAGGCACCCGGCAATGGCGGGCCTATCGCGGGCTGGCGCCCCAGGACAATACCGACGTGCGTCAGCGCGATCAGTTCATCCAACTGTTGCTGGACACCCGCCAGCGCCTGGAGCGCCTGTATGCCCTGCCCTTGCCCGCCGAGCAGATGCGCCAGCGCAAGGCGCAGGCCTTCGAGACTTTGCGCCGGGATTACCGGCAGATGCGCGACAGTCAGTGGGCCGGTTCCAAGCGCTATGACGCCTGGATCGACCAGCCGCTGAACAACGCCCGCTTGCTGCCTTTCGGCCTGTACGACCAGTGGGTGCCGGCGTTTGCCGCGCTGTTCAAGCAGGTGAACGGGGATTGGCCGGCTTTCTTTCGCGCCGTGGAAACGCTGGGGCACTTGCCGGCCGAGCAGCGCAAGGCCGCTTTAGTGCGGCTGCAAGACGCTGCACCCGCTACGTAGGAACCAGGGCGAATACCTTGTGGCGAGGGAGCTTGCTCCCGCTGGACTGCGGAGCAGTCCCATTTCTAGGACCGCTGCGCGCGCCAGTGGAAGCAAGCTCTTACAGCGCTGTCCTTAACTGATCGGCATTAACCCTGGGAGCGCAAAAACGCCTGATGCAGCTCGGCCAGCGTCTCGAAGTGATAGGCCGGCGCCTCGGCGCTCAACTCCTCGCGGCTGCCAAAGCCATAGCCCACCGCTGCCGCGTCCAGGCCGTTGCGCTTGGCACCGATCAGGTCGTGCTTGCGGTCGCCGACCATCAGGGTCGTGGCGGGGTCCAGCTGTTCCTGTTCCAGCACGTGGGCGATCAGTTCCACCTTGTCGGTGCGGGTGCCGTCCAGTTCGCTGCCGTAGATCACCTTGAAGTGGCGGGCGAAGTCGAAGTGGCGGGCGATTTCCCGGGCGAAGACCCAGGGCTTGGAGGTCGCGATGTACAGCTGGCGCCCTTGCCCGCCGAGGGTTTCCAGCAGCGGCGTGACGCCGTCGAAGACGCGGTTCTCGTACAGGCCGGTGACCTTGAAGCGTTCGCGATAGAAGTTCACCGCCTCCCAGGCCCGGGCCTCGTCGAAACCGTAGAACTGCATGAAGGCCTGCAACAGCGGCGGGCCGATGAAATGTTCCAGGCGGGTCAGGTCCGGTTCGTCGATACCCAACTGGCCCAGGGCGAACTGGATCGAGCGGGTAATGCCTTCGCGGGGATCGGTCAGGGTGCCGTCGAGGTCGAACAGGACGGTTTGGTAATGCATGGCGGTTCCTCGGCAGTCAGTAGCGGATCAGGGCCGGTCGTAGCCTTCGGCCAGGTGCAGGTCCTTGAGTTTCACGTAGTTGGCGGCGCTGTAGGTGAAGAACGCCCGTTCCTTGTCGGTCAGCGGGCGCGCCTGCTTCACCGGGCTGCCGACATACAGGAAGCCGCTTTCCAGGCGCTTGCCCGGTGGCACCAGGCTGCCGGCGCCGACGATCACCTCGTCTTCCACCACCGCGCCGTCCATGACGATGCTGCCCATGCCGATCAGTACCCGGCTGCCGATGCTGCAGCCGTGGAGCATGACTTTGTGGGCGATGGTCACGTCGTCGCCGATCAGCAGCGGGAAGCCGTCGGGGTTGAAGGGGCCGGCGTGAGTGATGTGCAGCACGCTGGCGTCCTGCACGCTGGTGCGCGCGCCGATGCGGATGCGGTGCATGTCGCCGCGGATCACCGTCAGTGGCCAGACCGAGCTGTCGGCGCCGATTTCCACATCGCCGATGACCACGGCCGAGTGGTCGACAAAGGCCCGTTCGCCCAGGCTCGGGGTGTGGTTCTGATAGCTGCGAATGGCCAAGTGCGAATGCCTCTCTGAGATTTATTAATGGGGGCTATAGCTGCGGTGGCCGCTCATTGTAATTAAGATGGTGCTACGTTTCCCTGCATGTTTCTTCCAGCCAAGGTGCCCACCGTGAGTGTGAACAACCCTCTTCTGCAGCCCTACGACCTGCCGCCGTTCTCGGCGATCCGCGCCGAGCATGTGCAACCGGCCATCGAACAGATCCTGGCTGACAACCGCGCCGCCATCGCTGAAATCCTCAAGACCCAAGCCACCCAGCCCACCTGGGCCGGGCTGGTATTGGCCATGGACGAGCTCAATGATCGCCTGAGCGCGGCCTGGAGCCCGGTCAGCCACCTCAACGCGGTGTGCAACAGCGCCGAACTGCGTGAAGCCTACGAGGCCTGCCTGCCGGCCTTGAGCGCCTACTCCACGGAAATGGGCCAGAACCGCGAGCTGTTCCAGGCTTTCGACGCCCTGGCCAAGAGCCCCGAAGCCGCCGGTTTCGACGTGGCGCAGAAGACCATCCTCGAGCACTCCCTGCGGGACTTCCGCCTCTCGGGCATCGACCTGCCGCCGGAGCAGCAGCAGCGCTACGCGCAGGTGCAGAGCAAGCTGTCCGAGCTGGCCAGCCGTTTCTCCAACCAGTTGCTGGACGCCACCCAGGCCTGGACCAAGCACATTACCGACGAAGCGGCCCTGGCCGGCCTGACCGATTCGGCCAAGGCGCAGATGGCCGCCGCGGCCCAGGCCAAGGGCCTGGACGGCTGGCTGATCACCCTGGAATTCCCCAGCTACTACGCGGTGATGACCTATGCCCAGGACCGGGCCCTGCGTGAAGAGGTCTATGCCGCCTACTGCACCCGGGCGTCGGACCAAGGCCCTAACGCCGGTCAGCACGACAACGGCCCGGTGATGGAAGAGATCCTCGACCTGCGTCAGGAATTGGCCAAGCTCCTGGGCTTTGCCAGCTTTTCCGAACTCAGCCTGGCCACCAAGATGGCCGAGTCCAGCGATCAGGTGCTGAGCTTCCTGCGGGACCTGGCCAAGCGCAGCAAACCCTTTGCCGCTCAGGACCTGGAGCAGCTCAAGGCCTATGCCGCCGAACAGGGTTGCCCCGACCTGCAAAGCTGGGACAGCGGTTTCTATGGCGAGAAGCTGCGCGAGCAGCGTTACAGCGTGTCCCAGGAAGCCCTGCGCGCCTACTTCCCCATCGACAAGGTACTTGGCGGCCTGTTCGCCATCGTCCAGCGCCTGTACGGCATCGAGATCGCCGAACAGCAAGGCTTCGACAGCTGGCACCCGGACGTGCGCCTGTTCGAGATCAAGGAAAACGGCCAGCACGTCGGTCGCTTCTTCTTCGACCTCTACGCCCGCTCCAACAAGCGCGGCGGTGCCTGGATGGACGGCGCCCGTGACCGTCGCCGCACCGTGGGCGGCGTATTGCAGAGCCCGGTGGCCAACCTGGTGTGCAACTTCACCCCGGCCGACAGCGGCAAGCCTGCACTCCTGACCCACGACGAAGTCACCACCCTGTTCCACGAATTCGGCCATGGCCTGCACCACCTGCTGACCCGGGTCGAGCATGCCGGGGTTTCCGGCATCAATGGCGTGGCCTGGGACGCGGTGGAACTGCCGAGCCAGTTCATGGAGAACTGGTGCTGGGAGCCCGAAGGCCTGGCGCTGATCTCCGGTCACTATGAAACCGGCGAGCCGCTGCCCCAGGACCTGCTGCAGAAGATGCTGGCGGCGAAGAACTTCCAGTCCGGGCTGATGATGGTGCGCCAGCTGGAATTCTCGCTGTTCGACTTCGAACTGCATGCCACCCACGGCGACGGCCGCAGCGTGCTGCAAGTGCTGGAAACCGTGCGTGACGAAGTCTCGGTGATGCGTCCGCCGGCCTACAACCGCTTCCCCAACAGCTTCGCCCACATCTTCGCCGGTGGTTATGCGGCGGGTTACTACAGCTACAAATGGGCGGAAGTGCTGTCGGCCGATGCTTTCTCCAGGTTCGAGGAAGAGGGTGTGCTCAACCCAGCCACCGGGCGCGCCTTTCGCGAGGCGATCCTGGCCCGTGGCGGTTCCCAGGAGCCGATGGTGCTGTTCGTCGACTTCCGCGGACGGGCGCCGTCGATTGACGCACTCTTGCGCCATAGCGGCCTCAGCGAGGACGCGGCAGCATGAGTGACGCACCCGTGAAGACTAAGAAACGCTTTATCGCCGGGGCGGTGTGCCCGGCGTGCAGTGAGCAGGACAAGCTGATGATGTGGAGCGAGGACGACGTGCCCCATCGCGAGTGCGTGGCCTGTGGCTACGCCGACACCCTCAACGCCCAGGGGCTGTCGGTGCCCAAGGAACTGGGAACCCGGGTCAACCACGCGGCCCCCAAGGCCGCCGATACCAAGGTGCAATCGGTGCAGTTTTTCCCCAACCCCAAGTTGAAGAAAAAAACCGACTGACCAGGCAGTAAAAAGCCGGCTCCCTCGCAGGAGCCGGCTTGCCGGCGAAGCCATTCGCCACCCCCTTCCCTCACCACCTGCGCTTTCGCGAGCAAGCTCGCTCCTACAGAGGGGGCGGTGCTTAGTGGCTCAGCGGCTTGGTCGCGCCCACCGTCTCGAACCAGCTCTTCACCGAACAGGTGGCGAACACGCTGGTGCTGCAGTCGCCATTGGCCAGCGCGGTGCGCAACTTGTCGACATCGGCCTGCATCATGTAGCGAATGCCGTCCTTGAAGTGGGAACTGTCGCCAAATCCGCCTTGAGTCATTTCATTCAGTGCTTCCTCTTTGCTCCAACCCTGGACCACCACCCGGTACATGGCCGACATCAGGCCGGTGCGGTCCGAGCCATGTTTGCAGTGCATCAGCACCGGGCCCTGGGCTTCGGCGCTCTGGATGGCGCGCAGGGCCTTGAGCACGTCGGCGTCATCCACATGGTTGGTGCGGTAGGGCAACTGCACCTGGTTGATGCCCGGACTCGACAGCCAGCTGGAGTCGGACTCCGGAAGGAAGTTGATCACGGTCCCGACCTTGAGTTTTTCCAGCAGGGGCACCGCGCCCTTGTCCGGCAGGGCGCTGCGGTACAGGGTCGGCGACATCTGATACAGGTTGTATTGCTTCTCCACCGGCTGCGCCCATTGCTCCGGGCGATTGGCGGAAGTATCGGCGGCCCGGACCTGTGGCCCGGCGATCAGTGCCAGCAGCGACAGACAAAGTGCAGCAATGAATCGGGTTCTGGACATGTGAGGGTCACTGAATGAGGGCATTGAATGTCATCCAGTGTCCGCCACGCTCGGTCAAAGCCCTGTGAGCCGGCCGTCAAAGAAATGTGAAGCGGATGGGCCATATCCGGCCGCCTAAGATCTTTTTCGCCTGAAACGATTCATCCAGATGCTTAGCCTGCTACCATTTGTAACCAAAGTTTGCTGATGTGTTCATCCACCGGGCCTGGCCCGGCTTTTTGCGTTGCCCAAACATAAAGTCGCGCCATGACGCGGCTGACCAATCCATCAATGCCTGATGAGGTGCACCGATGTCCGATCAAGATCGAGACAACCCGCGGCGTGAGTTCTTGCGTAAATCCCTGACCCTGATCCCCGTGGTCACTGTCGCCAGTACCGGCCTGGGCAGTTCCATGCTGGCGGCGGCTCCCGAAGCGGCGGCCCCAGCCAGGCCGGCGGCGCCGGGCAAGCTGCCCACGGGCAGCCCGAGCTATGAACCGAGCTACTTCAGCGCCGAAGAGTGGGCCTTCATCAAGGCCGCGGTGGACCGCCTGATTCCCGCCGACGACATGGGCCCGGGTGCCCTGGAAGCCGGGGTGCCGGAGTACATCGACCGGCAAATGAACACCCCCTACGCCGCCGGTGCCCTGTGGTACATGCAAGGCCCGTTCAAGGCCGACGCCGCGCCGGAGATGGGCTGGCAGAGCAAGCTGGTGCCCAAGGACATCTATCGCCTGGGCATTGCCGCCGTGGATGCATGGTGCAAAGACCTCAAGGGTCAAGTTTTTGCCGCGCAAGACAGCGCTACCCGAGACGCTTTGCTCAAGCAGCTGGAAGCCGGAACCCCGCAGTTCGAGGCGGTCCCGGCCAAGCTTTTCTTCAATCTGCTGTTGCAGAACACCAAGGAAGGCTTCTTCAGCGACCCGATCCATGGCGGCAATAAAGGCCTGGTGGGCTGGACCCTGATCGGCTTTCCCGGCGCGCGCGCCGATTTCATGGACTGGGTGGAACGCAACGAGCAGTACCCCTTCCCGGCAGTATCGATTCGCGGCGAGAGGGCTTGAACATGACCACAGTGATGAAGAAGGTCGACGCGGTGATCGTCGGTTTCGGCTGGACCGGCGCGATCATGGCCAAGGAGCTGACCGAGGCCGGGCTCAACGTGCTGGCGCTGGAGCGTGGGCCGATGCAGGACACCTACCCTGACGGCAGCTATCCCCAGGTGATCGACGAGCTCACCTACAGCGTGCGCAAGAAACTCTTCCAGGACATTTCCAAGGAGACGGTGACCATTCGCCACAGCGTCAACGAGGTGGCCCTGCCCAACCGGCAACTGGGCGCCTTTCTGCCGGGCAACGGCGTGGGCGGTGCCGGCCTGCACTGGTCCGGGGTGCACTTTCGAGTCGACCCCATCGAACTGCGCATGCGCAGTCACTACGAAGAGCGCTACGGCAAGAGCTTCATCCCCAAGGACATGACCATCCAGGACTTCGGTGTCAGCTATGAAGAGCTGGAGCCGTTCTTCGACTTCGCGGAAAAGGTCTTCGGCACCTCCGGCCAGGCCTGGACCGTGAAGGGCCAGCGAGTGGGCGAAGGCAAGGGCGGCAACCCCTATGCGCCGGATCGCTCGGACCACTTCCCGCTGGAGTCGCAGAAGAACACCTATTCCGCACAGCTGTTTCAGAAAGCCGCCAGTGAGGTGGGCTACAAACCCTACAACCTGCCGTCGGCCAATACCTCGGGGCCCTACACCAACCCCTATGGCGCGCAGATGGGGCCGTGCAACTTCTGCGGTTTCTGCAGTGGCTACGTCTGCTACATGTATTCCAAGGCCTCGCCCAATGTGAACATTCTGCCGGCCCTCAAGCCGCTGCCGAATTTCGAGTTGCGCCCCAATTCCCACGTGCTCAAGGTCAACCTCGACAGCAGCAAGACCCGCGCCACCGGCGTCACCTATGTCGACGGCCAGGGCCGGGAGATCGAGCAGCCGGCGGACCTGGTGATCCTCGGCGCCTTCCAGTTGCACAACGTGCGGCTGATGCTGCTGTCGGGCATCGGCAAGCCCTACGACCCGATCAGCGGCGAAGGCGTGGTGGGCAGGAACTTCGCCTACCAGAACATGGCCACCATCAAGGCCTACTTCGACAAGGACGTGCACACCAACAACTTCATCGGCGCCGGCGGCAACGGCGTGGCGGTGGACGACTTCAACGCCGACAACTTCGACCACGGCCCGCACGGCTTCGTCGGCGGCTCGCCGATGTGGGTCAACCAGGCCGGCAGCCGGCCGATTGCCGGCACCTCGAACCCGCCGGGCACTCCGGCCTGGGGCAGCGCCTGGAAGAAAGCCACCGCCGACTACTACACCCACCAGGTGTCGATGGACGCCCACGGCGCGCATCAGTCCTACCGTGGCAACTACCTGGATCTGGACCCGGTGTACCGCGATGCCTACGGCTTGCCGCTGCTGCGGATGACCTTCGACTGGCAGGAAAACGACATCAAGATGAACCGCTTCATGGTCGAGAAGATGGGCAAGATCGCCGAGGCGATGAACCCCAAGGCCATTGCCCGGCTGGGCAAGCAGGTGGGTGAGCGCTTCAACACCGCGTCCTACCAGACCACCCACCTGAACGGTGGCGCGATCATGGGCACCGATCCCAAGACCAGCGCCCTGAACCGCTACTTGCAGAGCTGGGACGTGCACAACGTCTTCGTTCCCGGGGCTTCGGCCTTCCCCCAGGGCCTGGGCTACAACCCCACCGGCCTGGTGGCGGCGCTGACCTACTGGTCGGCCCGGGCGATCCGCGAGCAGTACCTGAAGAACCCCGGCCCGCTGGTGCAGGCATAAGGAGCGATGACCATGAAAGCACTCGTTATCGCCACCCTGGCCCTGCTGGGCAGCGCCTCGGTCAGCGCCGCCGAAGCGGATCAGCAGGCCCTGGTGCAACAGGGCGAATACCTGGCCCGCGCCGGAGACTGCGTGGCCTGCCACACCGCCAAGGACGGCAAGCCGTTCGCCGGCGGGCTACCGATGGAAACCCCCATCGGCGTGATTTATTCCACCAACATCACCCCGGACAAGACCGGCATCGGCGACTACAGCTTCGAGGACTTCGACCAGGCCGTGCGCCATGGCGTGGCCAAGGGCGGCAGTACCCTGTACCCGGCCATGCCCTTCCCGTCCTATGCCCGGGTCAGCGACGCCGACATGCAGGCGCTCTACGCCTACTTCATGAAGGGCGTGGCGCCGGTGGCCAGGGACAATCAGGACAGCGACATTCCCTGGCCCCTGAGCATGCGCTGGCCGTTGTCGATCTGGCGCTGGATGTTCGCCCCGAGCGTGGAAACCCCGGCACTGGCGGCCGGCAGCGACCCGGTGATCAGTCGCGGCGCCTACCTGGTGGAAGGCCTGGGCCACTGCGGCGCCTGCCATACGCCTCGGGCCCTGACCATGCAGGAGAAGGGCCTGAGCGCCAGCGACGGCAGTGCTTTCCTCTCCGGCAGCGCACCGCTGGAAGGCTGGATCGCCAAGAACCTGCGGGGCGATCACCAGGACGGCCTGGGCAGCTGGAGCGAAGAGCAGCTGGTGCAGTTTCTCAAGACCGGCCGCAGCGATCGCAGCGCGGTGTTCGGCGGCATGAGCGATGTGGTGGTGCACAGCATGCAGTACCTGAGCGAGGCCGACCTGACGGCGATTGCCCGCTACCTCAAGTCACTGCCGGCCAAGGACCCCAAGGACCTGCCGCACACGTATGACCAGCAGGTGGCCCAAGCCCTGTGGAACGGTGACGACAGCAAGCCCGGCGCGGCGGTGTACATCGACAACTGCGCGGCCTGCCACCGTACCGACGGCCATGGCTACACCCGGGTGTTCCCGGCGTTGGCGGGCAACCCGGTGCTGCAGTCGGCGGATGCCACCTCGCTGATCCACATCGTGCTCAAGGGCGGCACCTTGCCAGCCACCCACAGCGCGCCGTCGACCTTCACCATGCCGCCCTTCGCCTGGCGCCTGTCGGACCAGGAGGTGGCCGACGTGGTCAACTTCATCCGCAGCAGCTGGGGCAATCAGGCTTCGTCGGTCAAGCCCGGGGACGTGGCCGCGCTGCGCAAGGGCGACCTGCAGAGCAGGTCCAACGACGATTTGGGGCCCTTCACTCGTCACTAGCGTCAAGGCCGGCGCCCGCTGCGGGCGTCGGTCCGGCGCTGGCTGTTGTGCCCTGGGTGAAGCGCTGGATGCCCAAGCGGCTTTGCAGCTGATAGCCGGCGATGCAGTCCGCCAGCCCGGCGTTCATCAGGTCTTCCCAGCTTGCCGGGAGCAGGCCGATGCCATCGTGGTGGGGGCTCCAGCGCACTTCGGCGAACTTCGGGTCCGCTTCATCGAAGGGTTGCTGGACGCTCACCGCGGCCTTTTCGATGTCCTGGGTGCACAGCTCGAATTCGCAGGCCAGGCCCCAGAGCTGGCCATCGGGCGCCCTGACGATGATCAGGTCGGCGCCTTGTTCGTAGCTGGGGAGGTAGGCATCCGCCGCGTAGAAGATCTTTTCCAGCGTGCCGGGCGTCCTGGGCATGTTTGCGCTCCTGTTGTTTGAGCCTGCCTTATACCCTAACACCACAAACCTGTAGGAGCCGGCTTGCCGGCGAAGGTGCGTTAAGGCCTGCGTCGCGCGGGGGTAGGTTTGCTTGCGGGTGTGTTTCGGTCCGGCGGTGCTGGTCAGATAAATCCGACTTCATTACTGTATGCGCATACAGTAATGGAGCGCTCCCATGTTCACCCCTCTGCCTCCCCGTGGTCGCGGCACCGCGAGCAATCCGCACAACCGTTTCGCGCCCAAGCGTTCGGTGGCCGAGGACGACGGCTGGTATCAGGAGGTGCCGCTGACCCAGGGCACCGAGGTGCGTTTTGAAACGGCCAAGTCAATCATCACCCGCAACAGTTCGCCGGACCTGCCCTTCGACCGTTCGATCAATCCCTATCGCGGTTGCGAGCATGGCTGCATCTACTGCTACGCGCGGCCCAGCCACGCTTACTGGGACATGTCGCCGGGGCTGGACTTTGAAACCAAGCTGATCGCCAAGAGCAACGCTGCCGCCCTGCTGGAGCAGCAGTTGTCCAGGCCCGGCTATCGCTGCGCCCCGATCAACCTGGGGTCCAACACCGATCCCTATCAGCCCATCGAGCGCGAGCAGCAACTGACCCGGCGCACCCTGGAGGTGCTGCTGCGCTACCGGCACCCGGTGACCATCGTCACCAAGGGCTCGCTGATCCTGCGCGACCTGGACCTGCTGGCCGAGCTGGCCCGGCAGCGGCTGGTGGCGGTGATGATCAGCCTGACCACCCTGGACGATGAGTTGAAGCGCATTCTCGAACCCCGGGCGGCGGCGCCCAAGGCGCGATTGCGGGCGATCCGGGTGATGCGTGAAGCAGGCATTCCGGTCGGGGTGCTGTGTTCGCCGATGATCCCGATGATCAACGACAGCGAGCTGGAAAGCCTGCTCAACGAGGCCCATGCCGCCGGGGCGCAGAGCGCCGCCTATATGATGCTGCGCCTGCCCCTGGAGGTGGCGCCGCTGTTCGAGGAATGGCTGGCAGCGCATTACCCGCAACGGGCTGCCCATGTGCTCAGCCTGATCCGCCAGAGCCGCGGCGGTGAGCTGTATGACAGTCGCTTTGGCAGCCGCATGCGCGGTGAGGGACCTTTCGCCGACCTGCTGGCCCAGCGTTTTGCCAAGGCTCTCAGGCGTCTGGGGCTCAATCGCCGCGAGGGGTTCGATCTCGACTGCTCGGCCTTCTGTCCGCCCGGCGGACAGATGTCGTTGCTCTGAGCGGCATTGGCCTATCTTGAGGGGTGGGCGGCGTTGGCCGAGGGCCGCCGGTCACCTTTTGCTATCGCCAATAGTGGCGTTCTAGAGCCTTGCATTCAGTTTGAGTTAAGTTTTTGTGGCTACTTTGTTCATCGAGTGACCCATTGGTCGCGTTCGGCGGCTCGGTTGTTTTTTAATCGATTGCTGGCGTCGTGCCGGATAATTCTGGAAAATTCACCAAATCCGACAGAGAGGCTGAATCATGAGTGACAAGGATAAACAGCCGTTGGCTGCGTCGGCTCCCGCACCCACCGAGGTTGCCGAAACCGCCGATGCAGCGCTGCAGCATATCGTTGACGGCTTTTTGCATTTCCATCATGAAGTCTTCCCGCAGCAGGAAGAGTTGTTCAAGAAACTGGCCACGGCCCAGCGGCCACGGGCGATGTTCATTGCCTGTGCCGATTCGCGCATCGTTCCCGAACTCATCACCCAAAGCTCCCCGGGCGACCTGTTCGTGACCCGCAACGTGGGTAACGTGGTGCCGCCTTACGGGCAGATGAACGGTGGTGTGTCCACGGCGATCGAGTACGCGGTGCTGGCCCTGGGGGTGCATCACATCATCGTCTGCGGGCATTCGGACTGCGGCGCCATGCGTGCGGTGCTCAATCCCCAGAGCCTGGAGAAGATGCCCACGGTCAAGGCCTGGCTGCGCCATGCCGAAGTGGCGCGGACCATGGTCCACGAGAACTGCGATTGCGCCGACGAGTCGTCCAGCATGCATGTGCTGACCGAAGAGAACGTCATCGCCCAGTTGCAGCACCTGCGCACCCACCCTTCCGTGGCCTCGCGCATGGCCAACGGCCAGTTGTTCATCCATGGCTGGGTCTACGACATCGAAACCAGCTCGATCAAGGCCTACGACGCGGATAAGGGTTGCTTCCTGCCGCTCGATGGCAGCCATCCGATCCCAGTGGCGACGCCCAAAGCGCGCTTCTGAATCCCCCTAAATCCCCCTGAGTGGTTGTAGCCAGGGCTGCCGTTTGGCAGCCCGGCTTTGCCACGCCTGAAGAAAATGTCGGGAGATGCGTCATGCGTGCAGCACAGCTGAAAAATGTCCTGCCCCGGGAGCTGCTGGCTTCGGTGGTGGTGTTCCTGGTGGCCCTGCCCCTGTGCATGGGGATTGCCATCGCTTCCGGTCTGCCACCGGCCAAGGGGCTGATTACCGGGATCATCGGTGGCCTGGTGGTGGGCTGGTTGGCGGGCTCGCCGTTGCAGGTCAGCGGCCCGGCCGCCGGGCTGGCGGTGCTGGTGTTCGAACTGGTGCGCCAGCACGGCGTGGCCATGCTCGGGCCGATCCTGCTGTTGGCCGGGTTGCTGCAATTGCTCGCCGGGCGCCTGCGTCTGGGCTGCTGGTTCAGGGTCACGGCGCCGGCGGTGGTCTACGGCATGCTGGCGGGTATCGGGGTGTTGATCGTGTTGTCCCAGGTGCATGTGATGTTCGATGCCGCGCCCCTGGCTTCGGGGCTGGACAACCTCCTCGGCTTGCCCCGGACCCTGGCCCAGGCCTTGCCGAGCCTGGGCTGGCAGGCCGGCCTGCTGGGGCTGTCGACCATGGCGCTGATGTGGGGCTGGGACCGGTGGCGGCCCCGGGCACTGCGATTCATTCCCGGTGCCTTGCTGGGGGTGGGACTGACGACCCTGGCCAGCCTGCTCCTGGCCCTGGAAGTGAAGCGGGTCGAGGTGCCTGCCAACCTGGCCGAGGCCATCGACTGGCTGCGCCCCGCCGACCTGCTCGATCTGGCGGACCCGACCCTGCTGGTGGCGGCCTTCGCCGTGGCCTTCATCGCCAGTGCCGAAACCCTGCTCTCGGCGGCGGCCGTGGATCGCATGCACAGCGGGGTGCGTTCGGATTTCGACCGGGAACTCTCGGCCCAGGGCGTGGGCAACATGCTCTGCGGCCTGCTGGGCGCCCTGCCGATGACCGGGGTCATCGTGCGCAGCTCGGCCAACGTCCAGGCCGGGGCCCAGACCCGTTTCTCGACGGTGTTCCATGGTCTGTGGCTGCTGGCTTTCGTGTTGCTGCTGTCCAGCGTGCTGCAGAGCATTCCGGTGGCGAGCCTGGCCGGGGTGCTGGTCTATACCGGCTGCAAACTGGTGGACCTGAAGGCCTTTCGCGGCCTGGGGCGTTACGGGCGCATGCCGATGTTCACCTACGCGCTGACGGCCCTGGCGATTGTCTTCAGTGATCTGCTGACCGGGGTGCTGATCGGCTTTGCCCTGACTCTGGCCAAGCTGGCGTTCAAGGCTGCGCGCCTGAAGATCAGCCTGATCGGGCTGGAGCGCGAGGGCGAGCTGGAGTTGCGCCTGGTGGGCGCGGCGACCTTTCTCAAGGTCCCGGCCCTGACGCGGGTGCTGGCGACGATTGCACCGGGCAGCACCGTGCATGTGCCGCTCAATCACCTGAGCTATATCGATCACGCCTGTCTGGAGTTGCTGGAGGAATGGGCACGGGCCAACAGCGCCAGGGGCTCGAAGTTGTTGATCGAGGCGCGGGGTTTGCGGCGGCGTCTGGAGGGGCGGCTGAGCCCGGCCGGTGTCGTGGGCGCGGTGCCGGTACGCAGTTGAGTCGGCGAGGAGGTTGGCCCCTTCGCCACAAGGCCCGGAGCGAGCCTTGCTGGCGAGGAGTGGGGTCAGGCGGCGGGCTGGTCCAGTTCCAGTTCCACGCCCAGCTGGCGCGACAGGCAGGGCCAACGCTTCCAGGCGGCCTCGGTGTCCGGGCTGTTGAGTGTGTCGCGGTAGGCTTCCACCGATTCCAGGGCGAAGCTCTCTTCGTTGAGCATGGCGTCGACGGCGTGGTGCACCGCTTCATCCAGCTGGTTGGCGAAGGTTTCGCCGATCAGTTGGTGGGCGATGAGGTTGGCGACCGTCATGTCCAGGGGGATCAGCGGACGGCCGAAATGCTTGATGTACAGGTCGTTGACTTCCTCCACCAGGCGCAGGGCCAGGTAGGCTTCGTCCAGCAGGCTGTCGAGGCCGACGTGGCCCTCCATGATGGCCGGCGGCTGGAGGAAGAATTGCTCGGCGATCTTCAGTACCGGCTTGATCTGCGACTCGATGCCGGCTTCGCGGGCCACCGCGTTGGCGGCGTCCAGCAGGTCCGGAACCTGGTCGATGTAGGCGCTGACGAAACGGGTCAGGACGCCCTTGGCGTCGACTTCGGGCAGCTGGATGGAGGGGTGCAGGTGAGGCAGTTGCGTTTCCAGCTGACGGGTCAGAAGGCCCGTGCTGGCTTCGTGTTGCTGGGCCAGCTGGATCTGCTCGCGCAATGCGACGGTGTTCATGAAAACTCCAGGGACAAGGACATGAATAGGGAGCACATAAGTTAGCGTGCTTACAAAAGCGGTTAAGACGCATTTGTCATAATTATTTCATGCTTAGTCATCGCGGTTATATCGTTGTGTGCGCCCCTGCTCCCGACCCCTTTCGCGCCGTGGCCTGCAAAGGCCTTTTCCGGCGTTTCAGGTGATTTTCGCCAGCGCGTTGCGAGGTGAGAGTCGCTGTCTATACTCGCCAAGGAATGAAGTTAGCTGATGACGCTCGACTGCAAACGCAGCGAGGCCCCGGCCGGTTTAAGTTCGTAGTCTAGGCAGCCGCTCCCTTGCCGCAGGTGTTGAGCCTCCGGGATAACAAGAACGATAAGGGGAACCCGCAATGATGCGACATCCACATGTCTGGATGGGCCTCCTGTTGTGGTCGGTATTCAGCCAGGCGCAAGCCGCCTGGACGGTGAATATGACGCCTGGGGCGACCGAGATAAGCCACGCGGTATTCGACCTGCACATGACCATCTTCTGGATCTGTGTGGTGATCGGGCTGATCGTCTTCGGCGCGATGTTCTGGTCGATGATCGTGCACCGTCGCTCCACCGGCCAGGTCCCGGCCCGCTTCCACGAAAGCACCACGGTGGAAATCCTCTGGACCATCATTCCCTTCCTGATCCTGGTGGCCATGGCCGTGCCTGCCACGGCAACGCTGATCAAGATGTACGACACCAGCGAGCCGGACGTGGACATCCAGATCACCGGCTACCAGTGGAAGTGGCACTACAAGTACCTGGGCCAGGATGTGGAGTTCTTCAGCAACCTGGCCACTCCCGCCGAGCAGATCCACAACAAGACCGCCAAGGGCGAGCACTACCTGTTGGAAGTCGACCAGCCGCTGGTGCTGCCGGTGGGGGCCAAGGTGCGCTTCCTGGTGACCGCCGCCGATGTCATTCACTCCTGGTGGGTGCCGGCCTTCGCGGTCAAGCGTGACGCCATCCCCGGCTTCGTCAATGAGGCCTGGACCCGGGTCGACAAGCCCGGCATCTACCGCGGCCAGTGCGCCGAGCTGTGCGGCAAGGACCATGGCTTCATGCCGATCGTGGTCGAGGTCAAGAGTCAGGCCGACTACGACACCTGGCTCGGCGAACGCAAGGCCGAGGCGGCCAAGCTCAAGGAGCTGACCAGCAAGGAATGGACCCTGGACGAGCTGGTGGCCCGTGGCGACAAGGTCTACCACACCACCTGCGTCGCCTGTCACCAGGCCGAGGGCCAGGGCCTGCCACCGATGTTCCCGGCGCTCAAGGGCTCGAAGATTGCCACCGGTCCCAAGGAGGCTCACCTGAGCCTGGTGTTCCACGGCAAGCCGGGCACCGCCATGGCGGCGTTCGGCAAGCAGCTCTCGGAAGTCGACATCGCCGCCGTGGTCACCTACGAACGCAACGCCTGGGGCAACAACAAGGGCGACATGGTGACGCCCAAGGATGTCCTGGCGCTGAAACAGGCGGAAAGCAAATGAGCCGGTTCATCGAGTATTTGCGCAAGCGGTCGCGGCACGTCGCTGCCGATCATCCCGTCCATTCGCTCGCAGGAGACAGGACATGAGTGCTGTGATCGATGACCACGGCCACGCCGGCCATGATGACCACGCCCATGGTCCCGCCAAGGGCCTGATGCGCTGGGTACTGACCACCAACCACAAGGACATCGGCACCCTGTACCTGTGGTTCAGCTTCTGCATGTTCCTCCTCGGCGGCTCGTTCGCCATGGTGATCCGCGCCGAACTGTTCCAGCCCGGGCTGCAGATCGTCGAGCCGGCGTTCTTCAACCAGATGACCACCATGCACGGCCTGGTGATGGTCTTCGGTGCGGTGATGCCGGCCTTCGTCGGCCTGGCCAACTGGATGATCCCGCTGATGATCGGTGCCCCGGACATGGCCCTGCCGCGGATGAACAACTTCAGTTTCTGGTTGTTGCCGGCGGCCTTCCTGCTGCTGGTCTCGACCCTGTTCATGCCCGGTGGCGGGCCGAACTTCGGCTGGACCTTCTACGCCCCGCTGTCCACCACCTACGCCCCGGAAAGCGTGACCTTCTTCATCTTCGCCATTCACCTGATGGGCATCAGCTCGATCATGGGCGCGATCAACGTGATCGCCACCATCCTCAACCTGCGTGCCCCGGGCATGACCCTGATGAAGATGCCGCTGTTCGTCTGGACCTGGCTGATCACCGCCTTCCTGCTGATTGCGGTGATGCCGGTGCTGGCCGGTTGCGTGACCATGATGCTGATGGACATCCACTTCGGCACCAGCTTCTTCAGTGCCGCCGGCGGCGGCGACCCGGTCTTGTTCCAGCACGTGTTCTGGTTCTTCGGCCACCCCGAGGTGTACATCATGATCCTGCCGGCCTTCGGCGCGGTCAGCTCGATCATCCCGACCTTCAGCCGCAAGCCGCTGTTCGGCTACACCTCGATGGTCTATGCCACCGGGGCGATCGCCTTCCTGTCGTTCATCGTCTGGGCGCACCACATGTTCGTGGTCGGCATCCCCCTGGTGGGCGAACTGTTCTTCATGTACGCCACCCTGCTGATCGCCGTGCCCACCGGGGTCAAGGTGTTCAACTGGGTGAGCACCATGTGGCAGGGCGCGCTGACCTTCGAGACGCCGATGCTGTTCGCCGTGGCCTTCGTCATCCTGTTCACCATTGGCGGTTTTTCCGGGCTGATGCTGGCCATCGCCCCAGCGGACTTCCAGTACCAGGACACCTACTTCGTGGTGGCGCACTTTCACTACGTGCTGGTGCCGGGAGCGATCTTCGGGATCTTCGCCTCGGCCTATTACTGGCTGCCCAAGTGGACCGGGCACATGTACGACGAAACCCTGGGCAAGCTGCACTTCTGGCTGTCCTTCGTCGGCATGAACATGGCGTTCTTCCCCATGCACTTCGTCGGGCTGGCGGGCATGCCGCGGCGGATTCCGGACTACAACCTGCAGTTCGCCGACTTCAACATGGTCTCCTCCATCGGCGCCTTCACTTTCGGCGCCACGCAGATCTTCTTCCTGTTCATCGTCATCAAGTGCATTCGCGGTGGCAAACCGGCCCCGGCCAAGCCGTGGGAAGGCGCCGAGGGCCTGGAGTGGAGCATCCCTTCGCCGGCGCCCTACCACACCTTTGTCACCCCGCCGGAAGTGAAATGAACAGCCGTGTTGTAGGAGCGAGCTGGCTCGCGAAGGCGTCGGGCCAGGCGCTGGAAGGCGTCGCCCGGTTCGCCGGCAAGCCGGCTCCTACAGGTTCGGGAGGAGGTTGAGATGGCCGAGATCTCGCTGAAGAAACTGGTGACCCGCCTGTTGCTGGTGGTGACGGCGATGTTCGTCTTCGGTTTTGCCCTGGTGCCGATCTACGACGTGATGTGCAAGGCCCTTGGGATCAACGGCAAGACCGGCGGGCAGTACGCGGACCAGAGGCAGCAGGTGGATGAGTCGCGCCAGGTGCGGGTGCAGTTCCTGTCCACCAACGCCATCGACATGGTCTGGGATTTCTATCCCAAGGCCGATGACATCGTGGTCCATCCCGGGGCGGTGAACGAGATGATCTTCATCGCCCGCAACCCCAGTGATCATCCGATGAGCGCTCAGGCCATCCCGAGCATTTCCCCCAGCAGCGCGGCCATGTACTTCCACAAGACCGAGTGCTTCTGCTTTACCCAGCAGGTGCTGCAGCCCGGGGAGAAGATCGAGATGCCGGTGCGTTTCATCGTTGACCGCGACATGCCCAAGGATGTGAAGCACCTGACGCTGGCTTACACGCTGTTCGATATCACCGCGCGTCATCCACCGGTGGCGGCGGCTGCCAAGACCGGTGGATAGACGATCTGGCGTGCCCGATAAGGAGAACGACCCATGGCGACTCATGAGCACTATTACGTTCCGGCCCAGAGCAAGTGGCCGATCATCGCGACGGTGGGCATGTTCGTCACCGTGTTCGGCCTGGCGACCTGGTTCAACGATCTGAAGGCGGCGCGCCCGGAATCCCATGGGCCACTGATCTTTTTCGTTGGCGGCCTGCTGCTGGCCTACATGCTGTTCGGCTGGTTCGGCGCGGTGGTCAAGGAGAGTCGCGCCGGGCTGTACAGCGCCCAGCTCGATCGCTCGTTCCGCTGGGGCATGAGCTGGTTCATCTTCTCCGAAGTGATGTTCTTCATGGCCTTCTTCGGTGCGCTGTTCTATGTGCGGCACCTGTCCGGGCCCTGGCTCGGCGGTGAGGGGCACAAGGGCATCGCCCATATGCTCTGGCCGAACTTCGAGTTCGTCTGGCCACTGCTCAACAACCCCGATCCGAAACTCTTTCCACCGCCCAAATCCACCATCAGCCCCTGGGGCCTGCCGCTGCTCAACACCGTGCTGCTGGTCAGTTCCAGCGTCACCGTGACCATCGCCCACCATGCCCTGAAGAAAGGCCATCGCGGTGCACTGAAGATCTGGCTGGCGCTGACCGTGCTGCTGGGCTGCGCCTTCCTCGGTTTCCAGGCCGAGGAATACATCCACGCCTATCACGAACTGGGTCTGACCCTGGGCTCGGGGATCTACGGCGCGACCTTCTTCATGCTCACCGGGTTCCACGGGGCCCACGTGACCATCGGCACCTTGATCCTGTTCGTGATGCTGATGCGCATCATGCGCGGGCATTTCGACGCCGAGCATCAGTTCGGCTTCGAGGCGGCCAGTTGGTACTGGCACTTCGTCGACGTGGTGTGGATCGGCTTGTTCGTCTTCGTCTACGTGCTCTGAGGCGCTGTTCAGGAGTTGCTGCGCCCTACCAGGGCGCGTGGGAAACCAGCTGGCCGCTGAAGAAACCCCAGGCGATCAAGCCCAGGGTGATCGCGGCCAGGCACACCCGAACACTCAGGGCGGTCACCAGGCGCTTGGATTGGCTGTCGTCCTTGACCAGAAAGAACAGGCCGCTGAACAGGCTGATCACCGTGGCAATCAGCATCAGGACGATGGCTGCTTTGAGCATGCTGGGACTCCGGGGGGAACGCGATGTACAGCAGTATAGCGAGTGGATTTCTCAAGCTTGCGGGCCGGTCATGAAAGGCTTCCGGCCCGGCGTCGTGCCGACCCTGGTGGTGCTGTTGCTGCTGCCGGTGCTGGTTTACCTGGGCTTCTGGCAACTGGGGCGCGGCGAGCAGAAGCGCCAGCTGCTGGCCAGTTACGCCGAGCGCCGTGTGGCCCCGCCGGTGCCGCTGCTGGAGTTGCTGGGCGCCGAGGATCCGGCCTTTCGCCGCCTGCGCCTGTACGGCCATTTCGATGTCGAGCACAGCCTGCTGCTGGACAACCGTCTGCACGACGGCCAGGCCGGGGTCGAGTTGCTGCAACCCTTCCTCGACCAGACCAGCGGGCGCTGGCTGCTGGTCAATCGGGGCTGGCTGCCCTGGCCCGACCGGCGCACGCCACCGGTCTTCAGCACCCCGGAGCAGAGCCTGAGCCTGGATGCCTGGGTCTACGTTTCTCCGGGAGCGGTGTTCCAACTGCATGCCGACCCGGCCGCTGCGCGCTGGCCGCGGCTGATCACCGCCGTGGCCCCGGAGGCACTCTGGGCCGAGCTGGATCGCAGTGGCTTCAACCACGAGGTGCGCCAGGAGTCCGGTCCGGGTGCCTACCTGACGGCTTGGCCGGTGGTGGCCATGGGACCGGAAAAACACCAGGGCTACGCCGTGCAGTGGTTTGCCATGGCCCTGGCGCTGTTTGCCCTCTACCTCT
This sequence comes from Pseudomonas sp. St29, assembly GCF_001547915.1. Classification (NCBI taxonomy): domain Bacteria; kingdom Pseudomonadati; phylum Pseudomonadota; class Gammaproteobacteria; order Pseudomonadales; family Pseudomonadaceae; genus Pseudomonas; species Pseudomonas sp. St29. The sequence goes on from NZ_AP014628.1 coordinate 66,562, forward strand.
ATTTCGGCTGGCACAACGCACGGGAGAAACGCCATGGGAACGGCCATGAATCCACCCAACATCTCTGACGTTCCAGCAGCCAACCGGCGCCGCGGCCGCTGGCAGCTGATCCTGATCCTGCTGATGGTGATCGGTCCGATGATCCTGGCCACCGGCATGTACAAGCTGCAGTTCTGGGTGCCGGAAAGCCGCAGTTACCACGGCGAGCTGATCGGCAACGGCCAGACCCGTGCGCAGATCGGCGTGCAGTCCGAGGAGGATCGCTGGCAGATCCTGGTCACCGCGCCCAAGGCCTGCGAGGCGGACTGCCAGCAACTGGTGTACCTGGCGCGGCAGATCCAGGTGGCCCTGGGGCGCGACGCTTCCCGGGCCAGCCATGCCCTGGCCAGTGCCCAGCCGCTGAGTGCCGAGTACGCCGCCAGGCTGCAGCGTGAATACCCGCAGCTGCAACGCTATCCCCTGGACCTGGCGACCTTCGCCAAGGGGGTTCACGACCCGGAGGCGCCGCAGCTGTGGATAGTCGATCCCCACAGCAACCTGGTGCTGCGTTATGACGCTCGGGTCAACGGCAAGGACCTGCTCAACGACCTGCGCCATCTGCTGAAACTGTCGAACATCGGATAAGGGCATCGTCATGGCCAAACCTGGATTTCGCCTCGCGTTGTTAGCCACCTTGCTGGCCCTGATCGTGGTGTTGCTCGGCGCCTACACCCGGCTGACCCATGCCGGGCTGGGCTGTCCGGACTGGCCCGGCTGCTACGGCTTTATCAGCGTGCCGCAAAGCGAGGCGCAGCTGGCCCATGCCGAGCGGCACTTTCCCGATACCCCGGTGGAGGCCCACAAGGGCTGGAACGAGATGATCCACCGCTACTTCGCCGGCACCCTGGGGCTGTTGATCGTGCTGCTGGCGGCCCGCGCCTGGAGCCATCGCCGGCATCCCGGGCAGCCGCTGAAGCTGCCGCTGTTCCTCCTCGCGGTGGTGTTCGCCCAGGCGGCCTTCGGCATGTGGACGGTGACCCTCAAGCTCTGGCCCCAGGTGGTCACCGCGCATCTGCTGGGGGGCTTTGCCACCTTGAGCCTGCTGTTCCTGCTGACCTTGCGCCTGTCCGGCGTGCTGCCGGCGCTGATCGTGCCGCGGCGCCTGCAGTACTGGGCCACGGCCGGGCTGGTGCTGGTGATCGGGCAGATCGCCCTGGGCGGCTGGGTCAGTTCCAACTACGCCGCCGTGGCCTGCATCGACCTGCCCACCTGCCATGGCCAGTGGTGGCCGAACATGGACTTTGCCAACGGCTTTCACCTGACCCAGCACATCGGCCCCAACTACCTGGGCGGGCAACTGGACAGTGACGCCCGAACCGCCATCCACATGACCCACCGGCTCGGCGCGGTGTTGGTGACCCTGGTGTTGCTGGGGCTGGCCTGGCAACTGCGGCAGACCGGCATGACCCGTCTGGCCGGGCTGGTGCTGCTGGCCCTGGGGGCGCAGATCAGCCTGGGCCTGAGCAACGTACTGTTCCACCTGCCTCTGCCGGTGGCGGTGGCGCACAACGCCGGCGGCGCGGCGCTGCTGCTGACCCTGGTGCTGGTCAACTATCACGCTCGTACCAGCCTGGTGCAGGCCCGGGATCGCCTGCCCCTGGGCTGGCGTCTGAGCCCGCGCAAACAGGTGGCCGGTCCCATCACCATCAAAGGAGAGATGCCATGGCGACTCTGATTGGCGAACGTCAGCAGCCCCGGGCGATCTGGCGTGATTATCTGGAGCTGACCAAACCCAAGGTGGTGGTGTTGATGCTCATCACCTCCCTGGTGGGCATGTTCCTTGCCACCCGCGCCGGGGTGCCGTGGACGGTGCTGGTGTTTGGCAACCTGGGCATTGCCCTGTGCGCAGGTGGCGCGGCGGCGGTGAACCATGTGGTGGACCGGCGCATCGATGCGCTGATGGCCCGGACCCACAAGCGGCCCCTGGCCGAAGGCCGGGTTTCACCCCGGGCCGCCCTGGCGTTTGCCCTGTGCCTGGCCCTGGCCGGGCAGGCCCTGCTGCTGGCCTTCACCAATCCGCTGACGGCCTGGCTGACCCTGGCCTCCCTGCTGGGCTATGCGGTGGTCTACACCGGCTTTCTGAAGCGCGCGACGCCGCAGAACATCGTGATCGGCGGGCTGGCCGGCGCGGCCCCGCCGCTGCTGGGCTGGGTCGCCGCCACCGGGCACCTGAGCGCCGAACCGCTGTTGCTGGTGCTGATCATCTTCGCCTGGACCCCGCCGCACTTCTGGGCCCTGGCGATCCATCGCAAGGAGGAGTACGCCAAGGCCGATATTCCGATGTTGCCGGTGACTCACGGCGAGCATTACACCAAGGTGCACATCCTGCTCTATACCTTTGCCCTGCTGGCGGTGAGCCTGCTGCCCTATGCCATTCACATGAGCGGCGTGCTGTACCTGGTGTGCGCCCTGGTCCTGGGCGGGCGCTTCCTGCAATGGGCCTGGGTGCTGTACCGTGGCACTCGGCCGCACGCGGCGATCAACACCTTCAAGTACTCTATTTATTACTTGTTCCTGCTGTTCATCGCCCTGCTCGTAGACCACTACCTACTGTTGAACCTATGACTCGAACTCAGAAAACCGTCTTTATTCTCGTTGCGCTGGTGGCCCTGGTCCTGGGGCTGACCGTCAACAAAGTACTGTCCGGCAAGGGTCAGGGTGATCCCACCGCATTGATCGATGCCGGCATCATCCTCCTGCCCCAGAGCCGCACGCTGCCGGCGGTGAAGATGCTCGACCAGGATGGCCAGCCCGTGGTGATCGATGAGTTGAAGGGCAAATGGTCGCTGCTGTTTTTCGGCTACACCTTCTGCCCGGACATCTGCCCCACCACCCTGGCGCAACTGCGGCAGATCAAGAGCGAGCTGCCCAAGGAGGCGGTGGACAAGCTGCAGGTGATCCTGGTCAGCGTCGACCCCAACCGCGATACGCCGCAACAGCTCAAGCAGTACCTGGGCTACTTCGACAAGGACTTCAAGGGACTGACCGCCGCTTCGGTGGAAGATCTGCAGAAGCTGGCCAATGCCGTGAGCATTCCGTTCATTCCGGCGGACACCAGCAAGCCCAACTACACCGTGGACCACAGCGGCAACCTGGCGGTGATCGGTCCGGACGGTCGCCAGCGCGGCTTTATCCGCGCACCGCTGAACAACCAGAAGCTGGTGGCGCAGCTGCCGGTGATGTTGCAGCGCCAATGACGCGGCATGCTTGAACTGCTGAACTGCTGAACTGCTGAACTGCTGAACTGCTGAACTGCTGAACTGCTGAACTGCTGAACTGCTGAACTGCTGAACCCTGTAGCCGCTGCCGCAGGCTGCGATCGGCCTCGAAGAGGACGCGTGCTCTTCGAGGCCCTCGGAAGGCGCTTCGCGCCTTATCGCAGCCTTCGGCAGCGGCTACAAACAAAACGGGGCGCCCCAAGGCGCCCCGTTTGTGTTTCTGCAACCGATCAGAATGCCGGCACGATCGCGCCTTTGTACTTCTCGATAATGAATTGCTTCACTTGCGGGCTGTGCAGGGCCGCGATCAGTTTCTTCATGGCGTCCGAGTCCTTGTCATCAGGACGGGCCACCAGGATGTTCACGTAAGGCGAGTCCTTGCCTTCGATCACCAGGGCGTCCTTGGACGGGTCCAGCTTGGCTTCCAGGGCGTAGTTGGTGTTGATCAGGGCCAGGTCGACCTGGGTCAGCACGCGCGGGATGGTGGCGGCTTCCAGTTCACGGAACTTCAGGTCCTTGGGGTTCTCGGTGATGTCCTTGACGGTGGCCAGGATGCTGTTGGAATCCTTGAGCTTGATCAGGCCGGCCTTGTCCAGCAGCAGCAGCGCGCGGCCGCCGTTGGTGGCGTCGTTGGGGATCACCACGGTGGCGCCGCCCGGCAGTTCGGACAGTTGCTTGTACTTGCTGGAGTAGGCGCCCAGGGGCTCCACGTGCACGCCGGCCACGCTCACCAGCTTGGTGCCCTTGGTCTTGTTGAACTCATCCAGGTACGGCTGGTGCTGGAAGAAGTTGGCGTCCAGGCGTTTCTCGGCCACTTGCACGTTGGGCTGCACGTAGTCGGTGAAGACCTTGACCTTCAGGTCCACGCCTTCTTTGGCCAGGGCCGGTTTGACGAACTCCAGGATCTCGGCGTGGGGCACCGGTGTGGCGGCCACGGTCAGGGTTTCGGCGGCGTGCGCGGAGAACGCGGCAACGGCTGCGAAAGCGACGAGTAGTTTTTTCATCGAACAAGCTCCTTGTAAGTCGCCCGACCCCGGGCACCTGCCGGCCAGGGCCGGCGTTTGCAATTATTTGCGGGAAAAATGCACCACCAGCTTATCGCCGACGGTTTGCAGAACCTGAACCAATACAATCAGCAGCACCACGGTCACCACCATCACATCGTCCTGGAAGCGCTGGTAGCCATAACGGATAGCCAGATCGCCGAGGCCGCCGGCACCCACGACACCGGCCATGGCGGTGTAGCCGACCAGGGCGATGGCGGTGACCGTGATCGCCGCGATGATACCCGGGCAAGCCTCGGGCAGCAGGGCGTTCATGATGATCTGCCGGGTGGTGGCGCCCATGGCCTGGGTGGCCTCGATGATGCCGCGATCCACTTCACGCAGCGCGGTTTCCACCAGTCGGGCGAAGAAGGTGGAGGCGCCCACCACCAGCGGCGGAATGGCCCCCGCCACACCCAGGGAGGTGCCGGTGATGAGGATGGTGGTGGGAATCATCACGATCAGCAGGATGATGAACGGCAGCGAGCGGATGGCGTTGACCACGAAGCCCAGGACCGAATAGACATTTTTCTGTTCCAGCAACTGCTTTGGGCTGCACAGGAACAGCAGGACGCCCAGCGGCAGGCCCACCAGTACGGTGAAGAACAGGGACGTGCTGAGCATGACCATGGTGTCGCTGGTCGCCACCCCGATATCGGCCCAGTCAACGTTGTCGAAGTAATGCAGTAAGCCGCTCATTAGCGCAGCACCTCCATGTGGACATCCGCTGCGGTGAAGCGGGCGAAGGCCGCTTCCATGTCACCGCCGGTGATGGCCAGGGTCAGTTGCCCGTAAGGGGTGTCTTTGATGCGGTCGATGCGTCCGGCGAGGATGCTGTAGTCGACCCCGGTCTCCCGGGCCACGGTGCCCAGCAACGGCGCGTAGGTGGCCTCGCCCTGGAAGGTCAGGCGCACGATGCGCCCCGGCACATGGGCGAAGTCGTCGCGCTGCTCGTTCTCGTCGATCTGCTCGTCTTCCTGGACGAAACGCTTGGTGGTCGGGTGCTTGGGGTGCAGGAACACCTCGGCCACCGGCCCCTGTTCGACGATGCGGCCGGCGTCCATCACCGCCACCTGATCGCAGACGCGACGGATCACGTCCATCTCATGGGTGATCAGGACGATGGTCAGCTTCAGCTCGCGGTTGATCTCGGCCAGCAGTTGCAGGACCGAGGCGGTGGTCTGCGGATCGAGGGCGCTGGTGGCTTCGTCGCACAAAAGGATCTTCGGCTTGGTGGCCAGGGCGCGGGCGATGCCGACGCGCTGCTTCTGGCCGCCGGACAGCTGCGCCGGGTATTTCTTGGCGTGGTCGGCCAGGCCGACCCGATCCAGCAGCTCGGCTACGCGACGCTCGATGTCGCTGCGTGACAGCTCGCCGGCCAGGGTCAGGGGCAGCGCGACGTTGTCGGCCACGGTCTTGGACGACAGCAGGTTGAAGTGCTGGAAGATCATCCCGACCTGCTGGCGGAAGCGGCGCAGGCCGTTGGCATTCAGCGCGGTGACCTCTTCGCCGTCGACGATGATCTGACCGCCGCTGGGGTTTTCCAGGCGGTTGATCAGGCGCAGCAGGGTACTTTTGCCCGCCCCGGAATGACCGATCAGGCCGAACACCTGGCCATTCTCGACCCGAAGACTGGTCGGGTGCAGGGCGGGAATATCCTTACCGGCGACCCGGTAGGTTTTATGGACGTTTTGAAACTCGATCACGTAGCGAACCTTGTGGGGCGCGTTAGAAAAGGATCAGCGGTTAGCCGGGCGCGCATTTTAGCCTGTCCGTATAGAGGTTCTTAGCATTTATTTCGCGAACATCCTGCCATTTGGCGATAACGCGATCAAAGGTCATAAAAAAGGAACGCTCGCCGTTTCTCGTCAGTCACTACTTAAGCCACTCGAAAGCCCCAGGTACCGTGCCTGTGGGCCTATGTTCACGAAGCCCCGGCGCGCCAGGGATTTCGCCAACGAGGAGTTCTTGCCTGATGAGTACGAAAAAGCCCAATGCCCCGAAAAGCCAGATGGCCGGGACCGATACCCTGGACCGCGGCAACAGCAACCGCAAGTTGCAGAGCCTGGAGCCGTTCCGCTCCGATGCCACCGGCCAGGCCTTGCGGACTAATCAGGGGGTGAAAGTCGCCGACAACCAGAACAGCCTGAAACTGGGCGCCCGCGGGCCTTCGCTACTGGAAGACTTCATCATGCGGGAGAAGATCACTCACTTTGACCATGAGCGGATCCCCGAGCGCATCGTTCATGCCCGCGGCGTCGGTGCCCATGGTTACTTCCAGAGCTACGACAATCATTCGGCGCTGACCAAGGCCGGTTTCCTGCGTGATCCGCAGAAGAAGACCCCGGTGTTCGTGCGCATTTCCACGGTCCAGGGGCCAAGAGGCTCCGGCGATACCGTGCGCGATGTCCGGGGTTTTGCAGTGAAGTTCTTCACCGACGAGGGCAACTTCGATCTGGTGGGCAACAACATGCCGGTGTTCTTCATCCAGGACGCGATCAAGTTTCCCGACTTCGTGCATGCCGTGAAGCCCGAGCCCCACAACGAAATTCCCACCGGCGGCTCGGCCCACGACACCTTCTGGGACTTCGTCTCCCTGCAGCCGGAGTCGGCGCACATGGTGATCTGGGCCATGTCCGATCGGGCCATTCCGAAAAGCCTGCGCAGCATGCAGGGCTTTGGCGTGCACACCTTTCGCCTGATCAACGCCGAGGGGCGCGCAAGCTTCGTCAAGTTCCACTGGCGGCCGGCGGTGGGCACCTGTTCCCTGGTCTGGGACGAGGCGCAGAAGCTCGCGGGCAAGGACACCGACTTTCATCGCCGCGACCTGTGGGACGCCATCGAAACCGGGGATTACCCGGAGTGGGAGTTCGGCGTGCAGATCATCGCCGAAGAGGACGAACACAATTTCGACTTCGACATTCTCGACCCCACCAAGCTGATCCCCGAGGAGCTGGTGCCGATCACGCCCCTGGGCAAGATGGTGCTCAACCGCAACCCCGACAATTACTTCGCCGAAACCGAGCAGGTTGCCTTTTGCCCGGGGCACATCGTGCCGGGGATCGACTTCTCCAATGACCCGCTGCTGCAAGGGCGGCTGTTTTCCTACACCGATACCCAGATCAGTCGCCTGGGCGGGCCGAACTTTCATGAACTACCGATCAACCGTCCGCTGACCCCGCTGCACAATGGGCAACGCGACGCCATGCACCGCAGTACCATCGACAAGGGCCGGGCAGCCTATGAGCCGAACTCCATTGATGGTGGCTGGCCCAGAGAAACCCCGCCGGCGGCCCAGGACGGTGGCTTCGAGAGCTACAACGAGCGCATCGATGCCCACAAGATCCGCCAGCGCAGCGAGTCGTTTGGTGATCACTTCTCCCAGGCGCGGCTGTTCTTCAACAGCATGAGCAAGCACGAGCAGGAACACATCATCGCGGCCTACAGCTTCGAGTTGGGCAAGGTCGAGCGGCCGTGGATCCGCGAGCGGCAGGTCAACGAGATCCTGGCCAACATCGATCTGCAACTGGCCGCGCGCGTGGCGGAAAACCTCGGCTTGGCGGCGCCGAAGCAGGCCACGGTGGCCGAGCGCAAGACCGCATTGACCCGCTCGCCGGCCCTGAGCCAGGCCAACCTGCTGTCGGGGGATATCAAAACCCGGAAAGTGGCGATTCTGGCGGCCAACGGCGTCGATGGTGCGGCGATCGAAGGGTTGAAGAAGGCCCTCAAGGCCCAGGGTGCTCACGCCAAGCTGCTGGGGCCGACCTCGGCGCCAGTGACCACCGCGGATGGCCAGCGCCTGGCGGTGGATGCCTCCATGGAGGGCTTGCCTTCAGTGGCTTTCGACGCGGTGTTCGTGCCGGGTGGTGCGCAGTCGATCAAGACCCTGAGCGGCAATGGCGTGGTTTTGCATTACCTGTTGGAGGCCTACAAGCATCTCAAGGCCATCGCCTTGCACGGCGAAGCCCGGGAGTTGCTGGACGTGCTCAGGCTGGAGGCGGATGACGGCTTGATTGTGGGGGGCGATGCCAAGGCGCTGAAGGCGTTCTTTGCCGCCATGGCTCAGCATCGGGTGTGGAGTCGGGAGGAAAGGGCCAAGGCGATCCCGGCCTGAGCACGCTTTCGCCGGCCAGCCCGCTCCCGTAGGGAACCGGCTGGCCGACTGAGGCTTTACTGCGCCTTGCGTGGGCTCAAGACCATTTGCGCCGGGACATGGCGCACGATCTGTCTGCTGATTTTCTGTTCGAAGTCCGGATCGAGCTTCTTCACCCGCTTGCTCAGCAGGGTCGACAGCCAAGGGTAGTCCTCGGTGCGCGGCACCTGAATGTGCACATCGCATTGGTAATTCACCACGTCGGCGGCCAGCGCATCGAGCTGCTTACGCAGCTTGCGGATATCGGTGACATTCAGGGCAATGGTGCTGCTCTGGGCGGAAGGATCGATCAGCCGGGCCGCTGGACGCGCCTCGGCGGCCTTCAAGGCGGCTTCGGCCTGTTCCAGCTCGGCCTTGCGCGCATGGGCAATGGCGTTGTTGACCCCTCCAGTCAGCGCCGGTGCCTTGGGCATCAGCGCCCGGGCCCGGCTCAGGGCGGTGGCGGCGGCATTCACGTCACCCTTTTGCAGGACGATCTGGCTGCGTTGCAGGTAGGCCTCGGCAATCTGCCGCTGGTATTGCACCAGCTGCGGGTCGTCAGGGGTTTGTGCCTGCAATGCACTGAGCTGATCTTCCGCTGTCGCCAGCTCGTTGCTGGCAATGTTTTGTTCCAGCTGCGCGATGGCCGTGGCCCGCGCATCGGGGACCTCGGTGGTCGCCGGTGGCGTGCTTTGGCAGGCCCCCAGCAGCAGGGAGAATGCGACAAGGAGCAGATAACGGGAGGCGAACGGCTTCATTCCTGCGACTCTCTAATTGCGCAAAAAGCGAGCAAGTCTACACCCCTCGACGGGGCAGAACAAAACTCAGCAGAAACAGTGCGGCGGCCACCACCACGATCGACGGTCCGGCCGGGGTGTCCTTGAACCAGGACAGCGCCAGTCCGCCACAGACCGCGAGCATGCCCAGCAGGCTCGCGCCCAGGGCCATCTGCTCCGGCGAGCGGGCGTGACGCTGTGCCGCAGCGGCCGGGATGATCAGCAACGAGGTAATCAGCAACACCCCGACAATCTTCATCGCCACCGCAATGACCACGGCGATCAGCAGCATCAGCGCCAGGCGCAGCGATGCCACGGGCAGGCCTTCGACCCTGGCCAGTTCCTCGTGCACGGTGATTGCCAGCAGAGGGCGCCACAGGGCAACCAGCAGCAGGAGCACCGCCGCGCTGCCGCCGAGAATCCATGCCAGGTCGCCGGGGCTGATCGCCAGCAGGTCACCGAACAGGTAGGCCATCAGGTCGATTCGCACTTCATGCATGAAGCTTAGTACCACCAGGCCCAGGGACAGGGTGCTGGGAGCAAGAATCCCCAGCAGCGTGTCGGATGCCAGGGGCTGGCTTTGTTGCAGGGTCACCAGCAGCACCGCCAGCAGCAGGCAGCCTACGGTGACCGCTACCGCCGGGCTGACATCCAGCAGGAAACCCAGGGCCACCCCCAGCAGCGCGGCGTGGGACAGGGTGTCGCCAAAGTAGGCCATGCGCCGCCAGACCACGAACGAGCCCAAGGGCCCGGCGACCACCGCCAGAGCCAGACCTGCGAGCAGGGCGTAGAGCAGAAAATCAGCCATGCTTGCAGTTTTCTCCGTGGACATGGACGTGGCCCGCGGCGGGCTGGGTGACCACGGAGCCATGCAGGTCATGGGCGTGATCGTGGTGATGGTGGTAGATCGCCAGGCTCGGCGCGTTCTTGCCGAACAGCTCGACGAAGGCCGGGTCGCCGCTGACCTGCTCGGGGTGCCCGGAGCAGCAGACGTGGCGGTTGAGGCAGACCACCTGGTCGGTGGTGCTCATTACCAGGTGCAGGTCGTGGGAGACCATCAACACGCCGCAACCGTGACGGTCCCGCAGGCGGGTGATCAGGCTGTAGAGCTCGGCCTGGCCGGCCACGTCGACGCCTTGCACCGGTTCGTCGAGCACCAGCAGTTCGGGCTCGCGCAGCAGGGCCCGGGCCAGCAGCACGCGCTGCATCTCGCCGCCGGAAATGCTTTGCACCGGGCTGTCGATCACCTGTTCGGCGCCGACTTCCTTGAGGGCCGCCAGCGCTCGGTTGCGATCCACCCCCGGCACCAGGCGCAGAAAGCGCAGTACCGACAGCGGCAGGGTCGGGTCGACGTGGAGTTTCTGCGGCATGTAGCCCACCCGCAGCCGCGGTTTGCGCCAGACACTGCCGCTGTCGGGCTTGAGCAGGCCGAGCACGGCGCGCACCAGGGTGGTCTTGCCGGCGCCATTGGGGCCGATCAGGGTCACGATCTGCCCCGGCTCGACGCTGAGCTGGATGTTGTCCAGCACGCTCTGCCCGGCAAAGGTCACCCCGACCTGCTCGAGGCGGATCAACGCTGTGCTCATCAAGCCCCCTGGCAGCCCGAGCAGAGCCCGACCACTTCGACGGTCTGGCCCTCGACCACGAAGCCGACGTCGCGGGCGCTGGTGATGATGGCGTCGCTGATGGATTTCTGTTCCAGCTCGATGGCTGCGTGGCACTCGCGGCAGATCAGGAACTGACCCTGGTGCGCGTGCTCCGGGTGGTTGCAGCCGACGAAGGCGTTGAGCGAGGCAATGCGGTGCACCAGGCCGTTTTCCAGGAGGAAATCCAGCGCCCGGTACACCGTTGGCGGCGCGGCGCGGCGGCCGTCCTGCTCGCTGAGCACGGCCAGGATGTCGTAGGCCCCCAGGGGCTTGTGGCTTTGCCACACCAGCTCCAGCACCCGCCGGCGCAGGGCGGTCAGGCGCAGGCCTTGCCGTGCGCACAGAGCGTCGGCCTCAGACAGTGCGCTGTGCACGCAGTGAGAGTGGTCGTGGGGACGGCTGGCGAGGGGTGTTTTAGGCATGAGCGGCGACGAGGTTTGTGAGAGACGTTATTATGTTACCCGTTCTCGCCTCTTCGAGTGTCCATCGTGTCCAGACTTTTTCGCCTTTTTGTCGCTTTTACCTTCAGCCTGTTCGCGATCGGCTCGGCCCAGGCCGAAGTCCGGGTCCTCACCAGCATCAAACCCTTGCAACTGATTGCCGCGGCGGTGCAGGACGGCGTGGCGGTGCCCGAAGTGCTGTTGCCGCCGGGAGCCTCGCCGCACAACTATGCGCTGCGCCCTTCGGACGTGCGCAAGGTGCAAAGCGTCGACCTGCTGTACTGGATCGGCCCGGACATGGAAGGTTTCCTGCCGCGGGTGCTGAAGGGCCGCAGCCTGCCATCGGTGGCGGTGCAGGACCTGCCGGGCATGAAGCTTCGCCATTTCGCCGAAGATAGCCATTCTCACATCGAAGATGCCGACGAACATGACCATGACCATCGCCCTGGCACCCTGGATGCGCACCTGTGGCTGTCGCCGGTCAATGCTCGGGTGATCGCCAGCCGCATGGCCGCCGACCTGAGCGCCGCCGACCCGGCCAATGCCGCTCGTTATCAGAGCAACCTGAAAGCCTTCAATGAGCGCCTGGATGCCCTGGACGCCCGCTTGAAAACCCGTCTGGCAGGCATCGCCGGCAAGCCTTACTTCGTCTTCCACGAAGCCTTCGACTACTTCGAAGACGCCTATGGCCTCAAGCACACCGGAGTGTTCAGCGTTGCCGCGGAAGTGCAGCCGGGGGCCCAGCATGTCGCCGCCATGCGCGCGCGGTTGCAGCAAGTGGGCAAGACCTGTGTGTTCAGCGAGCCGCCTCTGCGTCCGCGGTTGGCGGAAACCCTGGTGGCCGGGCTGCCGGTGACGCTGGCGGAGCTGGATGCGCTGGGCGGGTATACGCCCGCGACCGCTCAGGGCTATGAGCAGGTGCTGGAGAAATTGGGGAACGATCTGGCGGGCTGTCTGGAGCAGCTTTAAGCAGGGATTGTTGCGTGGTGTCTTTCGCGGGCAAGCCCGCTCCTACAGGTGCGCTCTGTAGGAGCGGGCTTGCCCGCGAAGCGTTTTACAGGGCGAACGGCAGCGCGATGTTGATCCGTTGCCGCTGTGCCAGGCGCTGCTGGAACTCCATCGGATCGTGAATCAGCACGTCCTGTCCGGCGAAGCTCTCGGCGGCAATCAGCCGTGACAGCCAGAAGCGCACGCAGGCGACCCGCAGCATGGTCGGCCAGAGCTCGGCCTCTGCCGCAGTGAAGGGCCGCAAGCTGGCGTAGGCACCGAGCAGGGCCCGGGCGCGCTGGCCGTCGATCACGCCTTCGGCGTCGGAGCACCAGTCGTTCAGGGCAATGGCCACGTCGTAGAGCATCGGTCCAGAGCAGGCGTTGTAGAAGTCGATCAGGCCGGTCAGGTGGGTGCCTTCGAACATGGCGTTGTCGCGGAACAGATCGGCGTGGATGTTGGCCCTGGGCAGGGCGAGGATCCGGGTCTTCTGTGCGACGATTTCATCCAGCGCCCGCTGCAGCAGGTCTTGAGCGGCGGCATCCAGGTGCGACAGCAGTTGTGCGCCCTCTTCCTGCATCCAGTCCAGGCCACGATCGGTCTTGCGCTTGATCATGTTGTCCTTGGTGGCCACGTGCAGGTGGCCGAGCAACTCACCGACCTGGGCGCAATGCTGGGCGTTGGCTTCCTTGATGTGCTTGCCCGCCAGCCGTGGTTGCAGCAGCGCCGGCTTGCCCGCCAGCTCCCGCAGGGCGACGCCATCGGTGGTGCGCAGGGCGTAGGGCACCGGCAGGTTGGCTTGGTGCAGCACGTCCAGCAGCTCGATGAAGAACGGCATTTCCTGGACCGGGCCGCGTTCCACCAGGGTCAGGACGAATTCGCCCTGTTCCAGGCTGATGAAGAAGTTGGTGTTTTCGCTACCAGCGGCGATCCCCTGGAAGTCAAGCAGGCGGCCGAGCCCATACGGGGCGAGAAAGGTTTCCAGCTCGGGCCGAGCCAGGGGGGTGAACACAGACATGGTTAAAAACTGCCAGTACGGGCGCCGCTATTCAGCCAGCGCCATTGAGTTGAAGTCGGAGTGGCTTACCACTCAAAGATTTTCCACGCAGGGATCAGCATATCCGGCTGATCCGAACGGATGAAGTTACCGTCGGAGCCATCAGCGCGCACCAGGAAATAGGGCTTGCCGCCCTTGGGCGTGACCTTGATGGCGTACAGAAAGCCATTTTGCCGGTATTCCTGGATGGTCTTGTCGCCTTCCGTGCGAATGGTGACTTGCGGGTCCGCTGACGGCGCATCTTCTGCGGCGATCACGGCCATTGGAGCGATTGCAATCAAGCCGGCCAGCAGCAAGCGATTTAGTGTGCGCATGATAACCTTGTCCCTTTGTCGTCAACGGTCCCGCTATTCTAGCGCCGGACCCGCCGAAAAGGTTGATCCCGCTCATGAGCCAAGCCCCCCTCGTCCTGGTGGACGGTTCTTCTTATCTGTACCGCGCGTTTCATGCGTTGCCACCTTTGACCACGTCCAAAGGCCTGCCCACGGGCGCGGTCAAGGGCGTGCTGAACATGCTCAAGAGTCTGCGCAAGCAGTACCCGGACAGCCCGTTCGCCGTGGTTTTCGACGCCAAGGGCGGGACCTTCCGCGACGACATGTATGCCCATTACAAGGCCAACCGTCCGAGCATGCCCGACGATATGCGGGTGCAGATCGAGCCCTTGCACGCCAGTGTGATCGCCCTGGGTTTCCCGTTGCTGTGTGTGGAAGGGGTCGAGGCCGACGACGTGATCGGCACCCTGGCCCGCAGCAGCGCGGCGGCGGATCGTCCGGTGGTGATCTCCACCGGTGACAAGGACATGGCCCAGTTGGTGGATGGGCACATTACGCTGGTCAACACCATGTCTGGTAGCAGCATGGATGTGGAAGGCGTGAAGGAGAAATTCGGTGTCGCTCCCGAGCAGATCATCGATTACCTGGCATTGATGGGCGACTCTTCCGACAACATCCCTGGGGTGCCGGGTATCGGTCCGAAGACGGCTTCCGGGCTGCTGGTAGGGGTCAACGGTGGGCTCAAGGAGCTGTACGAGCAGCTCGATATCGTGCCGACCCTGCCGATTCGCGGGGCCAAGACCCTGCCGGCCAAGCTCGAAGAGCACAAGGAAATGGCCTTCCTGTCCTATCAGTTGGCAACCATCAAGGTGGACGTGCCGCTGGATATCGGGCTCGACGACCTGCACCTGGGCGAGCCGGATCGCGAGAAGCTGGTGGAGCTCTACAGCCTGCTGGAATTCAAGAGCTGGCTTGACGAGTTGCAGCGCGACGCCAAGCGCGTCGAGCTCAGTGGGGCCGAGCCGGCACCGGCCGCTGCGCCGCAGCCGCCGGCTGCCGAACAGCCAGCGCTTGAGCTGCAGTACGAAACCATCCTCGACCAGGAGCGTTTTGCCGTCTGGCTGGAAAAACTGAAGAACGCCAAGCTGATTGCCTTCGATACCGAGACCACCGGCATCGATGCCCAGCAGGCGCAACTGGTGGGGCTGTCGTTTGCGGTCAAGGCCGGGGAAGCGGCCTACATCCCGTTGACCCACTCCTACATGGGCGTGCCGGAGCAACTGGACCGCGACACCGTGTTGCTGGCCCTGAAGCCGTTGCTGGAGGACCCCAAGCTGCTCAAGGTCGGTCAGCACGCCAAGTTCGACATGAACATCCTGGCCAATTGCGCGATTGGCGGCGATCAGGCCAATGGCATCACTGTGCGCGGCATCGCCTTCGACACCATGCTTGAGTCCTACGTGCTCAACTCCACCGCCACCCGCCATGACATGGACAGCCTGGCGCAGAAGTACCTGGACCACACCACCGTGAGCTTCCAGGACATTGCCGGCAAGGGTGCCAAGCAGCTGACTTTCGATCAGATTCCGCTCGAGCAGGCCGGTCCCTACGCCGCTGAAGACGCCGATATCACCCTGCGTCTGCATCAGACGCTCTTCGAAAAACTGACCGCTATCCCGAGTCTGGCCAGCGTCCTCACCGATATCGAGATGCCGCTGGTGCCGGTCCTGGCACGCATCGAGCGCCAGGGCGCACTGGTGGATGACAAGCTCCTGGGCGTGCAGAGCATCGAGCTGGGGGACAAGATGGTGGCCCTGGAGCGCGAAGCCTTCGAGATCGCCGGTGAGGAGTTCAACCTGGGCTCGCCCAAGCAATTGGGCAGCATCCTCTACGACAAGCTTGGCCTGCCGGTGCTGAAAAAGACCGCCAAGGGCCAGCCTTCCACGGCTGAAGAGGTGCTGGCCAAGCTCGCCGAGGACGACTATCCGCTGCCGCGGGTGCTGATGCAGTACCGCTCCATGAGCAAGCTGAAGAGCACCTACACCGATCGTCTGCCCGAGCAGATCAATCCGCGTACCGGGCGCATCCACACGTCTTATCACCAGGCGGTGGCTTCCACCGGCCGGTTGTCCTCCAGCGATCCGAACCTGCAGAACATTCCTGTGCGCACCGCCGAGGGCCGGCGCATTCGCCAGGCCTTTATCGCCCCGCCCGGCTACAAGCTGCTGGCGGCGGACTATTCGCAGATAGAGCTGCGGATCATGGCCCACCTGTCCCGGGACGAAGGCCTGCTCAATGCCTTCCGCAACAACCTGGATGTGCACACCGCCACTGCGGCCGAAGTGTTCAAGGTGGAGCTCAAGGATGTGACGTCCGATCAGCGTCGCAGCGCCAAGGCCATCAACTTCGGCCTGATCTACGGCATGGGCGCGCAGAAGCTGGGCAAGGACATAGGGGTCGATACCAAAACGGCCAAGGCCTATATCGATACCTATTTCGCCCGCTATCCGGGGGTTCGCCAATACATGGATCGAACCCGCGCCCAGGCGGCGGATCAGGGCTATGTCGAGACCATCTTCGGTCGTCGGCTGTACCTGCCGGAGATCAACTCCAACAAGCCGCAGGAGCGAGCCGGCGCCGAGCGTACGGCGATCAACGCGCCAATGCAGGGCACGGCGGCGGACATCATCAAGAAAGCCATGGTGGCGGTGGACAACTGGCTGGAGTCTTCGCAGCTGGATGCCCGGGTGATCCTTCAGGTGCACGACGAACTGGTGCTGGAAGTGCGTGAGGACCTGGTGGACCAGGTGCGCGACGAGATTCGTGGCTACATGAGCGGTGCCGCGACCCTGGATGTGCCGTTATTGGTGGAAGTCGGGGTGGGAAATAACTGGGATGAGGCCCATTAAGGGCACTTTTCAGTGCTTTTTGCCGCGGCATAGTGTCGCGGCAAAAGCTGGCGACTGGCTATTAGCACGGAAAATTTCATCGGTTATTGCCAATAGTTTTTGCAACCCGCTGGAACTAATCCAGTGAAAGCCCACTCAGAGTTACTGAATGGCTGGTGAAGCCCTTCGATGCTCCTATGTTGTGTTAAGTGTTGGCAGATATCTGGACCCCGCCCTAGCGGTCTAGAACTTGAACCCCGAACTTCCCCCTCCCCATACGAAGTCCGGGGTTTTTTTTGCCTGAAAATTGCCTGTGCGGCGCCCATGCTGCGTTAAAAAGCGGCGGGAAATGCTCATTTAGGCCCCTAAACTCTGCTTTCCCGCCGCTTTTTGCCTTGCCTGATCACCGCGCAGACAATTTTTATCTACCGCTCAGGCCTCGGTTTCAGCGCCTTTGTCGGCCAGTTCCATCCAGCCCGCCAGTACGGTGTAAGCCTCTTCCAGGCCCATGCGCTTGGGGGCCGAGAACAGTTGGATGGTGACCGCTTCGCCCCAGCCCTTGCGGATCTGCGATTGGACCTTGAGCAAGGTGTTCTTGGCCGCGCCGTAGGTCAGCTTGTCGGCCTTGGTCAGCAGGATGTGCATCGGCATGCCGCTGGCTACGGCCCAATCCAGCATCAGCAGGTCGAAATCGGTCATGGGATGCCGGATGTCCATCATCAGGATCAGGCCTTTGAGGCTCTCGCGGCTGCCCAGATAGGCTTCCAGGTGGCGCTGCCAGTGCTGCTTCAAGGGGATCGGCACTTTGGCGTAGCCGTAGCCCGGCAGGTCGACCAGACGGCGATCGTCGTCTAGCTTGAAGAAGTTCAACAACTGCGTGCGCCCCGGGGTTTTCGAGGTGCGTGCCAGGCTGGCATGGGTCAGGGTGTTCAGGGCGCTGGACTTACCGGCGTTGGAACGCCCGGCGAAGGCCACTTCAAAGCCGTCATCGTCCGGGCATTGGTCGACCTTGGCGGCGCTGAGCATGAACGTAGCCTGTTGGCACAGACCGAGGATGGGGTTCTTGAGTTGCATGGGATTTCCGAGATAGGGGCGATGCCGAGAGTGGACGCGGCGAGCGGTGTCGTTTCCGTTTCAGTAGCGCCAGTATATAATGCCGCAGATTTTGTGTGCGCTTTGTCCCAGCGTAGGATGAAGTTCACGAGAGCGATAAACCTTGACTGCGCACTAGAACGCAGCACGCTCTCAACCCTGAAAAGGTCGTTTTATGACGAAATGGCTGCTAGCTGCCGGTGTCTTGATGCCGCTTTACAGCGCTCAGGCTACACAGGATCCGGAAGCTGTGTACAACCGTGTTTGTGGGGCTTGTCATTCCGGCCAACTACCCACGGCGCCCCGCAAGGGCGACCAGGAAGCTTGGGCGCCGAGGTTGGCGCAAGGTATGGAGACGCTGGTGCAACACGTGACCCAGGGTTTCAAGGCGATGCCGCCGCGTGGTTTGTGCATGGACTGCAGTGCCGAGGATTACCGAGCCATCATCCACTGGATGAGCGAGTGATCCCGGCCCATAACTCTTAACCCTTAGCCGTAGTTGGATTAGCTGATGAACAAATTACTCGTGAGTCTGCTGTTGACCTTGGGCATCACAGGTGTAGCCCATGCCGCAGGCGACGCTGCTGCCGGTCAGGCGAAAGCCGCAGTCTGTGGCGCATGCCACGGTCCTGATGGGAACAGCATGGCGCCAAACTTTCCCAAGCTGGCCGGCCAGGGGGAAAAGTACCTGGACAAGCAGCTGCACGATATCAAGTCCGGCAAGCGCCAAGTGCTGGAGATGACCGGCCTGTTGACCAACCTGAGCGATCAGGACCTGGCTGACATCGCCGCTTACTTCGCCAGCCAGAAAGGCAGCGTCGGTGCCGCCGATCCCAAGGTCGTGGCCCGCGGCGAAGAGCTCTTCCGTGGGGGCAAGCTCGACCAGGGCATGCCTGCCTGCACCGGCTGCCACTCGCCAAATGGCGCGGGTAACGCAGCGGCCGGTTTCCCGCATCTGGGTGGCCAGCACGCGCAGTATGTGGCCAAGCAACTGACCGACTTCCGCGAAGGCAACCGTACCAACGACGGCGACACCATGGTCATGCGCAGCATCGCCGCCAAGTTGAGCAACAAAGACATCGAAGCGGTGTCCAGCTATATTCAGGGCCTGCACTAAGCCGGCTCGATCAAGTTGCCGAGGGTGTTGAGCCGCGGCAACGTTAATGATCGATTAATCTGACGGTGCAAGCATAAAGGGTGGCTCAGGCCGCCCTTTTTTATGGCGTCTGCCGCTACACTAGCGAACTCAAGCCCGCCATGATCTGTCTGAATTCAGGTCGCGCGAGGCGCCAAAATTGTCCAGGAGTAAAGCATGCGTAATCTGATTCTCAGCGCCGCTCTCGTCACCGCCAGCCTGTTTGGCGTGACCGCTCAAGCTGCCGAGCCGCTTGAAGCCGGTAAAACCTACGTCGAGCTGAGCAGCGCCGTTCCGGTTGCCGTGCCTGGCAAGATCGAGGTCGTAGAGCTGTTCTGGTATGGCTGCCCACACTGCTACGCCTTCGAGCCGACCATCAATCCCTGGGTTGAGAAACTCCCTGCCGACGTCAACTTCGTGCGCATTCCAGCCATGTTTGGTGGCATCTGGAACGTTCATGGCCAACTGTTCATCACCCTGGAAGCCATGGGCGTCGAGCACAAGGTTCACAAAGCCGTATTCGAAGCCATCCACAACGGCAAGAAGCTCGCCACTCCCGAGGAAATGGCCGAGTTCCTGGCCGCCGAAGGCGTCGACAAGGACAAGTTCCTGAGCACCTACAACTCCTTCGCCGTCAAAGGCAAGGTCGAGGACGCCAAGAAGAAGGCCCAGGCCTATCAGATCACCGGCGTACCGACCATGGTGGTCAATGGCAAGTACCGTTTCGACCTGGGCACCGCCGGTGGTCCTGAAGGCGCGCTGAGCGTGGCCGACCAGCTGATCGCCAAAGAGCGTGCAGCCAAGTAAGCGCCGCCGTCATGCCGCGCTGGGGCTCGGAACGCATCGTTGGCCTGCATGATCCGCAGGTCAACGAACACCATTTGGCGTCGACCGGCCTGCCAGCGGACAGTCGCCTGCGTTTGCTCAGTTTCAATATCCAGGTCGGTATCAGTACCGAGCGCTATCGCCATTACCTGACGCGTGGCTGGCAGCACCTGCTACCTCACAACGGGCGTGCCGAAAACCTGCAGAAGATCGGCAACCTGCTGGGGGACTTCGACCTGGTAGCCCTGCAGGAAGCCGATGGCGGCAGCTTGCGTTCGGGCTACGTCAATCAAGTGGAGCACCTGGCTCAGCTGGGCGCCTTCCCCTACTGGTATCAACAGCTCAATCGCAACCTTGGACGCCTGGCACAGCACAGCAACGGCGTGCTCAGCCGCTTGCGTCCCTGGGCCATTGAAGACCATCCGCTGCCCGGCCCCAAAGGGCGCGGAGCGATCCTCCTGCGTTTTGGTGAAGGCCCCGAAGCGCTGGTGGTGGTGATGATGCACCTGGCATTGGGTGCCCGGGTCCGAACCCGGCAACTGGCGTATATCCGCGAGTTGATCGGCGGCTACAAACATCAGGTGCTGATGGGGGATATGAACACCCACGCCAGCGATCTGCTGGAGCACTCCCCTTTACGCGACCTCAGCCTGTTGGCGCCGCAACTGCAGGCGACCTTCCCCAGCTGGCGTCCGCAACGCTGCCTGGACCATATCCTGCTCAGCCCCAGCCTGACCCTGGAGCGAGTCGAAGTCCTGGCCCAACCCATATCCGATCACCTGCCGGTCGCGGTAGAGATTCGTCTGCCGGGTTCGCTCACGGCCGATGCATTGCCCGCGTTGAGTCCTGCACCTCGCGGAACCGATGAATGAGCGACGACGCCCAGCGCTGGAAAGAGAAGTACCTCAAAAGTATCGAACAGCAGGAAAAGCTTGAGCGCCGTTGGGCCGCTCGCCTGGACTTGCTGCGTCGCGGCCTGGTGCGCAGCACCCTGGCGGCGGAAGGCACCGACCGCGCGGTCGACCAGTGCATGAAGGAAATGCGCGAGGTGGTGCGCACCGACGACATGGATGCGGGGCTTGCGGCCCTGTTGCCGCGCCTGGAAAAGGCCGTGCTGGATTCCGAGCAGCGGCGTGAAACCAGGATCGAACAGATGAGCAGCGCCTTGACGGCGCTGGTGACCCAATTGCAGTCCCTGCCCTTGCCCCGGGAAGTCAGCCGCCCGTTGAAGGCCTTCGCCAAGCAGTTGGATGGGCGGGTCGGCCAGGCGCGGGAGATTCCCCTGTTGCTGGGGGAGCTCAGCAGCCTTCAGGGCAAGGCCCTGAGCCAGCTGGAAACCCCGGCCGAGCCAGGTCGCCCGAGTCTGCTGCAGCGCCTGTTCGGGGGACGAGACGCCGGTGAAGCGCCCCAGGCCGAAACGGCCCCGCCCGCGGCGCCTGTTCCCGCTGCGAGCGTGCAATCCCCTCCTCCGGCCGAGGCAGTTGCAGAGCCGGAGGCAGTGGCTCGCGAGCACTACCAGACCCCGACCACGGACTTGCCGGAAGTCGCCGCCATTCCTCCAGCACCCTTGGCCGTGGCCCCCGCCCCGGCCGAGCCCGAGGCGCTCGTGATTGCGGAGCCTGCATTCGACGCGCCGGCCAGGATTGAGGCCGGAGCTGTCGGCGCCTCGGCCGCGCCTTCGGTGGTAGCATTCGTGCCCCCTGTCCTGGCGCAGGAACAGCCGCAGGAGCCGGCGCCCCAGGTCGAGATGCAAGCGCCCGTTGCGCTCGAACTGGCAGATCAGGCTCCGGCATCCGTCGACGCCGCTCCGGTCGCGCTCGCCGAGTCGCCGGCAGAGGCTCCTAGCGAGCCTCAGAGCGAGCCGGTTGCGCCCAACCCCGATGAGTTGCTGCCTCTGCCTGCGGTTTCCCCGGCGGTGCTGCTCGACAGCCTGCCCTTGCCGCCGGTCATGGCCGAGGCCCTGGCCGCCATCGATCCGGAGCAGTCCGAGCACGATGTGCTCTACGCCCTGCCGGACTCCCCCGAGCCGTCCTATAGCTCGGTGGCCAAGCATATCGAGCACACCCTGCTGGGGCTGCTCGACGACCTGAGCCTGCCGGAGCGCCATCGACCCCAGGCGGAAGCCATGCGCGATCGTCTGCAGCATGGGTTGAACTGGTATGAATTGCTGCCGATCCTCGATGATCTGGCGGTATTGATGCTGGCGATCACCGACTCGGGCCAACACGAGTTCGAGGCCTACCTCAAACAGCTCAACGAGCGTCTGGAAGCCTTCCAGAGCAATCTGCAGGCGGCCAGCGACGGCCATGCCGACAGCAGCTCGGCGGCGCGGGCCATGGACTCGCAGATCCGCCAACAGGTCGATGGCCTGCAAAGCAGTGTGCAGGAAGCGGCGGACCTGGATGACCTCAAGCAGGTGCTGGAAAGTCATCTGGAAGGTCTGCTGGGCACCATGGATCAGCACCAGAAGCAGCGCGACGAGCGCGAGAAGGAAGTGGCCGCCCGCCTGCAAAGCCTGGCAGAACGTGTATCGAGCATGGAGCAGGAAGCCCAGGGCTACCGTGAACACCTCGAAGAACAGCGGCAGAAGGCGCTGATCGACCCCTTGACCGGCTTGCCCAACCGCGCGGCCTGGAGCGAGCGCCTGGAGCACGAGATCGGCCAATGGCAGCAACATGGCAACAGCCTGCTGCTGGCCATGCTCGACCTCGATCACTTCAAGCGGATCAACGACAACTACGGTCATCTGGCCGGGGACAAGGTGTTGAAGATCATCGCCAACGTGCTGCGCAAGCGTCTGCGGGGCAGCGATTTCATCGCTCGCTTCGGTGGCGAGGAGTTCGTCCTGCTGCTGCCCAATACCCCCTGGCCGGTTGGTGCGCGAATCGTGGAAGCGCTGCGGGCGGCGATTGAGGCTTGCCCGTTTCATTTCAAGGGAGAGCGGGTGACCATCACCGTGTCCGTCGGCCTCAGTGCGTTCAAGCCCGGTGATCGCAGCGAACTGGTGATCAAACGAGCCGATCAGGCGCTGTATCGGGCCAAGGACGCCGGTCGCAACCGGGTGGAGGCAGGCTGAGGCGCAGGCCGATTCCTGTCTCAAGCCACGGTTTTTGCCCATGGTGGCGCGGGCAGTACGTTACACTGTTGCATTCTTTGTCTTCAGCGTATTGCCCTCTGCCATGAAACGCCTTGCTCTTGCCTTCTCGCTCCTGCTCCTGGCCGGCTGCGCCAGCGGTCCGCGTATCGACACCAGCCACCCCTCGGTGAATTACGATCAGCGGGCCCAGTTCATCATCGTTCACTACACCTCCGCGTCCCTGGAGCGTTCCCTGGCCCTGCTGACGCGCGGCCAGGTCAGCAGCCACTACCTGATCGGCGATGACAAGTCGGCCACCATCTACAAGCTGGTGGACGAGCAATACCGCGCCTGGCACGCCGGCGAAAGCCAGTGGCAGGGGCGTACCTGGCTCAACTCCAGCTCGATCGGCATTGAGATCGTCAACCCGGGCTTTCGCGATGGCCCCAACGGACGGCTCTGGTATCCCTACAGCGAAGCGCAGATCCAGAATCTGATCGTGCTGCTCAAAGACATCAGCAAGCGCAACAACATCTCCCCGCGTCACATCATCGGTCATAGCGACATCGCGCCATCGCGCAAGCTCGATCCGGGACCGCTGTTCCCCTGGAAACGCCTGGCCGACGCCGGCCTCGGCCTGTGGCCCAATGCCCAGGCGGTGGCCCGTCAGCAGGCGTACTTCGCGGTGAGCCTGCCGAGCATCGGCTGGTTCCAGCAGCAACTGGCCCAGCTGGGCTACGCCACCCCGCAGACCGGCGAGCTGGATCAGGCCACCCGGCACGTGCTGGCGGCCTTCCAGATGCACTATCGCCCGAGCCGTTTCGATGGCATTCCGGATGCCGAAAGTGCTGCGATGCTCCAGGTCCTCAATCAGACAAAATAATGACGCCGCCGGACGGTCCGGGCCGATTACCCAATCAGTTGCTATAACTCATTGGTATCCCTCGGATCCTCCACGATGCCCGTCCCTCGTGAGCCCCTGCGCACCTGGTTCCATCGCCCCTGGTTGCTGGCGACGCTGGCGGCTGCGCTGAGCGCGGCGCTGCTGGTGCTCGGCAGTGCCGGGGTGGCCATGCATCAGGTCCAGCAACGGGAAAGCGAACAGATGAATGCCCAGGGCAAGCGCTTCCTGGAGCGTCTGGAACAACTGTTCGGGCAACTGCGTGAAGGACTGGACGAGCTCGAAGCCCAGCCGTTGCGCGAGTGCAGCGCCGAGCTGATCAGCGCCCTGCAGCAGGTCAGCTTCAACTACCGCTTCATTTATGAAGCGGCCTACATGGACGCCACCCAGAGCTGCTCCAACTCGCCGCGCCAGAGCCTGATGCCCTCGCTCAGGGCTCCGGATATCCGCGGGCCGACCTACAGCTACTGGCTCAACACCTCTGCCCAGCCCAATGAAAACCTGGCCGCGCTGATGCTGGGCCGGGGCGATTTTCGTGTGGCCACTTCCCGCGGGCACCTGACCGATGTGGTGGACCTGCCGGCCGGTGGCAGCCTGATGGTGGTGGTGGAGCATGGTGCCCGGGCGATTCCGGTACTGGGCCAGGCCCGTGCCTGGCCGCCGGTGGAACCTTGGCGCGCTGGTCGCGATGGGCCGCTGCAGGTGACCCCGGACCTGCTGATCTATCGCATGCCGACCCAGAATCCCGAGTACCAGTTGGTGCTGATCACGCCCCGGGCCAGCATGCAGGCGGAAATGCTCGATGGCTGGTGGTGGCTGTTGCCGATCAGCCTGTTGCTGGCGCTGTGTATCGGCGGGCTGGTGTATCAGCTGGCGCGTCAGCGCCAATCCCTCGGGGCGGAGCTGCAAGGCGCTCTGCGCCGTGGCGAGTTGCAGGTGCTGTACCAGCCGATCTTCGACCTCAGCAGCCGGGTCTGCGTCGGGGCCGAAGCCTTGCTGCGCTGGCGCCGTCCGGATGGCACCCTGACCAGCCCCGACCTGTTCATTCCGCTGGCGGAAAACACCGGGCAGATCCGCCAGATCACCGACTTTGTCCTGCAGCGCCTGCTGGAACAACTGGGGCATGTGCTGCGGGCCAATCCGCAGTTGTACATCTCGGTCAACCTGGCGGCCTGTGATGTCATGGTGCCGCGCATCGGCCAGGTCATGGCGCGGCTCCTGGCCTTGCACAAGGTGGCCGCGCGGCAGATCGCCTTCGAGGTCACCGAGCGCGGCCTGATCGATGTGGTGGTGGCGCGGGACAACCTGCAGGCGCTACGGGACGTGG
The DNA here is from genome assembly GCF_001547915.1 of Pseudomonas sp. St29. NCBI lineage: Bacteria > Pseudomonadati > Pseudomonadota > Gammaproteobacteria > Pseudomonadales > Pseudomonadaceae > Pseudomonas > Pseudomonas sp. St29. Next base: position 91,416 of record NZ_AP014628.1, read on the forward strand.
GGCATCAAGTGCTGATCGATGATTTCGGCACCGGCTACTGCAGCCTGGCCTACCTGCAAAGCCTGCCGGTGGATTGCCTGAAGATCGACAAGGCGTTCATCGACGCCCTGGGGCATGACGCCGCCAGCAGTGGCGTGGCGCCCCACATCATCCGCATGGCCCATGCCCTGAAACTCAAGGTGATCGCCGAGGGCATCGAGTTCGAAGACCAGGCATCGCTGCTCAACAGCGAAGGCGTGAGCTACGGTCAGGGCTGGCTGTTCGCCCACGCCCTAAGCGCGTTGCAGTTCACCGAGCTGATTACCCGGGGGCGGCGCCTGGTGCCCCGGCGCCTGGACGACGAAGCCTGATGCCCTACAGGGGCAAGGCCAGGTAGAACTGGGTGCCTTGTCCGGGCCTTGAGTAGACCCCCATGCGGCCGCCGTGGAGCTGGACGATTTCCTTGCACAGCGCCAGCCCGAGCCCGGCGCCGCCTTTCTTGCGCCCGACCTGGACGAAAGGCTCGAAGATCCGTCCCTGCTGGCCGTAGGCAATGCCCTCGCCGTTGTCCTCGACGCTGATGATGACCCGCTCGCCATGGCGCCGGGCCTGCAGGCGGATCTGGCCGCCGCTGGCGGTATGGCGCAAGGCATTGTCGATCAGGTTGTCCAGGACCCGTTCCAGCTGCGGCCGGTCGGCGTGCAGGCGCGGCAGCGGCGCCTGGAGGTCCAGCAGCAGGTCGATGTCCTGGCGCTGTGCCTGTTCGCGAAAGCGCTCCAGAGCCTGCTCCAGCAGCTCTTCAAGGGAACAGGGAGCGAGGGTGAGCTTCTGCAGGCCGTTCTGATAGCGCGAGAAGTTCAGCAGATCATTGATCAACTGCATCAGGCGCTGCATTTCTTCGTTGACCGTATTGAGCAGGTCGGTTTCCCGGGACTCTTCGGCAAAGTGCAGGCGTTCCTGGAGCAGGCCGAACGCCATGTGCATGCCGGTGACCGGGGTGCGCAGCTCGTGAGAGGCGCGCAGCACGAATTCACTGCGCACCCGCTCGAAGGCACGCTGTTCGGTGACGTCGTGGAGCACCATCACCGCCCCGAGAATATGACCCTGGGTGTGGCTCACCGGGGTCAGGCTGTAGGTCAGCAGACGGGACTCGCCGTCGACCTCCACATCCAGGTCTTCCGGGGCCCGCTCCAGGGTGCCGCCGCGCAGCACCAGCTGCAGCTGTTCATCCAGCTCCGGGCGTTGCAGAGCGCTGCCCAGGCCTTGGCCGAGGCGCTCCTGATCCCAGCCCAACTGGCGCTGGGCCACCGGATTGAGGTGCTCCAGGCGGCCTTGGCGGTCGATCATCAGCAGACCGTCGTCGATGCTGTCGAGCACCGCCTGCAGGCGCTGCTGGCCGGCCAGCAGTTCGTCGACATTGGTTGCCTGATGCTGGCGCAGGGCCTCGGCCATGATGCCGAAGCGCCGGGTCAGCAGGTTCATTTCCGCGGCCGCGGAGATGGGCAGGGTGACGTCGAAATTGCCTTGGCCAATCTTGTCCGCGGCCTTGGCCAGGGCCTCGATGGGGCCGCCAAAACGCCGGGCAATGGCATGGGCGGTGATAAAGCCGATGATCAGCACCGCCAGGGCCACCAGGCCCAGCAGGCCGGCCACCAGTAGGGCGCGGTCACGGGCCTGGCGTTCCACCTGGCTGATGTTGTCCAGGGCACTCTTGTGTTCGTTGATCAGGCCGTTGCGCAAGGCATTGAAGCGCTCGGTCAGCGCTTGGTTGTCGCTGATTCCGGGGGCGCCGCTGATGCGTTCGAAGGCCTGGAAGAAACTCAGGTAGTCATCGCGGGCCTGCTGAAAGTGCTGGCTGCCCTGGTTCTGCTGTTCCTGGGCGATGCCCTGGTCGAGCAATGCCAGGTAGTGCTCCCGGGAGGTTTCCAGGGCGGCACGGTCGGGCTCCTTGCTGAGCATGATGATCAACTGGTCGCCCAGGGTCTGGCGCAGCTTGAGCCCCAGGTCCAGGGTGATGAAGTTGTTGCGGATCAGCGACTCCTGGGTATTGGCCATCTGCATCACGCTGACCAGCCCGAGCACCAGCCCCAGCAGGGCGACGGTGATCAGGGCCGAGATGCTCAGAAACAGCCGGGTTCGCAGTTTCATCGCTAACTTCATGGGGGAGCGCTCACAGGTTGTACTGTTTGCGTTTGCGGTACAGGGTCGAGGCGTCGATGCCTAGGGTCTTGGCCGCTTGGTCCAGGGTGTCGCTGGTGGCCAGGACCGCGCCGATATGGGCCTTTTCCAGCTCGTCCAGGCTCAGCGCTGCACCGATCCGCGGGGCATTGTTGGTGGGTTGTTCGGCCATGCCCAGGTGGATGATCTCCACCCGTTCCTGGGGACAGATGATGCTCGCCCGTTCCACCACGTTGCGCAGCTCGCGGATGTTGCCCGGCCAGCGATAGTTGAGCAGGGCTTCCCGGGCCTCGTCGCAAAAGCCCCGGGCCGGTCGCGAATACTCCTTGACGAAGCGTGCGAGGAAGCGATCGGCCAGGGTCAGGATGTCTTCGCTGCGTTCGCGCAGGGGCGGCAGGTGCAGGGTGATCACGTTCAGGCGGTACAGCAGGTCTTCGCGAAAGCGCCCGTCGCGCACCATGTCCTCCAGGTTGAGGTTGGTGGCGGCAAGAATCCGCACATCGGCCCGGCGGGTCACCGGGTCACCGACGCGTTCGTATTCCTTGTCCTGGATGAAGCGCAGCAGCTTGGGCTGCAGGGTCAGGGGAAAGTCGCCGATCTCATCGAGGAACAGGGTGCCGCCGTCGGCCTGATTGACCCGGCCCAGGGTGCTTTCGCTGGCCCCGGTGAACGCCCCGCGGCTGTGGCCGAACAGTTCGCTTTCCATCAGTTCGGCGGTCAGGGACGGGCAGTTGATGGTCACGCAGGACTTCTTCGCCCGCTTGCTCCAGCCGTGGATGGCCCGTGCCAGCTCGCCCTTGCCGGTGCCCGATTCACCGAGAATCAGAATGTTGGCGTCGGTGCCGGCCACCTGGCGCGCGGTTTCCAGCACCACTTTCATGGCCGGGCTGTGGGAGTCCAGGCCGTCCTTGGGCTTGCGTACTTCACCTTCCAGGGCTTCCAGGCGCGCCGAGAGCTGGCGCACTTCCAGTTGCTTGGCGGTGGCCAGGCGCAGTTGATCAGGGCTGCAGGGCTTGACCAGGTAATCGGCGGCACCGGCCTGGATCGCATCCACCGCGGTATCCACGGCGGAGTGGGCGGTGACGATCACCACCCGCATCCAGGGCGCCTGGGTGCGCATCTGCGCCAGCACGTCCAGGCCGTTGTCTTCGCCCAGGCGCAGGTCGAGGAAGCACAGGTCGAACACCTGGCGTTGCAGCAGTGCATCGGCCTGGGCTGCGCTGTTGGCGGTGGCCACGGTGTAGCCCTCGTCTTCCAGGCAGTAACGGAAGGTGCGAAGGATTGCGGATTCGTCATCCACCAGAAGGATGCGGCCTTGATTCTCCGGCGCTGACTCCATTTCGCAGGCTCCTTTATGAATGATCTTATTTAGTCCCGGATAAATCGGGCAAGTTGCAAGGTTGATTCTGATCCATTCCACGGCATGCAGGTTAGATATCTCCGGCCGAAATGGCTAACCGACTGAAACTCAATGGCTTTTACAGCTGCTGGGCATGGGCCGGGTCTGTATCAGGCCGTCCGCCGCTCGGCAAAGTTCCCCCTCATATCAAAAAGCCCTCCAGGCGGTCCGCGCCGATCGTGCATTTCGCACGGTCGGCCAGCGTGCATCGTGCAGGATGCGTGTGGAGTGGTACTTTTGAATGGCATTAAGTTGTTGATTTTATTGATATTTATTCCTTGGCGAAAGCTGGCATGCAGACTGCAATAACCCTCCTATCAGCGAAGCACGAGCCATGGCTTCCATAACAACATCACCACCAGTGTGGGAGGAGTTTCAGGATGAATCGCCAACGTCTTGCCCAATTGCGTATTGCGCCACTGCACCTTCAGCAAGGTCTGTTCGCCAGTCTGGCGTTGCTGGTCACTCTGATCGCCGGGCAACAGTACCAGCGCTGGCAGGACAGTCAGGCGCCCGCCCCGCGGGTGCCGGCCCATCACTTCACCCAGACCCATTTCAGCTCGGTGAGCAGCCAGCTCAACGATGCGACACCCGTGCAACTGATGGCCGTCGATCAGGCGCAGCCGGCGCTTGAGGCGCCACGTCAGGAACGCTGGGTGTTCTAGGCACCAAGGGTCGGCCCGCCTTAGGCGGCGTCCGGCGGCTCCACCGGCACCATCACTAATAGAAGAGTAAGGAGAATCATCATGCTGAGCTGGGCAATCACATTCCTGATCATTGCCATTGTCGCTGCGGTACTGGGCTTCGGTGGTATCGCGGGCACCGCCACGGGTATCGCCAAGATTCTCTTTGTGGTGTTCCTGGTGATGTTCATCGCTTCGTTCTTCTTTGGCCGTCGTGGCCGAGGCTGACCATGAGCCCCTCGTTGAAGACCTTGGCCGCCGCGCTGTTGCTGGGCGCCAGCGCCCTGGCGGTGGCCGCCAATGATGGCCAGGCCCGTGCCAACCAGCTGCTGGGTTCCGATCCGCAGTTTCGTGAAACCTGGCAGAAGGTCGTGCAAAAAGAGGAGCGTCTGCCCGAATGGGTGATGAACCTGTCGGGCGATGCGCCGCAACAGATGAATGCAGTGACCGAAGGGGGCGACCAGTACCTGGTCGGACCGCTGTGTGAAACCGCGCAGAGCTGTCAGAACCAGCGGCTGGTCGTCGCCTTCAGCTTCAACAAGAAGCATGCCTACGCCCTGTGGGTCGAAGTGCCGGCCGGCTTGCCCGCGGACAAGTCGCCGACCCGGCATGCCAGTTACCGTTTCCTCGGTAAGCCGGACGACGGCATGCAGGCGTTGCTGCAAGAGCAATTGCGCAAAGATCCGAACTGGTACTGAGTCCGGTATTGCCGATATTGCATAACAGATAGGCGAAAGGGCCTCCCAGGCGCTTTCGACTTTGCACCGCCCGAGGAAGGCGCGTGCATGACCAAGGGGCCGGGATGTTCTGATGCTTGCATGATCGGAGTGACCTAGGGGTACAGGGAGTGCCTCCGCAAGGGCCGGGTCAGGAAAGAGCGGCGGCGCAAGCTCCCAAGTCGTCATCGACTTGAAGAGCTTGCGGCGTGCTTGAATGAGCAAAGTCCTGTTCTAGAGCTGTTGCTACATCTGCGCCGAAGCGTATCCCGAAAAAAATCTTCCTTTGACCCCGATCAAACGTTTCCGGGTGTTTCTCTGCGACCGTATATCGAGAAACTTTGCGGAATAATCGCAGCGTTTCCAGGCGACCGAATCAGAACATTCCCATGTTTTTTACGACCTTTTCCTGACCTCTCCGACATGCCTGCACGCCGCCTGAAATGGCTGTTTCACGGCATTTATGCCTGCCGAAATGTCGTATTCGAACCGGTTGGGACGTTCGTTTTATTTGGAAAAACTCATGCCGATTCGGCATAGGGTAGGCGTTTACGGCATTAGACGTTCCCCCCTTGCATCGGAATAGTTGCGCCTTTTTTCGCCCGCACAGAGCTGTAAATGCTCGCTCGGGATGACCTTATACGGGGGCCGATGCACAAACTTTTCCGCCATTGAGCGTTCCAGTTCGCGCATCAGCCCGAGTCCAACTGAAGTAAGGGTAATGATATGAAGAAGGCAAAATTAAGCCTCGCCTGGCAGATCCTCATCGGTCTGGTCCTTGGGATTGCGATTGGCGCGCTACTCAATCATTTCAGTGCTGAAAAAGCCTGGTGGGTCAGCAACGTCCTGCAACCTGCGGGCGATATCTTTATCCGCTTGATCAAGATGATCGTGATCCCGATCGTCATCTCCTCCCTGATCGTCGGCATTGCCGGGGTCGGCGACGCCAAGAAACTTGGCCGCATCGGTCTGAAGACCATCATCTACTTCGAAATCGTCACCACCATCGCCATCGTCGTCGGCCTGCTGCTGGCCAACCTGTTCCATCCGGGCGCAGGCATCGACATGAGCACCCTGGGCACCGTGGACATCTCCAAGTACCAGGCCACCGCCGCCGAAGTGCAGCATGAACACGCGTTCATCGAGACCATCCTCAACCTGATTCCGTCGAACATCTTCGCGGCCATGGCCCGCGGCGAGATGCTGCCGATCATTTTCTTCTCGGTGCTGTTCGGCCTGGGCCTGTCGAGCCTGCAGTCCGATCTGCGCGAGCCGCTGGTGAAGATGTTCCAGGGCGTCTCCGAGAGCATGTTCAAAGTCACCCACATGATCATGAACTACGCCCCCATCGGCGTATTCGCGCTGATTTCGGTGACCGTCGCCAACTTCGGCTTCGCCTCCCTGCTGCCGTTGGCCAAGCTGGTGATCCTGGTCTACGTGGCCATCGCCTTCTTCGCCTTCGTAATCCTCGGCCTGATCGCCCGCCTGTTCGGCTTCTCGGTGCTCAAGCTGATGCGCATCTTCAAGGATGAGCTGGTGCTCGCCTACTCCACCGCCAGCTCGGAAACCGTGCTGCCGCGGGTCATCGAGAAGATGGAAGCCTACGGCGCGCCGAAAGCCATCTGCAGCTTCGTGGTGCCGACCGGCTACTCCTTCAACCTCGACGGTTCGACCCTGTACCAGAGCATCGCGGCCATCTTCATCGCCCAGCTGTACGGCATCGACCTGTCCATCAGCCAGCAATTGCTGCTGGTGCTGACCCTGATGGTCACCTCCAAAGGCATTGCCGGGGTTCCGGGCGTGTCCTTCGTGGTGCTGCTGGCCACCCTGGGCAGCGTGGGCATTCCGCTGGAAGGCCTGGCCTTCATCGCCGGTGTCGACCGTGTGATGGACATGGCGCGTACCGCCCTGAACGTGATCGGCAACGCCCTGGCGGTACTGGTCATCGCTCGTTGGGAAGGCATGTACGACGACGCCAAGGGCCAGCGCTACTGGAACTCCCTGCCGCACTGGCGCAGCAAAGAGAAGCTGCCTGCCGGCGAAATCACCAAGGGCTAAGCGCCTACTGCGTAGGAGCTGGCTTGCCAGCGAAGAGGCCCCAAGCCCTGCACATGCCTGAGGCTCGCCTTCGCCGGCAAGCCGGCTCCTACAGATGACAGACCCCGGTTAATCCGGGGTTTGTCGTTTCTGCCCGCCCCGCTATCATTCGCCGCATCTTTCGAGGGGTATGACCGATGCTCAATGGCCTGTGGCTTGGCTTCTTTGTCGTGGCGACCGTGTCGGCCCTGGCCCAGTGGCTGGTGGGCGGCAATGCCGGGATTTTCGCCGCCATGGTGGAAAGCATCTTCGCCATGGCCAAGCTGTCGGTGGAGGTGATGGTGCTGCTGTTCGGCACCCTGACCCTGTGGCTGGGCTTTCTGCGGATCGCCGAGAAGGCCGGCATCGTCGAATGGCTGGCCAAGGTCCTGGGTCCGCTGTTCAAGCGCCTGATGCCGGAGGTGCCGCCCGGCCACCCGGCCCTGGGCCTGATCACCCTGAACTTCGCCGCCAACGGCCTGGGCCTGGACAACGCCGCCACGCCCATCGGCCTCAAGGCCATGCGTGCCTTGCAGGAGCTCAATCCCAGCGCCACCACCGCCAGCAATGCGCAGATCCTGTTCCTGGTGCTCAACGCCTCGTCCCTGACCCTGCTGCCGGTGACCATCTTCATGTACCGCGCCCAGCAAGGCGCGGCGGACCCGACCCTGGTGTTCCTGCCGATCCTCCTGGCTACCAGTGCCTCGACCCTGGTGGGCCTGCTGTCGGTGGCGGTGATGCAGCGCCTGCGTCTGTGGGACCCGGTGGTGCTGGCCTACCTGATCCCCGGGGCCCTGGCCCTGGGCGCCTTCATGGCCTTGCTGGCGACCCTCTCGGCCACGGCCCTGGCGTCGCTGTCGTCGATCCTCGGCAACCTCACGCTGTTTGGGCTGATCATGCTGTTCCTGGTGATTGGCGCGCTGCGCAAGGTCAAGGTCTACGAGGCCTTTGTCGAAGGCGCCAAGGAAGGCTTCGAGGTGGCCAAGAACCTCTTGCCGTACCTGGTGGCGATGCTCTGCGCCATCGGCGTGCTGCGGGCTTCCGGGGCGCTGGACTTCGGTCTTGACGGCATTCGCCACCTGGTGGCCTGGGCCGGTTGGGACACGCGCTTCGTCGACGCCCTGCCCACCGCCATGGTCAAGCCGTTCTCCGGCAGTGCCGCCCGGGCCATGCTGATTGAAACCATGAAGACCCAGGGCGTGGACAGCTTCCCGGCCCTGGTGGCGGCGACCATCCAGGGCAGCACCGAAACCACCTTCTATGTGCTGGCGGTCTACTTCGGCGCGGTGGGCATCCAGCGGGTGCGGCACGCCGTGGGCTGTGCCTTGCTGGCGGAGTTCGCCGGCGTGGTGGCGGCGATTGCGGTTTGCTACTGGTTCTTTGGCTGAGTTGACCGAGTCTTCGCCAGCAAGCCGGCTCCTACACCACCCGTAGGAGCCGGCTTGCCGGCGAATGGGCGCTCAATGCTTGAGCGCCCGATTGCCCTGCCCCACCGCCCAATCCACCACCTGGCGGGTCAGCGCATCGCCGGCCTGGCCAAATCCCGTCACCACCGCCGGCACCGCGGTTTCAGTCAGCGGCTGGCGCACTTCAAAACGTCGACTGGCGAGGATCTTCTGGTCATTGCCACGAATCAGCCGCGCATCCAGGCGGATCACCACTTGGGCGGCACTGCCCTGGTATTCGGTCTGGAAGGCTTGCAGGTCGCCGCCCAGGGCCAGGTCGGTCTGCAGGTTGCTGTCATCGGTACTCAACAGCTGCACCCGGCCATCGCGCTGGAAGCCGTCCAGCAGGCGGTTGCGCAGCAGGATCGGCGCCGGGTCGCTCCAGCGCGAAGCCTTGTAGCTGCTGATCAGATTGCCCTGGGGAATCACCGCGATCCGCGCGCTGTTCAGCGCATCGCTGGCCTGGGGCTTGAGCAGCTGCAAGGACCACGGCAGGGCCTGGCTCGGGGCCGTGGCAGCGGCCTGGCCCACTGGTAGCCGATAGATGTCCAGCGGCTCGCCCTTGGGCAGGATCGAGCAGGCGCTGGTCAGGGCCAGTACGGCACTCAGGGCCAGGGGGGCAAACAGGCGATCGGCACGCTTCATGGCGTGAACTCCTTGTTCTTCTCGTTACCCAGCAAGTAACCGCCGGGGTTGGCTTCCAGGCGGCGGGTGATGCTTCGCAGCGAGCCCAGGGTCTCGCGCAGTTCGCGTACCGCTGGCGCCAGTCCGTTGAGGCCCTGCATGCCGTTGTTCAGCGAGTCCTGATTGTTGCTCAGCAAGGTGTTCAGGGTGGCGCTGCTCTGCTCCAGGTTGCGCATGGCCTGTGCGGCGCTGCCAACCATCTGTTTGCCCTGGTCGCTGAGCAGGCCGTTGGCGTTTCGCATCAGCGCGGTGGTCTGTTCCAGCATGGCGCTGGTCTGCTTGCTGATGGTGCCCAGCTGCTGCATCAGCTGGCGCAGGTCATCACGTTGCCCGGCGATGCTCGCCGAGGTTTTCTGCAGGTTGTCCAGGGTGCTGCTGACCCGTTCCACGTTGTCCGGGGAGAACATGCGGTTGGCGTTGTGCAGCAGCAGGTTGACCCCGGTCATCAGGTCATTGCTGTTGTTCAGCAGGCGGGCAATGGGCGATGGCGAGGCGATGATGGTCGGCAGGTGGCCGTCCTTGCCCTTGAGGGGCGGGCTTTGCGGCGTGCCGCCGCTGAGCTGGATGATCGAGGTGCCGGTGATGCCGGTCAGGGCCAGCTTGGCCTGGGTGTCTTCCTTGATCGGGGTTTCACTGCCCAGGCGGATCTGCGCCAGCACCCGGCGCGGGTCCTTGGGGTCCAGGCGCAGGTTGACCACATCGCCGACCTTGATCCCGCTGTATTGCACGGCACTGCCCTTGGACAGGCCGCTGACCGCCTCGTTGAAGACGATCTCGTAGTCCTGGAAGGCGCTGTCGACGCTGGACTTGGCCAGCCACAGGCCGAACAGCAGGGCGCTGGCCACCACGATCACGGTGAACAGGCCGATCAGTACATGATGGGCTCGGGTTTCCATGTCATCCCTCGTTGGTCTGTGTAGCGGCCTGGTAGGCCGCGCGGCCGCGAGGGCCATGGAAGTACTGGTGGATCCACTCGTCCGGGGTTTCGGCGACCACGTCGATGGCGTCCGCCACCAGCACCTTTTTCTGCGCCAGCACCGCCACCCGGTCGGTGATGGTGTAGAGCGTGTCCAGGTCGTGGGTGACCAGGAACACGCTCAGGCCCAGGGCATCGCGCAGGGTCAGGATCAACTGGTCGAAGGCGGCGGCCCCCACCGGGTCGAGGCCGGCGGTGGGTTCGTCGAGAAACAGGATGTCCGGGTCCAGGGCCAGGGCGCGGGCCAGGGCCGCACGCTTGATCATGCCGCCGGAGAGTGAGGCCGGGTATTTGTCCGCCGCCGACAGCGGCAGCCCGGCCAGTGCCAGCTTGACCGCCGCCAGGTGCTCGGCGTCGGCGCGAGACAGCCCGGCATGTTCGATCAGTGGCAGGGCGACGTTCTCGGTCACTGTCAGCGAGGTGAACAGCGCACCCTTCTGGAACAGCACGCCAAAGCGCCGTTCGATCAACGAGCGTTGTTGTTCCGGCAGGCTCGGCAGGTCCTGGCCAAACACCCGTACCGAACCTTCGCTGGGCTGGCGCAGGCCGACGATGCTGCGCAGCAGCACCGACTTGCCGCTGCCCGAGCCGCCGACCACGCCAAGAATCTCGCCCTTGTACACGTCCAGGTCGAGGTTCTCGTGCACGCTCTGCTTGCCGAAGCGATTGCACAGGCCCCGGACCTCGATCACTGCCTCGGCAGGTGCCCGCGGTGCCCGGCTCACCAGCCCATCTCCATGAAGAACAGCGCGGCCACGGCGTCGATGACGATCACCACGAAGATCGACTGCACCACGCTGGAGGTGGTGTGGGCCCCCACCGACTCGGCGCTGCCGCTGACCTTGAAACCCTCCAGGCAACCGATGGCGGCGATCAGGAAGGCGAAGATCGGCGCTTTCACCAGGCCCAGCAGGAAGTGCTTAACACCGATGTCCGAATGCAGCAGGGAAAGGAACATCGCCGGCGAGATATCCAGGGACAGGGCACAGACCACGGCGCCGCCAATGATCCCCGAGAGCATCGCCAGGAAGGTCAGCATCGGCAGCGCCACCAGCAATGCCAGGACCCGGGGCAGAACCAGCAGCTCCATCGGGTCCAGGCCCAGGGTACGGATCGCATCGATCTCTTCGTTGGCCTTCATCGAGCCGATCTGTGCGGTGAAGGCACTGGCGGTGCGTCCGGCCATGAGAATCGCGGTGAGCAGGACGCCGAACTCCCGCAGAAAGGAAAACGCCACCAGGTCCACGGTGAAGATGCTGGCGCCGAAATTGGCCAGCACCGTGGCCCCGAGAAAGGCCACCACCGCGCCCACCAGGAAGGTCAGCAAGGCGACGATGGGGGCGGCGTCGAGGCCGGTCTGTTCGATATGCGCCACCACCGGGGTGATGCGCCAGCGTTTGGGGCGCAGCAGGCCGCGGGCCAGGGTTTCGAGGATCAGGCCGATGAAGCCGAGGGCTTTCAGGGTGTCCTGCCAGACGGTGTAGACCGCGCTGCCGATGCGCGAGAGCAATTGCACGCTGACGGAAATCTCCGGCTCCCTGACCGGCACACAGAAATCGTTGAGCGAGCTGTAGACCGTGTGCAGCAGCGCGCGGTCGGCGCTGGACAGGGTGCAGCCCGGGTGTTCGGCGGACTGGCCCAGGCGCTCGGCGCCCAGCAGCTCCACCAGCAGCGAGGCGCCGGCGGTGTCCAGGGCTCCCAGGCCGTTGAGGTCGATGTGGGTGCTGCTGTCGTAGTGGCCGTCGAGGCTCTGGCAGAGACGCTTGAGGTCGCTGTAGTGGGCCAGCGTCCAGTCGCCGCCGATGCGCAGTTGCGCCGGAGAGTGGGCGTTGTCCAGTTGAGCGGTGCCGGGCGTCATGCGGGTATTCATAAGCTCCGAGCTTGCGTGGCGATTGCGCAGTGCTACGTAATAGCACGATCGCCGTTACTTTGCCTCGCCGCTCTTGGCCGCATCTTGATCTGGATCGGTGATCTCGAAACGCAGCACACCAATCACCTGCCCGTCCTCGGTGATGACCCGCACCTGCCAGTTGCCCGTCGGGTTGGCCGGGAAATTCTGCTTGTGGGACCAGGCGCGGTAGCCCTCCTTGCGCCCGCCGTGGATATCCAGGGCGATGCGGTCCACTTCGTTGCCGTTGAACTGCCAGACGTGATAGATGCGCTCGTCCAGGCCCCGGGGAGCGTTGATCGCGGTGTAGGCGTACAAGCCGTCGCTGCGCACCTGGCGGCTGCTGACCTGTTCCAGGCTGTCTCCCGGCGTGCGGTCCTGAAGCTGGGTGCTGATGGCGTCCTCGGTCAGCCACAGGGTGGCCGGCGGTACCCAGGAGCGCAGCAGCCAGCCGGTGCTGCCGATGGCCAGGGTGATGCACAGCACCGCCAGGGCACTGCGCAGGCTGCGGATCGGCAGGATCGACGCCAGGCTGGGGAAGGACAGGAGCATGGCGATGCCCAGGGCCAGCTTGAAGCTCTGGGCCGTGGTCAGGTGCAGGATCAACGGCAGCGCGGTGAGCAGTGCGGCGAACAGCGTCAGGGTGTGCAGGGCGAGGAACAGCCAGCGCCGCGGGGCCAGCCATTTGTAGTACAGCGGGTCGGTGATGGAGATCAGTGCCGCCGCCCCCAGCAAGCCGGTGAACACCAGTTGGCCGCTGTTCCAGCTGGTGGTGATGAAGAAGAACGGCAGGACGAAGAACAGGCTTTCCTGATGGATCATCTGCGTGGCGTAACGCAGCAGCGGCTGGGGGATCTCGCGCTTGAAGACCTTGGTGAACAGTTGGGTCAGGCTGTTTTCCAGCATCAGCCAGACCCAGCTCACCAGCAGGATCACGGCGATCCACGAGGCCAGGCTCTGCTGTCGGTCCACCAGGATGAAGCTGCCGACTCCGGAGATGAAACCGCCGAGCGCAATGACCCCCGGGTAGCGCTTGATCAGTTCCAGAACGCGCTGAATATAGAGGGTCAGGTTAGGCATCGGGCGGGGTCACAGTCTGGGCAGGGAAAAACCGCGACAGGATACCGTTGGCCGCTGCCCGTGGCGAGGGAGCTTGCCCGGGCTGGAGCCTGCAACGCGGCCCGGCCCCGCCGTCGGATGCAAGCTGCGGGGCCAATGCCTGTGCTCCTGCTACAGCCGACTGGCGGGGCGCCGACGGTGCCACAGGCAGGCGCCGAGGCTGGCGCAGAGGATCAGGCCCAGCAGGCCGGCGCCCAGCCACAGCAGTTGTTCGTCGCCCAGCAGCGGCTTTTCGATGCGCAGGTAGCCCGGCTGTTGCAGCAGTTGCTTCAGGGCCCGATTGGCCTGGTCCAGGCTGACTGCCCGCAGGCGCTTGGCCGGGTCGCTGAAACGGCCGTTGTCGAAGTCTCCCAGGGCGCTCCAGTAGTAGTCCGCCAGGGCGCTGTTGCCTTGCACTGCCCAGGCCTGGCGGTCGATGGCGGCCTGTTTCAGGCGCTCGAAGGTGGCCGGGTCGAGGCCGTCCTTGAGCAGGCTCGCCTTGAGCTGTTCGACCACGTGCCGGGCCTGGGGCAGCGCATCACGCTCCAGGTCGGCGTTGAGGCTGAGAAACCCTACCCCACCGAAGACTTCCCGATCGCTCCACGGGCCGTAGGACAGTTCGTGCTCCAGGCGCAGCTGACGGTACAGCGCCCAGTCCAGGTAGTCCTTGAGCAGGTCGAACGTCTCGTCGTGTTGCTGTTCCAGCAGGGGTTCGGGAAACAGCCAGTGCAGCTGTGCGCTCTGCCCGACCCAGCCATGGATCAGGTCGCGCTCGGCGGCGGCCGTGCCCTGGATCTGCGGCAAATCGGGGTGCTCGCTGGGCTCCACCGGAACCAGGGCACCGTAGGTGCGCTGCAGATAGGCCGGCAGCAGGCGGTCGAGTTCGCCGACCACGATCAGGGTCATGTTGTTGGGGGCGTACCAGTCCCGGCGCACCTGCTCCAGGCGGGCCAGGGTCAGGTGCCCGACCTCGGCGCGCTCGGCACATTTGAGCCCCAGCTCCACCGCCAGCTGGTTGCCGGCCTTGTGGCCCAGGTCCTGGCGGTCGAGCCAGCGCTGCAGGTGCGAGTAATGGCCACCGTCTTCGCGCTCCACCACCTGTTTGGCGGCGGCCGCGGCGTTGTCGTCAAGGCGGGTGCGGGTCAGCAGTGACAGCAGCAGGTCGAGGACCTTGCGCTGGTTTCTCGCCGGGGCCTCGATGACGAAAGTGGTGTCGGCATTGCTGGTGTAGGCATTCCATTCGCCGCCCAGGGCTTGCATGCGCTCTTCCAGGCCGCCTTCGCCGCTGGCGTCGATGCCGCTGAACAGCAGGTGTTCCAGCAGGTGCGGCAGTTCCTTGTCGGCACAGGCGAAATCGTCCAGGCCGACCCCCACCACCAGGCGGATCGCCACGTGGCCGCGTTCGCTACCGGGCTTGAGCAGCAGTTGCAGGCCGTTGGGCAGGGTGTAGCCTTCAACCTGGAAACGATCCAGGGCCCAACCTTGTGCGCTGCCCAGCAGCAGGCAGGCGAATAACAGACAACGCATAACAAGCTTCCTTACGGCGTGCGTAAGTTTTAGAGACTGCATGTAACTCTGGACGTTCAGGGTGAATGGGTGATGTCAGCCATGTCTTCGACTTGCAGGGCTCCGGTGTCCGAGGTTTCCAGGACCACGTAGGCGCTGCTGCAGAACAGCGAGTTGAGACGCTTCATGTCGGCGATCAGTTCCAGGTGCAGGGAGCTGGTTTCGATGCTTTGCACGATCTTGCGCTGCAGTCGGCTGACGTGGGCGTGGGCCAGGCGCCGTTCCTGGGCGCGGAAGCGGCGTTTCTCCCGCAGCAGTTGCCGGGCGCTTTCCGGGTCGGCGCTGAGGAACACCGAAAGTCCCAGGCGCAGGTTGGCGATCAGCTGGCCATGCAGGCCGGTCAGTTCTTCCAGGCCGACGTCGGAGAAGGATCGGCGTTGCGAGGTCTTTTGCTGCTGGACCTTGCGCAGCATGCGTTCGATCAGGTCGCTGGCCAGCTTGAGGTTGATCGCCAGTTCGATGATTTCCGCCCAGCGCCGACTGTCCTGCTCGCTCAGGTCCTCCCGGGGCATCTGCGCCAGGTACAGCTTGATGGCGCTGTACAGTGCTTCGACATCATCGCTCAGGGCACGCAGCTCCTGGGTGATGGCGGTCTGTTTGCCCCGCAGCACATCACGCATGGCTTCCAGCATGTTGTCGATCAGATCGCCGATGCGCAGGGTCTCCCGGGCGGCGTTGGCCAGGGCCAGGCTCGGGGTGGCCAGGGCAGCCGGGTCCAGGTGCCGTGGGCGCGCGCGGCCATTGTCCTGGGGTCGTTCCGGCAGCAGCCAGGTGCAGAGCCGGGCCATGGGGCCGACACTGGGCAGCAGCAACAGGCAGCGCGCGGTGTTGTACAGCAGGTGGAAGCCGATCACCACTTCCTGGGGGCTGAAGTCCAGGCTGTCCATCCAGTGGGCCAGGGGGTCGAGCACCGGGATGATCAGCAGCAGGCCGATCAGTTTGTACAGCAGGCTGCCCAGGGCCACCTGGCGGCCGGCGGCGTTTTGCATGCTGGTGCCGAGGAAGGCCAGCACCCCGCTACCGATGTTGGCGCCGATCACCAGGCCGATGGCCACCGGCAGGCTGATGACGCCGGCCCCGGCCAGGGTGGCGGTGAGCAACACCGCCGCCAGGCTGGAGTAGGACACCATGGCGAAGACCGCGCCCATCAGGGCATCCAGAAGGATGTCGCCGGTCAGCGAGGCGAACAGCACCTTCACCCCCTGGGCGTGGGTAATCGGTGCGGCGGCTTCGACGATCAGTTGCAGGGCCAGGATGATCAGGCCCAGGCCGATGCCGACCCGGCCCAGCTGCCCGGCGCGGGTCTGCTTGCGCGAGAGGAAGAAGATCACCCCGAGGAAGATCAGCAGCGGCGACAGCCACGACAGGTCGAAGGTCAGCACCCGGGCCATCAGCGCGGTGCCGACATCGGCGCCGAGCATGGTCGCCAGCGCCGGGGTCAGGGCCATCAGGCCCTGGCCGACAAAGGAGGTCACCAGCATCGCCGTGGCGTTGCTGCTCTGGACCATGGCCGTCACCAGGATGCCGGCAACGAAGGCCAGCGGTCGTCGGGCCATGTTCTGGCCGATCACATGGCGCAGGTTGGAACCGTAGACCCGCAGGATGCCGGTACGGACGATGTGCGTGCCCCAGATCAGCAGGGCCACGGCGGAAAGCAGATTGAGCAGGGTCAGCATGAGAGGGCCCCCCTGGGGTGAAGAGCCCCAAGCGGGGCCAGTGGACGTTGTTGCGCGAGGTTCTACGTTATGTATTTAAGCTGTATTTGGCTAACGCACAGGGCGCCAGCATCGCATAGCTCAAGCGGTGTTTGAAACAAAACTGTCATGAAAACAACCGGCTGCAGACGTGAAAAAGGGGCTCGAAAGCCCCTTGTTCCTGACGCGCATTCGCGGTTATTGACCGGGAACGTCCTTGCGCAGTTTCACCGGATCCTGCTGTTTTTTCTTCTTCGCGATGGCGGTGCGCATCTTGATGTTGATGGCTTCCACCGCCAGGGAGAAGGCCATGGCGAAGTAGACGTAGCCTTTTGGCACGTGCACGTCGAAGGCCTCGGCGATCAGAACCGTACCCACCACCAGCAGGAACGACAGCGCGAGCATCTTCAGCGACGGGTGCTTGTCGATGAACTCGCTGATGGTCCCGGCGGCCAGCATCATCACCAGCACCGCGACAATGATCGCCGCCACCATCACCGGTACGTGGGAGACCATGCCCACCGCGGTGATCACCGAGTCCAGGGAGAAGACGATGTCGATGATCGCGATCTGGATGATGGTGTAGAAGAAGTTGCCGCCCTTGCCTTTGGGCTCATCCAGGGTTTCGTCCTCGCCTTCCAGGGCGTGGTACATCTCCTGGGAGCTTTTCCACAGCAGGAACAGGCCGCCGAAGAACAGGATCAGGTCACGCCCGGAAATGCCCTGGCCGAAGACCACGAACAGGTCGGCCGTGAGGCGCATGACCCAGGTGATCGACAGCAGCAACAGAATGCGCGTGACCATGGCCAGCGCCAGGCCGAAGATCCGGGTGCGCGGCTGCATGTGCTTGGGCATGCGGCTGACCAGGATCGAGATCATGATGATGTTGTCGATGCCCAGGACGATTTCCAGGGCGGTCAGGGTGAAGAAGGCAACCCAGATTTCCGGGTTGGTCAGCCATTCCATGTGTAGTCCTTTGCGCGAGTGTTATGGCCCGGGCCGTGACGCCGGCCCGGGCGGGGAATCATTGCCTTTAAAGCGTGCTGAACAGCGGAAAGATCCCCATCAGCAAAGCGGCGAACATTATGCACAGGCAGACCAGCACTGCCCACTTGAGGGTGAAGCGTTGATGGTCGCCAAACTCGATGCCGGCCAGGGCCACCAGCAGGTAGGTCGAGGGTACCAGCGGGCTGAGCAGGTGCACCGGTTGGCCGACGATTGACGCCCGGGCCATTTCCACCGCGGTGATGCCGTAGTGGCTGGCGGCTTCGGCCAGCACCGGCAGCACGCCGTAGTAGAAGGCATCGTTGGACATGAAGAAGGTGAACGGCATGCTCACCAGCGCGGTGATCACCGCGAGGTACGGCCCCAGGGCGTCCGGGATCACCGCCAGCAGGCTCTTGGACATGGCGTCGACCATGCCGGTGCCCGACAGGATGCCGGTGAAGATGCCCGCCGCGAAGATCAGCCCGACCACCGCCAGCACGCTGCCGGCGTGGGCCGCGACCCGGTCCTTCTGCTGCTGCAGGCAGGGGTAGTTGACGATCATGGCGATGCTGAAGGCCACCATGAACAGCACCGGCAGCGGCAACAGGCCGGCGATCAGCGCGCACATCAGGGCGAAGGTCAGGGCACCGTTGAACCAGATCAGCTTCGGCCGGCGCGCATCCGGGTACTGCGACACGCTGATTTCGCTGTGGTCGATCTCGTCGCCCGCCAGGTGCAGTTCGCCCAGGCGCGCCCGCTCACGCTTGCCGTACAGGTAGGCGATCAGCAGGATCGCCACCACGCCGGCGAGCATCGCCGGGATCATGGGCACGAAGATGTCCGAGGGGTCCACGTGCAGGGCGCTGGCGGCCCGAGCGGTGGGGCCGCCCCAGGGAGTCATGTTCATCACGCCGCCGGCGAGAATGATCAGCCCGGCCATGATCCGCGGGCTCATGCCGATGCGGCTGTACAGCGGCAGCATGGCGGCCACGCAGATCATGTAGGTGGTGGCGCCGTCACCGTCCAGGGACACCACCAGGGCCAGCACCGCAGTACCCACCGAAACCTTCAGCGGGTCGCCCTTGACCAGCTTGAGGATCTTGCGCACCGCCGGGTCGAACAGCCCGGAGTCGATCATCAGGGCGAAATACAGAATGGCGAACATCAGCATCACGCCGGTGGGCGCCAGCTTGGTGATGCCTTCGAGCATCATCGGGCCGATTTTCGGCGCGAAACCGCCAAACAGGGCGAACAGAATAGGCACGATGATCAGCGCGATCAGCGCCGACAGGCGCTTGGTCATGATCAGGAACATGAACGTGATGACCATGGCAAAGCCAAGGAAAGTCAGCATGGGAATACTCCAGGCGTAGCGCGGCTAGGGAATGGCGAACCGGGTGGGATCAGCGCAGAACGGCAAGCACGAGGCGTACGGGAGGAGTTGTAGCGAACAGGCGGGTACGAGCGGACATCAGAATCACCATTGTTGTTGTTAATAGGGCCGGGAGCGCGAGAAACGCCCGCTGTGGCCAACCGGTCTGTTGCCGGTAGTGGAGGCGATGCTAATCGGGGAAGCTTTCAGCCAGCTTTCGCCGTTGAAAGGAAAGGCTGGATGTTCCGCCAGGCGACCAGTGGCATACAGTGACGGGCATTGGCCCACAGGAGGGATGCACATGAGTGAGTTGCACACCGGAGGTTGCCACTGCGGGCGGCTGCGCTACCAGTTCAGCGGGCCGCTGCGGGATATCGCCCACTGTCATTGCTCGATCTGCCGCCGGACCAGTGGCGGCCTGGTGACCACCTGGATCACCCTGCCCGCCTCGGCTTTCACCTGGCTGGAGGGGGTTCCCGCCCGCTACGACTCTTCTGCAAGTTGCGCGCGCTATTTCTGCGGCAACTGTGGGGCTCACCTGGCGTTGGTCACCCACCTGAGCCCGGACAGCATCGATGTCACCATCGCCACCCTGGACCACCCGGAGCTGGCGCCGGCGGACCGGCACATCTGGACCGACAGCCGCCTGCCCTGGCTGCACCTGGACCAGCACCTGCCGCAAGAGCCGCAAGAAACCCTGTAGGCCCTGCCGCAGGCGCGCAGCGTTAGCGCGGTTCTCAAGGCCGCCGATGGCTTGGCAGGAGGCTTCCAGGCCGGAGCCTTTGGCCCTTTCGCCGCCGGTGGCTACGGCAGTTCCAGCCCGCCCGCCGCCTTGTGCAGAGCCCGCAGATGCTCGCCCACCTGCTTCAGGTTGGCCTCGTTGGCGGCAATCTCAGCGGCCCGCTCCGGCTCCAGCAGGGCTCGCACTTCCTTGTCCAGTTCACCGGTCAAGGATTGCAGCTGCTTTTGCCGCTCGCTGCTTTCGGACTCCAGGCGTTGCCATTCACCGGGTTGTGGCAATCCATAGCCGCTGCTGCCCAGCAGTTCCGCCGGGCGGCTGAGGAAGCCGCTGTTGGCGAGAATTTCCTGCAAGGTCTTGTTGGCCTTTTCCATGCCGCCGTTCTTCAGCTCGCGAGCGCCCAGGTAGCGCTGCTTGACCTCGTCCTGGGCCAGCAGCAGTTGCCGGCGATAGCTGGCCTGCTCCAGCAGCAGCAAGGCAGCGCTGGTGCGCAAGTCGGCCTGGTCGAACCAGCGCCGGCGCTCCTCGGCGCTCAGCGACAGCCAGTCTTCGACACTGGCCTGCTTGATCGGCAAGTGCTTCCTGATCACCTCGAACATCGCCTGATAGCGGTCGCGGAAGGAGTCGAAGCGATAGCCCAGGCGCAGTGCCTCGCGTGGGTCGTCGAGCACGCTGGTGTCCGCCAGTCCCCTGCCCTTGAGCACTTCCAGCAGGCCGTTGGGCATGATGCTGTCGAGGCCGATCAGTTGCTTGTTGTTGCTGCCGCTGCGCAGCAGCTTGAGGCTTTCCACCGCGCAGTTGTTGGACAGGAAGTAATAGTTGCCGTCGTAGCTCCAGTGCATTTCCGCGGCGTGCTCCACCACTTCCTCGATCTCGCTGCGCGACAGTTTCAAGGGCACCGAGGCCAGGCTGCGCAGTTCGGTCTTGGTGTATTCGTCGATGACTTGCGACAGCGGCAGGACAAACAGTCGCGACGGGTATTTGCCCACCAGGCCGTCCCAGCTGGACAGCTGCACATCGCCGACAAAGGCGCGGTAGGACAGCACCAGGTGCTGGTCCAGGTCGAGGCGGCAATCCGGCCCACGGGGACGGCCCGGGGCGCAGATCACCAGGCGCAGCATGCTGTGGCCCCAGCGACTGACCCAGTTCTGGTTGGCTTCGGCCAGCAGATAGTCCACGGCGTAGACCCGTTCCGGGTCCACCTTGCCCAGCGGCGTCTTGGCGAAGTCGTTGCCGGCGTTGAGAAAGGCGAAGGACTGGGCGCAGTGGTCCTTGGCGGCCGGGGCCCAGCCGAAATGTTCCTGGTAGTAGCGGTACAGCGCCGGGCGGCGGCAGGCGTAGCTCGGGTCGAGGAGGAAGTACTCCATGTTCACCGCGACGAATTCCTTCGGGTTGGTGATCTCGTAGAGGTCCGGGCTGCGGGCGATCTGGCGGTTGTGCTGCTCCCGTTCTCCGCGACGCCCGACATATTGCGGCCAGCCGGCCAGGTCCAGCAGGCGCGGGTCATCGCTGAGGGTGAAGCGCCGGTCGTTCTGGCCGCGGCACTCATCCGGCAGGCCGATCGGACCGGAGGTGCTGTTCTTGCGGGTACAGCGCTGGATCAGGCTGCGTTCGGCACTGGGCCATAGACGCGCGCGATCGTAAATGTGGGTCAGTTCGTGGAGCACCGTGGCAAGCATTTCCCGGCGCACGGTGCCGTGGGGGCGGCTGGTCTTCTGGGTAGCGGCGGAGCCGTCGGTCAGGCTTGGCAAGAGGGCGCGATTGAGGTCCAGTGCCGATACCAGGGATGCCTCGCCATAGGCGTTGTCGGGCATCTGGTCGGTCCAGCCGACGTCGATGGTGCGGTCCAGTTGCTGGATGAAGCGCGGCGGCAGTGCCTGCATCGCTTCATCCAGCAGCGCCTGGCTGGCGTGTTGTTGCGCGGGGCTCAAGCCATCGGTCTTGAGGCGCAATTGCAGGTCGGCCTGGGCGTTGCCGCAGAGCAGCGCCAGGGTCCCGGCCAGCAGCCAGGCGAGGACGGGTTTCACAGAGCGAGGATGGCTTCGGCGAGGACCTGATCGCTGGCGTCGCGGGCTTCCGGCAACTGGGTGCGCAGGGCCGTGAACGCCGCTTCCAATTGGGCGCCACGGATATCGCCATTGCTGGCGACGAAGCTGGCGGCATCGTCATGGGCTTCACGCACGACTTTGGAGTCGCGGATCGAGGTGGTGGTGTCCGAGGTGAAATCGATCGTGCGGCCAGAGGCACGGACGATGATGTTACTGGTGGCCACCAGGGTGTGTGCCTGGGCCACGTCGGCCAACAACAGCAGGCCAAGGGTGGCGGCAATCAGCGGGCTACGCATGGAACGACTCCGGAATAACAGGGGTGACTATTGGACGAGAATTGCCTGCGCCAGTTCAAGGTCGCTGGCATGAAGTTTTGCCCGGTGGTGCCGCAGATAGCTCAGGGCGGACTCCAGGCGCGCGCCACGCAGTTGGCCGTCGGTTGCCACGAAGGCGGCGGCGTCGTCTTGGGCGGCGAGCAGCAGTTTATGGTCGAAGGGCGCCGAGGTCACCTGGCTTGTGGCGTAAACGGTGACGACCGAGCTTTGGGTGGTCAGGTCGAATGCCTGCACCGAGCCGGCCCAACAGACGGCGATGAATACTGGAGCAAAAAGCGAAATTCGGAACAAACCCATGAGTCTCGACAGCTGAAAAACAGCGCCAAGGCTAGCGCAATGGTCCGGACAGGGCCAGCGCAGAGGGTTTCAGGTGCGTAGGCGCACCTGAAATCTTCGTTCAGATCGCCAGGATGGCCTGGGCCAGCTGGGCGTCAGTGGCCTGCAGTTGGGGGGCCTGTTGGCGAATGTGGTCGAAGGCGCTTTCCAGTTTCACTCCACGAATGGCGCCGTCGGTGGCGACGAAGCTGGCGGCGTCATCCCGAGCGGCACGTACGATCTTGTTGTCGCGCAGGGAGGAGGTGGCGTCGGAGGTGGCGTCGGTGGTGGCCTTGAGCGCGCCGACGATGGCGTCGGTGGTCACGATCAGGCTGGTGGCGTTGGCATTGGCGGCCAGGGTCAGCAATGCGGCAGCGCCGAGCAGACGAAGACGGGACATGGGGAACTCCTGTGAATGGACAGACAGATTAAGGGCGCTGAGTGAGACGCCGGGCAGCCACTGCGAGGTGCTGTGTCTGATTGTTCTGACGCAGCTTAGGTAAAAATCGCTACGTCGCTGCAGATATTAGGCTGAGCTGTTGCGTTCGCACAGCGTGGTGTCGGGCCTTAGCGCCAAAAGGGCTTGTGCAGTTCTGCTGCCCTGTCGCCATGGCTGATGCCGCTGTCCGACAGTTGTCGTTCGTCCATCTGTGCCAGCAACCGGCGGGTGCGGGCCCGCTCCATCATGCTGGCGAGGGCCGTGATCCAGCGCTTGAAGGCTGTGCTGCATGAGGTGGCCGGAAGGTCGGTGTCGGGTTTGCCGGAGCATGAGTCCATGGTGCTTTCCTCCTTGAGCAGCCGAGCGATGGGCTTGCTGCAGCGTCATGGTGCGACGGTTGGAGGGCGGTCATACAGATACACCGGGGCAAAATTGTACTGGTTAATTGTTGTGTTTGATAAAACTGTACCTGTCGCAATCAACTTGGCTGTATTTGTGTTGCGAACCATTTTTTCCAGGCCAGAACGACAAGACCCGTCGCGGTTTCCCGCGACGGGTCTTGTGTGTGCAATTCGGGGTGCTGGCGGTGGACCCGGTGGGTCAGAGCCAGCGACGCTGAGTTAGCGCCAGAACGGCTTGCTCAGCTCTTCGTAGCGTTGTGCTTCGCTGATCCCGGCATCGGCCAGCAGACGCGAATCCAGGCGAGCCAGTTGGTGGCGGCTGGAGATGCGGCGCTGCCACAGCATCAGGTTGGCGATAACGCGCAGAGGCAGGGAAGCCTGGGTTTTTGCAGCTTTGTCTTCGAAGAACAGTTCGGAACTGAGTGTACGTTCCATGGTTGACATCCTTCCGCTTGTGGCGGGATCAGGTAGTGGTTTAACTGGTGCCCATGATCCTCTTCCGGTGCAAGACTCTGTAGATACAGTTCACCTGTATTGTGAGGGACCAGTTAACTGTTTATAGGGGCTGTACTGTTCCGAAAAGGCGCAACTGTACCTGTCGGCACCTTTTTGGTGCATTTATGCGCTTTTGAGTGAGGAGGTGGCGGTTTTAGGCGGGGAAAATACCGGTACAGCAGTACAGTTTTTGACGATCATTGGCGGGTGGTCGGCCAGCTGACGAAACGGTGTTTGCGCCAGCTGCCAACTGTATCAATCACTCGGCGAGCATTTTCCCGATTTCTTCCAGGTTGATGTGCCAGCTCAGGGCATCGCGCAGGATGTGTGGCGTGTGGCCGCCCAGGGCGCAGGCCTTGGTGAAGTAGTCGTTCAACGCTTCGCGGTAGGACGGATGCACGCAGTTGTCGATGATCACCCGGGCCCGTTCACGTGGCGCCAGGCCGCGCAGGTCGGCCAGGCCGATCTCGGTGACCAGGATGTCGACGTCATGCTCGGTGTGGTCCACGTGGCTGACCATCGGCACCACGCTGGAAATCGCCCCGCCCTTGGCAATCGACTTGGTGACGAAGATCGCCAGGTGCGCGTTGCGGGCGAAGTCGCCGGAGCCGCCGATGCCGTTCATCATCCGCGTGCCGCAGACGTGGGTGGAGTTGACGTTGCCGTAGATGTCGAACTCCAGCGCGGTGTTGATGCCAATGATGCCCAGGCGGCGCACCACTTCCGGATGGTTGGAGATCTCTTGTGGGCGCAGCACCAGCTTGTCCTTGTAGCGCTCCAGGTTGCCGAACACATCGGCGTTGCGTCGGCTCGACAGGGTGATGGAGCTGCCGGAGGCGAAGCTCAGCTTGCCGGCGTCGATCAGGTCGAAGGTCGAGTCCTGCAGCACTTCGGAGTACATGGTCAGGTTCTCGAACGGCGACTCGATCAGGCCGCACATCACCGCGTTGGCAATGTTGCCGATACCGGCCTGCAGCGGGCCGAGCTTGTTGCTCATGCGCCCGGCATCGACTTCCTGCTTGAGGAAGTCGATCAGGTGATTGGCGATGCCCTGGGTTTCGCTATCCGGGGTGGAGACGGTGGATGGCGAGTCGGACTGGTTGGTGATGACGATGGCGACGATCTTTTCCGCCGGGATCGGAATCGCCGTGCTGCCGATGCGATCGTCGACCTTCACTAGGGGAATAGGTGTACGGGTCGGACGATAGGTCGGGATATAGATGTCGTGCAGGCCTTCCAGGTTCGGGTTGTGCGCCAGGTTGATCTCGACGATCACCTGCTTGGCGAAGATCGCGAAACTGGCGGAGTTGCCCACCGAGGTGGTGGGCACGATATGGCCCTGTTCGGTGATGGCCACGGCCTCGATCACCGCGATGTCCGGCAGTTTGAGCTGCTGGTTGCGCAGCTGCTCGACGGTTTCCGACAGGTGCTGGTCGATGAACATCACTTCGCCGGCGTTGATCGCCTTGCGCAGGGTGCTGTCGACCTGGAACGGCATGCGCCGGGCCAGGACCCCGGCCTCGGTGAGTTGCTTGTCCAGGTCGTTGCCCAGGCTGGCGCCGGTCATCAGGCTGATTTTCAGCGGGGTCACCTTGGCCCGTTCGGCCAGGGCATGGGGCACGGCCTTGGCTTCACCGGCGCGGGTGAAGCCGCTCATGCCGACGGTCATGCCGTCCTCAATCAGAGCGGCAGCGTCGGCGGCGCTCATCACCTTATCCAACAACGAAGGCAAGCGGATACGATCACGGTACATGGATTGTTATCTCGGGCAACGGAAGCAAGAAGCGCAGTCTAGTGATTTCAAAAAAAAACACCGCGCGACAAAGGTCGAATGAAAGGTCCTGATCTAGAGCCTTCTGTCGGCTTCATGAGGTCAATAAAAAACCCCAGCCTACTAAAGGCTGAGGTTTTGGGTATTGCGCTACAGCAGCTTTACTCGACGGCTTTGACCATGTCTTCGATGACCTTCTTCGCGTCACCGAAGACCATCATGGTCTTGTCCAGGTAGAAAAGTTCGTTGTCCAGGCCGGCATAGCCGCTGGCCATGGAGCGCTTGTTGACGATGATGGTCTTGGCCTTGAAGGCTTCGAGGATCGGCATGCCGGCGATGGGCGACTTCGGATCGTTCTTCGCCGCCGGGTTGACCACGTCGTTGGCGCCCAGTACCAGCACCACATCGGCCTGGCCGAACTCGGAGTTGATGTCTTCCATCTCGAACACCTGGTCGTAAGGCACCTCGGCCTCGGCCAGCAGTACGTTCATGTGCCCGGGCATGCGCCCTGCCACCGGGTGGATCGCGTACTTCACGGTGACGCCACGGTGGGTCAGCTTCTCGGTCAGCTCCTTCAACGCGTGCTGGGCCCGGGCCACGGCCAGGCCGTAACCGGGAACGATGATCACGGTGTCGGCGTTGGTCAGCAGGAACGTCGCATCGTCCGCCGAGCCGGATTTCACCGGGCGGGCTTCTTGAGCCCCGGCCGGGCCGCCAGCGTCGGCACTGTTGCCGAAACCGCCGAGCAGCACGTTGAAGAACGAACGGTTCATCGCCTTGCACATGATGTACGAGAGGATCGCGCCGCTGGAGCCCACCAGGGAGCCGGCGATGATCAGCATCGAGTTGTTCAGGGAGAAGCCGATCCCTGCTGCTGCCCAGCCCGAGTAGCTGTTGAGCATCGACACTACCACCGGCATGTCGGCGCCGCCGATCGGGATGATGATCAGCACGCCCATGACGAAGGCCAGCGCCAGCATCAGGGCAAAGGCGCCGAGGTTGCCGGTGGCCATGAAGGTCACGCCCAGGCCGAGGGTGGCCAGGCCCAGCACCAGATTGAGCTTGTGCTGGCCGGCAAACTGTACCGGTGCGCCCTGGAACAGGCGGAACTTGTACTTGCCCGAAAGCTTGCCGAAGGCGATCACCGAACCGGAGAAGGTAATGGCACCGATGGCAGCACCGAGGAACAGCTCCAGGCGGTTACCGGCGGGGATTGCGTCGCCCAGGTGTTTGACGATGCCCAGGGACTGGGGCTCGACCACGGCGGCAATGGCAATGAACACCGCGGCCAGGCCGATCATGCTGTGCATGAAGGCCACCAGTTCCGGCATTTTGGTCATCTCGACGCGCTTGGCCATGATCGAACCGGCGGTGCCGCCGATCAGCAGGCCGACGATGACGTAGCCGATACCGGCGGTCGCCAGTTCTGCGCCCAGCTTATAGATGAGGCCGATGGTGGTCAGGACCGCCAGGGCCATGCCCAACATGCCGAACAAGTTGCCGCGTCGGGACGTGGTCGGGTGCGAAAGCCCCTTGAGCGCCTGGATAAAGCACACCGAGGCGATCAGATAGAGGGTTGTTACCAGGTTCATGCTCATTATTTCTGCACCTCTTCTTTCACGGCTTTGGGCGCTTTCTTCTTAAACATTTCCAGCATGCGACGGGTCACCAGGAAGCCACCGAACACGTTGACCGCGGCCAGGGCTACGGCCAGGGTGCCCATGGTTTTGCCCAGCGGGGTCACGGTCAGGGCGGCAGCCAGCATGGCGCCGACGATGACGATCGCGGAAATGGCGTTGGTCACCGCCATCAGTGGCGTGTGCAGTGCGGGTGTCACGTTCCAGACCACGTGGTAACCGACATAGATCGCCAGCACGAAGATGATCAGGTTGTAGATACCGGGGGAGATAAGCTCTTCCATCGTCTGAATCCCTGCTTAGGCGTTTTTGCGGATGACTTGGCCGTCGCGGCACATCAGGCACGCGGCGACGATGTCGTCTTCTAGGTTGACTTCGAACTGCCCTTCTTTGGTGAAGACAAGCTTCAGGAAGTCCAGCAGGTTGCGGGCGTACAGCGCCGAGGCGTCAGCAGCGACGGCGCCGGCCAGGTTGGTCGGGCCAACGATGGTCACGCCGTTTTCCACCACCACCTGGTCCGCCACGGTCAGCGGGCAGTTGCCACCCTGGGCGGCTGCCAGGTCGATGACCACCGAGCCGGGCTTCATCTGGGCCACGGTGTCGGCGCTGAGCAAGGTCGGCGCCTTGCGGCCTGGAATCAGTGCGGTGGTAATGACGATATCCGCCTGCTTGGCGCGCTCGTGCACTGCCAGGGCCTGGCGCTGCATCCAGCTGGCGGGCATGGGGCGGGCATAACCGCCGACGCCGACGGCGCATTCGCGCTCCTCATCGGTTTCATAAGGCACGTCGACGAACTTGGCGCCCAAGGACTCGATCTGCTCTTTCACCGCCGGACGCACATCCGAAGCCTCGATCACTGCCCCCAGGCGCTTGGCCGTGGCGATGGCCTGCAGCCCCGCCACGCCGGCGCCGAGAATCAGCACGCGGGCCGCTTTGACGGTACCGGCGGCGGTCATCAGCATCGGCATGAAGCGCGGGTAGTAGTGGGCGGCCAGCAGTACGGCCTTGTAACCGGCGATGTTGGCCTGGGATGACAGCACGTCCAGGCTCTGGGCCCGAGAGGTACGTGGCGCCGCTTCCAGGGCGAAGGCGGTAATGCCGCGCTCGGCCAGCTTGGCGATGGTTTCATTGCTGAACGGATTGAGCATGCCCACCAGCACGGTGCCGCTCTTGATCAGGGCCAGTTCGCTGTCGCTGGGGGCGACGACCTTGAGAATCAGTTCGGCGCCAAAGGCATCGTTGGCGCTGCCAATGGTGGCTCCTGCCGCTTCATAGGCACTGTCGACCACGCTGGCATTGATGCCCGCGCCGCTTTGCACAGTGACTTTATGACCCTGGCCGATCAGCTTCTTGATGGTTTCCGGGGTTGCAGCAACCCGTGTTTCACCCGTCTGGGTTTCGAGAGGAACACCAATGTGCACGTCAAATCTCCTGCTTGATCTTATTGCTTTCGATCTTTCTTAGAAGGCCAGCGCACTGCGGAGGGTGCGACTGGGGCGGCCGATCAGCACGATCCCGCTGAAATCGCAGCGGGGCGCGGCATTTTGCAGGCGAACTTTGAGGCCTTCAAGGGATTCTGACTAGTGACGGAAAATTAACTACAAGTCACCCCGTGACCGAATGTCGCAAGGGGTGGGGTTAAACCCTTGTAAGCCGTGCCTTTCAAGGCTTTTATCGTCTAAATAAGATTTTTCTCATCCGCTGTGTGAATAGTCTTACATTGCTGTCAAATAAACCCTACAGGCCGCGTGGTTAGGCGCTTTTAGGACTATTGTCCGAGGTGTCGGTACAGTCTGTTGAAATGCGACAAATACTTATATCTGTAGGGCTTTTGTTTTTCTGACTACGGGGTCAGCTAATCGCTGGAGGCCCCTACCCTTCTAGGTTGTAGCTGTGTGCCTGATTCACCAGCCAATCGCGAAATGCCCGTAAAGAGGCGGATTCCACCTTGCGCTCGGGAATCATCAGGTAATACGCCTTGATGCTGGTCAGAGCTTGCGGGTTGGCAATGACCAGACGTTTTTCCGCCAGTTCGCGCTGGATCAGGAAGGCTGGAATCAGCGCGATACCCATGTCGTGCATGGCTGCCTGGGCGAGCATGGAGAATAGCTCGTAGCGTGGGCCTGTCATGTCGCGGGGGACGTTCAACTGCTGTGAGTTGAACCATTGGCGCCAGGCATAGGGTCGGGTGGTCTGTTGCAGCAGGGGTAGCTCGGCGATGGCTGCGGCGCTCAGTTGCTGCCGATCAGCCAGCAGGGCCGGGCTGCACACCGGTACCGGGTGCTCGCCCATCAGGCGATGGGACTGGGTGCCGGACCAATCGGCATCACCAAAGTAGATGGCGGCGTCAAAAGGCG
This sequence comes from Pseudomonas sp. St29, assembly GCF_001547915.1. Lineage (NCBI taxonomy): Bacteria > Pseudomonadati > Pseudomonadota > Gammaproteobacteria > Pseudomonadales > Pseudomonadaceae > Pseudomonas > Pseudomonas sp. St29. The sequence goes on from NZ_AP014628.1 coordinate 120,694, forward strand.
TGTCGGCAAACAGGAAGGGGCGCGTGCGGTTGGTCAGGTTGACGGTGACTTCGGGGTGTTGCTGCTGGAAATCCTTGAGGCGCGGCAGCAGCCACTGGGTGCCGAAGGTCGGGACCACTGCCAGCTCGATGACATTGGCGCCCTGCTGTCCCATCACGGAGAGCGTGTCGCGTTCCACCGCATCCAGTTGTGTCGCTACCCGGCGGCTGTAGGAAAGCCCGGCTTCGGTGAGTTTGACCCCCCGCCGCGAGCGTCGGAACAGCTCCACGCCGAGAAACTCTTCCAGGCTGGCGATCTGTCGGCAGACGGCGCCCTGGGTCAGGGAAAGCTCCTGCGCCGCCTTGGTGAAGCTTTCGTGGCGGGCGGCGGCCTCGAAGCTGATCAGGGCGGCTGTGCTGGGGATCTTCCTGCGCATGTACGGCAATCTCACTAATAGACGCTGTAAAAGGTAATTTTGGCCATTACGGAGTGAGAAATTAGCACAACAACTTGCGAAATCCTCGTTTGCCCGCGAGCTCCTGTCAGGCCTAGGATCGGCCCACGATAGTTGACCTACTTCACGAGGATTCACTCATGGGCGGCAAAGCAAGCTTCAACTGGATCGATCCCCTTCTGCTGGACCAGCAACTCACCGAAGAAGAGCGCATGGTCCGCGACAGCGCCGAGCAGTTCGCTCAGGACAAGCTGGCGCCTCGGGTGTTGGAAGCTTTCCGCCATGAGCAGACCGATCCGGCCATTTTCCGTGAAATGGGTGAAGTCGGCCTGTTGGGGGCGACCATTCCCGAGCAGTACGGCGGCAGCGGCCTGAACTATGTGTGCTACGGCCTGATCGCACGCGAAGTGGAGCGCGTCGATTCCGGCTATCGCTCGATGATGAGTGTGCAGTCGTCCCTGGTGATGGTGCCGATCAATGAGTTCGGGACCGAGGCGCAAAAACAGAAGTACCTGCCGAAGCTGGCGTCCGGCGAGTGGATTGGTTGCTTTGGTCTGACCGAGCCGAACCATGGTTCCGACCCGGGTGCGATGATTTCTCGTGCACGCAAAGTGGATGGGGGCTACAGCCTGACCGGCAGCAAGATGTGGATCACCAACAGTCCGATCGCGGATGTGTTTGTGGTCTGGGCCAAGGATGACGCCGGCGATATCCGCGGTTTTGTTCTGGAGAAGGGCTGGAAAGGTCTGAGCGCGCCGGCCATTCATGGCAAGGTGGGGCTGCGTGCGTCGATCACTGGGGAAATCGTCATGGACAACGTGTTCGTGCCGGAAGAGAACATCTTCCCGGACGTGCGCGGCCTCAAAGGCCCATTCACTTGCTTGAACTCGGCCCGTTACGGCATCTCCTGGGGGGCTTTGGGTGCGGCGGAGTTCTGCTGGCATACCGCGCGGCAATACACGCTGGATCGCCAGCAGTTCGGTCGGCCCCTGGCGGCGACTCAACTGATCCAGAAAAAGCTGGCGGACATGCAGACCGAGATCACCCTCGCCCTTCAGGGGTGCCTGCGTCTGGGGCGGATGAAGGATGAAGGAACGGCGGCAGTGGAAATCACTTCGATCATGAAGCGCAACTCCTGCGGCAAGTCCCTGGACATCGCCCGTATGGCTCGTGACATGTTGGGTGGCAATGGCATCTCTGATGAGTTCGGCATCGCCCGGCACCTGGTGAACCTGGAAGTGGTCAACACTTACGAAGGCACCCATGACGTTCATGCGCTGATTCTGGGGCGCGCGCAAACCGGCATCCAGGCGTTCTATTAATAGGAGAGCGACCATGGGCGCGTTATCGCATCTGCGGGTACTGGATTTATCGCGGGTATTGGCCGGGCCCTGGTCCGGGCAGATCCTGGCGGACCTGGGGGCCGAAGTCATCAAGGTCGAACGTCCGGGCAATGGTGACGATACGCGCGCCTGGGGGCCGCCCTTCCTGAAGGATGCTGATGGCGAGAACACTACGGAGGCCGCTTATTACCTGTCGGCCAACCGTAACAAGCAGTCGGTGACCATAGATTTCACCCGCCCTGAGGGCCAGCAGTTGGTGCGTGAGCTGGCGGCCAAGTCGGATATCGTCATCGAGAACTTCAAGGTGGGTGGACTGGCGGCCTATGGCCTGGACTATGAGTCGCTCAAGGTGATCAATCCGCGCTTGATCTATTGTTCGATCACCGGGTTTGGGCAGACGGGGCCTTATGCCAAGCGTGCCGGCTATGACTTCATGATCCAGGGGCTGGGCGGATTGATGAGCCTGACCGGTCGGCCTGAAGGGGATGACGGGGCCGGGCCGGTGAAGGTGGGGGTGGCCTTGACCGACATACTGACGGGGCTGTATTCGACGGTGGCGATTCTGGCTGCCTTGGCTCATCGGGATCAGGGCGGCGCCGGGCAGCACATTGATATGGCGCTATTGGATGTGCAGGTTGCATGTCTGGCCAACCAGGCGATGAACTACCTGACGACGGGGATTGCTCCGAAGCGCTTGGGGAACGCTCACCCGAACATAGTTCCCTATCAGGATTTTCCGACCGCAGATGGTGATTTCATTCTCACCGTGGGGAATGACGGGCAGTTTCGCAAGTTTGCCGAGGTCGCAGGCCAGCCCCAGTGGGCGGACGATCCTCGGTTTGCCACTAATAAGCTGCGGGTGGCCAACCGGGCTGTGTTGATTCCACTGATTCGTCAGGCGACGGTGTTCAAGACCACTGCCGAGTGGGTGAGTCAGTTGGAGCAGGCAGGTGTGCCCTGTGGGCCGATCAATGACCTGGCTCAGGTGTTTGCTGATCCGCAGGTGGTGTCACGGCGGCTGGCGTTGGAGTTGCCTCATGCGTTGGCGGGGATTGTGCCTCAGGTGGCCAGTCCGATTCGTCTTTCCGAGACGCCGGTGGAGTATCGCCATGCCCCTCCTCTATTGGGTGAGCACACGGCGCAGGTTCTGCAGCAGGTTTTGGGAATGAAGGGCGAGGCCGTTGAGGCATTGAGGCGGTCGGGGGTGTTGTAGGCCTTCTCTTATATAGAGAGGCGTGCGGCCGTATCTATGCATCGCCTGCCAAAGCGGCTCTTCTGGGGTTGTCTGCTCTTATTCATAGAAAATTCAAATTAAAGGTTGACGGCAGATTCTACAGGTCTATAATTCGCCCCACTTCCGGCGCAGTCGAAACGGAAAACTCCTTGAGATTCAACGAGTTACGCGGTTTTCGGCAGCGGTTACGCTTCAGTTCACCGAAGCCAGAAGCAGTTAGTAAGGCAGTGTGTTTTCGCCTTATTAACGATTCGATCCTCTCGGTCGAAAGCGGTTTAAAAGAGGTGTTGACAGCAGCGTGTAACGCTGTAGAATTCGCCTCCCGCTAACGAGAGATCGAGAGCGCAAGTGGTTGAAGTTGTTGAGGAAATCTTCAAAAACTTCTTAAAAAATCGCTTGACAGTAAATGAGGCTGCTGTAGAATGCGCGCCTCGGTTGAGACGAAAGATCTTAACCAATCGCTCTTTAACAACTGAATCAAGCAATTCGTGTGGGTGCTTGTGGGGTCAGACTGATAGTCAAAAAGATTATCAGCATCACAAGTTACTCCGCGAGAAATCAAAGATGTAACCAACGATTGCTGAGCCAAGTTTAGGGTTTTCTCAAAACCCAAAGATGTTTGAACTGAAGAGTTTGATCATGGCTCAGATTGAACGCTGGCGGCAGGCCTAACACATGCAAGTCGAGCGGCAGCACGGGTACTTGTACCTGGTGGCGAGCGGCGGACGGGTGAGTAATGCCTAGGAATCTGCCTGGTAGTGGGGGATAACGTCCGGAAACGGGCGCTAATACCGCATACGTCCTACGGGAGAAAGTGGGGGATCTTCGGACCTCACGCTATCAGATGAGCCTAGGTCGGATTAGCTAGTTGGTGAGGTAATGGCTCACCAAGGCTACGATCCGTAACTGGTCTGAGAGGATGATCAGTCACACTGGAACTGAGACACGGTCCAGACTCCTACGGGAGGCAGCAGTGGGGAATATTGGACAATGGGCGAAAGCCTGATCCAGCCATGCCGCGTGTGTGAAGAAGGTCTTCGGATTGTAAAGCACTTTAAGTTGGGAGGAAGGGTACTTACCTAATACGTGAGTATTTTGACGTTACCGACAGAATAAGCACCGGCTAACTCTGTGCCAGCAGCCGCGGTAATACAGAGGGTGCAAGCGTTAATCGGAATTACTGGGCGTAAAGCGCGCGTAGGTGGTTTGTTAAGTTGGATGTGAAAGCCCCGGGCTCAACCTGGGAACTGCATCCAAAACTGGCAAGCTAGAGTATGGTAGAGGGTGGTGGAATTTC
>NZ_AP014628.1:127500-825000 GCF_001547915.1 Pseudomonas sp. St29
CTCAAACCATACACCGAAGCTACGGGTATCACGTAAGTGATGCGGTAGAGGAGCGTTCTGTAAGCCTGTGAAGGTGAGTTGAGAAAGCTTGCTGGAGGTATCAGAAGTGCGAATGCTGACATGAGTAACGACAATGGGTGTGAAAAACACCCACGCCGAAAGACCAAGGTTTCCTGCGCAACGTTAATCGACGCAGGGTTAGTCGGTCCCTAAGGCGAGGCTGAAAAGCGTAGTCGATGGAAAACAGGTTAATATTCCTGTACTTCTAGTTATTGCGATGGAGGGACGGAGAAGGCTAGGCCAGCTTGGCGTTGGTTGTCCAAGTTTAAGGTGGTAGGCTGGAATCTTAGGTAAATCCGGGGTTCTAAGGCCGAGAGCTGATGACGAGTTACCTTTTAGGTGACGAAGTGGTTGATGCCATGCTTCCAAGAAAAGCTTCTAAGCTTCAGATAACTAGGAACCGTACCCCAAACCGACACAGGTGGTTGGGTAGAGAATACCAAGGCGCTTGAGAGAACTCGGGTGAAGGAACTAGGCAAAATGGCACCGTAACTTCGGGAGAAGGTGCGCCGGTGAGGGTGAAGGACTTGCTCCGTAAGCTCATGCCGGTCGAAGATACCAGGCCGCTGCGACTGTTTATTAAAAACACAGCACTCTGCAAACACGAAAGTGGACGTATAGGGTGTGACGCCTGCCCGGTGCCGGAAGGTTAATTGATGGGGTTAGCTAACGCGAAGCTCTTGATCGAAGCCCCGGTAAACGGCGGCCGTAACTATAACGGTCCTAAGGTAGCGAAATTCCTTGTCGGGTAAGTTCCGACCTGCACGAATGGCGTAACGATGGCGGCGCTGTCTCCACCCGAGACTCAGTGAAATTGAAATCGCTGTGAAGATGCAGTGTATCCGCGGCTAGACGGAAAGACCCCGTGAACCTTTACTATAGCTTTGCACTGGACTTTGAATTTGCTTGTGTAGGATAGGTGGGAGGCTTTGAAGCGTGAACGCCAGTTTGCGTGGAGCCATCCTTGAAATACCACCCTGGCAACTTTGAGGTTCTAACTCAGGTCCGTTATCCGGATCGAGGACAGTGTATGGTGGGTAGTTTGACTGGGGCGGTCTCCTCCTAAAGAGTAACGGAGGAGTACGAAGGTGCGCTCAGACCGGTCGGAAATCGGTCGTAGAGTATAAAGGCAAAAGCGCGCTTGACTGCGAGACAGACACGTCGAGCAGGTACGAAAGTAGGTCTTAGTGATCCGGTGGTTCTGTATGGAAGGGCCATCGCTCAACGGATAAAAGGTACTCCGGGGATAACAGGCTGATACCGCCCAAGAGTTCATATCGACGGCGGTGTTTGGCACCTCGATGTCGGCTCATCACATCCTGGGGCTGAAGCCGGTCCCAAGGGTATGGCTGTTCGCCATTTAAAGTGGTACGCGAGCTGGGTTTAGAACGTCGTGAGACAGTTCGGTCCCTATCTGCCGTGGACGTTTGAGATTTGAGAGGGGCTGCTCCTAGTACGAGAGGACCGGAGTGGACGAACCTCTGGTGTTCCGGTTGTCACGCCAGTGGCATTGCCGGGTAGCTATGTTCGGAAAAGATAACCGCTGAAAGCATCTAAGCGGGAAACTTGCCTCAAGATGAGATCTCACTGGGATCTTGAATCCCCTAAAGGGCCGTCGAAGACTACGACGTTGATAGGTTGGGTGTGTAAGCGCTGTGAGGCGTTGAGCTAACCAATACTAATTGCCCGTGAGGCTTGACCATATAACACCCAAGCAATTTGCTTAAGAAGCGAGTTGCGGTGTGTGAAGACGAAACGAACCGAAAGTTTGCACCGCTCACAAAGCACACAAACCTATTACATACCCATTCGCTGGCACGTTGCATAAGCAACGGACTGGCTACCGAATTTCTTGACGACCATAGAGCGTTGGAACCACCTGATCCCATCCCGAACTCAGAAGTGAAACGATGCATCGCCGATGGTAGTGTGGGGTTTCCCCATGTGAGAGTAGGTCATCGTCAAGATTAAATTCCGAAACCCCAATTGCGAAAGCAGTTGGGGTTTTGTCTATTTGTAGAAACGACTGATTTTGCTGACACGTTCGACGTTGAGTCCAACGGATCGGCCACAGAATTTCTTGACGACCATAGAGCGTTGGAACCACCTGATCCCATCCCGAACTCAGAAGTGAAACGATGCATCGCCGATGGTAGTGTGGGGTTTCCCCATGTGAGAGTAGGTCATCGTCAAGATCAAATTCCGAAACCCCAATTGCGCAAGCAATTGGGGTTTTGTTTTTGTGCTCGATAAAGTCCTGAGCAACGATCCGCCATGCTTGAGCACCGTCGCTGCCCTATCCATGGCCCAAGGTCTCCATCGTTTTGCTTGCTGACGCGCCGCTGAAAAGGCTTGGCTAAGGCTCTGGAACACCGTTCGGCGGGATTCGGCAAATTTAGGCGAGTAATTCGGATAAATCTCTAAGGGTTCGGGTGTTCTTGCCGAAAGACTGATAAGACATGCGTGCACCAAAGTAGAGCGGCTCGTCGCCTGCACTGTTACATGGAATGTTGCTATACGGACGCATCCCCATTTTCGGCATAAGAAGTCCCATGAAATGAATCTCAAGTTCAGCCATAAAATCCTTTTGGCCGCCTCCGGCGTAGTGGTTCTGGCTTTTGCGTTGTTCACTTTGTACAACGACTACCTGCAACGAAACACTATCCGACAGAATCTCGAATCATCCATTCAGCAGGCCGGTGAGCTCACCTCCAGCAGCGTGCAGAACTGGATGAGCGGGCGCATCCTGGTGCTCGAGAACCTGGCGCAGAACGTTGCTCACCAAGGCCATAACGCAGACTTCCCGGGCCTGGTGGACCAGCCGGCCTTTACCTCGAACTTCCAGTTCACCTACGTTGGCCAGGCCAACGGCACCTTCACCCAGCGTCCCGACGCGAAAATGCCTGATGGCTACGATCCGCGCCAACGGCCCTGGTACAAACAGGCCGTAACCGCCGACAAGACCATGCTGACTCCGCCCTACATGGCGGCGGTCGGTGGCCTGGTGGTGACCATCGCCATGCCGGTGAAAAAGCAAGGCGAACTGCTGGGCGTGGTCGGTGGCGACCTGAGCCTGGAAACCCTGGTGAAGATCATCAACTCCGTGGACTTCGGTGGCCTGGGCCATGCCTTTCTGGTCAGCGCTGATGGTCAGGTGATCGTCAGCCCGGACAAGGACCAGGTGATGAAGAACCTCAAGGACATCTACCCCGGTGCCAACGTGCGTATCGCCAGTGGCAACCAGGAAGTGGTCCTGAACAAACAGGAACGCATTCTGTCCTTCACCCCGGTGACCGGCCTGCCGAATGCCGAATGGTACATCGGTCTGTCCATCGACAAGGCCAAGGCCTACGCGCCGCTGAGCCAGTTCCGCACATCTGCCTTGATCGCCATGTTTATCGCCGTGGCGGTGATTGCGGTACTGCTGACCCTGCTGATCCAGGTCCTGATGCGTCCACTGATCACCATGGGCCGTGCGATGCAGGACATTGCCCAGGGCGAGGGCGACCTGACCCGCCGCCTGGTGGTGGAAAGCAAGGACGAATTTGGTGAGCTAGGCAGCTCCTTCAACCAGTTCGTGGAACGGATTCACGCCTCGATTTCCGAAGTGTCCTCCGCTACCCGCCAGGTACATGACCTGTCGCAACGGGTGATGGCCTCGTCCAACGCGTCGATCATCGGTTCCGACGAGCAGAGCGCCCGCACCAACAGCGTGGCAGCGGCGATCAACGAACTGGGGGCCGCCACCCAGGAAATCGCCCGCAATGCCGCTGATGCGTCGCAACACGCCAGCGGCGCCAGCGAGCAGGCCGATGACGGTCGCCAAGTCGTGGAGCAGACCATCCAGGCCATGACTGAGCTGTCGCAGAAGATCAGCCTGTCCTGCACCCAGATCGAAACCCTGAACGCCAGCACCGACAACATCGGGCACATTCTCGACGTGATCAAGGGCATCTCCCAGCAGACCAATCTGCTGGCCCTCAACGCTGCCATTGAAGCGGCCCGTGCCGGTGAAGCCGGTCGCGGCTTCGCCGTGGTCGCCGATGAGGTGCGCAACCTGGCCCACAGAACCCAGGAATCGGCGGAAGAGATCCACAAGATGATCACTTCCCTGCAGATCGGTTCGCGCGAAGCAGTATCGACCATGAACGCCAGCCAGCTTTCCAGTGAAGAGAGCGTCGAGGTGGCCAACCAGGCCGGTGCCCGGCTGATCAGCGTGACCCAGCGGATCGGCGAGATCGACGGTATGAACCAGTCGGTGGCAGCGGCAACCGAGGAGCAGACGGCAGTGGTGGAGACCCTCAACGTCGACATCAACCAGATCAACCTGCTCAACCAGCAGGGCGTCGCCAACCTCAATGAAACCCTGAAGGACTGCGATGCGCTGTCGCAGCAGGCCAGCCGCCTGAAGCAACTGGTGGACAGCTTCAAGATCTGAGCCCTCTCCGGTCCTTTCCTCAAGCCCGCTTCTGCATCACTGCAGGGCGGGCTTTTTCATGGGCGCGGTTCAGATCCGGTGTTCACCCAGCAGGCCCAGGTGAGTATTGATCACCTGCAGCAGGCGCTGGCGTTGGGACTTGATGAAGAAGTGGTTGCCGACCACTTCGATCAGTTCGAATTCACGCTCGGTGAATTCGCGCCAGTTGAGCATATGGTTGGCCGTCGCCAGAGGGTCCTCGCTGCCGTAGAAGGCCGTCAGCGGGATATCGAGGCAGCCGCTCGAGGTGTCGTACCAGGTTTCGAAGAGCTTCAGGTCATTGCGCAGCAAGCGTTCGTAGGACTGCAGGTCGCTCTGCCCCCGCGGCATCTCCAGTGGGCTGGCTCCCAGGGTCAGGATGGCCTCGCGAAACGCCTCGATGGGCAGTGAGTGCAGCAAGGGGCGGCGAGGCGGACTGTCGGGGCTGCGGCAGCCGGAAACGAACAGGTGGCGCGTCTGCTGGGGGAAGCGCTCTTGCGCGTACTTGCAGGTCTCGTATGCCAGCAATGCGCCCAGACCGTGGCCGAACAGCGCGTGGGGTTCGCCGAGCCAGGGATCGAGGGCTGTGAACATGTCTTTCAGCAGGCTCGGCCAGTTGTCGCAGGGCGCCTCGTCACGACGCGGCCCGTGCCCGGGCAGGTTGATCAGCACCAGCTCGATATGATCGGCCAGGCTGTTGGACCATACCCGCAACTGCTCCGCAGCCGCCCCGGCCTGTGGAAAGCAGATCAGGCGAATTCGGGTGGCCTGCCCTGAATTGATCACCAGCGTCCATTGTCGGGTGTCGGTGTACACAGCTTTTCCTTAAGCGAGGTGGCCCGTGGGTCGCTTCCTGGTGCAGACAAGAGGCTGTTCGACGGGGGACGTCCTGTCCGAATGGTTTCTAACATAGTGGCTGGCGCGGCTGAATGCACGTAGTGACAGGGGGAAATTCGTCGGCTGTCGCACAGGGTGCAAACATGGCTTGAGGCTATTCTGTGAATGAACCGTGCAGGCCCTTCCCCGGCGGCCAGTGATTGTAAGGTGCCATTGTCTTTTGCCGGGCCAGCCTTCACCATCAGCCGATTTACGACAGCTCCCATGGACTCATCGCATTGGCGGCACGTTTAGCTCTTTCTCGGACCCTGCGCTGGTTCTGCTCGGCATTGCTGCTGGCCGGCGCGCTGCTGGGCAGCCTGCACGCCGACTGGGATTTTTCCCTGATCAGTCGCCGTGCCACGGCGCTCTACGGTCCCCTGGGCGAAGGCCAGCAACGTATCGATGCCTGGCAGCACCTGCTGGCGACGCAAAAGCAGGTCCCCGAGCGCGAGCAGTTGAAAGTGGTCAACCTGTTCTTCAACAAGAACATGCGCTACGTGGAAGATATCGATCTGTGGGGCCAGGTGGACTACTGGGAAACCCCGATCCAGGGCCTGTGGAAGGGCGCCGGCGATTGTGAGGACTACGCGATCGCCAAATACTTCAGCCTCCGCCACCTCGGGGTGTCCAGTGACAAACTGCGCATCACCTACGTCAAGGCATTGCGCCAGAATCGCGCGCACATGGTCCTGACCTACTATTCCACTGCGGACGCCATGCCGCTGGTGCTCGACAGCCTGGAGGACACGATCCGCCCGGCCAGCGAGCGGACCGACCTGTTGCCGGTGTATTCCTTCAATGCCGAAGGCTTGTGGCTGCCGGGCGCCAAGGGCAACAAGCGGGTCGGGGACACCAAGCGCCTGTCCCGTTGGCAGGATGTGTTGAAAAAAATGCAGGCCGAAGGTTTTCCGGTCGAGACGACTAACTAGGAGCACGAGCTCAGATGTCTTTGTTCAAACAGCTGTTGATCGCAATCTGTGTGTTCCTGGTGGTCGCCTTCAGCGGCAGCTTCATGGTCAGCCTGGAAAGCTCGCGTACCCAGTATGTCAATCAACTGCGCTCCCATGCCCAGGATGCGGCCACGGCCCTGGCCTTGTCGTTGACACCGAACATCGATGACCCGGCGATGGTCGAGCTGATGGTCAGCTCGATCTTCGACAGCGGCTACTACGCCAGCATCCGGGTAGTGGACCTGGCCACCGACAAGACCATCGTCGAGCGCAGCGGCATTCCCGAGGTCGGCAATGTGCCCCAGTGGTTCGTCAAGCTCATCGGCCTGGAGCCGGCCGGCGGCGACGCCATCGTCAGCCGTGGCTGGGAGCAGGCGGCACGGGTCGAGGTGCTCAGCCACCCGATGTTCGCGGTGGCCAAGCTCTGGCAGAGCGCCCTGGGCAGCTTGGGCTGGCTGCTGATCTGCGGCGCGGTGAGCGCGGTGCTCGGTGCCCTGTTGCTGCGACGCCAGCTCAAGCCGCTGGACTACATGGTCCAGCAGTCCCATGCCATTGCCCGGCGCGAATTCCTCAGCCTGCCGCAATTGCCTCGCACCCCGGAACTGCGGCGGGTGGTGCAGGCCATGAACCAGATGGTGGAGAAGCTCAAGGCGCTGTTCCAGGAGCAGGCCGAACGCAGTGAAAAACTGCGCATCGAGTCGTACCAGGACAGCCTGACCGGGTTGGCCAACCGACGTTATTTCGAAATGCAGCTGCATGCCCGCGTCAGCAACCCGGAGCAGGCGAGCTCCGGTTACCTGCTGCTGTTGCGGGTCAAGGATCTGGCCGGCCTGAATCAGCGCCTGGGGGGCCAGCGCACCGACCAACTGCTGCAGGCGGTGGGTGAGCAACTGCTGCGCGAATGCAACAAGTACCCCGAGACCCACAACCTGGTGACCCGGGTCCGCGGTGGCGAGTTCGCCGTACTGGCGCCGGGGCTGGTGCGCAATGAAGCCATCCAGCTGGCCCAGAGCCTGGAAAGCGCCCTGGGCAACCTGCATGCCACGGGCGCTACCGATGTTGCCGCGGTGGCCTCCATCGGCCTGGCCGCCTTCAACCACGGTGATTCTCCCCAAGCGGTGCTCAGCCTCGGCGATCAGGCCCTGGCCCAGGCCGAAGGCCAGGGCGACACCCACTGGGCCTGCCTGGACCAGGGCGCCGGTTCCCAGGTCGGAGACGATCACCATGCCTGGCATACCTGGTTGGACCGGGCGCTGTCGGAGCAACGCTTCCAGCTGTACTTCCAGCCGGTGGTGGCGGTCCAGGACACTGCGCGGGTGCTGCATTACAAGGTGCTCTCGCGGCTGCTGGACGAGCAGGGCCAGACCATTCCCGCCGGCCGCTTCCTGCCGTGGCTGGAACGCTTTGGCTGGACCTCGCGCCTGGACGTGCTGATGCTCGAGCAGGTCCTCAAGCAGATGACCGGACATGGCGACAGCCTGGCCCTGAACCTTTCGGCGGCCACCCTGGAAGATCCCCAGGCCTTGAACCGGGTCATGGACATCCTGCGCCAGTATTCCGACCTCGGGCCGCGCCTGACCCTGGAGATCGGCGAGGAACAGCTGCCCGAGCAGGTCCAGCTGGAACAGCTGACCCGGCGCCTGCGGGAGTTGGGGTTCTCCCTGAGCCTGCAGCGCTTTGGTGGCCGCTTCAGCATGATCGGCAACCTGGCCCGCCTGGGCCTGGCCTATCTGAAGATCGACGGCAGCTACATCCGCAACATCGACCAGGAAAGCGACAAGCGCCTGTTCATCGAAGCCATCCAGCGCGCAGCCCACAGCATCGACCTGCCGCTGATTGCCGAGCGGGTCGAAACAGAAGGCGAGCTGCGAGTGATTCGCGAGATGGGCTTGTACGGCGTGCAAGGGCAACTGTTCGGCGAACCGGCGCCCTGGAGTTGAACGCGCCTCGCCGGCCAGCCGGCTCCTGCCGTAGGAGCCGGCTGGCCGGCGCAGCGTTTCAGATCAATCCGGTTTCATCATCGTTGATCAACCGGCTCAAGCCACCCAGCGCCACCCGCGCCTGGGTCCGATCCATCAGCTTGGCCTGGGCCGCCGCCGGCAGATCGGTGACGCGAATCACGCCCTTGCTGGTCAGCACCTGAATCAGGTCGTCCAGCACCCGGATCATCTCCAGGTCGCTCTGCTTGAGCTGCTTGAGACTGACCTCAACCGCTTCGTTGGCGAACCAGGTCTGGATCTCGAGGTGATCGGCAGGCAGCGTCTCGGTAGCCTCGGCGTAAGCGGCGGCTTCCACGCGAATCAGCTGACCTTGCGCATCGCGTTGCACGTAGAACATGGCAAATCCCTCAGGCTTTTTATTCGGCGTCCGGCGCTCGGCGACATAGGCCAACGCCACATCCAGCGCGTGAGTATGCGGTGCGGCGCGACAATCGTCACGGCGCAGGTTGTCCGCCAACAGCCGGCAACCACCCGCAAGGGGTGGCTGCCGGGAGCCCATCAGCTGTTGTTGTGATCGATCTTGATGGTCGGGTCGCTACCGGCGATCAACGAATGGATGTTGGCGTTGGACCAGTTGTTGCCTTCCAGCTTGATCGTCACGTCGGCGTTGGCCAGGCCTCCGGCCGCGTTGAGCTTGCCTTCGGAGCTGACCTGCAGGGTCGAAACCCCGTCCACGGTGGTGATCTTGAGGAAGTTGTCGATGGTGCTGGCGCTCTCGCCCTGCAGCAGATCCCGCAGGTCGATACGGTCACCTTCGCTGGCCTTGAAGTCCTTGATCACGTCGTTGCCGGTATCGCCGGCCTTCCAGACGAAGGTATCGGCCCCCGAACCGCCAATCAGGATGTCATTGCCCTTGCCACCGATGAGGGTGTCGTTACCGGTGCCACCCAGCAGGATGTCATTGCCCCGGCCACCGTCCAGGAAGTCGTTGCCGCCCTGGCCGAAGAGAATGTCATTGCCATCGCCACCCAGCAGGGTGTCGTTGCCGTCATGGCTGCCAGACACATCGAACTCGGTGTAGTGCTCGGTGATGTACTGGTGCACGTTGCTGGTGCTGACCTGGCTCACATCGACCCCGGTCTGCTTGGCCACGTAGGCCTGCATGGCCTGGTAGCCCTCGCCGGCGACGCCGTTGAAGCTCACCAGGTCGCCGAACAGGATGTCGTTGCCGTTGCCGCCGCTGACGGTGTCGGCGCCGGGCATGGTGGCTTCGGTGTGGCCGATGATCGAGTTGGCCAGGTCGTTCGGGTCGATGTTGGTCTGCGGCTTGCCGTCGCTGTCGTAAGGCTTCAGGTCGTTGAGGCTGACGTCGTTGTTCAGGCCGATGGCTTCCACCTGGGACAGCTTGCTCAGCAGTACGAAGCCCTCATTGGAGTTGTTGATGCTGGCCGAGTTGGTGGTGCTGCCATTACCCGCCAGGGTGGACAGCTCATAGGTGCCGTCGCCTTGGGCGTGCAGGGTGCCCAGGGTCGCGCTGTTCCAGCCGCTGCCCCACCAGTTGCTGCTGTAGGTCTGCAGGACCACGGTGCCGTTGGCGTTCACGGTCAGGGCGTGGGTGTTGTCGATGTAGGTGCTGAAGGTGTCCCCCAGTTTGTAGTTGCTGGTGGTCACCACATCGTCGAGGCGCACGTTGCCGTACAGCGTCGGGTTGGTCTGCTCGCCGGTCTGGTAGTAGGTCGGCTTACCGTCGGTGATGAAGTAGGTCAGGTTGGTGGCATTGGTGTTGCTGGTGGCCAGGCTGCTCTGGAAGAAGTTGGCCGTGGTCTTGAACACGTCTTCGTAGTTGGTACCGCCGCCGGAGCTCATCGAATCCAGCACGGCCTTGAGCTGGGCCAGGGCGTTCGGATCGTTGAGGTTCACCGATACCGACTTGTTGACCTGGGAGTCGAAGTCGGCCAGGAAGATGTTCACGGTGCCCGAGCCGGCGCCGCCGATGCTGTTCTTCAGGGTATTGAAGACGGCGGTCAGGGAGTTCTTGGCCGCGGCGATGGAGCTGCCCATGCTGCCCGAGCTGTCCACCATGAAGGCGATGTTGTAGTTGGTGCCCGGGACCACGGTCAGGCCGCCGATGTCGGCGACCACGATGTCGTTGCCGTCGGTGCCGGTGACGGTATCGTCGCCGGAGGTGGCGACCACGGCGTTGTAGGTGGCCGGGTAGACCTTGACCGGGATCTGCGCCGTGGAGCTGGCAGAACCGCCCAGGGACTCGGTTGAGGTCGAGGTCACGTTGAGGTTGAACGAGCCGTTGTAGTAAGGCGGCGGCGTGACGGTCAGGTTGCCCAGGTTCCAGCCGGTGACGTTGGCTTCGCCGGAGCTCGCGGTGGCGGTGAAGGTATGCCCGGCACCATCGCTGAGCACGGAGCCTGCAGGAATGCCGCTGATCTTCACGCTCAGGGTTTCCGAACCGTCGGTATCGGTCAGCCCGGTGCTGATCTTCGACAGATGCACGCTGCCGCCTTCGCCGCCTTCGTTGAGCTTGTAGCCGTCGTAGTAACCCTCGCCGTTGGTGCCGTGCAGGTCGGACACCGAAACCCCGGCGTTGGTCAGGTCAGTGACGCCGGTGTACAGCGGCACACCGGCATTGCTCAGGTCCACCGCCGTTGCGCCGTTGACTGAGAGATTGACGTCGTAGCTGCCCGGGCCGCTCTGGTTGTGGTGGTAGATATCGATGGTGTAGTAGCCGCTGGTGGTCGGGGTGAAGGTACCGTTGAGGTTACCGCCCGCGCCCCAGGTGGTGCTGGCCACGTTCTTGCCGCCGATGGTCACCAACAGGCTGTCGTCGCCGGTGCCGGAGAAGGTGTAGGACTTGCCGGCTTCCAGGTAGATCAGGCCGGAGGTCTTCGACGCAGTGCCCGGTGTGATGTTGCCGTCGGACTGGACGTTGGTCGCCAGGCTGCTGCTGTTTGGCGTGCCGGCGGCGTCGATCACCGATTTCAGGGTGCTGGCGGACGCGCCGCTGCCGTCGGTGCCCAGGCCGCTGAGGCCGGTCCAGACTTCCTTGAGCAGGCCCACCGAGTTCACGTTGTTGCCGGCCACGCTCAGGGTCGGTGCATCGGCCACTGGGGTGATGTCGACCGTGACCGTACCGGTGCTGCCCAGGGCCTGGCCATCGGTTGGCTGGAATTTGATCTGGGCGTAATCGGCCTGTTGGTTGCCCACGCCGCTGCCGCCGTAGCCGTTGGTGCCGGATTCGTTGGCGTCCGGGGTGAAGCGCAGCTTGCCGGCATCGATATCGGCCTTGCTGATGGTCTGGTTGTTGGCCACGTCCTTCCAGGTCGAACCGTCCAGGTACTGCAGTTTGCCGTCACTTGGCAGCTGGGTGATCTTCACTCCGAGGCTGGACGCCGGGCTGTCGACGTCGCTGACGCCGAAGTTCGACCAGGTCAGGGCCAGCGGGGTGTCTTCGCTGCCGGTCACGGCGCCGCCGGTGGCGGTTGGCGCGTCGTTGACCGCCACCACGTTGACCGTGGTGGTGGCGACGTTGGAGTAGTTGCCACCGTCGGTCACGGTCACGGTGATGGTCCGTGGCGTGGTGCTCGGATCTTCACTGTTGTTGGTGAAGGTGATGTTCTTGATCTGCTGCATGTAGTCGGCCAGCGTCGCGTTGCCCGACAGGGTCAGGGTGATCGAACCGTCCTTGCTGTTGGCATTGATGTTGATGCCGTTGACGTTGTTGCCCAGGTTCAGCGAGTCCCCTGGCTGACGGTTGGTCAGCACGATGGTCGCGCCGGTGAGCATGGTGCTGTCCGGATCGGTGATGCTCAGGTCGGTGTCGGCGATCGACACGCCAGGGCCCGCGGTGCCTTCGGTGAAGGTGACCTTGTAGTCGGCCCCGGTGGCGCCGCTGGAGTTGTTGGCGTCCAGGTCGATGACCGGTGGCGCATCGTTGTCGATGATCGAGGTGGTGACGCTGTTGTTGCTGCCCACCACCAGGTTCTCGAAGTTGCCACCGGTGGCCGAGTCGATCTTGACCACGAAGTTTTCCGTGCCTTCGGTGATCTTGTCGTCAATGGTGGCGACGTTGAAGGTGGCGCTGCTGGCGCCGGCCGGAATCTTCACGGTGTACACGCCGCTGAAGTCCGAGCCGTCGGTGGCGGTGCCGCTGTAGCTGATCTTCAGGGTGACTTCGGTCTGTGCCGGGTGGGTCAGGCTCACGGTGTAGCTGGCGGTCTGGCCTTCAGTGACCGAGGTGCTGCCGGTGATGCCCACCGAGGTGGTATCCACGGTGTCGGTCACGTTGGTTACCGCTGGGGTGGTGTCCGGCACCAGTTTCTCGAAGTTGCCTCCGGTGGCGCTGGTGATCGAGGCATTGACCTTGCCGGCGTCGATATAGACGTCGTCTGCCGGTGCCGCGACGGTGACGGTACCGGTGGTTTTGCCGGCGGCGATGTTGATCACCGCACCATTGGACAGGGTCACGGTGACCGGCGTACCGGCGGCGTTGGTCAGGGTGGCGGTGTAGATGATCGAGCCGCCTTCGGCCACGGTGCCGGTGGCGCTGAGGCTGACGCTGGTGGTGTCGACGGTGTCGGTCACGGTGGTGCTGACCGGAGTCTTGTCGGCCACCAGGTTCTCGTAGTTGCCGCCGCTGACATTGGTGATGGAGTTGGTCAGTGGTGTGTGGCCGACCAGTACATCGTTCGGCGCGCTGATGCTTACCGAACCGGTGGTTTCACCCACTGGGATGGTGATCTTCTCGCCATTGGCCAGGGTCACTACGACCGGCGAGCCAGTCACTGGTGCGGTGACGGTAGCGGTGTAGGTGACGTTGCCACCTTCGGCCGCCGAAGGCGTGGCCTTCAGCGTGACGGTGGAGTTGTCGATGGTGTCGGTGACATCCGTGACGGCTGGCGTGGTGCTTGGTACCAGCTTCTCGAAATTGCCGCCTTCGGCCTTGGTGATGGTGGCTTCGACCTTGCCGGCGTCCTTGTACACGTCATCGGCTGGCGCGGCGACAGTCACCTTCCCGGAAGTGGCGCCTGCGGCAATGGTAATCACTGCCCCGTTGGACAAGGTCACGGTCACTGGCGTACCGGCAGCATTGCTCAGGGTCGCTGTATAGGTGATCTGGCCACCTTCGGCGACAGTGCCGGTGGCGCTGAGGCTGAGGTTTGTGGTGTCGACGGTATCGGTCACGGTGGTGCTGACCGGGGTCTTGTCGGCCACCAGGTTCTCGTAGTTGCCGCCGCTGACATTGGTGATGGAGTTGGTCAGCGGGGTATGACCGACCAGTACATCGTTAGGCGCAGTGATGCTTACCGAGCCGGTGGTTTCACCCACTGGAATGGTGATCTTCTCGCCATTGGCCAGGGTCACTACGACTGGCGAGCCGGTCACTGGAGCGGTGACGGTAGCGGTGTAGGTGACGTTGCCGCCTTCGGCCGCCGAAGGCGTGGCCTTCAGCGTGACGGTGGAGTTGTCGATGGTGTCGGTGACGTCAGTCACTGCTGGCGTGGTGCTTGGTACCAGTTTTTCGAAGTTGCCGCCTTCGGCCTTGGTGATGGTGGCTTCGACCTTGCCGGCGTCTTTATAGACGTCATCAGCCGGAGCCGCGACGGTAGCGGTGCCCGAAGTGGCACCGGCAGCGATGGTGATCACTGCGCCGTTGCTTAAAGTCACGGTAACTGGAGTGCCTGGAGGATTGCTCAGGGTCGCGGTGTAAGTGATCTGGCCACCTTCGGCCACCGTGCCAGTGGCGGTAAGGCTGACGGTGGTGGTGTCGACGGTGTCGGTCACGGTGGTGCTGACTGGCGATTTATCTGCCACCAGGTTCTCGTAGTTGCCGCCGCTGACATTGGTGATGGAGTTGGTCAGCGGGGTGTGACCGACCAGTACATCGTTAGGCGCAGTGATGCTTACCGAGCCGGTGGTTTCACCCACTGGAATGGTGATCTTCTCGCCATTGGCCAGGGTCACTACGACTGGCGAGCCGGTCACTGGAGCGGTGACGGTAGCGGTGTAGGTGACATTGCCACCTTCGGCCGCCGAAGGTGTGGCCTTCAGCGTAACGGTGGAGTTGTCGATGGTATCGGTGACATCCGTGACGGCTGGCGTGGTGCTTGGTACCAGCTTCTCGAAGTTGCCGCCTTCGGCCTTGGTGATGGTGGCTTCGACCTTGCCGGCGTCCTTGTACACGTCATCAGCTGGCGCAGCCACGGTCACGGTACCGCTGGTTGCCCCGGCGGCGATGGTGATCACCGCGCCGTTGCTCAGCGTCACGGTGACCGGTGTACCTGCGGCATTGCTCAGCGTGGCGGTGTAAACGATCGAACCGCCTTCCGCTACCGAAGGTGTAGCCGCCAAGGACAGATTGGTGGTGTCGACGGTATCGGTCACGGTGGTGCTGACCGGGGTCTTGTCGGCCACCAGGTTCTCGTAGTTGCCACCGCTGACATCGGTGATGGAGTTGGTCAGCGGTGTGTGGCCGACCAGCACATCGTTTGGTGCGCTGATGCTCACCGAGCCGGTGGTTTCACCCACTGGAATGGTGATTTTTTCACCATTGGCCAGGGTCACCACGACCGGCGAGCCGGTCACCGGAGCGGTGACAGTCGCGGTGTAGGTGACATTGCCGCCTTCGGCCGCCGAAGGTGTGGCCTTCAGCGTGACGGTGGAGTTGTCGATGGTATCCGTGACGTCCGTGATGGCTGGAGTCGGATTGGTCTCCAGGTGTTCGAAGTTGCCGCCTTCAGCTTTAGTGATGGTGGCTTCGACCTTGCCGGCGTCTTTGTAGACGTCATCGGCTGGGGCTGCGACGGTAGCGGTACCGGAAGTAGCGCCCGCGGCGATGGTGATTACCGCACCGTTGCTCAGGGTCACGGTGACCGGAGTACCAGCAGCATTGCTCAGGGTCGCGGTGTAAACAATGGAACCACCCTCGGCCACGGAATCGGTGGCAGTGAGGCTCAGAGTGGTGGTGTCCGGCGTATCGGTAACGCTGGTTTCGGCTGGCTTGTCATTGATCTCCAGCTTCTCGTAGTTACCGCCGTCCGCTTTGGTAATGGTGGTGCTCAGGGAGCTACCGCCAGCCAGGGCATCGTTGGGTGCAGTGAAATTCACGGTGCCGGAAGACTCGCCAACCGGGATGGTGATGGTCTGTCCGTTGGACAAGGTCACCACAACTGGCGAACCGGTCACAGGTGCAGATACCGAAGCGGTGTAAACGACGATGCCGCCTTCAGCGACGCTCGGCGTAGCAGTCAGGCTGACAGTCGACGTATCGATGGTGTCGGTGACGTCAGTGACGGCCGGAGTCGTGCTTGGCACCAGGTTTTCGAAATTGCCACCTTCAGCCTTGGTGATGGTGGCTTCGACTTTGCCGGCGTCCTTGTACACGTCATCAGCTGGCGCAGCCACGGTCACGGTACCGCTGGTTGCCCCGGCGGCGATGGTGATCACTGCGCCGTTGCTCAGCGTTACGGTGACCGGAGTCCCGGCAGCATTGCTCAGGGTCGCGGTGTAAACGATCGAACCGCCTTCCGCTACCGAAGGTGTAGCCGCCAAGGACAGATTGGTGGTGTCGACGGTGTCGGTCACTGTGGTGCTGACCGGAGTCTTGTCGGCCACCAGGTTCTCGTAGTTGCCGCCGCTGACATCGGTGATGGAGTTGGTCAGCGGTGTATGGCCAACCAGCACATCGTTTGGTGCGCTGATGCTCACCGAGCCCGTGGTTTCACCGACCGGGATGGTGATTTTTTCACCATTGGCCAGGGTCACGACTACCGGCGAGCCGGTCACCGGAGCGGTGACAGTCGCAGTGTAAGTGACGTTGCCACCTTCGGCCGCCGAAGGCGTGGCTTTCAGCGTGACGGTGGAGTTGTCGATGGTGTCGGTGACGTCAGTCACGGCTGGAGCAGGGTTGGTGACCAGGTTTTCGAAGTTGCCGCCTTCAGCCTTGGTGATGGTGGCTTCAACTTTGCCGGCGTCCTTGTACACGTCATCGGCGGGTGCTGCGACGGTGACGGTGCCAGTGGTCTTGCCTGCTTCAATAGTGATCACTGCACCGTTGCTCAGGGTCACGGTGACCGGCGTGCCGGCAGCGTTGGTCAGGGTTGCGGTGTAAGTGATCTGGCCGCCTTCGGCCACGGAGCCAGTGGCGCCAAGGCTGAGGTTGGTGGTGTCTACGGTATCGGTGACGCTGGTTTCAGCGGGCTTGTCGCTGAACTCCAGCTTCTCGTAATTACCGCCTTCTACCTTGGTGATGGTGGTGCTCAAGGAGCTGCCGCCAGCCAGGGCATCGTTAGG
Source organism: Pseudomonas sp. St29 (assembly GCF_001547915.1). Lineage (NCBI taxonomy): Bacteria > Pseudomonadati > Pseudomonadota > Gammaproteobacteria > Pseudomonadales > Pseudomonadaceae > Pseudomonas > Pseudomonas sp. St29. The sequence continues at coordinate 144,090 of NZ_AP014628.1, forward strand.
CGCCGTGACATTGACCGTCCCGGAAGATTCACCCACCGGGATGGTGATGGTCTGACCGTTGGCCAGGGTCACTACGACCGGCGAACCGGTAACCGGTGCGGTGACCGAAGCGGTGTAAACCACGATGCCGCCTTCGGCGACGCTCGGTGTGGCAGTCAGGCTGACAGTCGACGTATCGATGGTGTCAGTGACGTCGGTGACCGCAGGAGCTGGATTGGTCTCCAGGTTCTCGAAGTTGCCGCCATCGGCTTTGGTGATGGTGACTTCAACCTTGCCGGCGTCCTTATAGACGTCATCGGCCGGGGCCGCGACGGTGGCCGTACCCGAGGTAGCACCTGCAGCGATAGTAATCACCGCACCGTTGCTCAGGGTCACGGTGACCGGAGTGCCAGCAGCGTTGGTCAGTGTGGCGGTGTAAACGATCGACCCGCCCTCTGCCACGGTATCGGTGGCCGTTACGCTCAGAGTGGTGGTGTCTGGTGTATCGGTAACCGAGGTTTCAGCCGGTTTGTCGTTGATCTCCAGCTTCTCGTAGTTACCACCGTCCGCTTTGGTAATGGTGGTGCTCAAGGAGCTACCGCCAGCCAGGGCATCGTTGGGTGCAGTGAAATTCACGGTGCCGGAAGACTCGCCAACTGGGATGGTGATGGTCTGTCCGTTGGACAAGGTCACCACAACTGGCGAACCGGTCACAGGTGCAGATACCGAAGCGGTGTAAACGACAATGCCGCCTTCGGTCACGCTCGGTGTGGCAGTCAGGCTGACAGTCGACGTATCGATGGTGTCAGTGACGTCTGTCACGGCTGGAGCTGGATTGGTCTCCAGGTTCTCGAAGTTGCCGCCATCGGCTTTGGTGATGGTGACTTCAATTTTGCCGGCGTCCTTGTAGACATCATCAGCAGGTGCAGCAACGGTGACGGATCCAGTGGTTTTACCGGCTTCAATGGTGATGACTGCACCGTTGGACAGGGTCACGTTGACCGGAGTGCCGGCAGCATTGGTCAGCGTCGCGGTGTAAACAATCGAGCCACCCTCGGCCACGGTATCGGTGGCCGTTACGCTCAGAGTGGTGGTGTCTGGTGTATCGGTAACCGAGGTTTCAGCTGGCTTGTCGTTGATCTCCAGCTTCTCGTAATTACCGCCGTCTGCTTTGGTAATGGTGGTGCTCAGTGAGCTACCGCCAGCCAGAGCATCATTTGGCGCGGTGAAATTCACCGTGCCGGAGGATTCGCCGACTGGAATGGTGATGGTTTGACCGTTGGACAAGGTCACCACAACCGGCGAACCAGTCACAGGTGCCGAGACCGAAGCGGTGTACACGACGATGCCGCCTTCGGCGACGCTCGGTGTGGCTGTCAACGAAACGGTGCTGGTGTCGATGGTATCGGTGACATCGGTAACCGCTGGAGCTGGATTGGTAACCAGGTTCTCGAAGTTGCCGCCATCGGCTTTGGTGATGGTGACTTCAACCTTGCCGGCGTCCTTGTAGACGTCATCAGCAGGTGCAGCAACGGTGACGGATCCAGTGGTTTTACCGGCTTCAATGGTGATGACTGCACCGTTGGACAGGGTCACGTTGACCGGAGTGCCGGCAGCGTTGGTCAGTGTGGCGGTGTAAACAATCGACCCGCCTTCTGCTACCGAGTCAGTAGCGCTCAGGCTCAGAGTGGTGGTATCCGGAGTGTCTGTAACCGAGGTCTCGGCTGGCTTGTCGTTGATCTCCAGCTTCTCGTAATTACCGCCGTCAGCTTTGGTGATGGTGGTACTCAGAGAGCTACCGCCAGCCAGGGCATCGTTGGGTGCAGTGAAATTCACGGTACCGGAAGACTCACCAACCGGGATGGTGATGGTCTGTCCGTTGGACAGGGTCACTACGACCGGGGAGCCGGTGACTGGTGCAGACACCGAAGCGGTGTAAACGACAATGCCGCCTTCGGCCACGCTCGGCGTGGCAGTCAGGCTGACAGTCGACGTATCGATGGTGTCAGTGACGTCAGTCACGGCTGGAGCTGGATTGGTCTCCAGGTTCTCGAAGTTGCCGCCATCGGCTTTGGTGATGGTGACTTCGACTTTTCCAGCGTCCTTGTAAACGTCGTCGGCTGGCGCGGCGACAGTCACGGTGCCACTGGTTGCCCCGGCAGCGATAGTAATCACCGCACCGTTGCTCAGGGTCACGGTGACCGGAGTGCCAGCGGCATTGGTCAGCGTCGCGGTGTAAACAATCGAGCCACCCTCAGCCACGGTATCGGTGGCCGTTACGCTCAGAGTGGTGGTATCTGGCGTATCGGTAACCGAGGTTTCAGCCGGTTTGTCGTTGATCTCCAACTTCTCGTAGTTGCCACCGTCCGCTTTGGTGATGGTGGTGCTCAAGGAGCTACCGCCAGCCAGGGCATCGTTGGGTGCAGTGAAATTCACCGTGCCGGAGGATTCACCGACAGGAATGGTGATGGTCTGGCCATTGGACAGAGTTACTACCACTGGGGAGCCGGTGACTGGCGCCGAGACCGAAGCGGTGTACACGACGATGCCGCCTTCAGCGACGCTTGGCGTAGCAGTCAGGCTGACAGTCGACGTATCGATAGTGTCAGTGACGTCAGTGACGGCTGGAGTCGGATTGGTCTCCAGGTGTTCGAAGTTGCCACCCTCTGCCTTGGTAATGGTGGCTTCAACTTTGCCGGCGTCCTTGTAGACGTCATCGGCCGGAGCCGCGACGGTAGCAGTGCCGGAAGTAGCACCGGCAGCGATAGTAATTACCGCACCGTTGCTCAGGGTCACGGTGACAGGAGTACCAGCAGCATTGCTCAGGGTCGCGGTGTAAACAATGGAACCGCCCTCGGCCACGGAATCGGTGGCAGTGAGGCTCAGAGTGGTGGTGTCTGGTGTATCAGTAACCGAGGTTTCAGCCGGCTTGTCGTTGATCTCCAGCTTCTCGTAGTTACCGCCGTCCGCTTTGGTGATGGTGGTAGTCAGAGAGCTACCGCCAGCCAGGGCATCGTTGGGTGCAGTGAAATTCACGGTACCGGAAGACTCACCAACCGGGATGGTGATGGTCTGTCCGTTGGACAGAGTTACTACCACTGGGGAGCCGGTGACTGGTGCAGACACCGAAGCGGTGTAAACGACAATGCCGCCTTCGGCCACGCTCGGCGTGGCAGTCAGGCTGACAGTCGACGTATCGATGGTGTCAGTGACGTCAGTCACGGCTGGAGCTGGATTGGTCTCCAGGTTCTCGAAGTTGCCGCCATCGGCTTTGGTGATGGTGACTTCAACCTTGCCGGCGTCCTTATAGACGTCATCGGCCGGGGCCGCGACGGTGGCCGTACCCGAGGTAGCCCCGGCAGCGATGGTGATCACCGCGCCGTTGGACAGGGTCACGGTGACTGGCGTGCCAGCAGCGTTGGTCAGCGTAGCGGTGTAAACAATGGAACCGCCTTCGGCCACTGAGTCAGTAGCGCTCAGGCTTAGAGTGGTGGTGTCCGGAGTGTCGGTAACTGAGGTCTCGGCTGGCTTGTCATTGATCTCCAGCTTTTCGTAGTTACCACCGTCAGCCTTGGTAATGGTGGTGCTCAGGGAGCTACCGCCAGCCAGAGCATCATTTGGCGCGGTGAAATTCACCGTGCCGGAGGATTCGCCGACTGGAATGGTGATGGTCTGTCCGTTGGACAAGGTCACTACGACCGGGGAACCGGTGACTGGTGCGGACACGGAGGCGGTGTAAACGACAATGCCGCCTTCGGCGACGCTCGGCGTAGCGGTCAGGCTGACAGTCGACGTGTCGATGGTGTCAGTGACATCGGTGACCGCAGGAGCTGGATTGGTGACCAGGTTCTCGAAGTTGCCGCCATCGGCTTTGGTGATGGTGACTTCAACCTTGCCGGCGTCCTTATAGACGTCGTCGGCCGGGGCCGCGACGGTGGCCGTACCCGAGGTAGCACCTGCAGCGATAGTAATCACCGCACCGTTGCTCAGAGTTACGGTGACCGGAGTGCCAGCAGCGTTGGTCAGTGTGGCGGTGTAAACAATCGAGCCGCCCTCAGCCACGGTATCGGTGGCCGTTACGCTCAGAGTGGTGGTGTCCGGCGTATCGGTAACGCTGGTTTCGGCTGGCTTGTCATTGATCTCCAGCTTCTCGTAGTTACCACCGTCTGTTTTGGTAATGGTGGTGCTCAAGGAGCTACCGCCAGCTAGAGCATCGTTAGGCGCGGTGAAGTTCACAGTGCCGGAGGATTCGCCGACTGGAATGGTGATGGTCTGGCCATTGGACAGGGTCACTACGACCGGGGAGCCGGTGACTGGTGCAGACACCGAAGCGGTGTAAACGACAATGCCGCCTTCGGCCACGCTCGGGGTGGCAGTCAGGCTGACAGTCGACGTATCGATAGTGTCAGTAACATCGGTAACCGCAGGAGCTGGATCGGTGACCAGGCTCTCGAAGTTGCCACCCTCTGTCTTGGTGATGGTGACTTCGACCTTGCCGGCATCCTTGTAAACGTCATCAGCTGGAGCCGCGACGGTAGCGGTACCGGAAGTAGCGCCTGCGGCGATGGTGATCACCGCGCCATTGGACAGGGTGACGGTCAGCGGCGTACCGGCCGGATTGGTCAGGGTCGCGGTATAGACGATGGAACCGCCCTCGGCCACGGTGCTGGTGGCCGACAGGCTCAGGCCGGTGTCGTCGATGGTGTCGGTGACCGTGGTGACGGCTTTATCGGTGCTTGGCTGCAGGTTCTCGAAGTTGCCGCCTTCGGCTTTGGTTATGCCGACTTCGATGGTGCTGCCGTTCTTGTAGACGTCATTGGCCGGGGCCGCTACGTCGACCGAGCCGCTGGACTTGCCCGCTTCAATGGTGATCACCGCGCCGTTGGACAGGGTGATGGTCACTGGCGTCTGCGCCGGATTGGTCAGGTTGGCGGTGTAGGTGATCTGCCCGCCTTCGGAGACGCTGGCATCGGCGGTCAGGGTGACGGTGGTGGTGTCGATGGTGTCGGTGATCTGAGTCACCGCCGGAGTGGGGTCAACCGTAACCAGCAGGCCGTTGCCGCCGGTGGTGCCGGTGACGCTCACACTGATCTGGCCGGGGTCGATGTAGACGTTGTCCTGGGGCGCCAGAGGGACTTGCACGCTGCCAGTGGTCTGGCCAGCGCTGATCACGATGACCGCGCCATTGGACAGGGTCACGGTCAGGTCGGTCAGCGGAGCCTGGGTCAGTGTGGCGGTGTACACCAGCACGCCACCGGCCTCGGTGATGGTCGGAGTGGCGCCCAGGGTCAGGGTTGCCGGACGCAGCGAATCACTGCCGCTGCCATTGGTGGTGGCCAGGCCGTTGTTGGTCAGTCCGCCAAGGTTGTTGTCCACGGCCGAAGTGGCTTGACCCAGGCCGGCGGTCGGGAAGCCGATGGTCGGGTCTACCCGGCCTGCGGTTTCTTCCAGCTGGACGAAGCTGTGGCCGCCGCCCGCGGCGCCTCCGGTGCCGGCAGCGGTCGGGCCGGCGGCAGTGGCTTCCAGATCGGTGGTCGGGTCGGCGCCGGCGGCGATCGCCTGCTGCAGTTCTGCCACCGAGGGGGCGGCTTGTGCGCTTGCCTGGGCCAGGTCGGTGCCGGAATCCGGCGCGGCGCCGCTCCACTGAGTGTCACGGCCAAGATCGAGTGTGCGCCCGTCGGTCAACTCCAGGGTGACCGCACCGGCCGGACCGGTATCGACCTGGTCACCCACGAACAGGCGGTCGCCTTCGATGAGTACGCGCCGGATTCCTTCCGGGGAAACTACGAAAACCTGACCGACAATGCTTTTGACGATGGCAACAACACTGCTCATTGGGGACTCTCCGATGTACCGCTTAGTCGACTTCCATGTACCGGCTTGGGCGCGGGCCGCAACTCAGTCAGGAGGCACATTGCTGTGTAATTGAAAACGGGTATTTGACAGTATAGTCGTCAATATTTTGGCTAGTTTTTTTCGAGATTAACTTTATGCCAAACTATTGACCTTATGGGTGCCATCCTAAACAATCGCCGAATTAATGTCACATTGATATTCGTGCAGTAACCTGACTTGAAGTATGTGAACCAGTTCTTAGTTTGAACTTTCCGACGGACGGTCATTGATGGTTGTAATCATTCGATGTGGCGCCACGTTTTGACGTGTTTCTGGACATGCTGTCCGAGGGAAATTTCTATCATGCGTTTTCACCTGTTAAAGGCCCTGCCGTTCGCCTTAGCCGCGAGTTTCGTGCAGGCACAAACACTCCCCGAAGCCATGCAGAAAGCACTGGATGTGCACCCGGAAATTCAAGCCGGGGTCAACAGCCGTCTAGCCGCTGACTATCAGCTCAAAGCCGCCAAAGGTGGCTATCTGCCACGGGTCGACATGCTCGCCGGCTACGGTCGCGAGGGCACCGATAACCCCAGTACTCGCGCGGGTACTGGCAGCAATCACTGGGAAACCTTGAATCGCGGAGAGTCAAGTTTACGTCTCCAACAGATGGTTTTTGACGGTTTTGCCACGTCCAGCGAAGTCGGGCGTCAACAAGCCACCGTCAATTCCCGGGCCTATTCCCTGCTCGGCACCTCCGAGCGCACCGCGCTGACCGTGGCCCAGGTGTACCTGGACGTGCTGACCCGCCGTCAATTCGTGCAGTTGGCGGAAGACAACCTGCGCAACCACGAACGCATCTACGACCAGATCAAGCTGCGCACCCAGCGTGGCGTGGGCAGCGGCGCCGACCTCGATCAGGCCGAAGCGCGTATGGCCCAGGCCCGCAACAACCTGATCACCGAGCAGACCAACCTGGCCGACGCCCAGACCAACTATCTAAGTGCGGTAGGGCAGATGCCGGATCAGCTGGAGCGTCCTGCCAGCTTCATGGCAATGATGCCGGCCAACCTCGATGAAGCCCGGCGCCAGATGCTGGAAAACAGCCCGATCCTGCGCTCCGCGGAATCCGACATCGTGGCTGCCGAGAAGCAGTACGACGCCGCCAAGTCGGCGTTCTACCCACGCTTCGATGCCGAGCTGGGACGCACAGCCGACAACGATCTGGACGGTCAGAACGGCCACAACAATGAATGGCAGGCCATGTTGCGCATGCGCTTCAACCTGTTCGCCGGTGGCAGCAACAAGGCCGACCTTGAGTCCAAGGCCTACCAGTCGAACCAGGCCCTGGATATCCGCAACAACGCCTTGCGGGTCTTGAACGAGGAACTGGGCCTGGCCTGGAACGCCTTGAACAACGCCAACGCCCAGGTGCCGATTGCCCAGCAATACGTTGATCGCAGCACGGCAGTGCGCACCGCCTACCAGAAACAGTTCAGCCTGGGCGAACGTACCCTGCTGGACTTGCTCGACAGTGAAAACGAACTGTTCACCGCGTCCCGGCGTTTGGCCGAGATCAAGAACATTCAGTTATTTACTCAGTATCGAATCAAGGCGACCATGGGCGAGTTGCTCAAGAGCCAGGGAGTGGTCGCACCTATGGCTTCCGTCGTGCAGAACGATGCGAAGCCCAAGGTCCAGCTGCCTGGGATGAATTGAGCTATTTTCATCCAACAGCCAGCCAAGAGTGTCCAGCGTGGAATCAGAAGCCAGTCGAGCGCAATTTAGTCATGATCCACGCGGTATGCATGACGACCCCTTGCTGGATGGATTGCTGACCCTCTGCTTCCTGCATCAGAAGCCCGCCAGTGCGGCCATGCTGACCACCGGTCTGCCATTGCCGTCACAGCGCCTGAGCGCCGAGTTGCTGCCCCGCGCGGCAGCTCGGGCCGGGTTGCAGGGGCGCGTGCTGCGCCGCAAGCTCGAGCAGATTCCGACCATCGCCATGCCCGCCCTGTTGTTGCTCAAGAACGGTCGCAGCGCCGTGCTCCTGGGCTGGCAAGGTGAAGACCAGGCGCGCCTGCTGCTCAGCGAAAGCGATGGCGGCGAAGTCTGCGTCGATCGCCAGCTGGTGGCCGACGACTACAGCGGTCAGGTGTTCTTCGCCCAGCCTCAGCACAAGTTCGACGTCAATCATGGTTCGCTGATTCCCCGGGCCCGCTCCTGGTTCCGCGATACCCTCAAGCGCTCGCGCTGGCTGTATGCCGACGCCATCGCCGCCAGCCTGTTGATCAACATCATCGCCATGGCCGCGCCGCTGTTCGTGATGAACGTCTATGACCGGGTGGTGCCCAACCAGGCCACGTCGACCCTGTGGGTGCTGTCCATCGGCATCATGGGTGCCTATATCTTCGACCTGATCCTCAAGAGCCTGCGCAGCCTGTGCCTGGATCTGGCGGGGAAGAAGACCGACCTGATCATTTCCGCCACCTTGTTCGAGCGCATCGTCGGCATGGCCATGAAGTACCGCCCGGCTCGGGTCGGCAGCTTCGCCCAGAACATCCATGAGTTTCAGAGCCTGCGGGACTTCCTCGCGTCCCTGACCCTCACCAGCCTCATTGACCTGCCCTTCACCCTGCTGATCTTCCTGGTGATCGCCATCCTCGGTGGCCACCTGGTGTGGATCCCGGTGTTGGCCTTCCCGATCGCCCTGGGCATCGGCTACGCCTTGCAGAAGCCCCTGGTGGCGACCATGGAAAAAACCATGGCCCTGGGCGCCGAGCGCCAGTCGAGCCTGATCGAAACCCTCGCCGGGCTGGACGCGGTGAAGGTCAACAACGCCGAAAGCGAGCGTCAGTACCAGTGGGAGCAGACCATCGGCACCCTCAGCCGCCTGGAGCTGCGGGTGAAGATGCTCTCCAGCCTGGCGATGAACATCACCCTGCTGATCCAGCAACTGGCCGGGGTGACCATGATCATCTTCGGTGTGTACCAGATCATCGACGGCAACCTCAGCATGGGCGGCCTGATCGCCTGCTACATGCTCAGCGGCCGGGCCCTGAGCCCGCTGGCCTCGCTGTCCGGCTTGCTGACCCGTTACCAGCAGGCGCGCGTCACCATGACCTCGGTGGACCAGATGATGGAGCTGCCCCAGGAGCGCAATTTCGACGAGCGCCCCCTGAGCCGCAGCGTGCTGCAGGGCGCCATCGAATGCCGGCTGCTGAATTTCACCTACCCGGGGCAGCAGAACCCGGCGCTGAAGAACATCAACCTGGTGATCAAGCCGGGCGAGAAGGTCGGCATCATCGGCCGCAGCGGCTCAGGCAAGAGTTCCCTGGCCAAGCTGCTGGTGGGGCTCTACCAGCCGGACTCCGGGGCCTTGCTGGTCGATGGCGTGGACATCCGCCAGATCGACGTCAGCGAATTGCGCCACAACATTGGCTACGTGCCCCAGGACATCCAACTGCTGGCCGGCACCTTGCGTGACAACCTGACCTCCGGTGCCCGTTACGTCGAAGACGAACTGGTGCTGCAAGCCTCCGAACTGGCAGGGGTGCATGAATTCGCCCGGCTGCATCCGCAAGGCTATGAACTGCAGGTCGGCGAGCGCGGGCAGAACCTCTCCGGCGGCCAGCGCCAGAACGTCGCCCTGGCCCGTGCCCTGTTGCTCAATCCACAGATCCTGCTGCTCGACGAGCCCACCAGCGCCATGGACAACACCGGTGAAGAGCGCCTGAAGCAGCGCCTGGAATCGGTGGTGCAGAACAAGACCGTGGTCCTGGTCACTCACCGGGCGTCGCTGCTGTCGCTGGTGGACCGGCTGTTGGTGGTGGACCGTGGACAGATCCTGGCCGATGGCCCGAAAGCGGTGGTGATGGAAGCGTTGAAGAAGGGGCAGATCAGTGTTGCTTAAGTCGGGATTCAAGGACGCGATCCGCCGCTATTTCAAAGGCGGCGATTCCCTCAAGGGGCAGCCGCTGCCCGAAGTCAACAAGGCCCTGATCGAGGACGCGCCTCGGGTCATTCGCCTGACCATCTGGGGCATCATCGCCTTCTTCCTGTTCCTGGTGCTGTGGGCCAACTTCGCGGTGATCGACGAAGTGACCAAGGGCGAGGGCAAGGCCATTCCGTCGTCCAAGGTGCAGAAGATCCAGAACCTGGAGGGCGGGATCGTCTCCGAGCTGTACGTCAAGGAAGGTCAGGTGGTGGAGGCCGGTGCGCCGCTGATTCGCCTGGACGACACGCGCTTCCAGTCCAACGTCGGTGAAACCGAGACCGTGCGCCTGTCCATGCTGCTGCGGGTCGAGCGCCTGAGCGCCGAGGTGGATGAGCGCGAATTGAACTTCCCCGCGGACGCGGTCAAGGACGCGCCCGGCCAGGCGGCCAGCGAAAAGTCCCTGTACCAGAGCCGTCGCCAGCAATTGCACGACGAGATCGGCGGCCTTCAGGAGCAGTTGATCCAGAAGCAGCAGGAATTGCGTGAGTTCACCTCCAAGCAGGCCCAATACCGCCAGCAACTGGGCCTGCAGCGCCAGGAAATCGCCATGTCCGAGCCCCTGGTGGCCCAGGGCGCGGTGTCGCCGGTGGAAGTGCTGCGGCTCAAGCGCGCCGAAGTGGAAACCCGTGGCCAGCTGGACGCCACCACCCTGGCCATTCCCCGCGCCGAGTCGGCGATCAAGGAAGTGCAGCGCAAGATCGATGAAACCCGCGGCAAGTTCCGCAGCGAGGCCCTGACCCAGCTCAACGAGGCGCGCACCGAACTGAACAAGGCCAGCGCCACCGGCAAGGCCCTGGAAGACCGGGTCAGCCGGACCCTGGTGACCTCGCCGGTGCGCGGTATCGTCAAGCAGCTGATGGTCAACACCATTGGCGGGGTGATCCAGCCGGGCAGCGACATGGTGGAAATCGTGCCGCTGAACGACACCCTGCTGGTGGAAGCCAAGATCCGTCCCCAGGACATCGCGTTCCTGCACCCGGGGCAGGAAGCGATCGTCAAGTTCAGCGCCTATGACTACACCATCTATGGTGGCCTCAAGGCCCGTCTGGAGCAGATCGGTGCCGACACCATCACCGACGAAGACAAGAAGACCACCTACTACATGATCAAGCTGCGCACCGACCGCAGCCACCTGGGCACCGACGAGAAACCGCTGCTGATCATCCCCGGGATGGTGGCCTCGGTGGACATCATCACCGGCAAGAAAAGCATCCTCAGCTACCTGCTCAAGCCGATCATCCGCGCCCGCGCCGAAGCCCTGCACGAGCGCTGATCCGCGTAAAAGGCGACCTTGCCAGCCTTGTAGGAGCTGGCTTGCCAGAGAAGGGGCCCGTGAGAGCGCCTTCGCCGGCAAACCGGCTCCTGCAGTTCGTCTCATCGAGCCGTCGACGGCGCCGCGTCCCCAGGCATCGCGCCAGTCGAATCAACATATCGTTATTCACTAACGGTATTTAAATTCGTTTTCTTATATCTATAAAGTCAACTCCCTGCGTACCTGCCGACCAATCGGCGCGCCGCACGAAATGAACCCACACGGGATCTCCGTGAGTTTCTGATCGACGCGCGCGCCTTGGGCGCGCCTGCGCGGGAGTTTTAAGTCATGTCTGCATCAGCCAGTGCCGCCGCCGTTGCCGCACAAGCCTTCGAAATCCGTCCTTTCAACGGCGCCGTCGGCGCCGAGATCATTGGCCTGGACCTGTCCCGGCCGCTCAACGACCAGGACTTCGCCCGCATCCACCGCGCCCACCTGGATCATCACGTGGTGGTGTTCCGCGACCAGCGCATCAGCCCCGAACAACAGATCGCCTTCAGCCGCCGTTTCGGCGTGTTGCAGATCCATGTGCTCAAGCAGTTCCTGCTGGCCGGGCACCCGGAAATCCTCATCGTTTCCAACATCATCGAGAACGGCCAGTCCATCGGCCTGGGGGATGCCGGCAAGTTCTGGCACTCGGACCTGTCCTACAAGGAACTGCCGAGCCTGGGCTCGATGCTGCACGCCCAGGAACTGCCGGCCGAAGGCGGCGACACCCTGTTCGCCGACATGCACCAGGCCTGGGACAAGCTGCCCGAGGCACTGCGCAAGGCGGTGGAGGGTCGCAGTGCCGCGCATTCCTACACGGCGCGCTACAGCGAAACCAAGTTCGAGGGCAACTGGCGCCCGACCCTGACCCCGGAGCAACTGGCCCAGGTCGCCGAAGTGGTGCACCCGATTGTCCGCACCCACCCGGAAAACGGCCGCAAGGCACTGTTCGTCAGCGAAGGCTTCACCACCCGCATCATCGGCCTGCCGGAGGACGAGAGCGCCCAGGTGCTGGCCGAGCTGTACGCCCATAGCGTGCTGCCGGACAACGTCTACCGCCACCAATGGCAGCCCCATGACCTGGTGTTCTGGGACAACCGCTCGCTGATCCACCTGGCCGCCGGTTGCCCGAGTCACCTGCGCCGCAAGCTGTATCGCACCACCATCCAGGGCGACGCCCCTTACTGATCGGCCGGCTCGGCAGGAGAAACACCATGTCCTTATCCATTCCCTTCATTCCCCGCCTCGGTCAACTGGCCACGGCCATCGGCCTGGGTTTCAGCCTGCTGGCCGGCAGCCTGGTCGCCCCTACGGCGGCCCATGCCGAGGGCGAGATCCGCATCGCCGAACAGTTCGGCATCGTCTATTTGCTGCTCAACGTAGTACGCGATCAGCACCTGATTGAAAAGCACGGCAAGCAAGAGGGCATCGACATCAAGGTCGACTGGACCCAGCTGTCCGGCGGCGCAGCGGTCAATGACGCCTTGCTGTCGGGCTCCATCGACATTGCCGGAGCCGGCGTCGGCCCGCTGTTGACCATCTGGGATCGCACCCACGGTCGGCAGAACGTCAAGGCCGTGGCCTCCCTCGGTAACTTTCCCTACTACCTGGTGAGCAACAATCCCAAGGTCAAGACCATCGCCGACTTCACCGAGAAGGACCGCATCGCGGTGCCGGCGGTGGGTGTCTCGGTGCAGTCGCGCTTCCTGCAGTACGCCGCCGCCAAGCAATGGGGCGACCAGGAATTCAATCGCCTGGATAAGTACACCATCGCCGTGCCTCACCCGGATGCCACTGCCGCGCTGATTGCCGGCGGCACCGAGCTGACCGGGCACTTCTCCAACCCGCCGTTCCAGGATCAGGCCCTGGAGAACCCCAACGTGCATGTGGTGCTCAACACCTACGACCTGCTGGGCCCGAACTCGCCGACGGTGCTGTTCGCCACCGAGAAATTCCGCAACGACAACCCGAAAACCTACAAGGCCTTCGTCGAGGCCCTGGCCGAGGCGGCCGAGTTCGCCCAGAACGACAAGGGCGCGGCCGCCGACACTTACATCCGAGTGACCAAGGCCAAGATCGATCGCGCCGCGCTGCTGAAGATCATCGACAACCCGCAGTTCGAATTCAGCGTGACGCCGAAAAACACCTACCCGCTGGCGGAGTTCCTGTACCGGGTGGGCGCCATCAAGAACAAGCCGGAATCGTGGAAGGACTACTTCTTCCAGGACGCCACACCGCTGCAAGGGAGCTGACAGCCATGAACGCCCCCTTGCCAGGCCACACGGCCAGCAATCCCACGGCCATCGCCGAAGCCCTGTTGGCGGTGGATCAAGTCAGCCTGGAATACCGCACCCCGCAGCGCGTGGTGCGGGCCACCCACCAGGTGAGTTTCGAAATTGATCCGGCCGATCGTTTTGTCCTGCTGGGGCCTTCGGGTTGCGGCAAGTCGACCCTGCTCAAGGCGGTGGCCGGATTCATCCAGCCCTGCGAGGGGGAGATTCGCCTGCAAGGCCAGCGCGTCAGCCAGCCCGGGCCGGACCGCATCGTGGTGTTTCAGGAATTCGATCAACTGCCACCCTGGAAAACCGTGAAGCAGAACGTGATGTTTCCCTTGCTGGCGTCCAACACCCTCGGTCGTCGCGAAGCCGAGGAGCGCGCTCTGCATTACCTGGAAAAAGTCGGGCTGGCAGCTTTTGCCGATGCCTACCCGCACACGCTGTCCGGTGGCATGAAGGCCCGGGTGGCAATCGCCCGGGCCCTGGCCATGCAACCGAAGATCTTGCTGATGGACGAGCCCTTCGCTGCCCTCGACGCCCTGACCCGGCGCAAGATGCAGGAGGAGTTGCTGCTGCTCTGGGAGGAGGTGCGCTTCACCTTGCTGTTCGTCACCCACTCCATCGAGGAGGCGCTGGTGGTGGGCAATCGCATACTTTTGCTGTCGCCCCATCCGGGGCGGGTGAGGGCGGAGGTCCACAGCCACCAGTTCGACCTGCAAAGCCTTGGCGGCGTGGCTTTCCAGCAGACGGCACAGCGTATACATCGCTTGCTGTTCGATGAAGGCCAGCGGCCTGACACCGAAACCGAACTGGATTTCGCCGATATCCGCATCGCCTATTGAGCCGTCAGGCCACCGTTGAACGAGGAACGCCCGATGAGCCAGTCATCCCCCGTGCGCGAAGAATACGAAGTTGTCCTGCAACCCTTGCTGCAAGTCCCGCTGGAGCGAGAGCTGCCCCTGGGCCAGCGTCTCTGGCAACAGGGCTGGCTGCGCAAGGGCCTGATCCTGATCCTTTTGGCGCTGCTGTGGGAGGCCGTGGCCCGCTACCAGAACAACGACCTGCTGCTGCCCAGCTTTGTGCAAACCGCCAGCGCCCTGTACCAGGGCCTGCTCAGCGGCGAATTGCTGGGCAAGGTGGGCATCTCCCTGGTGGTGCTGCTCAAGGGCTACCTGATCGGCATTGTCCTGGCCTTTGCCCTGACCACCCTGGCGGTGTCGACTCAGTTCGGCCGCGACCTGCTGAGCACCCTGACCTCGATGTTCAACCCGTTGCCGGCCATTGCCCTGCTGCCCCTGGCGCTGCTGTGGTTCGGCCTGGGGCAGAACAGCCTGATCTTCGTGCTGGTGCATTCGGTGCTCTGGGCCCTGGCCTTGAACACCTACGCCGGGTTTCTCGGCGTCTCGGAAACCCTGCGCATGGCCGGGCGCAATTACGGCCTCAAGGGCCTGCGCCTGGTGCTGTTCATCCTGATCCCGGCGGGGCTGCCGTCGATCCTGGCCGGGCTGAAGATCGGCTGGGCCTTCGCCTGGCGCACCCTGATCGCCGCCGAACTGGTGTTCGGCGCCACCAGCGGCAAGGGCGGCCTGGGCTGGTACATCTTCCAGAACCGCAACGAGCTGTACACCGACAAGGTCTTTGCCGGGCTGGCGGTGGTGATCCTCATCGGCCTGCTGGTGGAAAACCTGATCTTCGACACCCTGGAGCGGATCACGGTGAAACGCTGGGGCATGCAACGCTGAGCGGCCTCGTGCGCCAGACCCCCTCGACTGTAGGAGCGGGCTTGCCAGCGAAGGCGTCCTCAAGGGCGATGCAAGGTTTGAAGCCATTCGCCGGCAAGCCGGCTCCTACGCGGGTAGTGGGTTTACGGGGCAGGATTGATCTCCCGCATTTTTCTGGACGGCGAGCCTGCTAGCATTGCGTGCAGATCAATCTTGATCGGTCATGAGTGCTCAGCATGCAACTTCCGGACATGAACCTTCTGGTGGCCCTCGATGCCCTGCTCGACGAGGGCAGCGTGGTCGGCGCCGCGCGGCGCATGAACCTCAGCCCGGCGGCCATGAGCCGGACCCTGACACGAATCCGCGACGCCCTCGGCGATCCGGTGCTGGTGCGCGCCGGGCGTGGCCTGGTGCCCACCCCCAAGGCGCTGGAGCTGCGCAGCCAGGTTCGTGATCTGGTGGAGCGGGCGGCGCTGCTGTTTCGCTCGGCGGATCAGGTCGACCTGTTGACGTTGCGCCGGCGCTTCAACGTGCGCGCCAACGACTTTTTCATCGGCGTCTACGGCGGGCGCCTGATCGACACGCTGGAGCGTCAGGCACCGTTGTGCGAGCTGCGCTTCGTGCCCGAAGGCGACGGCGACGATGAGGCCCTGCGGGAAGGGCGGATCGATCTGCGAATCAGCAACACCCGGCCGCTGACCCCGGAAGTGAAGGTGCAGAACCTGTTCACCACCGCCTTTGTCGGCCTGGTGCGGGAAGATCATCCGTTGCTCGACGAAGAGATCACCGCCGAGCGCTTTGCCGCGTTCCCCCATATCAGCATGTCGCGCCGCGGCATTGCCCGCGGACCGATCGACGCGGCCCTGGCGGAGCAGGGCCTGGAGCGACGGGTGTCGCTGATTGCCCCGAGCTTTCATGCGGCCATGTTCATGCTGCCGGATTCGGACCTGATCCTGCCGGTGCCCCAGGAAACCCTGCTCAGTGTCTCGCGCCTGGGCTTGCGCCTGCGCTCGTTCGTGCTGCCGATTTCTCTGCCGACCCTGGTCCTGACCCAGGCCTGGCACCCGCGCTACGACAAGGACCCGGCGCACAAATGGTTCCGTGAAACCCTGCGCAGTTCCTGCCAGGCCACCTGGCAAGAAGCCCAGCCTGCCACCTTGTAGGCGCCGGCTTGCCGGCGAAGCGATCTTGAGGGCCCCTTCGCTGGCAAGCCAGCTCCTACGGTGCATCTGCAATCTGCGTCGCCCCTGTGGGAGCCGGCTTGCCGGCGAAAGCGGTCTTGATGGCCTCTTTTGCTGGCAAGCCAGCTCCTACGGTCAATAGGGTTAATTGTTGCGTTTGACGCACTTATAAACTGTCGATAAGTCAGTTTTCGTCAGCATTGGCTGTTCATAAACTGCTCTGGTTTTCTTGTCTGGAGCAGTATTTCCATGAGTTCCCTCGCTGTCGCTGCGCCTGCTTCGGTTGAAGCCGCCAGTAAGCCGGCAGCCATTGCGCCGCCGGTGTTCGGGCCGCGGATCATCATCGGCCTGGTGGGTGTGCTGCTGGCGGTGCTGGTCTGCGGTCTCAACGAGATGGTGACCAAGATCGCCCTGGCGGATATTCGCGGTGCACTGTTCATCGGCTTCGACGAAGGCACTTGGCTGGTGGCCTGTTACACCGCCACTTCGGTGGCGGCCATGGCCTTCGCGCCCTGGTGTTCGGTGACCTTTTCCCTGCGCCGTTTCACCCTGTGTGCCATTGCGCTGTTCACCCTGCTGGGGGTGCTGTGCCCCTTCGCCCCCAACTACCAGAGCCTGTTGCTGTTGCGCACCCTGCAAGGCCTGGCCGGGGGCGCGCTGCCGCCGATGCTGATGACCGTGGCCCTGCGCTTCCTGCCGGCCAACGTCAAGCTCTACGGCCTGGCCGGCTACGCCCTGACCGCCACCTTCGGCCCCAGCCTGGGCACGCCCCTGGCGGCACTCTGGACCGAGTACGTGGGGTGGCAGTGGGCCTTCTGGCAGGTGGTAGCGCCCTGCCTGCTGGCCATGGCGGCGGTGGCCTACGGCCTGCCTCAGGATCCGCTTCGCCTGGAGCGTTTCAAGCAGTTCAACTGGCGGGGCCTGCTGCTGGGCTTCCCGGCGATCTGCATGCTGGTGATCGGCATTCTTCAGGGCAATCGCCTGGACTGGTTCCACTCGCCGCTGATCAGTGTGCTGCTGGTCGGTGGGCTGGTGTTGCTGGTGCTGTTCATGATCAACGAATGGTCGCAGCCGATCCCGTTCTTCAAGCTGCAGATGCTCGGCATCCGCAACCTGTCCTTCGCCTTGCTAACCCTGGCCGGGGTGCTGGTGGTGCTGACCGCGGTGATCATCATCCCCTCGGCCTACCTGACCCAGGTCCAGGGCTATCGCCCGTTGCAGACGGCGCCGGTGATGCTGGTGATGGCCCTGCCGCAACTGCTGGCCCTGCCCCTGGTGGCGGCCCTGTGCAACTTGCGCTGGGTGGATTGCCGCTGGGTGCTGGGGATCGGCCTGGGCATGCTGGTGCTGTCCTGCCTGGGCGGCACGCACCTGACCGCGGCCTGGATTCGTGACGACTTCTATGTGCTGCAACTGCTGCAGATCTTCGGCCAGCCCATGGCGGTGCTGCCGTTGCTGATGCTTTCCACCGGCAGCATCACCCCGCTGGAAGGTCCCTTTGCCTCGGCCTGGTTCAACACCGTGAAAGGCCTGGCGGCGGTGATCGCTACCGGGGTGCTGGATGTGCTGACCACCCACCGCCTGCATTTTCACTCGACGATGCTGGTGGACAGCCTGGGCAACTCGCCCCTGGTGGACGACCGGCTGGCCGGGCTGGCCCAGCGCCTGCACCAGCAAGCCGTGGTGCTGACGTCCGCCGATCTCTATTTCTGCATGGCGGGAGTGGCCGCTGCGCTGATCCTGCTGATTTTCTGGATGCCGACGCGGATCTATCCACCGCGGGCAGCCACTTGAACGAGAAGGTTTTTATGACACTCCAGAGCAAAGACAAAATCGCCATCGCCGTGGTGACGGTGGCCGCCCTCGGCGCGCTGGCCTATGTGGCCGCGCCGGGCCTGTTTGGCCGCTCCAGCGCGCAGAGCACCAACGATGCCTTCATCGCCGCCGACTACACCCTGGTGGCACCACGGGTGGCCGGGTTCATCAAGGAGGTGCTGGTGGAGGACAACCAGCAGGTCAAGGCCGGGCAACTGCTGGCGCTGATCGATGACCGCGACCTGCGGGCCGCGGCCCAGGCGGCGGATGCCGAAACCCTGGTGGCCAAGGCCCAGTTGCAGAACGCCCGAGCGACCCTGGATCGGCAGAGCTCGGTGATTGCCCAGGCCCAGGCGGCCTTGAGCGCGGCCCAGGCCGAGCGCGCCTTTGCCGAGCATGAGCTGAACCGCTACAACCACCTGGCAGGGGTCGGCGCCGGCACGGTGCAGAACGCCCAGCAAGCCAAGACCCGCATCGACCAGGCCAGTGCCCGCTTGGCCACCGCCACCGCGGCACTGGCGGCCGAGCGCAAGCAGGTGGAGATCCTCACCGCCCAGCGCGACGCCGCCGAAGGTGGCCTGAAACGGGCCCAGGCGGCCCTGGAAATGGCCAGCTACGAGCTGTCCTACACACGCATCGTGGCACCGGTGGACGGCATGGTCGGCGAGCGCGCGGTACGGGTCGGCGCCTATGTCACCCCGGGCAGCAAGATCCTCGCCGTGGTGCCCTTGCAGCAGGCCTATGTGCTGGCCAACTTCCAGGAAACCCAGCTCACCGCCATGCATCCCGGGCAAACGGTGGAGGTGCGGGTCGACAGCCTGGGTGATGAGACCCTGCGCGGCCGGATCGAGAGCCTGGCACCGGCCACCGGTGTGACCTTCGCCGCGGTGAAACCGGACAACGCCACCGGCAACTTCACCAAGGTGGTGCAGCGCATTCCGGTGAAGATTGTCCTGGAGCCTAACCAGCCCATGGCCGAGCGCCTGCGGGTCGGCATGTCGGTGGAGGCCAGCGTGGACACCCGCAGCTCGGCCACCAGCGCCCGCGAGGTGACTCAGCGATGAGTAGCCTACGCCGCAAGCACAGACGCTCTGCGTGGCGAGGGAGCTTGCTCCCGCTGAGGTGCGCAGCAACCCCGGAACCCTCCGACGCCCTTGCCCCTGCCACTGACGATGGCGGTTTTGCGAGTGCTGCGCACTCGAGCGGGGGCAAGCTCCTTCGCCACGGGGGCCGTGCATTGCTGACACTGAGTGCGCTGGCACTGGCCGCCTGCAACGTCGGCCCGGATTTCCAGCGACCCCAGGCGACCCAGGTCCAGGCCTGGTCGGTGCCTGCGCCAGGCGCCGCCAGCCGGGCGGTGGACAACCCCATGCAGGAGCGCTGGTGGGAGGTGTTCAACGACCCGCAACTCTCGGCCCTGAGTCGTCGGGCCCTGAGCGACAACCTCGACCTGCAACTGGCCAGCAGCCGTTTGCAGCAGAGCCGGGCGGCACGTCAGGTGATCAGCGCCGAGCGCTACCCGAGCACCTCGGCCAATGGCGGCTACACACGCAAACGCAACAGCGCCGAAGGCCTGAACGACCCGTCGGGGAACAACGGCAAGTCGGCGTTCAATCTCTGGGAAGCGAGTTTCTCCGCGGCCTGGGAGCTGGATGTGTGGGGCCGGGTACGGCGTGAAACCGAGGCTGCCGACGCGACCCTGGAGGTGGCGGAAAACGATCGCCGTGGGGTGCTGCTGTCGGTGCTGGCGGAAACCGCCCAGGACTACATCCAATTGCGGGGCGTACAGAACATCCTGGCAGTCACCGAGCAGAACCTGGAGGTCGCCCGACACAGCCTGAAGCTCTCGCAATTGCGTCTGGCCGACGGCGTGGCCACCGACCTCGACGTCGCCGAGGCCGCCGCCCAGGTGGCCACCATCGAGGCGCAACGGCCTTCGCTGCAACAGCGCCAGGCGCAGTTGATCAATGCCCTGAGCCTGCTGCTGGGGGAGCCGCCCCAGGCCCTGCATCAGCAGCTGGCCAGTGCCGCTCCCGTGCCGCAACCGCCGTCTCGTGTGGCGATCGGCCTGCCTTCGCAACTGGCCGAGCGGCGCCCGGATATCCGTCAGGCCGAGGCCCGGCTGCACGCGGCCACGGCCAGCATCGGCGTGGCCAAGGGCGACTTCTATCCGCGCATTACCCTGTCCGGCAACGTCGGCTCCCAGGCCCTGCAATTGGCGGATTTCGGCACCTGGGGCTCGCGCCAGTTCGGCATCGGCCCGCAGTTCAGCCTGCCGCTGTTCGACGGTGGTCGCCTGCGGGGCATGCTCCAGCTGCGCGAGGCCCAGCAGCAGGAAGCGGCCCTGGCTTACCAGCAGACCGTGCTGCGGGCCTGGCATGAAATCGACGATCAGCTGACCCGCTACAACGCCAGTCAGTTGCGGCGCGACAGCCTGGCCGAGGCGGTGCGGCAGAACCAGATCGCCTTGCGTACCGCGCAGCAGCAGTACGTCGAGGGCGTGGTGGATTTCGTCAACGTTCTGACCGTGCAGGGCGCCTTGCTGGCCACCCAGGAGCAGTGGGTGGAAAGCTCCGCCGCGGTGTCCCTGGCCATGGTCGGGCTGTACAAGGCGTTGGGCGGTGGCTGGGAGTCGGTGTACCCGTTGCAGGTCGCCAGCCAGCGGCATTGAAAGGCGTTTTGCCTGGATTGAGAAAAAAGTGTAATGATAATTGCTCTCAATCATGTGTGCAGTTTTATTCATGCCAGCCACCACTGACGGCAACACCCAGCTCCATCGTCTGTATCAGGATCACCACGGCTGGTTGCAGGGCTGGCTGCGCAAGCGCCTGGGCGATCGCGAGCATGCGGCGGATGTGGCCCAGGACACCTTTCTGCGCCTGTTGCTGTCGGGGCGCTTTCCCGGGCAGCAGGAAAGCCGCAGTTACCTGGCGCAGATCGCGCGCAATCTGGTGATCGACCAGTGGCGCCGGGCACGCATCGAGCGCGCCTACCTGGACAGCATCGCCCACCTGCCGGAGCCGCAGACCCCTTCCCTGGAAAGCCGCGCACTGATCCTGGAAACCCTGATGCAGATCGACACCATGCTCGATCGCATGCCGGACAAGGTGCGCCAGGCCTTTGTCATGTCGCAGTTCGAAGGCTTGGGTTATGCGCAGATCGCCGAGCGCCTGGAGGTGTCCGTCAGCTCGGTGCAGAAGTACATGACCCGCGCGATCCAGGCCTGCTATCAGGTGCTTTACGCAGAATGAAACCCCATCAGGCCCCCATTGCCCCCAGCGTCGTCGAGCAGGCCAGCGAGTGGCTGATGTTGCATTGGGGCGGCGAACTGAGCCCGCAGCAGCACGCGGCCTTCGAGGCCTGGCAACAGGCCGATCCCGAGCACCTGCGGGCCTGGCAACGCTTGCAGCACCTGCAACAGACCTTGCAAGGCGTACCGGAGCAGGGCGCCCATGTGCTGCTGGCCAAGGCTCCGGACCTGCAGCGCCGGGCGGCGTTGAAGCTGCTCGGCTTGCTGCTGGTGGCCGGTGGCAGTGGCTATCTGCTGCAAGGCAGCCAGCCCTGGCGCGCGACCTTTGCCGGGGAGCGCAGCGCCACCGGGCAGGTACGTCATCTGACCCTGAGCGACGGCAGTCGCCTGGACCTCAACAGTGCCAGCGCCGTCGATGTGCTGTTCACCGCCAGCGAACGGCGGATTCGCCTGATCCAGGGCGAGATCCTGCTGACCAGCGGGCATGACTCGTCGCGGCCGCTGATCGTTGAAACCGCTGCCGGCGACATCCAGGCCCTGGGTACGCGCTTTGCCGTGCGCGAGCTGGGCGGCGGCACCCGGGTCGATCTTTACCAGGGCGCGTTGCGCGTCAGCCCGCGGCAGGCCCAGGCCCTGCACCTCAATGCCGGCGAGCGCCTGTGGTTCAGCGCTGATCGGGTTGCCCCCCGGCAAGTGGCCGAGGTCAATGCCAGCAGCTGGAGCGAGGGCCGGCTGATTGCCGAGCGCCAGCCCCTGGGGCAGTTCATCTCCGAGCTGGCGCGCTATCGACCAGGGGTGCTGCGCTGCGACGAGCAGGTGGCGGGCCTGTTGCTCACCGGCGTCTTTCCCCTGGCGGACAGCGACGCGGTGCTCGCGGCCCTGGAGCATGCGTTGCCGGTGCGGGCGCACGCGGTGACGCGCTACTGGGTGACCCTCAAGCTGCGCGAGTGAATAAAAATCTGCCGGGCCGTTGTCGGTTCTGCCGAGCTGTTCGGGATACTCCATGAAAGCCGATCAAGACGCATTCTCATGGGGAGTTCAGGAATGCCTTACCCGACCACAGCATCCATTTTGACCCTGGGCACCTCCGCCCGCCGCCACGCCCTTGTCGCGCTGTTGGCCATGGCTCCGGTGTGCCCGGGCATTGCCCAGGCCGCCGGCGACAGCCACCACCAGGCACGGGACTACCAGATTGCCGCCGGCAGTCTGGACCAGGTCCTGAACCGTTTTGCCGGTGCCGCGGGGATTCTCCTGTCGGTGGATGCGAGCCTGACCGCCGGCAAGCACAGCGCCGGCCTGCAGGGACGCTACGAAGTGGCGCAGGGCCTGCAGACCCTGCTCGCCGGCAGCGGCCTGCAGGCGGTGCAAAGGGGGGGGAGCTGGGGCCTGCAACCTCTGCCCCAGGACGGCGCCCTGCAACTGGCACCGACCCGGATCGGCGTCACCCAAGTTGATGAGCATGCCTGGGGCGCGGTGCCGGGAATCGTCGCCAAGCGCAGCGCCACCGGGAGCAAGACCGACTCGGCGCTGGTGGAGATTCCGCAGACCATCAACGTGATCGGCGCCAAGGAAATCAAGGCCCGTGGCGCCCAGAGCGTGACCGAGGCGCTGCTCTATACCCCGGGCATGACCGGCGGCGGTTTTTCCGATCGGGTGAAGATTTTCGACGAGCCCACCTCCCGGGGGTTTTCCCCTACGCCGATGTACCTCGATGGCCTGCATCTGCCCTACGGCGGCGGCAGCACTGGCGGTGCCCTGCAGATCGAGCCCTATGCCCTGGAACGCATCGAAGTGCTCAAGGGCCCGGCCTCGGTGCTCTACGGGCAGAACCAGCCGGGCGGGATCGTCAACATGGTCAGCAAGCGGCCCACCGAAACCCCTTTGCATCAGCTGGTGCTGGAAGCCGGCAGCTATGACCACAAGAGCATCGCCCTGGACCTGGGCGGGCTGCTGGATGAGCAGGGGCAGTTCCTCTATCGCCTGACCGGGCTGGCCAGCGACAGCCAGGACGCCATCGATTACGTCCAGCGTCAGCGCCAGTTCATCGCCCCGAGCCTGACCTGGCGGCCCGATGACGACACCCAACTGACACTGTTCGCCCAGTTCCAGAAAGACAACGACGTACCCGAGGCCCAGGGCCTGCCCAGCGTGGGCACGGTGTTCGCCAACCCCAATGGCAAGATCGACCGCGACCTGTTCCTCGGCGAGCCCGGGGTCAATGCCTACGACCGCGACCAGTTCGTCCTTGGCTACGAGTTGTCCCACCGCTTGAACGATGTCTGGACCCTGAAGCAGAACGCCCGCTACGCCGATGTCGATGACCGCTACCGCGCGCCGCTGCACGGCTACAAGTTCGTCAGCAATCCCAAGACCGGGCTCGACGACCAGCGCTACATGAGCCGCTACGGGGTCGACTGGAAGCAGCACAACAAGGTCTACGGCGTGGACAGCATCGCCCAGGCCGAATTCGACACCGGGCCGTTCAGCCATACCCTGCTGGTGGGGCTGGACTACTACCACTTCAATTCAAAATTCGACGGCAAGTACGACTTCAACCCGCCGATCCTCGACATGTTCACCCCGACTTACGGTCAGTCGCTGAATTTCGGCAACCCCTACCAGTGGGACAACACCGTCATCCAGACCGGCCTGTACGTGCAGGACCAGATCAAGTACGAGCAGTGGGTACTGGTGCTCGGCGGTCGCAACGACTGGGCGGAAACCGATAACAAGACGCCGCTCAATGGGGGGCATACCAACGCCAAGAGCCAGTCCTTCACCGGGCGCGGCGGGCTGGTGTACCTGTTCGACAACGGGCTGGCGCCCTTTGTCAGCTATTCGGAATCCTTCCTGCCCTTGAGTGGCACCAGTCTCGGCGGCAGCGCTTTCGAGCCGTCCACGGGCAAGCAGTACGAGGTGGGGTTGAAGTTCCAGCCACCGGGCCAGGAGAGTTTCGTCCAGGTGTCGGCCTACCAGCTGGACCAGGAGAATATCCTGACCCCCGACCTGACCAGTCCCGCGCACAGCGTCCAGAGCGGCGCGGTGCGCTCCCGGGGGATCGAGCTGGAAGCCAAGGCCAGCCTGGGTGAATCGCTGGACGTGATTGCCTCGGCGTCGCGCAACGACATCAAGTACACCAAGGACAACGATGGGCGCGAAGGGCGTCATCCGGCCGGCATGCCGCCGCTGACCGCGTCGCTGTGGCTCAACTACACGATCCTTGGCGACACCCCCCTGGCGGGCCTGGGTGCGGGTGTCGGCACCCGCTACGTCAAGGGCAGCTATGGCACCGATTACGAGGGCGCCTTCCAGATCCCGTCCTACACCGTGTACGACGCCAGCCTGACCTACGACCTGGAACAATCGCCGCTGCAATGGAAGGGCGTGAAGCTGGCTCTGAACGTGAAGAACCTCACCGACAAGACCTACGTCGCCAACTGCACCAGCATCTGGGACTGCTACTACGGTGAAGGCCGGACCATGGTGTCGAGCTTGACCTATGACTGGTAAGCCCGTTGTCGTCGGGGCTCACCAATAGTCCGGTTTGATTGCGGGCGCCTTGCGGGTCGCGACTCGTTCGGGGAACTGGTGTTTTTGCAGTTCCTCGGCGGTGACGACCCGGCGCATCCAGTGGGCCTGCGCTTTCAGGGAGCCGGGTTGCGGACGCGGGTACTGTGGCCGGTGAGGCAGGATCACGCCAAGGGTCACGTCCGGAAAGTCTTCGCGAATGGCCCGCAGCGCCGGTGTCATGTCGGTATCCCCCGAGACCAGAACCAGTTGCTCGATGCGCTCGCCTGGAGGATGCAGAAGCTGTCGGGCCGCGAGGCGATACATGCTGATTGCCAGGTGGACATCGGTTTCCTTTTCCTCGAGTTTCCAGATGTCCACCGTGTCTTGGCGCGAAGCTCCCACGGCTTTATCGATGAAGCGCGGGGCTTTGGCCGGTTCAAGCTGGTGGCGACCCAGGTGCACATTGACCTGACGCGCTTTCAAGGCCCGCAAGTAGGTGTCTTGTGCTTCCTTGGAGGCTCGGCCGCGGGTGGCCAGCCGGGGTTTGACCGAAGAGGTGAAGTAGTCCACCGAGACCAGTCGGCTGGCGGGGTTCTCGATCTGCACGATATGGGTCAGCAACCCGGGCAGGTCGAGCCACTTGAATGGGGTGTCAGCCAGCAACCCGTAGAACAGGTTGTAGCCGTCGACAAAGAAAGCCGTGCGCACTATTCCATTCCCTGGAAACGAAAAAACCGGCCTGGGCCGGTTTTTTCACCCCAACGGCCAGCGAACTTAATCTCTGCGTACGGGGTTGAGTTGTGAGGTCGAGCCTAGTGCCTGTACTCGTGGGGGTCAATCCCTGCCCGACGAGTGAGGAATGGCGAATGGCTGCCTGGTGCATCAACTCCGCAGGGACCGTTTTGCCCCAGCAGGCTTCGAGGATCAAGGGTATCGACGGGTATTACTGTGAGCACTTATTGCGCCGGATTCAGGGCTCAGGCTGAGGATTCTGCAAGAACACCACATAGCCCCTGAACCAGGGGCTGTCGCGCAGGGCCTGGGGTTCCTGCCAGTCGCCGCCCTGGATCAGGCCGACCTTGTAGGGCAGGCCCATGCGGTCCAGGCGCGGCAGGTAGCTGGCGTAGTTGGGGATGCTGCGGCGGCCCTGGTAGGTCTGCACCACCACTTCGTCCACCACGCCCTTGAGCTGGCCGATGGCTTGCGGGTCGGCGTTGCTGCCCCAGTCCATCAGGCCGGTGATGCTCAGGCGGTAGTGCGCGGGCAGGCGCTGGCGCAGGTCACGGAGGAAATTGCCGTAGCGTTCGAGGTCGCGGGTGCTGCTGTCAAAGTCGATCTGGATGCCCACCACCGGGCTGCCCGTGGCCTGCCAGCGCTGCAACTGGCCGAACAGCTGGCGATACACCGGTTCGCTCCAGGCCAGGGTGTGGGCGCGGTATACCACCCACACCTGTTCCTGGGGCAGGCGCGACACCGGCAGGCCTTGGGCGATGAGCTGGACGCCGCTGGCCGGATGGCGCCGCGAGCGACTGATCTGGCCCTGGAGGATGTACAGGGTCTTGGCCCGGGCCAGCACTGGCTGGGTCTTGACCCCGCTCCACAGCCAGAAGGCGTCGTGGTCGGCGGCCTGCACTGGCGCCGCGCCGGCCGCCGGGATGGCCCACCACAGCCAGAGCGGCAGCAGGCCGTAACCCAGGGACTTCATTCTCACCAGTAGTAGCGCAATGACTGGCTCCATTGGGTATCCCCCAGCTTGGTCTTCAACTGACGGAACCAGGCCTTGCGCACGGCCGGTTCGACGCCGGCGCCGCCACAGTTGTTGTGGCCCGAGGAGGCGTAGCAGTTGATGGCCCGGTACAAGGCATAGGCCCGGTCGTCACGGCTGGCCTTGGGGTTGTTGATCACCACCTGATAGCCGTCGAGCCGCGAGAACGGCTTGCCCGGGAACGCATCCGGGGTGCCGCCCAGGTTCTGGGCTGGTGGCGGGGTGTCCAGGGGCATGCGGTCGAAGCCGCTGTAGCGCATGAACTCGCCGAGGCAGATCAGCCCGGCCGGAGCCTTGGGATCACGCTGCAGGAGGGCGGCCGTCTCCACCAGGCTCGGGCACCGGTAGTCGGGGGTTTGCGCTTCGGGCTGTGCGCCATTCCAGTGGAAATCCTGCAATGGCGTGGTACTGAGGTAGATGTAGCCCAGGCTGGCGGGAAGACTGGCGTCGGGCAGGGTGGGCGGCAGTTGCTCGTAGTCCTGGCCGAAGGCCGCGTACTGGCCGCGGGTCAGGTCCTTGTACAGCAGGATAAAGCGCGCGGCGTTGCGCTCTTCTGCCGAGTCGGCCTTCTGCGCCTGTTGGCGCAGCAGTTTGGGCGAGGCCACCTGGCGCAGGAGAATGGCGCGCACCTGGGCGGGCTTGATCGGCGAGTCGGCGGCGAACACCTTGTCCAGTTGGCCGCTGCGCTCGTAGGTGTAGGCCAGGGCCAGTTCCAGCTGTTCGCGTTGCAGCGGTTGCTGGGCCAGGGGCAGCAATTGCAGCCACAGCGCCTCGGCGCCTTTCCAGTCCTGTTGGGCCTGCATTGCCAGGCCACGCAGGGTCTGCTGGCTGAAGCTCAGGTAGTCCAGGTGCGCTGGCAACTGGCTGGGCAGTTGCTTGAGCGCCGTGGCCGGTTGCTGCTCGACATACAGGCTGAAGGCGGCCTGCAGATAATCGAACAGTGCCGGTTGCCCTTCGAACAGGGCTTTTTGCTGTTGCAGGGTATCGCGGGTCAATGCCGCCGGCGTGGCGCCGCGCATGTGCATCAGGTCCTTGACCGCCAGCAGCAGCGGGGCCTTGAAGTTGTCTTCGGGCAGGCTCAGCAGTTTGTAGTCGACTTCTTCCACCAGGTCGTCCAGACGCATGTTGCGCGGGGTGCCCGGCGCCTGGGTCAGTTGCCAGGCGTAGTCGTCGGCCAGGGCCGGGGTGTCGCCCGTCAGCCAGTGCACACGCCGGATCAGGCCTTTGGCGGACACGGCGTAACGGCCCTGTGGATAAGCCTTCAGGTAGGCCTCGAAACCGGCGCCGGCCTGTTGCAGGACGGCTTTGTCCACATGCTCCAGATTGACCATGCTCCATTCATCGAAGGCGTTCTGCTGGGCCAGGTTGAGGGTGGTGCGCGGGCTCATGTAGGCCGCGGTTTCGGCCAGCCAGGGCTGGGGATTGTCCTTGAGCGCGGCAAAACCGTTGCCGGCTTCGCTGAAGCGGCCGCTGTAGAAGTCGGCGGCGGCCTGCAGGTAGCTGGCGAACGCCTTGGCCGCCGCCGAGTTCAGGTTGCCTGGCAGCAGCTTGCTCATTTCGCTGGCGTTCCAGCTGCAGCTGGCCAGCAGTTGCACCCGGGCTTCGGCCAGGGCCTGGCGTTCTTCCGGGCTCAGTGGCGCCTGGTTGAGCTGCTCGACAAAGGCCAGGGCGCTGGCGTCCGAGTTGCTGCGGCAGCGGCTGCCTTCTCCGGAGAGAAAGCCGTCCCCGGCGGTTTCCTTGCTGTCGCGACGCAGGCCCACGGCCTCCAGCAGGCTGTCGAGCTGCTCGGTGGCGGGCGAGGGGCCGGGCTTGGGTGGGTTGCCCGTGTCGGGGTCGAGTTCAGGGGCCGCCGGGTACAGGCGATAGTGCATGAAGGGTACGGGACCGTAGCCCATGCCCAGTTCATCCTGGGTCAAGGCCCTGGGAGTCAGAGGCAGACTGCCCTGGTCGGCCAGCAGCAGCCGCAGGTTGACCCGGCTGTCGTTGCCCGGGCTGAGAAAGGGCAGATTGCTGCAACCGTCCAGTTGGTTGGCGTACAGCTTCCAGGTCGGTGAGCAGGTGTCATCCGAACTGGCCTGGGCCTGGCCGGCGCAGAGCGCCGCGAGGGCCAGGGTCAATGACGAGAGCAGAAGCTTGCGCATGAATTGTCCTTAATTCAGAAAAGCCGGGAGGGCAGGTTCCGAGTGTGGCGAAAATCATACAGAAGGCGCCGGCTGGCACCTACGTTGCTGGTTAGAAAATCTGCCGTTCTGTGACGCGACTTTGCTGTCCTCCGGTCTATGTTCATCCATTGCCGGGGAGGGCCGGGCCTGACCCCGGAGCGCGGTGCCCGAGGGCAATCGTCAGGAGTCGCACAAGACATTCGATGAGCGGCTTTTTGCCCGCGTGTCTGAGCTTTGCGGTTTTCCAGGCAAAGGACGATGCTGTCGGGGTTTTAGCGACCAGATCATGCGAATTTATGGGGAGCAAGGAATGGATTTTCGCAGAGCGCCGGAGTTGATCGGGCGTTTGCAAGAGCAGGCCGTCGTGCCTCAGGAGCAGGGCGTGCAACGGCTGATGCGCCGGGTGCTTGAGTACTGGTTGCTGCCGGTATTGCTGCTGGCGGCGGCCGTCCGCTTTTATGACCTGACCGCGGCGGCCATCTGGGGCGATGAAGGCTCCAGCCTGGTGCTCAGTCAGTATTCGCTGAGCGATATCTGGGTGCATGCGGCCCGTGACGTGCATCCCCCGCTGTATTTCATGCTGTTGCGCGGCTGGATCGAACTGTTTGGCGACGGGATCTTTTCCATTCGCACCTTCAGCGCGCTGCCGGGGATCGTCACCGTAGGGCTGGGCGTCTGGCTGGTGGCGCTCCTGGCGACCCGCCGCGCGGCGATTCTCGCCGGTGTGCTGCTGGCGCTGCTGCCCACGGCCGTGCGCTACAGCCAGGAAGTGCGCATGTATGCGCTGCTGGGCCTGTTGCTGTTGGGGGCGACCCTGGCCCTGGTGTACTGGCTGCGCCAACCCTCGCGCCGGGGCTATCTGGTCAGCTACGCGTTGCTGATGACCCTGGCCTTCTACACTCATTACTTCACGGCCTTCTGCGTGCTGGCGCACTGGCTGTACCTGGCGCTGTCGGGCGTGCGCGGCGAGGGCGACAGGCGTCTGATCGTCCGGCCGGCCTGGTGGCTGGCGAATGCGGCGATCGTGCTGCTGTACCTGCCCTGGGTGCCGGAGTTGCTGGACCTGCTGCGGCATATGGACGAATTGAAGGCCAACGGCGATGTCGGCTGGGAACCTCCGGTGACGTGGACGTCGCTGCCGGCGATGGTCTGGCAATTGCTGATCCAGGACGAGGGCGACAACCTGCCCGGGGCGCTGTTCGTGGGCATGCCGCTGCTGTTGCTGGCGCTCTGCAGCGTACCGGCCTGGCGTAAGTGGGCGCCGGTCCGCTTTGGCGGGCTGCTGGCGAGTTTCACCCTGCTGCCGTTGTTGCTGGTGTTTGCGGTGTCGTTCGCCTCCCCGGTGTTTATCGAGCGCTACCTGACCGCCTATGCCCTGGGGGTGCCGATGATCATCGCGGTACTCGTCGATCGCTGGCTGAAATCGGCCCGGCTGGTGGCGCTGGCGCTGCTGGTGGGGTTTGTCGGGCTGGAAGCGGTAGGGCTGAAAAACAACATCGATGTCGACGCCAACGACCAGGTCAGCGTGATGGTCGACTACGTCAACCGGCACTACGTGGCCGGTGACCGCATCGTGATCAGCGACATGCTTTGGTACCTGAGCTACCTCTACTACAACCGCACCGATGCCCAGCCGATGCTCTATACGCCGCCGCTGCCGGGAGGCGCCTCCAGCAGGCCGAACGCCTACGGCTTTGGCACCCTGATCGACCAGCCGGACCAGGTCTACCTGGACCAGTTGAGCCGTTTGCCGGCGGGCAGCGGGCGCTATTGGCTGGTGGGGGCGGACGATCCGGCCGAAGAGTTCGCGCCGTTGCCGCCGGGGTGGCGCAAAGTCAGTCAGTTCGCCGCGGGCGGTACCCGGGCGCGGCTGTTTGTCCTCTGTGGCCCGGCAACGGGCTTGCCCTGCACCGGGCAATGAGCGCGCAGGGTGCCGTTCGGAAGTTCGGGGCATTGAGTTGCGCCGTGCGACCTAGACTTGCATCAGGAGTCACAGTCCTGTCCCCGTTCGCGGGGCACCGAGGTGCATCATGCGTATGGCAAGAACCGTGCAGCGCAGCCTGGAACAGGCCGCTTGCGAGTTTGATCTGGTGACCCATCCCCATTCCGCCAGCAGCCTGGAAACGGCGCGGGTAGCGGGGGTGCCGGCGGAGCGGGTGGCCAAGTCGGTGATTCTCGACGATCACCACGGCCACTACCTGATGGCGGTGTTGCCGGCCAGCCGTCACCTGGACCTCGGCAAGGTGCGCGGCAGCGGCGAATGGCAGATCACCCGGGAAAGCACCCTGGCCCATCTGTTCAACGATTGCGAGCGCGGCGCGGTGCCGGCCCTGGGCGAGTCCTATGGGCTGGACGTGGTGATCGACCCGCTGCTGACCCGGCAGAAAGACATCTATCTGGAAGCCGGCAACCACCACAATCTGGTGCACATGAGCATGGCCCAGTACCTGAAGCTGGTGCCCCACGCTGAAGTCTGCGAAGTCTCGCACTGATCAGGAGCCTGACCATGGAAGCACCGACCCACAACCTGCCGGCGCTGTTCAAGCAGTTGGGGCTGGCCGATGACCCGGAGAGTATTGATCGTTTCATCGCCACTCATTCGCCGCTGAAGCCGGAGTTGCACCTGGCGGACGCGTTCTTCTGGAGCAAGAGCCAGGCGGACTTCCTGCGCACGGAAGTGCTCGATGATGCGGACTGGGCGGAGGTGGTGGATCAGTTGGATGTGTTGTTGAGGAAGGGGCGCGGGGGGTGATGGGCTGTGGTTGTTGTGATGGGGTATTTAGACCAGAATCATGACCTGAATTGAGGTCATGATTATGCAGAGCATTCTGGCTGACAAAGCCGTCAGCGTATCCGAGTTGAAGAAAAACCCGTCTGCCGTCTTGAGTGGTGCCCAGGGGGGACCCGTGGCGGTGTTGAATCACAATCGTGTCATGGGCTACATGGTTCCGGCCGAGGTTTTCGAGGCGTTGATGGAACGCCTGGATGATCTTGAGCTGGCCGAGATCGTTCGCGCGCGCAGCCATGAGACGCCCGTCCCGGTCAGTCTGGATGACTTATAGACTTGAGTTCCTGCCTTCGGCACACAAGGAATGGAACAAGTTGGGGCATACCCTTCGAGCGCCATTCAAGAAAAAGCTCGCCGAACGGCTTGAGGTGCCGCGAATCCCGGCTGATGCCCTGCACGGACTTCCCGATTGCTACAAGATCAAACTCAAGGCTTCGGGTTACCGGCTGGTTTATCAAGTGATCGAAGAACGGGTAGTGGTTTGCGTGGTTGCGGTAGGCAAGCGCGAGCGTGGAACTGTGTACGAGCAGGCCAGGAAGCGCTGAGGTTTGTCGGGAAGCTGTGCTTCTCCATCATCAGGTAATTGTTACAAAACTTGACTGGATTTATTCGTCGATGCCATATTGATAGTTAGCAAACTAACAGTGTACGAACAGTCTTGTGCCCAACTCCCTTGAATCACTCCACATGAACATCAGCAGTGGCATGGTGGTCGCGTCCCGGCATTGGCGGCGGATCTGCCAGAGCACCCTGGTCAATTTCGGCATTTCCGAAGCCTGTGCGGTGCCCCTGCTGATGATCGGGCGCCTCGGCGAGGGCGTGCGCCAAGTCACCGTGGCCCAGGCCGCAGGGATGGAAAGCCCATCGCTGGTGCGCCTGTTGGATCAACTGTGCAGTGCCGGCTACGTGTGCCGCAGTGAAGACCCCAACGATCGTCGGGCCAAGTGCCTGAGCCTGACCGACAGCGGCCGCGAGCTGGTGCAGGCGGTGGAAAGCGAGCTGGTGCGCCTGCGCCATGACGTTCTGGAAGGCATCAGCAGCAGCGACCTGGAAGCGGCGCTGCGGGTGATCCGCGCCTTCGAGTCCGCCAGCCATGTGCCGGTGCTGTCCTCTTGAAAGGCTTCTTTACCGGCATGCCCCCCGCGCGGGACTGGTTCTACGGTGTCCGCACTTTCGCGGCATCGATGATCGCCCTGTACATCGCCATGCTGATGCAGATGCCCCGTCCCTATTGGGCCATGGCCACGGTGTACATCGTCTCCAGCCCCTTTGTCGGCCCCACCAGTTCCAAGGCGCTGTACCGGGCGATCGGGACCTTTCTCGGCGCGGCGGCGGCGGTGCTGCTGGTGCCGATGTTCGTGCAGAGCCCCTATGTGCTGGTGCTGATCATTGCCCTGTGGACCGGGATCCTGCTGTTTCTGTCCATGCACCTGCGCACCGCCAACAACTACGCGCTGATGCTGGCCGGCTACACCCTGCCGCTGATCGCCCTGCCGGTGGTGGACAACCCTCTGGCGGTGTGGGACGTGGCCGAGGCGCGCACCGAGGAAATCTTCCTCGGCATCATTTGCGCCGCGGTCATCGGCAGCCTGTTCTGGCCCCGGCGGCTGGCCCCGGTGTTCGTCGATTCCGCCGGCAAGTGGTTCGCCGATGCCGCGCTCTACAGCCAGCGCTTCCTGGCCCGCAACGTCCAGCCCGAAGAGGTCAGCGCCCTGCGCACATCGATGGTGGGCACCTTCAACACCCTGGAGCTGATGATTGGCCAGTTGCCCCACGAAGGCGCCCGGCCGCAGACGGTGCGCAACACCAAGGAGCTGCGCGGGCGGATGATCCACCTGCTGCCAGTGGTGGACGCCCTGGATGACGCCCTGTATGCCCTGGAGCGGCGGACCCCGGAGCTGGTGGCGCAATTTGCCCCTGTGCTGGCCAAGGCCGAAGCCTGGCTGCAAGGCACCGCCCGGGATGCCTCGGTGGAACACTGGCAGGCCCTGCGCAGCGAGCTCGAAGCCCTGCAGCCCAGCGCTGAAGCGCTGGACGATCGACGCCAGCTGCTGTTTTCCAATGCCCTGTATCGCCTCGGCGAGTGGATCGACCTCTGGCAGGACTGCCGCAGCCTGCAGCATGCCATCCAGTGCGAAAGCCAGGACACCTGGCGCGCGGTCTACCGGCATTGGCGCCTGGGCCGGCTGACGCCGTTTCTCGACCGCGGGCTGATGCTGTATTCGGCGGGCTCGACGGTGCTCGCGATCATCGTCGCCTCGGTACTGTGGATCCTCCTGGGCTGGACCGACGGCGGCAGCGCGGTGATTCTCGCGGCGGTGGCCTGCAGCTTCTTCGCCTCCATGGACGACCCGGCGCCGCAGATCTACCGGTTTTTCTTCTGGACCGCGATGTCGGTGCTGTTCGCCAGCCTCTACCTGTTCCTGATCCTGCCCAACCTGCACGATTTCCCGATGCTGGTGCTGGCCTTCGCCGTGCCCTTTATCTGCGTCGGCACCCTGACGGTACAGCCGCGCTTCTACCTGGGCATGCTCCTGACCATCGTCAACACCTCGTCCTTCATCAGTATCCAGGGCGCCTACGACGCGGATTTCCTGAGCTTTGCCAACTCCAACCTGGCCGGGCCCATGGGCCTGCTGTTCGCCTTTGTCTGGACCCTGATCGCCCGACCGTTCGGCTCGGAGCTGGCGGCCAAGCGCCTGACCCGCTTCAGCTGGCGCGACATTGTCAGTCTTTCCGAGCCTGCAACCCTGGCCGAGCACCGGCACATGGCCGCGCAGATGCTCGACCGGCTGATGCAGCACCTGCCGCGCCTGGCCATCACCGGCCAGGACACCGGCGCCGCGCTGCGCGAGTTGCGCGTGGCGCTCAACGTGCTGGACCTGCTGGCCTACGCGCCGCGGGTGCGGGGCGTGGCCCAGGCCCTGCTGGGCCAGGTGGTGGCCGAGGTCGGCGACTACTTCAAGGCCTGCCTCAAGGCCGGCGAACGCCTGCCGGCCCCCGGCGGCCTGCTGATGACCCTCGATCGCACCCGCCGGGCCTTGGGCAGCCAGGGCCTGCAAGGCGACGACGAAACCCGCCTGCACCTGTTGCACGCCCTCAGCGGCCTGCGTCTGGCACTGCTGCCGGGGGTGGAATTCGTCGCCACCGGCGAGCTTGAACACCCCCTTCCCCATGGCATTGATGGAGCGCCCTTGTGATCGGTGATCTGGATATCAGCGGGGTGTTCCTGCCCACGCTGCTGGTGCTGATGGGCATCACTTATGGCTTGTACCTGCTGGTGCACGGGGTGCTGACGCGCTTGCACTTTTATCGTCTGGTCTGGCACCGGGCGCTGTTCAACGTGGGTCTCTACGCGCTGCTGCTGGGCGCGGTGGACTCTCTGAGTCGATACCTGATGACATGAAAAAACCCTTATTGACCATTGGCCGTGTGGTCCTGACGTTACTGGTGGTGACCTTCGCGGTCGTGGTGGTCTGGCGCATGGTGATGTACTACATGTTCGCGCCCTGGACCCGGGACGGGCACATCCGCGCCGATATCGTGCAAATCGCCCCGGACGTGTCCGGGCTGATCCAGCAGGTGGAGGTGCGCGACAACCAACTGGTCAAGCGCGGCCAGGTGCTGTTCAGCATCGACCAGGACCGCTTCAAGCTGGCCCTGCGCCAAGCCAGGGCGGCCCTGGCCGACCGCCAGGAAACCCTGGCCCAGGCCCAGCGCGAGGCCAAGCGCAACCGTGGCCTGGGCAATCTGGTGCCGCGCGAGCAACTGGAAGAGAGCCAGTCCCGCGAGGCCCGTGCCCAGTCGGCCCTGGCCGAGGCCCAGGTGGCGGTGGACAGCGCCCAGCTCAACCTCGACCGCTCGGTGGTGCGCAGCCCGGTGGACGGCTACGTCAACGACCGCGCGCCGCGCACCCAGGAGTTCGTCACCGCCGGGCGCCCGGTGCTGTCGGTGGTGGACAGCAATTCCTTTCATATCGATGGTTACTTCGAAGAAACCAAGCTCGATGGCATTCATGTTGGTCAGGCGGTGGACATCCGTGTGATCGGCGACCGCGCGCGGCTGCGCGGGCATGTGGAAAGCATCGTCGCCGGGATCGAGGACCGTGATCGCAGCAGCGGCTCCAACCTGCTGCCCAACGTCAACCCGGCCTTCAGCTGGGTGCGCCTGGCGCAACGGATTCCGGTGCGGATCGCCTTTGATGACGTGCCGGCGGACTTCCGCATGATTGCCGGGCGCACCGCCACGGTGTCGATCCTCGACGACCAGGCCAAGCGGGAGCCCGGGCAATGAAGCCGGGCGCATGTTTGGCCCTGGCCGGGCTCGGCCTGCTGCTCTCGGCCTGCCAGATGGTCGGGCCGGACTACCGGCTGCCCAAGGACGCGGCGCTGCAACGCCAGGACTTGCAGGGCGAGTTGAGCGCCAAGGACGCCAACGTGGTGTCGGCACCGGTGCCCGCCGACTGGTGGCGGCTGTACCAGGACCCGCGCCTGGACCAGCTGGTACAGCAGGCCCTGGCGTCCAATACCGACTTGCGGGTAGCCGCGGCCAACCTGGCCCGCGCCCGGGCCCAGGTGGATGAAGCCCAGGCCGCCGGCGGCTGGAGCGGTGGGGTCAAGGCCGGGGTCGAGCGCCTGCAGGAATCCGGCGAGGCCTTCCTGCTGCCGGAAAAAGTGCCGGTGGCCAACGTCGGCAACCTGTCCATCAGCACCTCTTACCAATTCGACCTGTTCGGCACCCTGCAGCGCGGCATCGAGGCGGCCCAGGCCAATGCCGACGCGACCCAGGCCGCGGCCGATACCGCGCGCATCACCCTGGTGGCGGATGTGGTGCGGGCCTACACCCAGGTCTGCGCGGCCAACGAAGAGCGGGAAATCGCCGAGCACTCCCTGAGCCTGCAAGCCCAGAGCACCGAACTGACCCAGCGCCTGCGCGATGCCGGGCGCGGCGACGAAACCCAGGTCACCCGCTCCCAGACCCAGTTCAAATCCCTGCGCGCCGAGCTGCCGCGCTATGAAGCCGCTCGCCAGTCGGGGCTGTTTCGCCTGTCGATGCTGCTGGCCAGGCCGGTGGATCAATTGCCCGCTGGCACCGGCACGTGCGCCGAGTTACCGCACATCGCCCAACTGTTGCCGGTGGGTGACGGCGCGGCGCTGCTCAAGCGCCGTCCCGACGTACGCCAGGCCGAGCGCCAGTTGGCCGCCGCCACCGCGCGCATCGGCGTGGCCACCGGGGCCCTGTACCCGGACATCAGCATTGGCGCGACGGTCGGCACCGTGGGCATCCTCGACAACCTCGGCAAGCCGTCCACCAACCGCTGGGGCTTCGGCCCGCTGATCAGCTGGACGGTGCCGGCCAACGGCGCCCGCGAGCGCATTCATGAGGCCGAGGCCGCGAGCCAGGGCGCCCTGGCGCATTTCGACGGCGTGGTGCTCAACGCCATTCGTGAAACCCAGACCGGCCTGGCCCAGTACAGCGCGCAACTGCAACGCCGCGAGGCCCTGGCAGATGCCGAGCAGTCGGCGCAACAGGCGGCGGACCAGACCCACCGCTTCTTCCAGGCCGGACGCGTGTCCTTCCTCGCCGACCTGCAAGCCACCCGCACCTACACCGATATGCGCGCGCAACTGGCGGCGGCCAACACCCAGGTGGCAATGAGTCAGATCGATCTGTTCCTGGCCCTGGGTGGCGGCTGGGAAAGCGGACGAACGCAAGCTTCGCCACCGATCAAACCCTGAGGCCGTTGCTATGCTTTGAACAGTTGCAAAGCCTGTGGTGCAACGGGTTTTGCAACCGATCAAAGCATGTGATGGTCATGGGGATTCCAATAATGAAAAACCCTTATGCTCCGGGCTTCTGGTGCGCGCTCTGTGCGCTGGTGCTGCTCTCTGCCACCTACTTCTACGGCATCATGCTGGCCCATCAGATCGACAAGGCCATGGTCTTTCTCGACAGCGCCAGTGCGCTGATCGCGGTGCTGGCCATTGGCGTGGTGGCCTGGGCCTCCTGGCAGAATCAGAAAATCAGGAAACGACAGCTCGAACAGAGCAAGACCCTGGTGGTCATCTGGGACACCAAGGTTGCCCTGCGCCGGGTCGAAACCGTGTTCGACCGCTATTTCTGGGGCAGCTACTGGCAACCGGGGCGCACCTTCGCCGAAGTCATGGGCGAACTGACCGGCACCCCGCTGGAAAAGAGCCTGGAAGCCCTGAAGAAGCAGTGCATGCTGCTCGACAAGCAGGCCGACGACGGCCACCACTGGCTGAGCAACGCCCGCGAGCTGTCGGACGTCGCCACCGCCATGGCCCGGGAACGCTATCAGCTGGACTTCTGCGACCCCCGGGGCGAGTCCCGGGGCAACAGCACGGTGATCGACCGGGATTTCGAGGTCCTGGTCTACACCTGGAGCGCGCGCCTCAAAAGCTTCGACCATCAACTCGATGCCCTGGAAGTCCAATACTCCTGAGCTGCAAGCCTCAAGCCGCCTGCTGCCGCTAGCTTGCAACTTGAGGCTTGTAGCTTGCTGCTGGTTTAGCTTTGGCCGCCAGTGGTAATCTGCGCCGTTTTTACGCGGAGTCGAGCCGCGACCCGTCATGGGTTCAGGGAAGACCAGCACACCTTCAAACAACGGATATTGATCGGGTCAGACATGAATAAATCAGCAGGCGTACTGTTAGGAATCGTCGTCGCAGTAGGTGCCATCAGTGCCGGCGGTGCCTGGTACACCGGCACCAAGCTGGAAGGGGTCCTGCAGCAGCAGGTGATCGAGAGCAACAAGGAGCTGCAGACGGCGCTGATCGGCTACGACGCCACCGCTACCCTGGAACTGGTGTCCCTGGAGCGTGGCGTATTCAGCAGCAACGCCCGCTACCGCCTCAAGGGCCAGGGTGAAGTGTTCGGTGGCGATCTGGAACTGATGATCGCCGACCACATCGAACACGGCCCGCTGCCGTTCTCGCGCCTGATCCGTCTCAAGTGGCTGCCCGTCATGGCGTCCAGTCATTTCCAACTGGAAAATAATGCCCAGACCGACAAGTTGTTTGCCGCCACCAAGGGTGCTGCACCGTTCAAGGGCGTGGTCAATGTTGGCTATGACCTGTCCGCCGAGGGCACTGTGGATTTCGCTCCGATGGAGCTGGCCCGGGATGAGCTGAACAACCTCAAGTTTTCCGGCCTGAACGCCACCTTCAGCGTCAGCGAAAACCGCCAGAAAGCCAAGGTCGACGGCTACATGGACAGCCTGAGCCTGTTCCTCAGCTCGCCGGATAAAGCACCGCTCAAACTGGAAATCAACGGCCTGACCCTGGCCAGCAACCTGCAAAAGAGCAGCTTCGACTACTACCTGGGCCAGAACACCCTGGAGCTCACCAGCACCAAGGCCACCTTCGGTGACAAGCAGTCGGTGCTGACCCTGAAGAACTTCGAACAGAAGACCTCCAGCGAAGAAACCGGCAGCACGTTAGCGGGCCGCGCGGATTACCGAGTGGGCGAAATCGCCTTCGACGGCAAGACCGTGGGTTCGGCCGAGATGCTCTGGAGCATGAAGAACCTCGACAGCCAGGGCATGCTCGATCTGCTCCAGATCTACCAGACCGTGCTGCAGCCGTATCAGCAGGCTGCCACCGCGGCCACTGCCGAGGGCGAGCCGGCGCCGGAGCTGCAAATGAGCGAAGCTCAAGAGGTCAAGGTGCGTGCGGCGGTGAACAAGGTCCTGGAAGCCAAGCCACAGATCGCCCTGGAAAGCCTGGCATTCAAGACCGCCGGTGGTGAAAGCCGTTTCAGCCTGAGCCTGGATCTGGCCAAGCCGCAGAGCCTGGAGCTGCCGCCGGCCGAGCTGGGCAAGCAACTGGTCAGCCAACTGGACGCCAAGCTGTCGCTGTCCAAGCCGATGGTGGCGGACGTGGCGGCCTTGCAGGCCCAGGCTGAAGGCCTGACCGACGCCAAGCAGATTGCCGAGCAGAGCGCGGCCACCGCGGAAATGCTCAGCGCCATGGCCCTGGCCACTCAATTGGCCAAGCTGGAAGGCAATAACGTGGTATCAGCGCTGCACTACGCCAACAACGAGGTGAATTTCAACGGCCAGAAGATGAGCGTTGAACAGTTCGTGGGCTTTGTCATGAGCAAGATGGGCGGTGCTGGCGCCCTGCAATAAGCCGTTAAAAGGGGCGCTTTGCCCGCCCCTGAATCCCCCTCGACGCCCGGTGCTGTGTGACGCAGCCCGGGCGTTGTGCTGTCTGCAGCACCTGGGCGGTGACGGGCGAACGCCGACCGCTCTGACGCGGTGCCTGCACAGGTCTTGAAAACTGATTCTGAATAAAGATGGGGATTCAAATTCTCGACTACCCTTCGTGGAAGAATTTCCCGGAAAGCTATGCCGGGTCATGCGTTCCCGCTACCTGACGTCTGCAAGGGCGAGCGGGTTGAGCTCCGGCTTGCTATGTAAGGATGCTGACGAAATGCCACGTATTGCTCATCCCGCTCGCCGTTGTGGTCTGCGCCCGCTTTTTGGCCTGGCGCTGTGCAGCCAACTGCTCTGGTCCGGGGGAGCCTGGGCCGATGCCGCCTATGACCAGTTGATCATCCAGGCCCGGGCCGGCAGTTATGCACCGGCACTCGACCATCTGCGGCAGGTGCCTGACAGTGCCTTGAACAACGGGCTGGTCAGTGATCACTTGCAGATCGCCAGCTGGGCCGGGCTCGACGCCGAGGTGGTGAAGGTCTATGAAACCCAGGGACGCAACCGCGTGCTGCCGCTGCAGGCGCTGACGGCCACGGCCCGGGCCTATCGCAACCTCAAGCAGTTTGACAACGCCACCCGGCTTTATCGCCAGGCCCTGGAGCGCGAGCCGCAGAATGCCGACCTGCAACTGGGCCTGGCCCTGACCCAGGCCGACGCCAACCAGCCGGCGGAGGCGGTGGCCCGGACCCGGGCTCTGGTGGCGGCCAAGCCCGATGATCCGTCGCGGCGCCTGGCGCTGGGCTATGCACTGACCCGGGCCAATCAGCCCTACGACGCCCTGGCCGAGTACGACCAGGCCTTTGTTCGCGCCGGCGACAAGCCCGAGGTCCTGCGTGAATACATCTACGCCCTGCAACGGGCGCGCTTGCCGGAGCCGGCCCTGCGCCTGGCCCGGCAGCATCCGGGGCTGATCGA
Source organism: Pseudomonas sp. St29 (assembly GCF_001547915.1). Taxonomy (NCBI): domain Bacteria; kingdom Pseudomonadati; phylum Pseudomonadota; class Gammaproteobacteria; order Pseudomonadales; family Pseudomonadaceae; genus Pseudomonas; species Pseudomonas sp. St29. The sequence goes on from NZ_AP014628.1 coordinate 184,820, forward strand.
TCCGGTCATTCAGCGGCGGATCCAGGCCGATCTGGCGGCCGAGCGGGTGCGCCTGTCGGAGCTGGCCAGCCGTGGCGAAAAGGAACGGTTTGTGGTGGCCGACCGCGCCCTGGCCGACTATGACGCCCTGTTCGCGGCCTGGGAGCATGACCCTCAGGCTCAGGAAGACCTGACCCGCTGGCGCATCGACCGGTTGGGGGCGCTCAAGTCCCGGGCGCGTACCGCAGAGGTGATCAGCGAATATGAGCAGCTCACCGCTGCCGGTGTGGCCATTCCCCTCTATGCCCTGCGCTGGGTGGCGGCTTCCTACCTCGACCAGCGCCAGCCGGAAATGGCCGCGGATCTGTATCGGCGCGTACTGTCGGCCCCGGATGGCGATGCCACGTACCGTCTGGAAGACACCACCGCCCTGTATTACGCGCTACAGGAGAGCGAACAGCCGGAAGAGGCGCTGAAGCTCGCCAATGACCTGGCCGACAGCACGCCACGGCGGATTCAACTCACCGGACAAACCGTCGGCGACCCCAATGACGATTGGGTCGATGCGCAACTGCTGGCGGCCCAGGCCGGTGCTGCCGGTGTGTCGGGGGCGGACCTGCCGGGCACCGAACAACGGCTGGAGGCCCTGGCCGAGCAGGCCCCGGGCAATATCAGTGTGCGTCTGGCCCAGGCCGACCTGTACCGGGTGCGGGACTGGCCGCGGCGCTCGGAAAGCCTGCTCAAGGAAACCGAAAGCGTGGCCCCCCGCGATGTCAGCCTGGAAGTGTCCCAGGGGCACACCGCCCTGGAACTGCAGGAATGGCGGCAACTGGATGCCTTGACCGACGATGTGCTCGAGCGCTTCCCGGAAAGTCGCCAGGTGCAGCGCCTGGCCCGCGAGCGCGAAGTGCATGACATGGCCGAGTTGCGCGTCTCGACCTACGGCGGCAAGAGCTACGGCGGCGGCAGCAGCGGTGCCGGCGCAGTGGCCGGGAGCCGGGATTTCGGCATCGAAAGCCGGCTTTATACGCCGCCGATTGCCGAGGACTGGCGCCTGTTCGGCGGGATCGGCTACGCCATGGGCGATTTTCCCGAAGGCATCGGCCATCACCGCTGGCAGGTCCTGGGGGTGGAGCGGCGAACCCGTGACATGACCCTGGAAGCCGAAGTCTCCAACCACTCCTACGGCTATGGCGACAAGACCGGTGCCCGGGTGTCCCTGGCCCGAGACATCGACGATCACTGGCAATACGGCGGCAGCCTCGACTACCTCTCGGCCAACACCCCGCTGCGGGCGTTGAACAGTGACATCAGCGCCAATGGCGGCAGCGCTTTCCTGCGCTGGCGGGCCAATGAAAGCCGGGAATGGAAACTGTCCCTCAGTCCGTCGCATTTCAGCGACGGCAACAACCGTTTCGAAGCGCTGCTCACCGGCCGTGAAGGGGTCTACCGCTCACCCAAGGTGCAGGTCGACCTCGGCCTGGAAGTGGGCGCCAGCCACAACACCCTGCAAGACACGCCCTACTACAACCCCGAGGCGGATCTCAGCGTGCTGCCCACGGTCACCGTCAACCACGTGCTCTATCACCGCTATCAAACCGCCTGGAGCCAGCAGTTCCAGGCCGGCGCCGGGACTTACAGCGAACGCGGCTATGCCACCGGCGCGGTGGGGCTGCTCAGCTACGGCCAGCGCTACAGCTGGAATGACGTGTTCGATATCGCTGGCGTCTTGAGCGTGATCAACCGGCCCTACGACGGCGATCGGGAAACCGATCTGCGTCTGGCGGTCGACCTTACCTATCGTTTCTAGAGACGAGCGTGATGATGCGCCTGATCAACCGTTGCATCCTCCTGCTGGGAGTTCTGGTTCTCAGCGCCTGTTCCCAGCCCGCGGCGGAGTTTGTCGCCCCGGCGCAGCGCCCCTTGCCTCACAGCGAGGCGCCGTGGCCGAAAAACCACGTGCTGGGCATTGCCTACCACGACATCGAGGATCGCGACCCGGACCAGCGGGTGGTGGCGGTACGCACCGAGCGGATGATCGAGCAACTGGCCTGGCTGCGGGAGAACGGCTACCGGCCGGTGACCGTGGACCAGATCCTGGCGGCGCGCAAAGGGGGGCCGGAACTGCCGGCCAAGGCCATCCTGCTGACCTTCGACGACGGTTATTCGAGCTTCTACACCCGCGTGCTGCCGGTGCTGCGCAGCTATCGCTGGCCCGCGGTGCTGGCGCCGGTGGGCGTGTGGATCGACACCCCGGCCAATCAGCCGGTGGATTTCGCCGGCGAGCTGCGGCCCCGTTCGCAGTTCCTGACCTGGGCCCAGGTGCGCGAGATCTCGCGCTCCGGGCTGGTGGAAATTGCCGCCCATACCGACCACAGCCACCTCGGCATTCTCGCCAACCCCCAGGGCAACCTGCAGCCGGCGGCGGCTACCCGACGCTATGACGCCGCCACCGGTCGCTATGAAAGCGAGGCGGATTTCCAGGCGCGGATGCGCCACGACGTGACCAGCATCTCGGACAAGATCCTGGCGGTGGCCGGCTATCGCCCGCGGATCTGGGTCTGGCCTTATGGCACGGCCGACGGCTCGACCCTGCAAGTGGTCGACAGCCAGGGCTTCAAGATGGCCCTGACCCTGGACGACGGCCTGGACACCCTCGACAACCTGATGAGCAGCCCGCGCTTCCTGGTGGTTTCCGACCCGGACGGCATGCACTTCTCCAACAGCATCGTCGGCACCGAGGCCAGCGCCCCGATGCGGGTGGCGCACGTGGACCTGGACAATGTCTACGACCCGGATCCCAAGCAGCAGGAAATCAACCTCGGCAGGCTGGTGCAGCGCATGGCCGACCTGGGGGTCAATACCGTGTTCCTCCAGGCGTTTGCCGATCCCAAGGGGGATGGCCTGGTGCAGTCGCTGTACTTCCCCAACCGCCACCTGCCGATGCGCGCCGACCTGTTCGACCGGGTCGCCTGGCAACTGCGCACCCGGGCCCACGTCAAGGTCTACGCCTGGATGCCGGTGCTCAGCTTTGCCCTGGATGCCCACCTGCCCCGCGTCACGCGCTGGGACCCGGCCAGCGGCCAGACCGGCGTCGATCCCAAGCAGTACCAGCGGCTGTCGCCCTTCGACCCGAGCGTGCGGCGCCTGATTGGCGACCTGTATGAAGACCTGGCGCGGCTGACCTCGGTCGACGGCATCCTGTTCCACGACGACGCCGTGCTTTCGGACTTCGAAGACGCCAGCCCCGCGGCCTTGCGCGCCTATGCCGCCCAGGGGCTGCCGGATTCCATCGCCGGCCTGCGCGACGATCCGGCGACCCTGCAGCGCTGGACCCGTTTCAAGAGCCGCTACCTGATCGACTTCACCCATGAGCTGACGGCCAAGGTCCGTGCGATCCGCGGGCCCCAGGTGCAGACCGCGCGCAACCTGTTTGCCGAACCGATCGTCAATCCGCAGAGCGAAGCCTGGTTCGCCCAGAACCTCGACGACTTCCTGGTCAACTACGACTGGACCGCGCCCATGGCCATGCCCCTGATGGAAGGACAGAGCCTGAAACAGTCCGGGCCCTGGCTGGAGGCCCTGGTGGATCAGGTGCGGGCCCGACCCGGTGCCCTGCAGCGCACGGTGTTCGAGCTCCAGGCCCGGGACTGGCGGCAGAAGCCCGCCAGCGAGCTGTCGGCCCAGCAGATGGCGGACTGGATGGGCCGGCTCAAGCGCCGAGGGGCGACCCACTTCGGTTACTACCCGGACAACTTCCTCGAGAACTCACCGGACCTGAAAACCCTGCGGCCCGCGCTCTCCAACAAATGGAGCCCCTGAATCATGATGGATCGTATATTCGCCCTGGTGGTGCTGGCGCTGGTCCTCGGAGTGCCCCTGGGGCTGATCTTCCTGGTGACTGGCGAATTCCTCATGGACTTCGTCTTCTACTACCCGCTGTTCATGTCGGCGCTGTGGATCGCCGGCGGCCTGTATTTCTGGCTGCACTGGGAGCGCCACTGGCCCTGGTCCGATGACACCTTGCCGCCGCCGCTGGCCGGTGAGCCGCTGATCAGCATCCTCATCCCCTGCTACAACGAAGGGGACAACGTCGCCGACACCCTTCACGCGGCGCTGGCGCAGCACTACCCGAACATCGAAGTGATCGCCATCAACGATGGCTCCAAGGACAACACCGCCGAGGTCCTCGACGCGATCGCAGCCCAGGACCCGCGCCTGCGGGTGCTGCACCTGGCGCAGAACCAGGGCAAGGCCGTTGCCCTGCGCATGGGGGCGGTGGCGGCACGCAGTGAGTACCTGGTGTGCATCGATGGCGACGCCTTGCTGGCGCCCAATACCGCCGCTTACCTGGTGGCGCCAATGCTGGACAACCCGCGCCTGGGCGCGGTCACCGGCAACCCGCGGATCCGCACCCGCTCGACCCTGGTGGGCCGGGTTCAGGTGGGTGAATTCTCCTCGATCATCGGCCTGATCAAGCGCACCCAGCGGGTGTTCGGCAAAGTCTTCACCGTCTCCGGGGTGATCGTCGCCTTCCGTCGCACGGCCTTGCACCGGGTGGGCTACTGGAGCCCGGACATGGTCACCGAAGACATCGACATCAGCTGGAAGCTGCAACTGGACCACTGGTACGTGTTCTACGAGCCCCGGGCGTTGTGCTGGATCCTCATGCCGGAGACCTTGCGCGGCTTGTGGAAGCAGCGGCTGCGCTGGGCCCAGGGTGGCGCCGAGGTGCTGTTCAAGAACATCCGTGGCATCTGGGAGTGGCGCCACCGCTACCTGTGGACCCTGCTGTTCGACTACTGCCTGTCCACCGGCTGGGCCTTCACGTTCCTGCTGTCGATGATTTTCTGGGTGCTGGGCAAGTTCATCGTCATGCCCGAGGCCATCGCGGTGCACTCCATTTTGCCGCCGGCTTTTACCGGCCTGGTACTGGCGATGGTGTGCCTGGCCCAGTTCGCGGTGAGCATCCTGATCGACCGGCGTTATGAGAAGGACCTGTGGAAGACCATGTTCTGGGTGGTCTGGTATCCGTTGGTGTTCTGGTTCATCAGCCTGCTCACCACCCTGGTGAGCTTTCCCAAGGTGCTGTTTGGCGAGCATCAGAAACGGGCGCGCTGGGTCAGCCCGGACCGGGGTATCAAACCCATCGATGACGAAGAGGAGGCGCGCTGATGAAAATCATTCGAACCCGCCAGCGACCGTTCATGGTGGTCGTCGACGTTGTCCTCACCGTACTGGCCTGGGTCGGCCTGCTGTACCTGCTGATCCGCGGGCTCATCCCCCTGCTGGACACCCATGAGGGGCCGCGTTTCGAATCCGGCATGCTCGGCGCCCTGACCACCTTGCAGTTCTACGCCTGGGTGGCGGTGCTCAATGCCCTGCTGCTGATTTCCTGGGCCCGTTACCGCCAGCGTCGCAACCGCAACTACCCGCCACGGCTGCCGGCACCGGTGGTGGACGACAAGCGCTTGAGTGACAGCTTCAAGCTCAGCGACGAAACCTTCGCCCAGATGCGCCAGCCCGGGATCATGACCGTGCACAACGATGAAGAGGGGGGCATCACCCATGTCACCACGCAGTTCTACCGTATCCGCCCCGAGGATCAGCAGCACCCACCGTTGGTGGTGGAACCGCCGCCGCGGGTGATTCATCTGCATTCGGAGGTGGATGAAGGCAAGAGGTAATGGAGGTGGGTTAATGACATAGCTGATGTGAGCGCCGGATGGCTACCATTCGTCTGAATCTGTGGGTGGAATTTTCTGATTATATTTTCAATAGATAAATCAATAACTTATTTAGCTTTTTGAGGTTTTTTATATGGGCTGATGGTTATGAATGTTGTGGTGTGAGCGTTGTTTTTATCGTGAAGAGTGAGTGAGATTCAGTGCTCTTTGGTATTGGTTTTGATTCTTCGAAACATGCGATATCGAGTTTGTTTCTCGAACGCCGGAAGACATCGGTGGCCTTGATTTCAAAGACTTTCAAGTGAAATGAACGTTTGGATAGGGCAAGTATTCAAATGGGTCGCCCAGTGATGTAACGGTATGTGATTTATCTCTGAGAATGCTTTTTAGATACGGCTTAATCGCCACTGGCGATTAACCGGCAGTTATTTGACGACGCAATAGTGGCTTATTAGTATCGCCCCCTTCGTAACTCTTGCAGTCACGGTTTCGAAGGATCGAATATGTCTCTCTCCACCCTCGGGATGAGGTTGTGCTGCGCGCTGTCTTGCCTGCTGCTGACTGGCCCCTTGCACACGGCCCTTGCTGCCCCCTTACCTGCACCGACGTTCAGCCCCGGCGACCAGGACCTGATCCGCGACCGGCAGAACCGCCTGCTGGAAGAACAGCAGCGGCGTCTCGAAGAACTCAAGGACCTGCCCGGCAAGAGCGCCACGCCGGTGGCACCCAGCGCGCCCGCCGACAGCCGCTGCTTCCCGATCCAGGACATCCAGCTCAAGGGCGCCGACTCGCTGTCCGCCAGCGAGCGCGAGAGCCTGCTCAAGCCCTACATCGGCCAGTGCCTGGGAGTGCCTCAGCTCAACGAGCTGCTCAAGGTCATCACCAACCGCTACATCGAGAAGGGCCTGGTCACCAGTCGCGCCTACCTGCCGCAACAGGACCTGTCCAGCGGCCACCTGCAGGTGCTGGTGGTGGAAGGCAAGCTTGAGGGCCTCAAGGCCGCCGAAGGCAGCAACCTCAGCGCCCGCGAACTGAACATGGCCTTTCCCGGCAGCAGCGGTGAGTTGCTCAACCTGCGGCAGATCGAGCAGATGGTCGACCAGCTCAACCGCCTGCCGTCGAACCAGGCGCAGATGGAACTGGCCCCGGGCCAGGCCGTGGGCGGCAGCGAAGTGCTGGTCAAGAACAACCCGCAAAAGCCCTGGCGCGTCGGCCTGTCGCGCAGCAATGAGGGCCAGAAGAGCACTGGCGAGCAGCAGTGGGGCAGCTCTTTCGAATGGGACAGCCCCCTGGGCCTGGCCGACCAACTGGTGCTGCGCGGTGGCCACGACGCCATCAGCGACCACCAGAAAACCTCGCGCAACGCCATGCTCTACTACAACCTGCCGTTTGGCTGGTGGAACCTCAGCTACAGCTACAGCCAGAGCGAATACCGCTCCCTGGCCCAGGGGCAGGGCTTCAACTTCAAACAGACCGGCGACAGCCAGAACCATCAACTGCGCCTGGAGCGGGTGATCCACCGCGATGCCGTGAGCAAGACCTCGCTGAACAGCGGCCTGAGCTACCTGCGCACCAACAACTACATCGAAGACAGCAAGCTCGCCAACAGCAGCAACCGCCTCAGCGAAGCCCAGTTCGGCATCAACCATGGCCGGCGCATCGGCGGCGCTTTCGTCAACTTCGACCTGGGGCTGCAGGACGGCATCGGTGCCTTCGATGCCCAGCGCGAAAACCAGCGTGACCGATACGGCAATCGCCAAGCCAACGCCCGCTATCGCAAATACACCGCCACCGCCAGCTACCTGCAGCCGTTCAAGCTGTGGGACGAGTCCCTGGTGTTCAGCAGCCTGGTCACCGGCCAGCGCAGCGAGGATGTGCTGTTCAGCTCGCAACGCATGAGCCTGGGCAGCCAGTCCTCGATCCGTGGCTACAAGGACCAGAGCCTCAATGGCGACAGCGGCTACTACTGGCGCAACGACCTGCGCTGGAGTCGCCCGGTGACCTGGAACTGGCTGCGCCCGGCGTTCGCCGAGTACGGCACGGGACTGGGCTATGACGTTGGCGCGATCCGCAACGACCGCTACAACGCCGAGCAGCATGGCCGGGTCTCCAGCGACTCCATCGAGTTCTTCGCCCGCGGCAAGCACCTCGCCGCCAGCCTGACCTTCGCCCACTCCCTCGAGCGGCCAGATGCCCTGAGTGAGCGGGAAGCACCGATCTACTTCCGTTTGGATCTCTTTCTCTGATTGCACTGATTCATTGAGGCTTTTGACATGGACGTTCGCCAACTCGCCTTCCTCGCCCGCCAGCCTTCGGCTGCCCTGCAACCGCGCGACACCTTCTGGGGCCTGTCGAAACGCGGGTTGGCGTTCATCCTCGCCAACATGATGTTCTGGCAGCCGGTGGTGGCAATGGCCGACGGCATCGTGGTCAACGGCAGCGGCACGAATCTCGGCCAGGCCGGCAATGGCGTGCCCATCGTCAACATCGCCGCGCCCAATGGCAGTGGCCTGTCCCACAACCAGTTCAGCGACTACAACGTCGGCCAACAGGGCGTGATCCTCAACAACGCCGTCAACCGCACCCAGCAAACCCAGCTTGGCGGGATCATCCTCGGCAACCCCAACCTGGGTGGCCGCGCGGCCAATGTGATCCTCAACGAAGTCAACGGCGGCAGCCCCAGCCAGCTCAAGGGCTACACCGAAGTGGCCGGGCAATCGGCCCATGTGATCGTTGCCAACCCCTACGGAGTGACCTGCAACGGCTGCGGCTTCATCAACACCCCGAAAGCCACCCTGACCACCGGCAAACCGGTGATCGAGAACGGCCAGCTCCAGCGTTACCAGGTGGATCAAGGTAGCGTCGCCATTGAAGGCGCGGGGCTCAACGCGAGCAATATCGACCAGTTCGAAATCATCACCCGCAGCGCCAAGATCAACGCCGAGATCCAGGCCAAGCACCTGGCGGTGATCGCCGGGGCCAACGATGTCGACGCCAAGACCTTGAACGCCACGTCGCGGACCGCCAACCCGGCGGATGCGCCGCAACTGGCGATCGACTCGTCAGCCCTGGGCGGCATGTACGCCGGGGCGATCAAGCTGGTGGGCACCGAGGCCGGGGTGGGGGTGAAACTCGACGGCAAGCTGATCGCCAGTGGTGGCGATATACAGCTAGATGCCAATGGCCAGTTGCGAATTGCTGAGGCTACGACCAGTGGTGAAGTTATCGCCAAGGCCCAGAGTTTGGAAACATCAGGTCCGATATATGCCGGAAGTCGTATTGAGATGAGTACCTCAGGCGCTCAGGTCCATCATCAGTCTCTAGCAGCCCGCGATAGCATTGCGCTTACCAGTGGCGGGATACTGACCAACAACGGCATCGTTGAAGCTGGCGTCAACCTCGATAACACCCGCAATACTGAGGGTGATCTCAGGGTCCAGGCCAAGTCTTTGAACAACCGCGGAAAAACGCTGATTGCCAGCCGCAATCTGACGGTATCCACCATGGGTAATCTGGACAACCAGAGCGGTACCCTGTCGGCACAAGACACGCTTAAGGTGACGGCCCAAAATCTGGATAACCGCAGTACCGGTTCGTTGATCAGCCAAGGACAGCTTGAGGTCACCGTCGAACAGGTTCTTGATAACCGTGATCAAGGCGTCATAGCCAGCAACGGTTTACAGCAGATTGCTGCTGCCACGCTACGTAACACTCAAGGCGTAATCAGCAGTGAGAGCTCGCTGAATATTGATACAGGCTCTATCGATAACCAAACCGGCAGAGTAGTGGCCGAAAAGGACATCACACTCAAAGGCCTCATGCTGGAAAATACCCAAGGTAATATCACCAGCAAAGGCGATATCAGCCTGACTCTGGGTACTCTGAAACAACAGGGTGGCAAGCTGATCAGCCAGGGTCGATTGGTTCTAGTGGCTGACAGCCTGGATAACCGTAACAACGGCTATATCGCTGCAGCAAAGGCCATGAGCCTGACCCTGAGTGACACCTTGAGCAACGCCAGCAAAGGTATGATCAGCAGCCAGGGAACGCTCAAGGTCAAAGCCGTAAACATCGATAACAGCCAGGCGAGTCTGCTTAGCCAGGGAGACTTGATCCTTGACCTGGATAACGACCTGAAAAACTTGGGTGGCAGCGTTATCGCCCAGGCCGGCAGTCTCGATGTGCTGCATGCTCGTCATATCGATAACCGTGGTGGTGTTCTGGCCAGTGTTGCCAGTTGGATAAAGACCCAACTCTCTGGCGTCTTGAACAATGGCATGTTGCCTGATGACTCGGGCAAGGGCGGGTTGATTCAAGGGCAGTCTGCGAAGATTGAAAGCACGCACAGTCTGCTCAATGAAGGCGGGCAGATATCGGCTCTGGTGGGAAACACGGATATTGTCAGTGGCGATATCCGAAACCTTGGCGGCTCGCTGTTGGCCAAGCAGTTCTTGAGCTTGCGCGGAAACAACCTCGACAACAGCAATAACGGTCGGATAGCTGCCCAGCAAGTGGACTTCGGACTTAGCGGGACGCTGAGCAACCAGCATGGTTTGGTGGAAAGTAGCAGTAGCCTGATCATCGATGCATTGGCCCTGAACAACCAGAACGGCAAACTGCGCTCCCTCGGGACCCAGGGTACTACCGAGCTCAAGTTCAAACAGTTGTTGGATAACCAGGGCGGCACGATCGAGACGGCCAATGCCGATCTGATACTGGATATGGCAGATTTTACTAACGCCGCCGGGGCCATCAGGCATTTGGGTAACGGTTCGTTGGGCTTGGCTATAGCGCGCTTCAGCAATGTCGGTGGCAACCTGCTGAGTCAGGGTAGTTTTAAGGTCACAGCAGATAGTTGGAGTAATAATTCGGCGATTCAAGCAGCCAATTTTGATATTGACGTAACGAGTTTTACCCAACTAGCGGGCGGCACTTTAAATGCTGGTAAGAGTTTTAACGCCAAGGGCGTCAACTGGAACAATGCCGGGATACTAGCCAGTGATGGCAGCCTCAAGGTGCTGTTAAGTGGTGCTTATACTGGCTCGGGGCAGAGTCAAGTTAGCAGTGTTGGGCAGTTTGATTTCAATGCTGCCAGCATCGACCTGGGCAGCGGCGCACGGTTGAGTGGTGGCACGCTGAGTAATATTGGCAGTAGTGGCGCATTGACCAACGCCGGGCGTATCACGGGTGCCGGTGATCTGAAGGTACATGCGGATTTACTGATCAATCGTGGCACCTTGGGGGGGAACGGTGGGACACAGGTGCAGGCCGGTATCTTGAGCAATAACCGGGGTTTGATATTCAGCGGCCAGGATCTGACACTTCAGGCTGATGTCTTTACTAACTTATATGCTGATGTGTTCAGCCTTGGCGCCCTGAACATCAGTGCGCGCGATGGCATTAAGCGCAATGTCTGGCTAGAGAATATCTCCGGTACTATGGAGTCTTCCGGAGACATGTCGCTGCACACTGCAAGCTTGATCAATCGCAAGGATATCTTTAGCACTATCGACGAGCAGGTTTCGGGCTCTATCAGTGTGAAGTGTTACGACTGCAGCGGTGACCATCATAATGTTGACTACATCGCCACTGAGACCTTCAGAAGTTTGGTTAAGGAGGATTCTACTCAAGGCTTGATTCAAAGTGGTGCGAACCTGACAGTGGAAGCTGACACTGTGCTCAATCAATACAGCGTGATGGCGGCGGGCAGCGACCTGAAGATCACCGCTGAAACCCTGACCAATCAGGGCGCTACTTCTGGTGAGACCACTCGGGTTCGCACTTGGAATACTGGGCGTATTACCGACGGTACGGATAATCGCTTCCGGGCAAATTACATCTATCCGTATAACGCGCAGGCATTACCCAAGGTATTGCCGGTCAATGCGTTGAATGCATTCAAACCGGTAGGTGATATCACCGTCGTCAATCCAGGCGCATTGTTGTCCGCAGCGGTCATCCAGGCGGGCGGCAGCGTCACGATCCAAGCGCTTCAGACTCTGATAAACAGTAGCGTCGTGGAGTTCCAGATACCCATGGCGGGAGCGCAGAAGTCAGCGACTGCTGACTCTGGTCCACGTACTCAGCCTGTGGTCGTGCAGCTCAATCCGCAATTGCCGCCGGACCTTGCTCAGCAGCAGATCAATCCGACTGATTTGCCAGGTTTCACCCTGCCCACGGGCGACAATGGCTTATTCCGGGTGGTTGACAGTCAAGACGCAGCACAGAGCAGCACCGAACAAGGTCTTGTTAAGGTGAAAGGCTCTACTGCGAACTGGACGGGCCGCTCGCACAAGTATCTGATTGAAACCAACTCTGCACTGACTGACCTCAGGCAATTTATGAGCTCGGACTACCTGTTGAGCAACCTCGGTTACGACCCGCAAACCAGTTGGAAGCGTCTCGGCGATGGGCTTTATGAGCAACGTCTTATTCAGCAGGCACTTATTGCACGCACTGGCCAGCGCTTCATCGCTGGTCAGACCAGCGATGAAGGTTTGTTCAAATACTTGATGAACAACGCCATTGCCAGCAAACAGCAGTTGGACTTGTCCCTAGGTGTCAGTCTGACCTCACAGCAAGTTGCGGCCCTGACCCACGATATCGTCTGGATGGAGGATCAGGTGGTCAATGGTGAACATGTACTGGTGCCGGTGCTCTACCTTGCTCAGGTTAATAACCGTCTGACCGCTGATGGAGCCTTGATCCAAGGTAAGGACGTGACCCTGATTGCCGGTACCGACCTAAGTAATACCGGGACGTTGCGTGCCAGTGAAAGCCTCAAGGTGTCTGCTGGCAAAGACTTGCTCAACGCTCGCTTGATGGACGCAGGCAAGCAGCTTGAAGTACTGGCAGGCACAGACTTGATCAATGCCCAGGGTGGCATCCTCAAGGGACAAGATGTAAGCCTCACCAGTTTGAGCGGCAATGTTCACAACGATCGCAGCATTACTACCGTAATCACCAGCGGCCCTGGTTTCAGTCAGGCCACTTCGGTTGTCGATAACGCTGCTCGCATCGAGTCCGGCAACAACGTGAATATCAACGCGGCGAAGGACGTACAAAATATCGGTGGAGCCATTAGTGCTGCGGGCAATACGACGATCAGAGCCGGCAAGGATGTAATCATCGCCGCTGCAGAAGAAAACAACGGCATGACGCGTCAAGACAAGCGCCACTCCTGGAGCCAGAGTGAAACTGTGCAGCACGCCAGTGAGATCAACAGCGCGGGGGATTTGCTGATCGATGCCAGCGATGATTTGTCCGTGGTAGCCAGTCACTTGGACGCTGTTGGCAACATCAACCTGAATGCTGGCAACGATGTGCTACTGACCTCAGCGGCTAACGAAGAGGCCAGCGCCTACCGCTACAAAGGAGGCGGCAAGAAGGTTCGTCAAGAGGAACAGAACATCAGCCAGCAGGCCTCAACGGTCATTGCTGGAGGGGACGTCAAGGTGTCTGCGGGTAATGACTTGACCTTGATCTCCAGCAAGGTCGACGCTGGTGATGAGGCCTACCTGGTTGCTGGCGATCAACTGAACTTGTTGGCCCAGCAAGACGTTGACTACTCACTTTATGACATGAAGAAAAAGGGTTCCTGGGGAGGCAAGAAAACCCGTCGTGACGAAGTTACCGATATGACTCATGTCGGCAGTGAAATCTCCAGTGGGGGCGATCTGACCCTCAAGAGTGGTGGTGACCAGACCTACCAGGCTGCCTCCCTGACCAGTGGCAACGACTTGACCCTCGACAGCGGTGGCGCCATCACTTTTGAAGGGATGAAGGACTTGCATCAGGAGAGTCACGAAAAGAGCAGTTCCAGCCTGGCCTGGACTAGCGCCAAAGGTAAGGGCAACACCGATGAGACCTTGCGTCAGACGGCGTTGGTAGCTCAAGGCAAGGTAGCGATCAAGGCGTTGGATGGACTGAAGATCGATATCAATCACATCGACCAGCGGTCCATCAGTCAGAGTATCGATGCGATGGTCAAGGCGGATCCGCAACTGGCCTGGCTCAAGGAGGCAGAGCAGCGTGGGGATGTGGACTGGCGCAAAGTGCAAGAGATTCATGACAGCTTCAAATACAGCCATTCAAGTCTTGGTCAGGGGGCGATGCTGGCTATTGTCATCGTCGTCGCCGCTTTTACGGCGGGTGCCGCCAGCGGTGCTATAGGTTCGGCTGCGGGGGCGAGTGCTGGGTCCGGTTCGGCAATGGCCGCTGCGGGAAATGCAGCGATGGTTCAGGCGGGAACTGCAGTCGGTACTGCGGCGGCGGGGTGGGGTAATGCGATGGTTACTACGGCGTTATCTTCGATGGCGGGCACTGCCGCGGCTAGCACGATCAACAACAAGGGTAATTTGGGCAAGGTGGTCAAGGAAGTATTTAGTGAAGACAGTTTGAAGGGATACGCCACTGGAGCTGTGATCGCTGGTTTCGGCGCGGCCTTTACCAACGAAATGGGGCGGACTTTAAGTGCGGACGGTAATTATGTTTATGGCGATGACTATGCCGGGCGCTTGAAGGCTTATGCAGCCAATACCGCACTGAAGGGGGCCTTGAGTGGTAAAGACAGGGATACGTGGCTGAGTATTGCAGCGACTGGTGCGTTGATGGAGTTGTATCAGTATTCAGCTGGGCGAGAGCCGGATGCTAGGCCTGGGGTAGATAGGCCGGGAGGTCCTGTGTTTACTCCATCAGAGGGTGGATTAGTTCCTCAAGAATTGAAAGACGGCGTTATAAGGGAAGGCAAGAATATAGGTCTGAATCGAGAGCTAGGTTGTGCCAGTTTCTATTCGATTTGCCATGGTACGCCTATAAGTAATGGGCTTAACAAAGTTCCTGGATTCAATGCGTTTGCGACCTTGCACGACACTTGGATGATTAATCCGAAGGACTTCAACGCACCGATGTCATTTTCTGAAAATATCGGAACCATGCCGCCTGCTTTGATTGTTAATTATGGTGCTCTCTATGATAAGTATCGGCATCTTATCGAGGTGGATAAAAAGCATGATAAAAAATAATGTTTTCGTGGTGCTGTTTTTTCTTGTGGGTTGTGCTCCTTCATATTCTCATTGGGTTGGAGGAATGAACGCTATGGTTGGTACTAGGTTTGAGTCCCATATCTATGCGGACTGTAGTCGAGGGTGTGGTGATTCGTATTGGTCGCCGGTAAATAGAAATGAAGTGTTTGATCGTGTGCTCGAAGAAGGGGAGGGCAGGCGATTTTACATAACTTGGATAAGAGATTGCCGGTACTCTGTTTTAGTTTCAAAGGATGGCATTATAAAGTCTTGGAGATATGAAACCGCCAACACGAAAAGTTGTTATGTTTTTTAGTCTAATGGCTATAGATAGGGGCGAGCAGCTTTGTGGTTGAGTAAATGGGCAATGCTCGCTGTTGTGTTGTTCTTGATGGTGGAAATAATGAATAAGAAGAGTGTTTTGGTTAAGGCGCTCGAAAATGTGCTCGGTGAAGCCGGTTTGAAAAAGTTATGCTGCTGGCTCAGCACGGTTACCTGAAATAAGGAGTGAGTGCTAGTCAAGGCAGCAACGAAAGAGGTGGCTACTCAAAGAAGCGAGAAGTCGTGAAATATAGGAGTTGATATTCAAGTGATTGAGATGGGGAAACCTCAAATGTTGAGACTGTTTTTTTTTAGTACTTTCCTGTTTTTTTTCGGATGTAGTGTTGGCCCCTATGTTCATCCTGAATCGACGAGTATAAATAAGGGCCACTCTAATTCGACTTGTCATGGTAGACGAAGTGCCTTTTGGTATGGGATTGTAAATCCTGGCGATTTTTCTGGAGCGGTGATTGCGACTGTTTATAGCACGCTGCCAGGTACGCCAGAATTTGACCCCGTTACTCGATCTATTACCGGTGCAACAGATACTAAATTGAGAATTGAGTTTGGGGTTCATCCATATAAATCTGAGCAACAATGGGCTTTCGGCAAAGAGGCCAAGGCCATTGTTCGACAAGCGCATGTCACGCAAAAAATGCATGCGCAGAACCCTACGTTCATCAGTGCATCCTCGTCTTATATAGTGTTGCGATTGAGCAATGGAGATCAGAGAGAAATTTTTGCTCCGCAAATGCAGACGACTTTTGAAGCGAAGAAAAATCTACCTAATGTTATATCTGTCCAGTTATCGCCGGGGCAGTTGGACGATTTTTCGATAACTCTTCCAGATATATTTGTGAACACTAAAAAAATCGATATCCCGACCATGTATTTCAAAAGTGATGAATGCCGAAGGGGATGAATGTGTTGCTGAAAAATATAAGTGAGCTACTTCCGCTAAAGGCAGCGGGCGACTTTAAAGTCGCCCTTATTTATTGACTAGGTCATTTGCAGTTGCAAACGCCGTGATGTCACATCCAGCAGATCACAGCCATCGCGCAGCAGGATGCTGCACACCAGGGTCAGTTCCTGCAGCACCACCGGTTCGCTGCGCAGGGTCTCGGCGGCGAAGTGCTCCAGCAGTTGGGTCGCGGCGCGGATGCGAAAGGCTGCGGCGTCGTGCAGCACGTCGATGGGCGCCTGGGTGTCGATCAGCAGGGAAGGAATCAGGCAGTCGTGGCCGGTGAGCGGCATGTAGCGGTTCATGATCAGTTCTCTCTATTCCGTTAGTTGAGCGGCTGTCCACTTACCGTCGCCAAACAATAGGTGGCAGTTGTGCGCAGGTTGGCGAGCCGGCAATAGAGAAAACCGACAGACCCGAAGGTCTCCCACGCACAACCGCCATAGAGCAATCATGCGGGCGCAAAAAAACCTGCAAGCAGGTTGTTTGCATTCTCTATTGCCAGGTCGCCAAACCCGAATCGCCATCTGGGCGACGGCCGGACTATAAGCCGCCGGCTTCCAGCGGTGCAAGGCAAGTACGGCGAAGTCTTTTCCGAGAACGCTGTAGGGCTTTTTCCGTACACACCCATCCCGCTTGCGACTGTATTTCCAGGTGTTTACCCAGGGCGCTTTTGGCGAACGGTCGGCTAGCCTGTATGTACATTTGTAAATACGGAATTGCTCATGTACGTTGCATGGGACGAGGCCAAGAACCACGCCAACCTGCTCAAGCACGGCATCGATTTCAACGATGCGGTGCTGATGTTCCAGCGTCCGGTGCTGTCCTTGCGCGATGAGCGCCTGGACTACGGCGAGGAGCGCTGGGTCAGCCTCGGTTGGATCAGGACCCTGGTGGGCGTGGTGGTTCATACCGAGCGGCGGGGTCAAGCGGTGCGCATCATCTCGGCGCGCAAAGCCACTAAGCGGGAGGCTAAATATTATGTCCAACGGATCGAAAACTGACGGATCGAAAACGGATTGGGAGCGCCTGGCGAAAACCGATGACCAGGGCATCGATACTTCTGATATCCCCGAGCTGGATGACGATTTCTTTCGCCGCGCCGAGGTGCACCTGCCGGGCAAGAAGGCCGTGACCATCCGCCTGGACGCCGATGTGCTGGAGTGGTTCAAGGGCCAGGGCGCGGGTTACCAGACGCGGATCAACCAATTGCTGCGTCAGTACATGCAGGCCCATCGGGATTGAGGTCTGCGCATCATTGCCGGTGGCGGGCGGATGGCCCGCCGCTCTTTCTGGCCGGCCGTGGAGGGTGGTCTCCATCGCGATGATTGTCTGAAATATCCATTTACAACTACCCCTGTCCTCAAGCTCAATCTGCACCGCGCCGTGCACGAAGCGGCGCGCTCTGTCTTGCAGGCTATAGTCTTTTGGCTCACCCCGATCTCATCCGCAAAAAGGTGCTTTCGTATGTCTCGCTTTGCCTCCCGCAATACTTGGCTGGCCGCTGGTGCCGTGCTGCTGTGCCTGCAGTTTCCCGTGCAGGCCCAGGAGCGTTTTACCCTGAACATTCCCGGGGTCTCGGATGACCGGCTGTTCACCACCGGCAATGCCAGCGATGCCAAGGGCTGTGGCGGGCATAACAATTCTCCGGCCTTGAGCTGGACCGCCGGGCCCGAGGGCACCTTGAGCTACGCCATCGTCATGCACGATCCGGACGGCGCCAAGGGCCAGGGCGTGGACCACTGGGTGCATTACGGGATCAAGCCGACCACCCGCCAGTTGCCGGCCGGCGCCGGCACCAAGCCGACCCTGGAAGGACTGGCCGGGCTCAACAGCCGCAACGGCACGTTCTACATGGGCCCGTGCCCGCCGGTGGGCGATAGCGCTCATCACTACATCATCCAGATCTTTGCCCTGGACCTGGCGCCCGACGTGCTGCCCGCCGGACTGACCCGCGCCCAGTTGCTGGAGAAGATCAACGGCCACGTGTTGCGCAATAGCAGCGTGGTGCGCCGCTATTCGCGCTAAGTGAAATTTTTTTTCGGGGCTTAACCCGAATCGCCCAGGGGCTTCGTCTGAAGGGGGGAATGGATCATTTCTTCCCGAGGTCAGCCCCCATGTCCCTTCCCCTGCATTTTCTTCGTCCGGCCGCCCAGGGTTTCGCCGCCGGCTTGCTGCTGGCGGTGGCCGGTTGCGGTGTATCGTCCAAGCCTGAATCCGCCGCCGGGGCGTCGCCCCAGGGCGCGCTGCAGGCCGAGCCCGAAATACAGTACGAGGTGCAGCGCGCCGATGCCGCGATGATCAAGCGCAATGTGCGTCCGGTCGGCTTGTCCGCGCCCATGCCGGCGCCGATGGCCGCCCGCGATTCGAGCATGGCCGGCTACCGTGACGAGGCCCGGGAGCAGTATCAGAAGCTGGCGGACAACCCGATCCACAGCGTTGCCGAAGCGCCGGTGTCGACCTTCAGCGCCGACGTCGATACCGGCGCCTATGCCAATGTTCGCCGTCTGCTCAACCAGGGCAGCCTGCCGCCGGAAGGTGCGGTGCGCCTTGAGGAGCTGGTCAACTACTTCCCCTACGATTACGCCCTGCCCACCGACGGTTCGCCCTTCGGCGTGACCACCGAGCTGGCGCCCTCGCCGTGGAATCCCCACACCCGCTTGCTGCGCATCGGCATCAAGGCTTCGGACCGTGCAGTGGCAGAGTTGGCCCCGGCCAACCTGGTGTTCCTGGTGGACGTCTCCGGCTCCATGGATCGCCGCGAAGGACTGCCCCTGGTGAAAAGCACCCTCAAGCTGCTGGTGGATCAACTGCGGGATCAGGACCGGGTGTCGCTGGTGGTCTACGCCGGCGAATCGCGAGTGGTGCTGGAGCCCACCTCCGGACGCGACAAGGCGAAGATTCGCACCGCCATCGACCAGCTCACCGCCGGCGGTTCCACGGCCGGTGCCTCGGGCATCCAGCTGGCCTACCAGATGGCCCAGCAAGGCTTTATCGACCAGGGCATCAACCGCATCCTGCTGGCCACCGACGGCGACTTCAACGTCGGCATCAGCGACTTCGACAGCCTCAAGGCCATGGCCGCCGAGAAGCGCAAGAGCGGCGTGTCCCTGACCACCCTGGGTTTTGGTGTGGATAACTACAACGAGCACCTGATGGAGCAACTGGCCGATGCCGGTGACGGCAACTACGCCTACATCGACAACCTGCGCGAAGCGCGCAAGGTGCTGGTGGACCAGCTCAGCTCGACCCTGGCGGTGGTGGCCAAGGACGTGAAGCTGCAGGTGGAGTTCAACCCGGCCCAGGTCAGCGAATACCGCCTGCTGGGTTATGAGAACCGTGCCCTCAAGCGTGAAGACTTCAGCAACGACAAGGTCGACGCCGGGGAAATCGGCGCTGGGCATACGGTGACCGCCTTGTATGAAATCGTCCCGGCGGGGGAGAAGGGCTGGCTGGAGCCACTGCGTTATACACCGGCCAAGGCGCCGCAACAGGGCGGTAAGCAGGGCGAATTGGCGATGCTGCGGGTGCGCTACAAGGTGCCGCAAGGGGGCAGCAGTCGCTTGATCGAACGGCCGATCAGCGCGCAGCAGCCGGCCAGCCTTTCCGCCGCCAGCCCGGACCTGCGCTTCGCCGCTGCGGTGGCGGCGTTCTCCCAGCAACTCAAGGACGGCCGCTACACCGGCAACTTCAGCCTGAGCGACACCGCCAAGCTGGCCCGCGGCGCCAAGGGCGAGGATCCTTACGGGCTGCGGGGCGAATTCGTGCAACTGGTGGAACTGGCGCAAAGCCTGCAAACTCAGGCGCCGAAAACCCAGGCGGGAAATGCGCCCCAGGCCGAGGCACAGCCCGTGGACATGAGCCAGGTGCAGAGCCGCCTTGAATAGCCACATCACGAGCAGTGAACAGGAGTTCATCCGCCCCATGTCTGCTCCCCAAATGTCCACCGATGCCAGCAGCGATGAAGCGCTGCTGGCGCGTTATCGCGCCGGAGATCCGACGGCTTTCGAGGTGCTGTACCAGCGCCATCGTCAGGGCCTGTATGGCTTTGTGCTGGGCCTGTGCGGCAAGGCCGAGCTGGCGGAAGAGGTCTACCAGGACACCTGGCTCAGCCTGATCCGCAGCGCCAGCCAACCCCAGGGCCGGGCCAGCTTTCGTACCTGGCTGTATCAGATCGCGCGCAACCGCCTGATCGACCACTGGCGCAAGCACGGCCAGCGCAACCCGCTGCACGACAGCTACGACGAACAACTGCACGGCGAAACCGACCAGGCTCCCGGCCCCGAACAGCAACTGAGCCTGTGCCGCGACCAGCAGCGTATCGAAGCCGCCTTGCAGGACTTGCCCGAAGACCAGCGCGAAGTGTTCCTGCTGCGGGCCCACGGCGACCTGGAACTGCCAGAAATCGCCAGCCTGACCCAGGCGCCCCTGGAAACGGTGAAAAGCCGCTTCCGTTATGCGCTGAAAAAATTGCGTCGGCTCCTGGCCGAGGAGGTACTCACATGACTGACGCCCGACAGACCCCGTCCCCTGAAGAGCAGATGCTGGCGCACATCCGCCAACACGGCGCCCAGGAGCCACCGGCCCATCTGGATGCCCTGATCCTGGCCACTGCGCGCCGCGAAGCCCCTGCGCCCAAGCCGAGTCTTTGGCAGCGCTGGATGCGCGCCTGCCAGCGGCCGCGCTATCAACTGGCCTTTGCCAGCCTGTTTGGCGTGGCCCTGGTCATTGGCTTGCTGCGGCCTTCTCCGGAGCACTATCCACAAGAGCAGGCCTTTGTTCCCGCGCCCGCTCCAGCCCCAGCGGCGCCCATGGCGCGTCAGGCGGCGCCACGCTCCGCCGAGCTGGCCGGGGCTTTGAGTGTCCCTGAGCCCCTGACTGCGGCAGCCCCTGTGGGCAGTTTTGCCGCGGCGCCAGAGCGGGAAGCGCTAAGCGACGCAGCGCCACCTGCGATGGCCAAGCCCAGGGCTGAGTCGAGCAAGTTGGCCCAACGCATGTCGGCCCCGGCCGAGCCGCGGACCATCAAGCGGCTGGATAAGCAGCTTCAGGCGGTCTTGCGCCTGTGGGAAGGCGGCCAGAGCCGCGAGGCGGCCGAGCTGTTGCTGCAGCTGCATGAACAGTATCCGCAGGAGGATCTGGACGCGCGCCTGCAAGCCTTGCGTCGTCAATAAAGCGCGGGGGTTGGCTGTCGCCGGGGAAAGCGCGCACTATCTGCGCAGTTTCCAGAAAGTGAGAGGCCGGTCATGGCACCCCGCATCGACCGTATAGCGGCAATGTTGAACTGCCCGATCAAGGGCGCGGATATCCGTCAGGCCATCAAGGAAAGTCGCAAGGACTTTGGCCTGGAAGAGGCCGAAGAGGGCGCCGACCCCGAGGCGCAGGACGATGCCGCGCTAGCGCCGCAGGACGCCGAAGCCGCCGAGGATGAATAACTCAGGCGGCCGCCGGGTTCAGTTGTAGGGCAAGGCCGGCAGGTCGATGAACTCGGCGCAGGCACCGTCCGCGGTCATGCGTCGGGCCCGTTCCGGCAGCAGCCGGGCATGGTTCTCCACCTGCCAGCGATACCAGCTCAAACGCTGCACGATGCGTCGCCGGCAAGGCTCCGGCAATTGCGCAAGCAGATCGACGCTCTCGGGCGCCCAGCAGGTCCGAGTCGAGTAGTAACAGAACAGGTTTTCCCGCAGGCCGAAGCAATCTTCGATGGTTTCCACAACGCTGTAGGCGTAGAGCTCGAAGGCGCTGCTCAGTTGCTCTGCGCCGTCGGCGTGGTCCCGCAGGTAAGCGAAGATCCCCGGCCAGTTGATGCAGTACAGGTGCTCGTCCCAATCGCCATCCCGGGTCAGGTACTGGCCCTGGCCGCGAAAGAACTGGGGCATTTCCTGACGCTCCAGGGCTACTTCAAAATTGCTTTTCATCGCGTATTCCTTCGACGTCGCTGATGTTCACGGACAGCGCCACGCATTCGATCACGCAGTCGAAGCCGATTTCCAGACGCAGGTGATAACCGGGGTTGAGGCAGGTGAGTTGGGTGCGCATACGCCCGTCGAAGCGCGTACCGCTGACCGCCAGTTCGCTGATGCCCTGCACCTTGAGCAGCAGGCGGCAGTGGGTCGGGGCCTGGCTCGCCGGCCAGTTGCAAGGCACGGACAGACGCCCCAGGTCGCCATACAGTTGCAGGCTCAGTTGCTCGCCTTGAAACACCGGGCCCTGGGTATTGAAGTCATAGGGCGTGGCCGCCCCATTGAAGACCGCTCGCCAGGCCTCGGCGTTGTCGATGTTGAACAGCCAGTCGCGGGTGCCCCGATCCCGCTCCGGGATCGCCCGGCACTCTGCCAGTGAAGGTAACCGGGCGCGGGTCAGATCTTCGTGCCACAGCTCCCGGGCCGCGACCAGCAGGCGCTGGAAGAAGTCCCGGCTGTCGTCGATCACCGCCGGCCAACGGTTGGGCCATTGATCGTATTCGTCGTCATTCTCGACCGGTTCCCAGACCTGCTCGAAATCGTGGTCCGGGTCATCCAGGGCCGCTTCCAGGACCTGCACCAGCCGGTGCCGATGACGGAAGTTCTGCTGGGGATAGTCGCGCCGCAACGCGTAATGACGGATCAGGTATTCGCGGTCTTCGGGATCGTTGGGGTTGAAGCGGCTCAGTTCGGCATCCCGCTCCGGGGGCATGTCATCGCCCATGAAACAGCTGACCCAATCACGGAGTTCTGGCTTGAAGGGCTGGTTGCACAGCGGATGGCAGAGCATGGGGACCTCCTGTCCGGGGGGAGGCGAATGTAGCAAGTTGCGCCCCGCCAGGACAGCCGCCCGGCATCGCCCTGGTTCGGGTAATCGCTCAAGGCTGTCGCCGGGAACGTGGAAGCCGCAAACAAAAAAGCCCCAGGCCATCAGACCTGGGGCTTTTTCGCTAAAGATGGCGCACTCGGCGGGATTCGAACCCACGACCCCTGCCTTCGGAGTCCTAAAAGTCGACGTTTAGAATCAATACGTTAGCGCGGATTAGCTGGGAAATCAAAGGGTTGTGGTAGCTGGGGTTAGCGGGTTTTCGTCCCGGTTAGCGGGAGGAGTGAATCGCCCCGGGTTTCGTAGACACCTCTTTGCCTTAAATTGAGGTCAATTAGGAGGTGCCATGAGCAACCCGCGTTACCCCGAAGAATTCAAAATCCAAGCAGTCAATCAAGTGACCGAAAAGAAGCTGCCTGTCGCTGAGGTAGCGGCCCGTCTTGGCGTATCGACGCATAGCCTCTATGTCTGGATAACGCGCTACAGCAAACCCCAAGAAGAACGGCAGCAGGATGATGATCAGCACGCTGAACTGCGTCGTCTGCGAGCGGAACTCAAGCGCGTCACTGAAGAGCGAGACATATTAAAAAAGGCCGCCGCGTACTTTGCCAAGGAGTGCGGCTGAAGTACGCCTTTATCAAGCGGCGCTCGGGCGACTATTCGATTCGACGGCTTTGCCTGACGCTGAAAGTCCATCCCAGCGGTTATTACGCTTGGCTGTCTGAGCCACAATCTTTACGCGCCAAAGACGACCAGCGACTGCTGGGTTTAATCAAGCATTCCTGGCTGGAGAGCGGCGGTGTTTATGGATATCGCAAAATCCATGACGATCTGCGCGAGTTCGGTGAGGATTGTGGTCGGCATCGTGTGGCGAGGCTGATGCGTCTTGAAGGTCTGCGCTCTCAGACAGGGTATCGACGCCGCCCTGGAAAGCACGGCGGTAAGCCAGCGGTCGCCTCACCCAATTTGCTGAAGCGCCAGTTCGATGTCCTGGAACCCAACAAGGTTTGGGTCACCGACATCACCTACATTCGTACGTATGAAGGCTGGTTGTATTTGGCGGTGGTGCTGGATCTGTTTTCTTGTCAGGTCGTTGGCTGGTCAATGAAGTCGCAGATGACCAGTGATTTGGCTATTGATGCATTGTTGATGGCGGTTTGGAGACGTAAACCGAAACAGGAGGTGATGGTTCACTCCGACCAAGGTAGCCAGTACAGCAGCTCCGATTGGCGCGGCTTTTTGAAGGCAAACAATTTGATTGCCAGCATGAGTCGCCGAGGCAACTGTCATGACAATGCCGTGGCCGAGAGCTTTTTCCAGCTTCTGAAACGAGAACGGATCAAGCGGAAAATCTACACCTCGCGGCAAGATGCTCGTAGTGATGTGTTTGATTACATCGAGATGTTCTACAACGCAAAACGCCGCCATGGTTTCAACAATCAGCTGTCACCGGTAGAGTTTGAAAAGCGTTACGCAATGAGCTTGCAGGGTGTCTAAAAAAACCGGGGCGATTCAATCCAGCGACCGCGTCGTTTCAGCGCGGCCAATACCTGTTCATTGCTGGCCCCAGCTGCTCACGCAGCACATCACGCAGCACCACTTCATCGCTCTGACCGGCCCGCGCAGCCAGAGCGTGCTCGGGTGACGTGAATTCCCAGCCGAGGTTGCAGAGCAGCGCCAGAGCAGGAAGCTTTGCGCTGTACTCCTCCTGAAATTTCGGTGTTGGTGTCATGCGCTGTGATTCTCCGGGCGGCCATCCAGTTTTCGCTGAAAACCAATCAGCTCATGAATCTGGCTGCTGTGTGGGTCATAGACCCATTCATGATCAAAAAGGCTGGTTAAACGTTGAGTCATAAAGCAATCGCCTACGACCAGGGAATAGAAGCGGTTGCCATGAGTACGCTGCTGCTCAATTTGCTGGCGTAAATGCTCTGGCAAGCTAGCCATGATGAAGTCTGAAATCATCAACAGGTCTGCTCGTTCATAGGCTTCGCTTTTCATCACACCCAACGCATGATCCAATGCCGGGACCGCATCCGTACCGCCGTGAAAGGACATGCCTAGAAACTTGATCAACGCCTCCATGCCAAAGTCGTCGCCAAGATCCAGCGTCTCGATGCCTGTGGAAAAATTAATCAAATAGCATGCTCGCTTTTGCTGCCTGGCCTTGCCTGCAATGAAGAGCGCCACAGCTTTGGCAACCGTCTCAGGCATACCGCTCATAGAGCCGCTGGTGTCGACACAGATCACCATTGGCCCTTGTTTAGCTGCCTCTTCAACGCTACGCAGCTCTTCCTTATGGTGATGTTGCTGCACGCGCTGAATGCCCTGCATGTCAAAACACATCAGCCGTGACTCGACGTACTTGAGGTCGAAAAGAATGGACGTTTCGGGGTCAGCCAAAAGCGCCAACTCACTCGGCAGCACATGCTCGATATCACGCCCCAAGCGAATGCCGATGATCTCTTCCCTCGAATTGATATCCGGTAACTCGATGTTTTGCGAATAACGCACCTGAGCCCGCTCAATGCGCTCTGACAACTCCAACTGGCGCAGCTTGCCTAGCAAATCACATAGCGACCGAACACCCGGATCATTGGCCAAGTAGTTAGCCCACCGCTTAAAGCGCTCGATCTCTTGTGCAGAGAAATTGCCTTTGGACAGGTCAAGGAATATACCTGGGTCCAACCCCAGCATTTCCAACTGCTGTTGAAGCTGTTGCAGTAACTGCAGAAATACCTCGAGCTCCTCTATGAACTGCCGACGCAGCATGGATATGCGCTCAAGCTCCCACTCGGCCCGCGCTTTATCTAGCGCCTTTTGCCATTCATCTCGCAAAAGGCGGGCATTTACGGTGCTATCGGCCTGACGTTTTTTGGTAACTGTTTGAGAGGCCGTCACCGCTGCTAGCTCACGCTGCCAAAAAGATTGATTGTCCGGCAGTTTGGCTACACGACAGAGCGCAACATACTCCGCAACAGCTGCTGCCAGTTCTGCACTCGAAACAGGGGGAGACTGGTTCCGGGTTTGCCAGTTCGATAGCTGCTGCTCATATAGCGCAAAGGGGAACTCAGCTTTCAGCTCTTCAGCCGAGGCCAGCTGCCACAGCCGAATCCTCTCTGCTACGTGACCTGCAATCGAATCAGAGTCTCTTAATAGCGACGCGAAGATACGCTGAGCATTATCGCTAACATCCTTGGCAGCACTAGCCAGTAGATCTAGCGGCATAATTCTTCCAGCCGTTCGCAGTCTTTGATACGAAGTTGCAAACCTTCGATTTGTAGTGCTATTCCCGAAATTGCTAGAGAAATCTTATCTGCTGGCACAAAAGGCGAGCTCAGCTTAATCTCGTAGGCTTTAAATTTTTTCTCTACTTTTTTCAGAGTGAAACAGAGCTTCTCGCGAATTTCACTCACCGAAGAGGAAAGGGAGGTGATTAATCGTATGTTAATATCTTCCTTTCTGTCGCCTTTGTGAAAAAGAACTTCAGGCGTGAACTTAATGCTCAGGTAATCCACGTGGCCGTTAGATAAGGCGATCTGACAGGTTCCTTGTCCGTCAAATTTGCACTTAACACTTTTTTGTTCATTACCTTTACTGTCTAGCGGGTGGAACTCGTCTTTTGTCTTGAGTCTATCTTTTGCGATGAATATCTCAAATGCTTTTTCGTAGTTGCTGTAGTAGCTGTTTTTGGGCTTGAAGGTGCCTTTGCATTGAAAGAAATCCTTGTTGGAGAGCTTTACCGTTTTGTAAATATCAGCAGAATGGAAAAGCTCCTTCTTTATCTCCTTGTCTAGTGCGTCTTTCTCTTTATCCAGTGCAGCCAAATCTATACCACTATCAAACCCACAGGCCTTTACCGCCTCCGCAACGATATCCCAGACAGCCTGACGATTTTCTTCATGAGTCCACAGGCAGTGCTGCAGCAGCAAGGCGTCACTATGGTTGGTTTCCTTGCGATCATTAAAAAAGGCTGCTGCCTTCATAAGCATCGCTGCGCGCTGCCAGCGGCGGTCGGAGACATAAACCTTGAGCGTTTCGTATTGCTGCTCCAGCTGTTCGCGAATCAAGTGAATGATGGTTAGCGTCTCAGCAGACAGCTTGACCTGATGCAATTGGGTCATCCATTCATCCCATTCGCTGGACTTCACCTGTTGAGCCGAGGGGATGTCGATTTTGGCTTCGGTCGGTTTGCTATTAAGTAGCTGATCGAAGTGCTGGGCTTCACGAATGGGCCCCACCATCAGCCTCACAATAAAGCGGTCATACAAGGCTTCTAGGCCTTGATTGGCATCTGGCGTTTCGTTGGATGCAGCAATCAGGGCCTTGAGTGGGGCTTTCTCAATGGCTTCACCATTACGGAACACATGCTCGTTAATCAACGTCAGCAGGGTATTCAAAATAGCGGGGCTGGACTTCCAGATTTCATCAAGGAAGGCGAAATCGGCCTTGGGCAGATAACTATCTGTTTTGCGAATGTAGCGATCTTCTTTCAGCGCTTTTATGGACACAGGGCCAAACACCTCTTCAGGTGTGCTGAAGCGGTTCATCAGGTATTCGAAATAGGTTGGCTGCTCAAAGGCGCAGGCTATACGGCGAGAAATCAGACTCTTGGCCGTGCCGGGTGGCCCGTATAAAAATGTATTCTGCCCGCAGAGTGCTCCCAGCAGGGATACCGCGATGATCTCTTCACGCTCAAACATGCCCGCGCTTACGCTGGCGACCAAATCCCCGATACGCTTTTGCAAACCCACATCCAACTCCTTGCAATCACTCGGCAGCCCTCATGGCTACCACATGGTCAAAAGCCGCCAGGTAATCTGACACACAATGTAATTAAGCCTCAGTGTGCTGACCGACTTGCGCACGTATTCCGTTTTCGAAAGTCATCAGCAGCTTCATTTTCTCAACGATCAGGCCAAGCACTTCCTCTTCATCAAAGTGATCCAGCACCCAGCTAAAACCCAGGATGCTGTTGTTCTTCCCCTCACTCCATACCTTGGTTTCGTTACCCGTGAAGAGCTTTCGGCCCTTCTCTTGCAGCGTCTCATCAACATCACACAGGTATACCCGTACCGATGGCTTCATCGTGCTGTTGGCACCGCTCAGGTAGAGCACAACGTCAGACCACGTTTTCCAGTTGTCGGAGGCATAACGCAGTGCGGGGCCATTCTTCCAATTGTGCCGCCGGGTATAACGCGCATAGCCGGGCACCTCGGCATCGAGCTTGTCGAGCACCTTAGCGTCGAGGGCATCAATGACCTGGTCCTTGAGGCGCGTCAGCTTGTTGATTTGATGCAGGTGCTCGATAACAAAGTTGACGGCTTTGGCGTCCATGGCTTTCTCCACAGTGATGTTTTCCAGATGCAGCAGGAAGTCGCGGGCAAACACCTGCCACTTATCTACAGGATGAGTCAGCATGCGCTGAGCCAGTTGCTGACGTGCAGCGTCAATAAATTTCGCATAACTCAAGCCATGCCATGCGACCCGCAGGCTTTTGCCTGATGGTGAGAGCACGGCATAAACCAGCGGGCGCTCACCGTCATTGAGTTTGCGTTGAGCGAAGGCTTCATAGTCGGTAAAGGGGTTCACTTGTCCGTGGAAAATCTTGTTTTCCAAGAGCAGATCCCATCCATCACCGGGGAGCACCAGGTCGATACGGTTGCTGTTATGGGTGACCACCTCGCGCTGGGGCGCCGCTCGCAAACTAGGCGTCAGCATTGAGGTATTGGGCAGGCAATTCAGCAGCGCAGTGAGGAAGCACTCTTCCAGTCCATGCACCTGCGCTGGATTGAGGAAGAACGCCAGCAAATCCGTGGTGGGGTTTTCGTAATAGCCGCGCCCACCCAAGGCAAAAATGCTCGGCTCTCGCTCAGGCTGATAAAAGCGCTCGGCCTTCGCCAGCAGTGCGCGCAGTTGTTCCAAATCCATGGTGTAACTCCCTGATCGAGTGAGCAGGCAATCCGGTCACTTGGATTTCTTCTTTGCACTCAGGCGCTTTTCCAGACGTTCAAGCTCTGCCAGCTCTTGAGCATCGGCGGCCAAAGCCTCGGCGCTGCGGCGGTGTTGGTCAAACGTCTCATAACGCTCATGTGCCACCTGCTTCATCTGCTCGTGGCTGATGCTGCCGGCAGTGCGTAGCAGCGGTTGCTCGTTAAAGGCCATAAAGCTGTCGATGTATTGCCGCCAATCGACGAGCATCAAGTGCTTACGCTGCTCGGCGCGTAGCTCGGCGAAGTCGAGGAACATGCTGACCAGGCGATTGAGCTGGTCCAGCTCCTCGGCATTCAGGTAGTTCTTGGCCACCACTACATCCGCCTTGCGCACCCGATCGCCCTTAAAACTGAGCAGGTTCATATTCGGCGCGTCGGCATCGGCACGGCGAACAATCAGCTCGGCTGCGGTGTGGCCAGTAACGGCGAAAAACAACTTGTTCTGTACTTCGGCAAACAAGCGGGCGGTATCCTGCTCATTGGCGCGGTAATCCTCGGCCAGGGTGAAGAGGTCACGCACCTTTTGGTAGAAGCGCTTCTCCGAGGCTCGTATGTCACGGATGCGCTTGAGCAGTTCATCGAAGTAGTCCCAGCGGGGCTCCTTCAATCGGGCGTCGTCCATCACGAAGCCCTTCTGCAGGTACTCACCCAGGGTGCGGGTGGCCCATTGACGAAACTGGGTGCCACGCGTTGAGCGCACCCGGTAACCCACGGCGATGATCATCGGCAGGGCATAGAGGTGGGTCAGGTAATCCTTGCCGTCGGCGGCAGTAGTAAACTTCTGGTTTACAACTGCCCCTTCAGCCAGCTCCCCATCAGCGATGATGGCTTGGATATGCTTGCCGATATTCTGCTTGCTGGTCTGGTACAACTCGGCCATTTCCAGTTGCGTCAGCCAGACTTGGCCCTCTATCTCGCGCAGGGTGAGCTGCGCCAAGCCGTCTTCTGTGCTGTAGAGAATCAGGTCGCCACTTGCCATATCACCCATTCGCCTCCGCAATGGTGCGGTCTGCTATCACCTTGTCGATCATCGCCTTTATGGCGCGGTCGATAGCTGAACCATCGGTGTAGTCGGCGGTGGTGGCTAGATTGGTGCGCCCTTCCTCGACTAGCTTGAGCGCCTTGTTGCGGGCGCCGCGTTTGCCCTTGCCGTAAACGGCAATCGAATGACCACCCTGGTTCTTGACCAGGCGCATGGAGGGTATGTCGGTCTCGCCGTCGCCGATAAACACCATATTGCTGAACGGTACAGGCCGCTCGGCGGGTTCGACGAATGCGTTGATCACCGAGTTATCGTGCACATCCAGGCTGCCCTTGTTGATGCGGAACAGATACTGGGTCTTGGTGGTGTAGTTCACCGCCAATGCTGGCCAGTGCGCGATATCGTTATGGTCGTACATAAAGCCAGAGGCGTAGACGCGAGTGAAATGCTTGTTGATGGGGGTGCCCTCAATCATCTCGCGTAGCCCCGACGAGATGATGAAGTGCTCGACCTTGACGCCTTTGGCGCGGCCATATTCGGTGATGCGTTTAAACCAATCCTGCACGCCCGGATACAGCTGAATATGCGCGCCGAAATCGGCAAAGTTCTTTTTACGTACCGAGACCTTTGCGGTATTCGCGCGCTCGATCATCAACCGCATATAGGCCAGAATCTCGTCCGCCTGCTGTTCCTGGGCCATCGCCTTGGCCTCGCGCCAGAAGTCGGCAGGCTTGATGCCCAGTGCCGGAACAAAGTCATATTCCTGCATATTGCCGGGGGACAAAGTACCGTCGAAGTCATAGGCGATTACAAAAGGGACGTGTTTCTTGGCCATTAGGCTACCTCCGGCTTATCTATCTTTACGCGGCGCTTGTCGGTGAGCAGTTGTTGTATCAGGACTTTTTTCTCTTGTTTCAGACAGGTAAGTTTGGCTTGCAGGGTTGCGCTTGGCGAAAATGATCGAAGTACGAGCCGAGCATCAACTCTTCATCGCAACTGAACACCACATAGTCGGGGCTGACCAGACAATCGTTCTTTCCCGTCCAGCGGCAAATCGAGCCGACGTAGATGGGCATCGGTCCAGGCACCATGACCAAGCTCCTTTAAGTGCCCGTCCTACTGTACTTCCAGCTTAGCTAGTTGCTCCTTGAGCAACTGGCGCTCGGCGCGCACCGCCAGCAGGTCGATTTCCTCTTCGGCCTCGAAGGTATCCATATAGCGCGCAAGATTCAGGTTGTAATTGTTATCGCGAATTTCCCGCAGGCTGGCGCGGTAGCTGTATCTGTCCGAGTTAATACGATGGAGGTAGAACGGCTCGATGAGCCCTTGCAAGCTACTCCAGGGCACGACCTGATCCATCTCGGAGAGGAGGCGTCCATGGCGTGTCTGCTTGCGCTAGCCGGCGTATTCGAAGTCGGAAAAGCTCATCTGGCTCATGGTCAGCTCGGATCAGGTTGTCAGGCGTATTTCAGCACATCTGCGGACTTGATCGGAGAATCCTTAAAGCCCTTAAACAGCAAGGTCTTATTCAGCTAAAGGGCAAGCTTTGGCAAATCTCTAAAGGCTGATATTTAGACATTTGGCGGCTGCCTGGTGCATAGGGCGTTGGATACCGTTGAGGTCTACATGACAGAAACAAAAAAGCCCCAGGCCAACAGGCCTGGGGCTTTTTCGCTAAAGATGGCGCACTCGGCGGGATTCGAACCCACGACCCCTGCCTTCGGAGGGCAGTACTCTATCCAGCTGAGCTACGAGTGCAGTGCGGGCGACATCATACCTATGTCGACTCGGGGCGTCCACGCCGGTTTTCATTGGCGTGCGGTTGTTGGTCGCTACCCGAGGCAACCCGGGCCGTAGCGGCAGTTTTTCCCGCTGCATCGGTCGTTCGGCCCAGCGCAACCTGCAGCCATATCCGTGCAGTCACGGGGCACAGGGAGGTGCGGGAGATGAACTGTTCGATGCAAGAGGGCCTGCCGTCAGCCTTGGCGGATCATCTGTTTGAGGCGAGCTGGAAGGCGGTGTTGCCCGGGTTGCAGCGTCGTGCCCGGCAGTTGGCGCGGGGCAACGCCGATGGCGCCCAGGAGTGGCTGGCGGCCACGGCGATCAAGGCGCTGCTGTTCTTTCGCCGTTCGCCGGAGCGGATTCGCGACCCCCAGGGCTTTCTGTTCCTGGTGCTGGACCATGTGTTTGTCGACAGCTGTCGGCGGCGGGCGCGGGAGCAGCGGCTGTTCGTGGATTTCGCCGATTTCGAGGACGACCCGCTGCAGCAGCTGGAGGCGCCGCAGATGTCGGTGCTGGAGCAGGTGGAGCTGCTGGAAACCCTGGCCCTGCTCAGTCGGCGGGTGGCGCAATTGCCCCTTAAAAAACGCCGCTTGTTTGAACTAAAGTTTGTCGACGATCTGCCCTACCCGAACATTGCCGCCGAGCTGGGGATGAACCAGCCCCTGGCGCGCAAGCATGTGCAATTGTTGCGTGAGGCCCTGCGTTGAGGGAGTGGCAGGATTCACAGCGGGCGCGTCGGGACGTTCTTGTTCAGTGAGCCTGTTTTCGATGCTGTAGCCGGTGCCGCCGCCTTCTGCGGTGGGCCATTCCATCTAAGGAGAGATGTATGCCCGATCCAATGGTCAATTCGCAGATCACCGACGCCGTCACCCAGACCAACGTCAAGGTGGTGGCCGAGGCTCCAGCCCAGGCCATCGCCTCGCTGTACCAGGTGGCCAGCCACTCGGCGGGCCTGTCGTTGCAGAACGCGGTCAACAGCCAGCAGGCGCTGAATCAGATCTCCAACGCGGTGGTGTCCAAGGCCGTGGCGTTGATCATGGCGATCGGCGAGTAGGGCTGACAGCCCGGGAGAATCGTCATGGCATGGTTCAAGAAGAAAACCCCACCCGCGGCCGCAGCCGATGACACCGCGAGCGCGGCGGCCGGCCCCAGTCCGGAGGCGGCCGAGCCTCGGGCGGCGCCCCATACCGCTGCAGCGCCCGACCCTGCGCCTGCAGCGCCGCCCGCCGCTGCCGCGCAACCTTCGGTGATGGAGACGATGAACGCGCAGTTGCTCAAGCAGGCCGGCACCCCCGGCACCGACAGCACCGATGCGCTCAACAGCCAGATCGTCCAGGCGGTGCAGTTCACCAATGCCCAGACCTTCAGTTATGCCCCGGCGCAGATCGCCGCGGCGCCGGACATGATGATCAGCCAGGCCGCCGGCCTGGTGGCGCAGTCGGCGGCGGGGTATTTCGACGGGGTCAGCAAGTTGGCCCTGGCGGCGCAGTCGGTACTGCTCAAGCAGATGACCGAGAACATCGTCAAAGAGAACGTGAAAGGCGCCGCCGAGGATGCCCTGGGCGCCCTGGTCACGGATCTGCTGGTGGGTGCCGCCGCGGCCGTCGCGGCGGCGGCCGGTGCCATGGAAGCCGATGCGGCGAGCATGGCCATCGACAAGATCGATGAAAGCATCACCAAGTACAGCGACGTTCTGGCCAATCGATCCTCGTCCTCCTGAGTGCGACCCTCGGGCGCGCAAGGCGCTCGGGGTTGTCGTGCAAGAGGCGCCGGCGTTCGCCGGCCGCTCTGTTCACCCCCCCAGGCGTTGAAGTTCGACGGACCCGGTGCCCAGCCCTTCAACGCCATTCATCGAGAAAGGAGCAAGCAATGGCGAATGAAGAGCCAACCCCGATGGCGACGATACTTCTCTTTGCCGAGAAGTATCTGAGGCGTCCATTGACCCAGGTCGAGCGCCAGGTACTGGAGGCGTTTGCCCAGGACAAGCCGCTGGACATGTCCAGGTCTGCGCAACAGAGCGTTGATCAGGCGCGGCTGCGGGCTGCCGAGCTGATACAGGCCGATGAACAGCGCACGCGCAAGATCATCGAGCAGTTGGCGGGGGCCGGTGCCGGCAAGGCTGATCCCCAGGCGCGCGAGCTGGTGCTGCGTCAGCTGCTGGCGGCGGCCGAGCACCAGGCCGCGGCCGCCACTCCAGCGCCGACTGGCGCAGCGGAACCGGCAGCGGCGCCGAGTGCGGACAAGGCCGCGGCACCCGCCCCAGCTCAGGCCCCAGCCGACGATCCAGCCCTCAAGGCAACGATCAGCGCCCTGGTGCAGCAGGAGGTGAAAGCCGCCGTCGAGGCGCGCATGGCCGAGTTGTCGCAGAAAGTCGAGGACACCCTCAAGCAGGTGCTCGCCGCTGCCGGGCAATGAGTCCCCCCTGAAATATGCCGAGGGTCCCGGGCAACACGGTTCACAGCAAAACGGCTGCCACGTTCACTCAAAGACACGGAATGCTCCGTGTGCCTAACAAAGGAAGTTGAGCCATGCCACTTGTAAACGAACAAATCACCGATGCCGTCACCCAGACCAACGTCAAAGTCGTCGCCGAAGCGCCGGCCATGGCGATGGGCACCATCTACCAATCCATGGCCCAGGCCACCGCGATCCTGTTCCAGAACTCGGTGTCGGCGCAGCAGCAGCAAAACACCCTGGCCCAGGCCGCGACCAACCAGGGCGTGATGCAGATCTACAGCGTCGACACCACCGCCGGCGCCGCGGCCACCGAGAAGGTTGCCCAGGGCGGCGTATCCGACAACCTCACCAGCCTGCTGACGGTGCTCAAGTCCTTCCAGGGCTGAGTGGTTGAACGTCTGAGTTCCCGTTGAACTTTCCTGCTGAAAAAATGGAGTTTTTATGAGCACAGTCAGTCCGCAAATCACCGATGCCGTGACCCAGACCAACGTCAAGGTGGTTGCCGAAGCGCCGGCCATGGCCATGGGCACCGTCTACCAGTCCATGGGCCAGTCCGTGGCCATCCTGTTCCAGAACTCGGTGTCGGCACAGCAACAGCAAAACACCCTGGCCCAGGCCGCGACCAACCAGGGCGTGATGCAGATCTACAGCGTCGACACCACCGCCGGTGCGGCGGCCACCGAGAAAGTCGCCCAGGGCGGTGTGGCCGACAACCTCACCAGCCTGCTGACGGTGCTCAAGTCGTTCAGCGGCTGACCCTTCTCCAGGCGTCATGCCAACGCCCCCGCGGTCTGCAGGCCGCGGGGGCGTTGTCTTTTGCCCGGCGGCATGGGAGGTTGAGGCGGATTTTTTACCGCTAGGCGCCTTTACGTTCTTTTTTTCGAACAGCCTATTGTCCTTTACCCCTGTTGACCCTAGGATTCGTTTGAGATTTCAAACGCTCTTGCCTGGGTGCCCAAGCGCACGTCTATCCTTGTGTGCGACATTTTCGTGCTTTTACCCAGTGAACGATTTTCCTGACGGCAGCTTTGTCCCGGCTTTCGGACGCGCCAGCGCGGTCCGTGTCTGACAGGGCGCCTTTTTTACAATCACAATTCGCCCCGCGTATGCGCGGTGCTGTTAAGGAAGCCGACATGCAGCTCAAAGACGCCCAGTTGTTCCGCCAACAAGCCTTCATCGATGGAGCTTGGGTCGACGCGGACAACGGCCAGACGATCAAGGTCAACAACCCCGCTACCGGTGAAATCCTCGGTACCGTACCCAAGATGGGCGCCGCCGAAACCCGCCGCGCCATCGAAGCCGCCGACAAGGCCCTGCCGGCCTGGCGTGCCCTGACCGCCAAGGAGCGCGCCACCAAGCTGCGCCGCTGGTATGAACTGCTGATCGAAAACCAGGACGACCTGGGTCGCCTGATGACCCTGGAGCAGGGCAAGCCGCTGGCCGAAGCCAAGGGCGAAATCGCCTACGCCGCCTCCTTCATCGAATGGTTCGCCGAAGAAGCCAAGCGCATCTACGGCGACGTGATCCCCGGCCACCAGCCGGACAAGCGCCTGATCGTGATCAAGCAGCCGATCGGCGTGACCGCGGCCATCACCCCGTGGAACTTCCCGGCGGCGATGATCACCCGTAAAGCCGGCCCGGCCCTGGCCGCCGGTTGCACCATGGTCATCAAGCCGGCGTCGCAAACCCCGTTCTCGGCCCTGGCCCTGGTAGAGCTGGCGCACCGCGCCGGGATCCCCAAAGGCGTGCTGAGCGTGGTGACCGGCAGCGCCGGCGACATCGGCGGCGAGCTGACCAGCAACCCGATCGTGCGCAAGCTGTCGTTCACCGGCTCCACCGAAATCGGTCGCCAGCTGATGGCCGAATGCGCCAAGGACATCAAGAAAGTCTCCCTGGAGCTGGGCGGCAACGCGCCGTTCATCGTGTTCGACGACGCCGACCTGGATAAGGCCGTCGAAGGCGCGATCATCTCCAAGTACCGCAACAACGGTCAGACCTGCGTCTGCGCCAACCGCCTGTACATCCAGGATTCGGTGTACGACGCCTTCGCCGAGAAGCTGAAAGTGGCCGTGGCCAAGCTGAAGATCGGCAACGGCCTGGAAGAAGGCACCACCACCGGCCCGCTGATCGACGAAAAAGCCGTGGCCAAGGTCCAGGAACACATCGCCGACGCCCTGAAAAAAGGCGCGACCCTGCTGGCCGGCGGCAAGCCGATGGAAGGCAACTTCTTCGAGCCGACCATCCTGGTCAACGTGCCCAAAGACGCGGCCGTGGCCAAGGAAGAAACCTTCGGCCCGCTGGCACCGCTGTTCCGCTTCAAAGACGAAGCCGAAGTCATCGCCATGTCCAACGACACCGAATTCGGCCTGGCGTCGTACTTCTACGCCCGCGACCTGGGTCGTGTGTTCCGTGTGGCCGAGGCCCTGGAATACGGCATGGTCGGGGTCAACACCGGCCTGATCTCTAACGAAGTGGCGCCGTTTGGCGGCATCAAGGCCTCGGGCCTGGGCCGCGAAGGTTCCAAGTACGGGATCGAGGATTACCTGGAAATCAAATACCTCTGCCTGGGTATCTGATCCGGTTTCAAGCGCCGGGGGCACGAGAGCGCTGTCCCCCGGCGCCGCTTAAAAAACGCACTTTTCAAGGTGGCCCGGGAAGGCTCCGACAGTCGATCAACGCATGCTGTCGCAGCCGCTTCCCCGCCCCGCAACCCTTGAATCACACCGCTGTAGCCGCGGTGAATGAGGACACTATGAGCAAGACCAACGCATCCCTGATGAAACGCCGTGAAGCCGCTGTACCGCGCGGTGTTGGCCAGATTCACCCGATCTTCGCCGACAGCGCGAAGAACGCCACCGTCACCGACGTTGAGGGCCGCGAGTTCATCGACTTTGCCGGCGGTATCGCGGTACTGAACACCGGTCACGTGCACCCGAAAGTCATCGCCGCGGTGACCGAGCAGCTGAACAAGCTGACCCACACCTGCTTCCAGGTGCTGGCCTACGAGCCCTATGTGGAACTGTGCGAAAAGATCAACGCCAAGGTCCCGGGTGACTTCGCCAAGAAAACCCTGCTGGTGACCACCGGTTCCGAAGCCGTGGAAAACGCCGTGAAGATCGCCCGTGCCGCCACTGGCCGCGCCGGCGTGATCGCCTTCACCGGTGCCTACCACGGCCGCACCATGATGACCCTGGGCCTGACCGGCAAGGTCGTGCCTTACTCGGCCGGCATGGGCCTGATGCCAGGCGGCATCTTCCGCGCGCTGTACCCCAACGAACTGCATGGCGTGAGCATCGACGACTCCATCGCCAGCATCGAGCGCATCTTCAAGAACGACGCCGAGCCCCGTGACATCGCTGCCATCATCATCGAGCCAGTGCAGGGCGAAGGCGGTTTCTACGTCGCGCCCAAAGAGTTCATGAAGCGCCTGCGCGCCCTGTGCGACCAGCACGGCATCCTGCTGATCGCCGACGAAGTGCAGACCGGCGCTGGCCGTACCGGCACCTTCTTCGCCATGGAGCAGATGGGCGTTGCCGCCGACCTGACCACCTTCGCCAAATCCATCGCTGGCGGC
Source organism: Pseudomonas sp. St29 (assembly GCF_001547915.1). Taxonomy (NCBI): domain Bacteria; kingdom Pseudomonadati; phylum Pseudomonadota; class Gammaproteobacteria; order Pseudomonadales; family Pseudomonadaceae; genus Pseudomonas; species Pseudomonas sp. St29. The sequence goes on from NZ_AP014628.1 coordinate 222,365, forward strand.
TTCCCGCTGGCCGGTGTCTGCGGCAAGGCCGAATACATGGACGCCATCGCTCCAGGCGGCCTGGGCGGCACCTACGCCGGTAGCCCGATCGCCTGTGCAGCCGCCCTGGCGGTGATGGAAGTGTTCGAGGAAGAGCACCTGCTGGATCGCTGCAAGGCGGTGGGCGAGCGTCTGGTGACCGGTCTCAAGGCCATCCAGGCCAAGTACCCGGTGATCGGCGAAGTGCGTGCCCTGGGCGCGATGATCGCGGTGGAACTGTTCGAAAACGGCGACAGCCACAAGCCGAACGCCGCTGCCGTGGCCCAGGTCGTGGCCAAGGCTCGCGACAAGGGGCTGATCCTGCTGTCCTGCGGCACCTACGGCAACGTGCTGCGGGTGCTGGTGCCGCTGACCTCGCCAGACGAGCAGCTGGATAAAGGCCTGGCCATCATGGAAGAGTGCTTCGCTGAACTCTGAGTGGTTGCTGTGACCTGATCGACAAAAAAACCCGCTTCGGCGGGTTTTTTTTCGTCCCCGGGCGGTCCGTGGGGGATTTGCGCTGTATGGAAGCCCGCGCATTGACTAAGGTGCAAAGGATTGCCTAGGGAGCGTGCTGCATGACCGCTGTTGATTTACCCGCTGTACCTCGTGTGCTGATTGCCGAGGCCGACCCCTGGTCCCGCGATTTGCTCAAGCAAGTGCTGCTCAACGTACGCTGTGATGCGCGTGTGGACCTGTGTGCCGACGGTCAGGAAGCCTTGGAGCTGTTGAGCGAAAAACCTTACGACCTGATCATTGCCGACTGGGAGTTGCCCGGGGTGGATGGTCTCGCCTTGCTGCGCTCCGTGCGCCAACGCAAGCGCAACCCGCTGCAGCCGTTCATTCTGCTCAGCGCTCGCAACGACAGTGCCAGCGTGCGCGAGGCCCTGCCCCTGGCGCCCACCGCCTACCTGACCAAACCCTTGAACATGGAAGGCCTGACCCAGCGCCTGCAGGGGTTGCTGCTGGACGCCGGCCAGGAAGTCTCCTGCGAGGTGCCGGCCCTGGCCCCGGGCATGAGCCTGTGGACTTTTCTCGAACGCCGGCGCGAGATCGCAGACGGCGCACCGTTGCTGACCGACGTGCAGTTGGCGGTCAAGCGCAGCCTCAATCCTGAAGGTCTGGACCTCAAGCTGTTGGAGGAGGAGCTGCGCACGGACCCGCAGGTCACCGCGGTGCTGATCGCGGCCGCCAACAGCGCCGCGCAGCACCACGGCGACGGCGTGCAGACCCTGTCCCAGGCCCTGCACCGGCTGGGCACCGGGCAGAGCATGAACCTGATTCTCGGGCTGACCCTCAAGCGCAGCGCGCGCCTGAGCGACCCGGCCCTGGCCGACTACGCCGAGCGTTACTGGGAGCTGTCGCTGCACACCGCGGAATACGGCCGCACCCTGGCGCGCCTGCTGGACCTAGACCAGGAGCGCTGCTATTGCGCCGGGCTATTGCATCGCCTGGGGGATCTGGCGCTGCTGCGCTGTCTGCAGGAGTGGAAACAGGCCGGGGGCGAGCTCGACGATCAGGAAGAGATCGGCGATGCCCTGGAGCGTTTTGGCGCGGCCTACGGTTCCGCCCTGCGCACCCGCTGGCGCATGCCCCTGGAACTGCGGGATCTGATTGCCTCGAGCTATCAGTTGGGCGGTGGGGTGTACTCCCGCGAGGCGCTGGTGATGAACCTGGCGGCGCAGCTGGCGCGCTTGACCGAGCATGAGGGGATCGAGGAACTGGCCCGCAGCAAGACCGCGCGCCTGCTGAAAATCGGCTTGCCGGAGCTGACCCGCCTGCGCAAAGGCTGACCCGACATTGGAGCCGGCTTGGCGGCGAAGAGGCCCCCGGGCCTTGGGCAAGCCGTGGGAGTGTCTTGGCTGGCAAGCCCGCTCCAACGAGCGGGGGCGCGGGTGATTATCCGCTGACGATGCGGTTCTTGCCCTGGCGCTTGGCCTGGTACATCGCCGCGTCGGCGCGGGCGAACAGGCTGTCGAGGCTTTCATCTTCGCGGCGCCGGCTGCTCAGGCCCTGGCTGATGGTGATGTTGAAGGTCTGGCCCTGGCAGCTGAAGGTCTGCCGCTGAATCTCTCGCTGCAGGCGTTCGGCGACCTTGTGGGCCATGTCCGTGGCGCAGCCGGGAAACACCGCCGCGAACTCTTCGCCACCGATGCGCCCGAACAGATCGCCGCGGCGCAAGGCGGCACGCCCGCTTTCGGCAATGCGTTGCAGCACGATGTCGCCTTCGGGGTGACCGTAGGTGTCGTTGATCACCTTGAAGTCATCGATGTCCAGCAACAGAAAGACCAGGGGCAAGCCGTGCAGGCGCGCCTGCTCGAACTCGCGATGGGCGCATTCGAAGAAGTGCCGGCGGTTGCTGCTCTGGGTCAGCACGTCGGTGGTCGCCAGGCGTTGCAGTTCGGCTTCCAGCTGCTTCTTCTCGGTGATGTCTTCGGCAATGCCCACCACGATCAGCCGTTGCCCGGGTTCGGCATTGCGGTTGATGAAGCATTTGTCGCTGAGCCAGCGCACCTGGCCATTGGCGTCGATGATGCGGTACTCGCGGTCTTCCACCGCGCCCTTTTCCAGCACCTGGGCCAGGCTGCGCTCGGCGTATTCCAGATCGTCGGGGTAGATGCTGTCGCGCCACTGCTTGCTGTCCGCCAGCAGCAGTCCGGCAGGGCGTCCGAATATGCGTTCATAGGCCGGGCTGACGTACAGCACCTGGCGGCTGTCCCAGTCATAGGCCCAGAGCACCGCGTTGACGCTGACCAGCAGGGAGCTGAACAGCTGCTCGCGCTCGGTCAGGCGCGCGACCTCGCCCTGGGCGTGCATCAGGGCCAGTAGGGTTTGCGCGGCTTCGGGCCACTGCACAAGCGAAGATGGAGTGTGTGAATTCTTATTGACCATCGGCACAGATCTCAAGAGGTCTGCCGCGCGGTATTGAACAGCGGCTACGACCAAGCCCGCCTGGGTGGCGAAGTGTTGCTTGAGATAGGGGATCGGACGCTAAGTTCCCAGCCATTGCGGCGATACTTGGCGCGCCCGCCGGACGGTCGCAGGCGCCCCTCGCCCGCCGCGGGCGAGGGGCTCCGGCTCAGGCTGCGGTGGGCCGCAGAGAGTAGGTTTTCAACTGATGGGCAAAGTCCCGCAGGGACTGGATGCCGCTGGCTTCGGCCTCGTGCACCCAGTCCTTGATCGCCGCCAGCATGTCGTGGCCGTTGGCGCTGGTCTTGACCCAGATCTGTTGCAGGGCCAGGCGTTTTTCGTAGATCACCTTCAAGGCCTGGCTGTGTTCCAGCATGTTCTGGATCCGCAGGTGGTGGCGGTCTTCCAGCAGGCTGGTCTCACGGGACAGCAGGCGCTTGGCGCGGTGGAACTGGTGGCGCACCGAGTGATCGACCTTGGCCAGTTCCTGTTTCACCAGCGGGCCGATCACCAGCTTGCGGTACTGGGCCATGATCTGGAACCGGTTGTTGAGGATGGCCATGGCGGTGTCCATGTCCAGGTGCCCCTTGCCTTCGACCCGATGGGCGATCGGCGCCACCCGCTGGACCTTGGCCAGCCCCAGCAGGCTGAACAGCTTGATCCAGGCCCAGCCCATGTCGAACTCCCACTTCTTCACCGAGAGCTTGGCCGAGTTGGGGTAGGTGTGATGGTTGTTGTGCAGCTCTTCACCGCCGACGATGATGCCCCAGGGCACCAGGTTGGTGGCGGCGTCACGGCATTCGAAGTTGCGGTAGCCCACGGCATGGCCCAGGCCGTTGATCACTCCGGCGGCCCAGAACGGAATCCACATCATCTGGATCGCCCAGATGGTGATGCCGATGGTGCCGAACAGCAGCAGGTCGATGACCGCCATCAGCGCGATACCACCCAGCTTGTAGCGGCTGTAGAGGTTGCGCTCGATCCAGTCTTCCGGGCAGTTCTTGCCATAGATGCGCAGGGTTTCCGGGTTTTTCGCCTCTTCGCGATACAGCTCGGCGCCCTTGCGCAGCACGGTGGACAGGCCCTTGATCACCGGGCTGTGGGGATCGTCGACGGTTTCGCATTTGGCGTGGTGCTTGCGGTGGATGGCGGTCCACTCGCGGGTGTTCTGCGCCGTGGTCAGCCACAGCCAGAAGCGGAAGAAGTGTTTCAGACCGGCGTTGAGTTCCAAGGAACGGTGTGCGGAATAGCGATGCAGATAAATGGTGACCGCGACAATGGTCACGTGGGTCATCAACAGGGTGACTGCCACCAGTTGCCAGGCGGACAAGCCAAGTAAACCTTCGTACCACATAGGCGATAAGGCCCTCGATAAAGAAAAAAACAGCTCAGGCATTATCACCAAGCTCACTGAGAAAACCAGTCGCCCTTTCAGATAAGAGTGGCGGCATGTTTCTTCCTCTATAATCCCGAACTTTTCGTGTGGAAATAGACGGACTTATGTCGGTTTCTTATCGCAATGGCTTGCGTGCCGCGCTGCTCTATCTGCTGCTGTCCCTGATCTGGCTGCAGTTCAGTGGTTATTTACTGAGCAGTTTCTTCGATGGATTCACCGATCAGGCGCACTGGCACCAGGTCAGTGGCTACGCCTGGGCACTGGTCAGCGCGGTGCTGATTTTCTTTGCCCGGGCCCGCCTGTTGCGAGTCATGGGGGCCGATCGCTGGTTGCGCCATCAACAGAAGGATCGCGAGCGCCTGCGCCAGGCGGCGGCGGTGTTCGACTGCACCCGCGAAGGGGTACTGGTCAGCGACACCCAGGGCCAGATCGTCCACGTCAATCGCGCCTTCATCGAGATCACCGGCTACCAGAGCGAAGAGGTGCTGGGGCGTCAGCCGAGCCTGTTCAAGTCCGGCCATCATTCGGCGGACTTCTACAAGGCGATGTTCGACTCGCTGGAGAAAACCGGAGAGTGGAGCGGCGAGATCTGGAATCGGCGCAAGAGCGGCGAGATCTACCCGCAGTGGCAGAGCATTCGCGCGATCCGTGATGAACAGGGCGAGCTGACCCACTATGTCGCGGTGTTCTCCGACATCAGCGCGATCAAGGATTCCGAGCACGAACTGGCGCACCTGGCCCACCACGATCCGCTGACCGACCTGCCCAACCGCCTGCTGTTCACCGACCGTGCCGAACAGGCCCTGGCCTCGGCGCAGGTCCACAAGCGCGGCTGCGCCATGCTGATGATCGACCTCGATCACTTCAAGATGATCAACGACAGCCTTGGCCACAACGTCGGCGACCAGTTGCTCAAGGCGGTGGCCGAGCGCCTGGGGGACCTGTCCGGGCAGGGCATCACCCTGGCACGGCTGGGGGGCGACGAGTTCGCGGTACTGGCCGAAAGCTGCCCGCAGCTGGTGCAGGCCGCCGCCCTGGCCCAGCGCATCATCGACGGCCTCAAGGAGCCTTTTTTGCTGGGCGAGCAGCAGGTGGTGATCAACGCCAGCATCGGCATCAGCCTGTTTCCCAGCGATGCCCTGAGCGCCAGCCAGCTGCTGCGCAACGCCGACGCGGCGCTGTTCAAGGCCAAGAGTGCCGGACGCAACGGCTATGCCCTGTACACCGAAGAACTCACCGCCCATGCCCAGCAACGGGTCGAAATCGCCTTCGAGCTGCGCCGGGCCCTGGAGCAGCAGGAACTGCGGGTCTACTACCAGCCGGTGCACGATCTTGAAACCAGCCACTTGATCGGCGTCGAGGCCCTGGTGCGCTGGGAGCATCCCCAGCGTGGCCTGGTGTCCCCGGCGGAGTTCATCCCCATCGCCGAGCGCACCGGGATGATTGCCGAGATCGATGCCTGGGTCATGCAGCAGGCCTGCCGGCAGATGTGCCAGTGGCAGGCCGATGGGGTGACGCTGTCGTTCATCGCGGTGAACGTCTCGACCCGGCTGTTCGCCCGCAGCGAGCTGTACCAGAAGGTGGCCCAGGTGCTGCACGACACCGGCCTGGACCCGGCCTACCTGGAGCTGGAAGTCACCGAGAGCGCGGTGATGGATGACCCGGAAGTGGCCCTGGAACAGATGCACCGGCTGCGCGAGCTGGGCATTCGCCTGGCCATCGACGACTTCGGCACTGGCTATTCGTCCCTGCTGCGGCTCAAGCGTCTGCCGGTGCAGAAACTCAAGATCGACCAGGGCTTTGTCGCCGGCCTGCCGTTCGATGAAGACGATGCGGCCATCTCCCGGGTGATCATCGCCCTGGCCCAGAGCATGGGCATGCAGGTGCATGCCGAAGGCATCGAACAGGCCGAGCAGGCGCGCTTCTTGCTCGAACACGGCTGCGACCTGGGGCAGGGCTACTGGTTCGGCCGGCCGATGCCGGCGGAGCAGCTCGACTGGAGCAATGCCCCCGCCATCCGCTGATCCCCTGTAGCCGCTGCCGCAGGCTGCGAACGAGTTGGGCGGCACTCCGACGCAGCGGTCGCGGCGATGTCAGGACGCCAAGGGTTCGTCTATAGATCGCCAGGCAAGGCCCTGCGGGCCTTGTCGCAGCCTCGCGAAAGCTCGGCAGCGGCTACAGGATCGAATGCGCCATGGCCAGGGGAGTTCCCAGGCTCTGCCCGGACGGGCGCGCCGACCAAACGGCCTCCACCAACCCTTGTAGCCGCTGCTGAGCCTGCGAAGCTGCGAACGACCGCAACGCGGGCGCAAATACTGCAGACCGCTGAAGGCCTGACGGCCTTGTCGCAGCCTCGCAGGCTCGGCAGCGGCTACAGGAGCTAAGCTGCTGTCAGGTCGAATAATATTTTCTGGTTATATAAACATTCTTAAACAGTATTTTTAAGAATATCCGCGCCTATCTACTATTGCTCCCACGCCGCAAGCAGTGCCGCCACTGCCAGGCACATCTCACTCAGGAGCAGCACCATGAGCGCATCTCTACGTAGCGTTGACGGCCAGGACGAAGCAACCATCTTGCGTGAAATTCAAAGCGCCCTGCGCGACTTGCGCTTTGGCGCGGTGGAAATCACCGTGCACAACGCCCAGGTCGTGCAGATCGAACGCAAGGAAAAATTCCGCCTGCAACAGCCTGGCCACAAGCCCGGCTAATGCCGCCTCGCGCAATACCGCATCACCCTCTCGCCATCGAGAGGCCCGACTGGACAACCGGAGGGCGTCATCCATGACCCCCAGTCTGAACCCCAGCGTTCACCCACGAATGCGGGCCTGATTCGCCATAAGAAAAATGCCAGCACTTTAAAAAATTTCGGGAGCTCCACCATGTCGTCGATTCGCCGTTATGCCCTGGCCGCCCTCGCCAGTGCCGTTTTTGCCGGTTCCGCCGTTGCCAAGGATTACGAGCTGCTCAACGTGTCCTACGACCCGACCCGTGAGCTGTACCAGGACTACAACGCCGAGTTCACCAGCTTCTGGAAGCAATCGCATCCCGGCGACAACGTGAAGATCCAGCAATCCCATGGTGGTTCCGGCAAACAGGGCCGGGCGGTGATCGACGGCCTGCGCGCCGACGTGGTGACCCTGGCCCTGGCCGGTGACATCGACGAAATCGCCAAGCTCGGCAAGACCCTGCCGGCGGACTGGCAAAAACGCCTGCCCGACGCCAGCACGCCCTACACTTCGACCATCGTGTTCCTGGTGCGCAAGGGCAATCCCAAGGGCATCAAGGACTGGGGCGACCTGATCAAGAAAGACGTCTCGGTGATCACCCCCAACCCGAAAACCTCCGGCGGCGCGCGCTGGAACTTCCTCGCTGCCTGGGCCTATGGGCTGAAGGCCGGCGGTAGTGAGGCCAAGGCCCAGGAATACGTCAAGGAGCTGTTCAAGCACGTACCGGTGCTGGACACCGGCGCCCGCGGCTCGACCATCACCTTCGTCAACAACGGCCAGGGCGACGTGTTGCTGGCCTGGGAAAACGAAGCCTTCCTGGCCCTCAAGGAAGAAGGCGGCGCCGACAAGTTCGACATCGTCGTGCCTTCGCTGTCGATCCTCGCCGAGCCGCCAGTGGCGGTGGTGGACAAGAACGCCGAGAAGAAAGGCAACACCGAGATCGCCGAGGCTTACCTCAAGCACCTGTACAGCCCGGCCGGCCAGGAAATCGCCGCGAAGAACTTCTACCGTCCGCGGGACAAGGACGTCGCCGCCAAATACGCCCAGCAGTTCCCCAAACTGGACCTGGTGACTATCGACAAGGACTTCGGCGGCTGGAAAACTGCCCAACCGAAATTCTTCAATGACGGTGGCGTGTTCGACCAGATCTACACGGCCCAGTAAACCTGTTGTAGGAGCTGGCTTGCCAGCGAAGGCGCCCTCAAGGGCCACACCAGGCTGCAGGCCCCTTCGCCGGCAAGCCGGCTCCTACCAGGTAGAGCCCGCATTTGGTTGCGGGCTTTGCGTATCCGTTCCGTTAACCAAGGACTTTTATGTCGCGTCGTATCTCCCCCGTCATACCCGGCTTCGGGCTGACGCTGGGCTACACCTTGGTGTACCTCAGCCTGATTGTGCTCATTCCCCTGGCGGCGATGTTCGTGCATGCCGCGCAACTCACCTGGGAACAGTTCTGGGCAATCGTTTCGGCGCCCCGAGTGCTCGCCGCACTCCAGCTGAGTTTCGGCACCGCGTTGTACGCGGCCATCATCAACGGCGTCATCGGCACCCTGCTGGCCTGGGTCCTGGTGCGCTACACCTTCCCCGGGCGCAAGATCATCGACGCCATGATCGACTTGCCGTTCGCCCTGCCCACCGCCGTGGCCGGCATCGCCCTGACGGCGCTCTACGCGCCCACCGGCCTGGTGGGCCAGTTCGCCACCGACCTGGGCTTCAAGATCGCCTACACGCCCCTGGGCATCACCTTGGCGCTGACCTTCGTCACCCTGCCGTTCGTGGTGCGCACGGTGCAGCCGGTGCTGGCGGACATCCCCCGAGAGGTGGAAGAGGCCGCCGCCTGCCTTGGCGCCAAGCCCTGGCAGGTGTTCCGCCATATCCTGGTGCCGGCCTTGCTGCCGGCCTGGCTCACCGGCTTTGCCCTGGCCTTCGCCCGGGGCGTCGGCGAGTACGGTTCGGTGATCTTCATCGCCGGCAACATGCCGATGAAGACCGAGATCCTGCCGCTGCTGATCATGGTCAAGCTCGACCAGTACGATTACACCGGCGCCACCTCCATCGGCGTGCTGATGCTGGTGGTTTCCTTTGTCCTGTTGCTGCTGATCAACCTGCTGCAGCGGCGCATCGAACGTCCATAAGGAGGCGCGATCCATGTCTCAATCGTCTATCGCCGCCTCGTCGGCCAACGCCGCCCGCCGTGGCAGCGCCACCTCGCGGCGGGTGTTGATTGGCCTGGGCTGGCTGATCTTCGCCCTGTTCCTGCTGTTGCCGCTGTTCATCGTGGTGTCCCAGGGCCTGAAGCTGGGCATCGGCGCCTTCTTCGAGGCGATCTTCGAGCCTGACGCGCTGTCGGCGCTCAAACTCACGGTGATCGCGGTGCTGATCTCGGTGCCCCTGAACCTGGTGTTCGGGGTCAGCGCCGCCTGGTGCGTGAGCAAGTACTCGTTCCGCGGCAAGAGCATCCTGGTGACCCTGATCGACCTGCCGTTCTCGGTATCGCCGGTGATCGCCGGCCTGGTCTATGTGCTGATGTTCGGCGCCCAGGGCCTGTTCGGCCCGTGGCTTTCGGCTCACGACATCCAGATCGTCTTCGCCTTGCCGGGCATCGTCCTGGCGACCATCTTCGTCACCGTGCCCTTCGTCGCCCGGGAGCTGATTCCGCTGATGCAGGAGCAGGGCACCCAGGAAGAGGAGGCCGCCAGGTTGCTGGGGGCCAACGGCTGGCAGATGTTCTGGCACGTCACCGTGCCCAACATCAAATGGGGCCTGATCTACGGCGTGGTGCTGTGTACCGCCCGGGCCATGGGCGAATTCGGCGCGGTGTCGGTGGTATCCGGGCACATTCGCGGGGTCACCAACACCCTGCCGCTGCACGTGGAAATCCTCTACAACGAGTACAACCACGTCGCCGCGTTTGCCGTCGCCAGCCTGTTGCTGATCCTTGCGCTGTTCATCCTGCTGCTCAAGCAGTGGAGCGAATCCCGAATCAACCGCCTGCGCGCCAGCGCCGCGGAGGAATAACTCATGTCGATCGAAGTCCGTAACGTCAGCAAGAACTTCAACGCCTTCAAGGCCCTCAACAGCATCAACCTGGATATCCAGAGCGGCGAGCTGGTGGCCCTGCTGGGCCCGTCCGGCTGTGGCAAGACCACCCTGCTGCGGATCATCGCCGGTCTGGAAACACCGGACGACGGCAGCATCGTGTTCCACGGCGAAGACGTTTCCGGCCACGACGTGCGCGATCGCAACGTCGGTTTCGTGTTCCAGCACTACGCCCTGTTCCGCCACATGAGCGTGTTCGACAACGTCGCCTTCGGCTTGCGCATGAAGCCCAAGCACCAGCGCCCCAGCGAGAGCAAGATCGCCGAGAAGGTCCACGAACTGCTCAACATGGTGCAGTTGGACTGGCTCGCCGACCGCTACCCGGAGCAGCTGTCCGGCGGCCAGCGCCAGCGTATCGCCCTGGCCCGCGCCCTGGCGGTGGAGCCCAAGGTGCTGCTGCTGGACGAACCCTTCGGCGCCCTCGACGCCAAGGTGCGCAAGGAGCTGCGGCGCTGGCTGGCGCGGCTGCACGAAGACATCAACCTGACCTCGGTGTTCGTCACCCACGACCAGGAAGAAGCCATGGAAGTGGCCGACCGCATCGTGGTGATGAACAAGGGCGTGATCGAGCAGATCGGCTCCCCGGGCGAGGTCTATGAGAACCCGGCCAGCGACTTCGTCTACCACTTCCTCGGCGACTCCAACCGCCTGCATCTGGGCGAGGACCAGCACGTGCTGTTCCGTCCCCACGAAGTGTCGCTGTCGCGTTCGGAACTGGAAGACCACCACGCCGCCGAAGTGCGCGACATCCGTCCCCTGGGCGCCACCACCCGGGTGACCCTCAAGGTGGAAGGCCAGAGCGAGCTGATCGAAGCCGAAGTGGTGAAAGACCACGACAGCCTGATCGGCCTGGCCCGTGGCGAGACCCTGTTCTTCAAGCCCAAGGTCTGGCAGAAGCACAGCGGTCTCTAGGGCGGTGCAAGCGCACGCCTGCCGAACCGGACAGCCCTCGGACCTTTGCCCGGTCCGGGGGCTTTTTCGTTCGCGCGCGGGGCCCCTGGGCGGCCTGCCGCCGGGTGCTTCAAACCATGGCTTTCTTCTGACGCAGGGCCACCGGCCCGGAGCGCTGCTCGATGGCCTGTTTCAAGTCATGGCGCAGCCCCAGCAGGAACGCCAGTTCGGCCACTACGAACAGCGGACCGACGATCAAGCCCGACAGATCATCGACAAAGGCCGGCTTGCGGCCCTCGTAGTAATGGCCGATGAACTGGATCACCCAACCGCTCACGAACAATCCCAGGCCGCAGCTCAACCAGAGCCCGGTGCTTTGCGCTGCCAGCGCCTGCCCGGCCCAGACCGACAGACCCATCAGCACACTCATCAACACGCCCAGGCGCAACTCCAGGCGCAGGTAGAACACGGCCGAGGCCAGGGCCAGCAGCACGGCCGGCGACACCACCATCCCCGCCAGTGGCCAGGTGGGACGGGACAGCAGCACCGCCACCGCCAGTACGATCATGGGAATGCCGATAAAGTGGCTGGCGATGTTGCGCGGGTCGCGGTGGTAGGCGGCGTATTGACTGAGATGATCAACGAGGCTTTTCATTGTTGTTCCTCCGTTAGGGTGGCCCGATCATGCCCGGCCGCCGATCACGGCACTGTCAGCTAGGCGACAATCACGCCGATGCCTTGAGGAAAAGACCTGTTCATGGACATGCAGCAGTGGCGTGAATGCCTGATGACCGGCCAGTGGTTCAGCCACCTGCCGGATTCCTTACAGAATAGTTTGCTCGCCGGTGCCCGCCTGCGCCGATTGGCGCCGGGGCAATGCCTGTTCCTGCGGGGTGATCCACCCTGCGGTTTGTATGCGGTGCTGGAAGGAACGGTGCGGGTGGGCGCGGTCAGCGAACAGGGCAAGGAAGCCTTGCTCAGCCTGATGCAGGCGCCCCACTGGTTCGGCGAGATCTGCCTGTTCGACGGTCAGCCGCGCACCCACGATGCCTACGCTGAGGGTGCCTGCACCTTGCTCCAGGTGCCGCAGTCGAGCTTGTTGCAACTGCTGGAGCAACAGCCGCAGTACTGGCGTCAGTTTGCCCTGTTGATGAGCCACAAACTGCGCCTGGCCTTTATCAACCTGGAGCAGCTGAGCCTGATGCCGGCGCCGGCCCGTGTGGCCAGCCGCCTGCTGGCGATCGCTGCCGGCTACGGCGAAGTGACCCAGCGCCGCAACCTGCTGCAACTGCCCCAGGAGCAACTGGCACTGATGCTCTCGCTCTCGCGCCAGACCACCAACCAGATCCTCAAGGATCTGCAGCACCAGGGCATCCTGCGCCTGAGCTACGGCGAGATCGAAATCCTCGACACCGACCGCCTGCACGCCCTCGCCGGCCCCGCGTAGGGGTCCGCAAGACCGCTTTCGCCGGCAAGCCGGCTCCTACAAAGTCCCACGCGATTTCTCTGCCGACCGTAGGAGCTGGCTTGCCAGCGAAGAGGCCCGCAAGACCGCTTTCGCCGGCAAGCCGGCGCCTACAAAATCCCGCGCGATTTCTCTGTCGACCGTAGGAGCTGGCTTGCCAGCGAAGAGGCCCTCAAGACCGCTTTCGCCGGCAAGCCGGCTCCTACAAAGTCCCGCGCGATTTCTCTGCCGACCGTAGGAGCTGGCTTGCCAGCGAAGGGGCCCGCAAGACCGCTTTCGCCGGCAAGCCGGCTCCTACAAAGTCCCGCGCGATTTCTCTGCCGACCGTAGGAGCTGGCTTGCCAGCGAAGGGGCCCTCAAGACCGCCCTCGCCAGCAGTCCGCTTCTACGAACCACGATAGGTCGAGAATCCATAAGGGCTGAGCAGCAACGGAATGTGGTAATGCTGCTCGGTCTGCTTGACCTCGAAGATCACCGGGATCTCGGGGAAGAAGGTGTCGCGCTTGGCCTGCTTGAAGTATTCGCCGGTCTTGAACACTACCCGGTATTCACCCGCCGTCAGCGCCTGGCCCGCGGGAAACAGCTCGCTGATCCGCCCCTGCTCGTTGGTCACGCCGCTGGACAAGGCTTTCCAGTCCTGGCCCACATGCTGCTCCAGGGTCACCTTGACCCCCGGCGAGGGCAAACCGTTTTCCAGGTTCAGCACGTGCACGCTCAAGGGATTGCCCGCCGCCAGGGCCAGGCTCGACAGGCCGCAGAAGCCTATAGCGGCCAGGCCATTACGCAAAACGTTCATGTCTCACTCCTTTCTCGATTGAACAAACAACAGACTCTGTAGCCGCTGCCGAGCCCGCGAGGCTGCGCATTAGCGCAACGCGGGCGCGGCTCTCCCGTTCACTGACGTCCGGCCTCGGTCGCCAACCCCACCCGCTGTGCCGCCTGTAACGCGCACGCCTCGTCCTGCGCCGCGCCGCCCGCACCGGCAATGCCCATCGCGCCCACCAGCTGGTTATCGGCAAACAATGGAATGCCGCCGCCGAGCAACAGCAGCTCCGGCAAGGTGTTGAGATTGGCCGCCTCGGGGTTGTTGCGCGCCCGTTCGGCGAACAGCCGGCTCGGGGTCTTGGTGGACAGCGCGGTATAGGCCTTGCGCTGGCTGGCGACGGTGTTGTGCGGGCCGACGCCATCACTGCGCAAGGTCACCAGCAGGTTGCCGCCACGGTCCAGCACCGACACCACGGCCGTGCACTGGGCCAGGCTGGCGTCTGCCAACTGACGGGCGGTGGCCAGGTCCAGCTCGGCGTGACGGGGCAGGTCCGGGGCCGCCAGGGCGCTGCCGGCAAGGCCCAGGCCAAGACTTAGAAGAAGGGGTTTGCACATCATGGGGAAGGCTCCGCAAAGACAGGCCGCCACCTTAGCCAGCGGTCCTCGTCAGAACCTCGTCAGTTGGATTACAAGTTTGTAATGGGCAAGCGCGCGCCGGGCGCCTAGCCTGTGCCGATCATTTCCGAGGTGCGCCATGCGTTTGCTGGTAGTTGAAGACGAAGCCAAGACCGCGAATTTCCTTGCCAAGGGCCTGGGAGAGTCCGGATTCGCCGTGGACGTGGCCCTGAACGGCCTGGACGGGCGCTATTTCATCGAGCAGCAGGAATACGACCTGATCATCCTCGACGTGATGCTCCCGGGCCTCAATGGTTGGCAGTTGCTGCAACTGATCCGCCAGCGCGGCGCCACCCCGGTGCTGTTCCTCACCGCCAAGGACGCCATCGAAGACCGGGTGCGCGGCCTGGAACTGGGCGCCGACGACTACCTGCTCAAGCCCTTCGCCTTCGCCGAACTGCTGGCCCGGGTGCGCACCCTGCTGCGCCGTGGGCCACTGCGCGAGGCCGAGTCCTTCAGCATCGCCGACCTTGAGATCGACGTGCTGCGCCGTCGGGTCAGCCGCGGTGGCCAGCGCATCGCCCTGACCAACAAGGAGTTCGCCCTGCTGCACCTGTTGGCCAGCCGCCAGGGCGAAGTGCTGTCGCGGACCCTGATCGCTTCCCAGGTGTGGAACCTGAATTTCGACAGCGACACCAACATGGTGGAAGTGGCGGTGCGCCGGTTGCGGGCCAAGGTCGACGATCCCTACATGCCCAAGCTGATCCACACCGTGCGTGGCGTCGGCTACCAGCTGGAAGCCCCGGATGAAACGCTCTAGTTCCATCGCCTGGCGGCTGGCCCTGGCCTTTGCCGCGGTCTGTGCCCTGGTGCTCAGCGTGATCGGGGTGTTTCTCTACCGCTCCCTGGCCGGGGAAATCGCCTACCGCGACGACCTCGCCCTGCTCGGGCGCCTGGAGCAGGTGCGGGCCCTGCTCCAGGACAGCGACAGCCTGGACGCCCTGCAAGCCCGGCCCCGGCTGTACCAGAACATGCTGGGCAACCAGGACAGCCTGCTTTTGGTGCTGCGGGCCGATGGCTCGACGGTGATCGGCATCAACCCCCGGCAACAGCGCTTGCCCGAGCTGCTGCCGATCGCCCAGGAGCGGCGCCCGCAACGCGGCGACATCCGGCTCTGGCCGGGCAGCGACCACGTCCCGGTGGCGCTGCTGGCGGGGCAGGCCAGCGGCCCCAAGGGCGAGGCCCTGACGGTGATTGCCGGAAAGATCCTCAGCGAGCGCGAGCAGATGCTCGCCAGCTATCGCCTGCGCCTGTACCTGGCGGTAGGCCTGGGGGCCTTGCTGGCCTTCGCCCTGGGCCTGCTGCTGTTGCGCCGGGGCTTGCAGCCCCTGCGCCAGCTCAGCGAGTCGGTGCGCGAGATCGATCTGCGCAGCCTCGACCGGCGCCTGCAGACCACCGGCATTCCCGCCGAATTCCACGAGCCGGTGCAAGCCTTGAACGCCATGCTGGCGCGCCTGGAAGAGAGCTTTCAGCGCTTGTCGCAGTTCTCCGCCGACCTGGCCCATGAAATCCGCACGCCGTTGCACAACCTCCTGGGCAGCAACGGCCTGGCCCTGAACCAGCCGCGCAGCGCCGCGGAGTACCAGGAAGTGCTGGCCTCCAACATGGAGGAGTTCGAGCGCCTGGGACGCATGGCCGAGAACCTGCTGTTCCTGGCCCGGGCCGAACAGGCCGATGCGGCGCTGGACCGCCAGCTGCTGTCACTCTCGGGCGTCGGCGCGCAGTTGTGCGACTACTTCGAGGCCCTGGCCGATGACCGGCAGATCCGTCTGGAAAACGGCTTTTTCGGTGAGCTGCAGGCCGACCAGCAACTGCTGCAACGGGCCCTGGGCAACCTCCTGGCCAACGCCGTGCGCCACGCCGACGCGGGTTCGCTGATCCGCCTGCGGCGCCGTGACGAAGCGGGCTGGTGCTGGCTGCAGGTGCACAACCAGGGTCCGGCGATTGCCCCTGAACACCTGCCCCGATTGTTCGACCGCTTCTACCGGGTCGACCCCTCTCGCGCCGAACCGGGGGACTCCGGCGGCCTGGGGCTGGCCATCGTGCGCTCGATCATGCTGCTGCATGGCGGTCAGGTGCAGGTGGCGAGCGATGACCCAGGCACGGTATTCGAACTGGGCTTTCCCCTCCTGTAGCCGCTGCCGAGCCTGCGAGGCTGCGACAAGGCCGCCAGGCCTTCAGCGGTCTGCAGTATTTGCGCCCGCGTTGCGCTCGTTCGCAGCTTCGCAGGCTCAGCAGCGGCTACAAGGCTGCTGGGGCTCAGCGCAAACCGTCGCGAAACTGCCCCGGGGTCATCCCGGTCCAGCGCTTGAAGGCCCGGCTGAAGCTGCTGGCATCGGCAAAACCCAGCAGGTAGCTGATCTCGCTCAGGGAACATTCCAGGTCCCGCAGGTGCAGCAGGGCGAGGTTCTCCCGGCATTCGTTGAGCAGGGTGTCGAAGCGCGTGCCTTCATCCGCCAGGTGCCGTTGCAGGCTGCGCAGACTCAGGTGCAGGGCCTGGGCCACCCGTTCCGCGGAGGGCTCGCCTTCCGGCAATTGGGCTTCGATCACCCCGCGCACCTTGCGCTCCCAGGTCAGGGGCCGCAGTTGCAGCAGGGTGCGCTTGAGCACCGCTTCGTTGTGTTCGGCCAGTTCCGGGTTGGCGTCGTCCAGGTGGCTGTCGAAATCGTGCAGGCCGAATTCCAGGCAATCGTCGGCCGCGGCAAAGTGCACCGGGCAGCGGAACACCTTGTGCCACTGGCTCGGGTCCGCCGGGGCCGGGCGCCGCAAATGCACGGCCAGCGGCGCGTAGTCGCGGCCCAGGCGGTTGCGGCAGGTGCGCACGTAGATCGCGGCAAAGGCGTCGATCGCCTCGATGGCCGGCCGCGGCGCGCCTTCGGGCACCTTGAGGAAGAAGCGGTAGCGGTCCGGCTCGCGGGTCAGGGCCAGTTCCAGGGCGTCGCTGACCACCTGGTGATAACGCACGATGCGCTCGAACACTTCCCGCAGGCTGCCGCTGGCCACCAGGGCGTAGCCCAGGGCATGGAAGGTGGTGGGGCTGACAAAGCGCGACACCCGCAGGCCAATGGCCGGATCGCCGCTGGCCTGCACCGCCAGATGCCACAGGCGGGTGGTGGCCGACAGCGGGTAGCGGGCGTTGGGGTCGTCCATCCATTGCGGGTCGAGGCCGGCCTCGCGGCACAGCGCGTCGCTGTCGAGGTCGAGGGCGTCCAGTTGCTTGCGCAAGGCGCGGGTCCAGCTGGCGAGGGAGGTGGCTTCGGTCATGCGATTGGCGCGTCCGGTCAACAGGTTGGCGTTTACGGCTAGCGCCCGGAGCCGGGGCTCGGGGCAGGATGCACACATCACTGACCAGAGGATGGAATCATGCAGGGTATTTCTGCAAGCCCCGAGCGGATGAACGCACAACAGCGAGCGGCGCACATTCGCCAGGTGGTCCTGGCCCGGGGCGATGAACTGCGCCGGCGCTTCCCCTTGCTGCGGCACCAGGACGCCCTGGGCGCGGGGATTTTGCTAGTCGCCCTGTCCGGGATGCTGGGGTCAGCGGCGCTCTATGTCGGTGGCTACCTGGCCTGGTGGGCGTGCCTGCTGCTCAACGCGTTCTTCGCCTCCCTGACCCACGAGCTGGAACACGACCTGATCCACAGCATGTACTTTCGCAAGCAACGCCTGCCCCACAACCTGATGCTGGCGCTGGTCTGGTTGGCGCGGCCGAGCACCATCAACCCCTGGGTGCGGCGTCATCTGCACCTCAATCACCACAAGGTGTCCGGCAGCGAGAGCGATATCGAAGAGCGCGCCATCACCAACGGCGAACCCTGGGGCATCGCCCGCCTGCTGATGGTCGGGGACAACATGATGGCGGCCTTCATCCGCCTGCTGCGGGCACCGGGGGCCAGGCGCAAGCTGCGCATCCTCGGCCGCACCCTGGCCGTCTACGCGCCCCTGGCCTTGCTGCACTGGGGCGCCTGGTACCTGTTCCTCGGTTTTCATGGGGCCAATGGCATCGCCGCGTGGCTCGGCAGCCCGATCCAGTGGTCACCGGACACCCTGGCGCTGATGCACGGCATCGATATCGCCGTGGTGGTGATCATCGGCCCCAACGTGCTGCGCACCTTCTGCCTGCACTTCGTCAGCTCCAACATGCACTACTACGGCGATATTGAACCGGGCAACGTGATCCAGCAGACCCAGGTGCTCAACCCCTGGTGGATGTGGCCGCTGCAGGCCTTCTGCTGCAACTTCGGCAGCACCCACGGCATCCACCATTTCGTGGTCAAGGAACCCTTCTACATCCGCCAGCTGACGGCGCCGGTGGCGCATAAAGTGATGGCCGAGATGGGCGTGCGCTTCAACGATTTCGGCACCTTTGCCCGGGCCAACCGCTTTCATCCCGTGGAGCAGGTGGCGACGCAACCTGCGCGTAACGCCCGGGCTTGAGGGGGCGGACTGTCTTTCTGGCTAAATATCCAAGGACCGATGACGTTAAGCCAAGGTCACGCGGCGCCGGGAAACGCCCGGAATCCGCGAAGGGGCAACGACAGGGAGACAGTATGAACAGTGCGCTAAGGCGATTGATCGCCGTTGCCTTGATGAGTGTGGGCGGTCTGTCGCTGGCCGACTCGGTGGCGCAGGGCCGCGACGAGGCGCTGGCGCTGAGTATCTTGAAGCATCTGGAAGTGAACGGTTTTCGCAATTCCTTAAGGCCGCGGCACTACCCGGACGGCACCACGCTGGGCCAGACGCCCTATCGGATCTACGAGAAGGCCGCAGGCGCCGAGGGCACCTACAACGCGACGGACGAAGAACAAAGCTGGGTCTACAGCGTCAGGGTGATGGAGCAGGGGAAGCAGGGCATGACCATCTGTTTTGTCGACCAGAACCTGCACGGTAGCTACCTGGCCGCTTCGCCGTTGCGGGTCGAGAAAAACCGGGCGGGGCATTACGTCGTGGTCAAGGAACTGCCAACAACCCCGGCCTGCCGCATCACCCGAGGCTGAGGCCAGCGCCATGGCGCAGCCCGGTGTATTCACCGAGGATCGATACCGGGTTCTGTGGCACGCCGCCCGTTGAGCAGCGAGGCGGCGGTCTTGCCACCTTATCCCCACTGTCATGCCGGACTTGCCGACAACCCAAACGCACCGCGTAGGAGCCGGCTTGCCGGCGAAAGGGCCCTGGAGACTGGTGTTGTTCTGGAGGACGCTTTCGCTGGCGAGCCAGCTCCTACACAGCCCCGCTCTTGCACGGTCCGGTTGATAGCCAGCTCCGGCAAGCTCAATCCGGCTGGAACGGCGATTCGCTGAGGATCACCCCGGTTTCATCCACGTAGCGCTGCCATTCCTCCAGCAGGGTGCGCAGTTTTTCCGGTTGGCTCTGGGCCAGGTCGTGAATTTCCCCCGGGTCCTGGCTCAGGTCGTACAGCTGCCAGGTCGCCGGGCCCACGGGGCCGGGGATGTACACCGCTTTCCACTGGCCCTGGCGGATCGCCCGGCGGCCGAACAGCTCCCAGCCGGTCACCGTGTGCTGGTCATGCACCTGGGCGGTTTCGCCGGAGAGAAAGCCCAGCCAGGACTTGCCCCGCAGCGGCGCCACGTCGCGCCCGCGCCAGCGCTTGCCGGGGTGGCGCACGCCGGCCAGGTCGAGCAGGGTCGGGGTGATGTCCATCACCGTGCCGAAGCCGTGGCTGATCTGCCCCTTGAGCGGCAGTTGCGGGTAATGCAGCAGCGCCGGCACGCGAATCCCGCCCTGGGTGGTGAAGGCCTTGAACAGCCGCGACGGCGCCGTGGCCGCCTGGGCCCAGGCCGGGCCGTACCAGACGTAGGAGTTGGCCCGGCCGATGTTCTCCAGGCGGTTGTCGTAGTGCTGGTTGAGGTAGGTCAAAAGCTCCGGCCCGAACTTGGGAAAGGCCTCCAGCAGCGCGCCCTCGGCGCCGTTGTCGGACATGAACAGGATCAGGGTGTTGTCCAGCTGGCCCTGCTGGCGCAGGTAATCCACCACCCGGCCGATGTTCCAGTCCATGCGCTCGACCATCGCCGCATACACCTCCATGGCCCGCGCCGAAACCTGCCGCTGTTCATCGCTCAGGGCATCCCACTCGGCATTCAGGTTGATCAGCGGATGGGGCTCTATCGCGGCATCGATCAGGCCCAGGGCCTTGAGTTTTTCCAGGCGCTCGCGGCGCAGCACCTCGGGGCCGGCGTCATAGCGGCCGCGGTACTTGGCGACGATTTCCTCGGGGGCCTGCAGCGGCCAGTGGGGCGCCGAGAACGGCAGGTAGGCGAAGAACGGCCGGCTCTGGTCGCGCTCCTTCAGGTACTGCAAAAGCTTGTCGCCGAAGGCATCGGAGGAATAGAAATCCGCCGGCAGCTCATCGATGAAGCGGTCGTCCTCGATGTACAGCGCCGGGGTGGATTTGAGCAGCCCGGGGGTGCGTTCGTCGTAGGTCGGTTCGAAGGCGTAGTGGTTGGCCGCCCCCGGCAGCAGCGAGAACGAACGCTCGAAGCCCCGGGCATGGGGCGCGCGCTCGGCGGTCAGCCCCAGGTGCCACTTGCCGCTCATCAGGGTCTGGTAGCCGGCTTCGCGCAGCAGCTCCGGCAGGGCCACCACGCGGTCGTTGAGGTAACCCTCGTAGCCCGGCTTGCCGATCAGATCGGGGGTCAGGGCCTCGGCCATGGTGCCGATCCCGGCAATGTGGTGGTCGGTGCCGGTGAGCAGCATGGAGCGGGTCGGCGAGCAGGTCGGCGCGGTGTGGAAATCGGTCAGGCGCAGGCCGTTGAAGGCCAGGGCGTCGAGGTTCGGCGTGGCGATCTCGCCACCGAAGGCGCCGAGGTCGGAGAAGCCCAGGTCGTCGGCCAGGATCACCAGAAAGTTGGGGCGTTGCGGCATCGCGGCACTCCTGTTCAGCAAGCAATGAAGGTCAAGGGCAGGTCGCGGATCTGCACCGGCTGCGGCGCCTGGTAGTGATCATCGCTGGTCAGTTCGTGGAGCAGTTCTTCGCGCAGTTGGTGGAAGTCGAAAGCGCTGCGCTGGCGCGGGTGTGGCAGGGCCACCTCGACCACGCGCTTGATGCGGCCCGGACGCGGCTCCATCACCACCACCCGGTCGGCGAGGAAGATCGCTTCCTCGACATCGTGGGTCACCAGTACCGTGGTGATTTTTGCCCGCTCGCGGATCGCCAGCAGCTCGTCCTGCATCTGCTGGCGGGTCAGGGCGTCGAGGGCGCCGAAGGGCTCGTCCAGCAGCAGGATGCGCGGGCTGGCCACCAGCCCGCGAGCGATGGCCACCCGCTGCGCCATGCCGCCGGACAGTTGGTGGGGATAGGCCCGGGTAAAGTCCTTGAGCCCCACCAGCTCGATGAAGTCGTCGATCCGCCGCTGGCGCTCGGCGGCGCTCAAGGGTTCGTTGACCAGGCCCAGGCCGATGTTCTCGGCCACCGTCAGCCAGGGAAACAGGCGGTGCTCCTGAAACACGATGCCGCGTTCGCTGCCGATGCCGCTGACCCGCTGGCCGTCGACCCGGATCTCGCCGCGAAACTCGGTGTCCAGGCCGATCAGCAAGCGCAGCAGGGTGGACTTGCCGCAGCCGCTGGAACCGACGATGGCGACGAACTCGCCCTCGGCGATGTCCAGGTTGAATTCGCGGATCGCCTCCACCTCGCCACCGGCGACGGCGAAGGTCTTGCCCACGTGATTGAAACTGACCAGGGGTGCGTTCATGCGTGTCTCCAGCGGGTGGCGCGGGTTTCGAGTTGTTGGCCCAGGCGATTGAGCAGGGCCCCGGTCAGGCCCACCAGGAGCATGCCGGCCATGATCAGGTCCATGCGCAGCAGCTGCTGGGCGCTGATCATCTGACTGCCGATGCCGCCGTTGGACGGCATGAAGTATTCCGCGCCGATGGTGCCCATCCAGGCGTAGATCAGGCTGATGCGCAGGCCGGCGAAGATGCCCGGCGCCGCCCCGGGCAGCACCAGTCGGCGCAGCCGTTGCCAGAGGTTCAGGCGCAGCACCTGGGCGGCTTCCGCCAGTTGCGGCGAGAGCTGGGCGACGCTGCGCTGGGTGGCGATGAACAACGGGAAGAACGCGGCCAGGGCGACGAACACCCATTTGGCCAGTTCCCCCAGGCCGAACCAGGCGGTGAGCAGCGGCACCCAGGCGAAAATGGCGATCTGGCGGATGGCGGCCAGGGTCGGTCCCAGCAGCCGTTCAGCGAGGCGCGACAGCCCCAGAAGCAAGCCCAGGACCAGGCCCAGCCCGCCGCCCAGGGCCAGGCCGCCCAGGGCGCGCCCCAGGCTCAGCCCCATGCCCCCGAGCAAGCTGCCGTCCCGCAGGCCGTCGACGGTGGTGCCCAGCACCACCAGCGGGCTCACCAGAATATTGGCGTCCACCCATTGCCTTGCGCTCGCCAACTGCCACAGGCCCAGCAAGGCCAGGGGCAGCAGCCAGGGTTGCAGGCGCTGCCAGCCCTGATAGCGCGGACCGCGGCGCAGGGCGGCGGTGGCCGGGTGCGGCCAGTGCACCAGGGTGCGATCCAGCCAGCCGATGCCGCGGTCCATGCACACCCCCAGCACGCCGATCACCAGGATGCAGACGAAGACGATGTCCAGCATGAACAGCTGGCGCGCCCAGACCATCAGGTAGCCGATGCCTTCGCTGGAGGCCAGCAGTTCCACCGCCAGCAGCGAGGTCCAGCCGGTGGCCAGGGCCAGGCGCACCCCGGCCATGAAGGCCGGCAGCGCGGCGGGCAGCACCAGGCGGCGCACCAACAGGGCCGGAGGCAGGCGCAGCACCGCGGCGGCTTCCCGTAGCCGGGGCTGGGCGTCGCGCACGCCCACCAGGGTGTGCAGGGTCACCGGTACCACCACGGCCTTGACCAGCACCACCAGCTTGAGCACTTCGCCGATGCCGAAAAACACCATGAACAAGGGAATCCAGGCCAGGGTCGGAATTTGCGCCAGGGCGCCGAAGGAGGGGTACACCAGACGCTCCAGGCGCCGACTGAAACCCAGGGCGCCCCCCAGCAGGGCGCCGGCGGCGATGCCCGCCAGCAAGCCCCAGAACAGCCGTTGCAGGCTGATCGCCAGATGGCTCCACAGCTCGCCGCGGCCCAGCTCCAGGGCGCTGCTCCAGACCAGCGCCGGGGCCGGCAGGATCTGTTCGCTCATCCACAGGTTGCGGCTGGCCAGCCACCACAGGACGAACAGGCTCAGGGGCAGCAGCCAGGGCAGCAGGCGCTGATGGATTGCGGGCCAGCCCGGGCGTCCGGTGGACGGTGCCGCCAGGGGCAGGCTGAGCAGGGAAACACGGGCCATGGATGACCTCCGTCGTCGGGTTCTGCATGGCATGGGTCGACGCTGTAGGAGCAGGCTTGCCAGCGCATCGGCGCTTGCCGGCGATGCGGGGCTGGCGGGCCTGTTCGCCGGCAAGCCGGCGCCTACGTGATATGCGTTTGTGGTCTATTAAAATTCTTATCGATTCTATTAAGAGATAAGAGAAGCCATTTAAGGCTGGTTGGCCGACACGCATCCAATGCATTTGAAGAATATTTTTCATGCATTTCATGCATGTCCCCGGAGGCGCCCGTGGCTGCTGGGTTATTCAATATGGTTATTAAAATGTGAATTTATAGTATTTAAAGGTTGATCGATTCCGTGCCTACCTTCTGCTCCTCACAGCCTTTGCCATCAGGAGCCGCACCCATGAACCTTCCCTTCAAACGCGTCATCAGCCTGTTCGCCGCGCCGGCCCTGGCGGGGCTCCTGGGTTGCCTGCCGCTGCTGGCCCAGGCCGCCGAACTCAAGGAAATCCGCATCGCCGTGCCCGACCTCAGCGCCGGCACCCAGCACAGTGGCGGCGGGGTGGTGGACGTGCTGCGTCAGCAACAGATCTTCGAAAAGGCCTTTGCCGACCAGGGCATCCAGATCCAGTGGAATTTCTTCAAGGGCGCCGGGCCGGTGATCAACGAAGCCTTCGCCAACGGCCAGGTGGACCTGGCCTATCTCGGCGACCTGGCGGCCATCATCGGCAAGTCCAACGGCCTGGATACGCGTTTGCTCAGCGCCTCGGCCCGTGGGGTCAAGCATTACCTGGGGGTGGTGCCGGGCTCGGGGATCAAGACCCTGGAAGACCTCAAGGGCAAGCGCGTGGCGGTGTTCCGGGGCACCGCCACCCAGCTGTCGTTCGACGCGGCCCTGGCCAGCCGGGGCCTGAGCGAGAAGGACCTGAAAGTGGTCAACCTCGACTTCAACGCGGCGGTGGCGGCCCTGGCGGCCAAGCAGATCGACGCCTCCTGGGGCAGCACCGGGCTCTCGGCCCTGCGCAGCAAGGGGTTGGCCGAACTGCCCCTGAGCACCAAGGACCTGGGCGGCGCCGGCAGCGTGCAGAGCGTGCTGGTGGGCGCCGGCAAGTTTGTCGACGAGCACCCCGAGGCCGTGGAAAAACTGCTCAAGGCCCAGCAGCAGGCCGTAGAGTGGCTGACCCAGGACAGCAACAAGGACGCCTACATCCAACTGGTGTCGGGCCTGGCCAGCTACCCGCCGGTGATCTTGCAGGAAGACCTCAAGGACCAGCGCCTGAGTGAAATCTTCCCCTCGACCCTGGACCCGGTGTTCCTCGGCAAACTGCAGGACTCGGTGGACCTGGCGGCCAAGGAACGCTTGATCCGCAAGCCGTTCAAGGTGGACGCTTGGGTCGCCCCGCAACTCGCCGCCGCCGGCCTGTAACCTCCTCCCTGTAGCCGCTGCCGCAGGCTGCGCCCGGCACCGTAGGGGCCGCTGGGGCCGGCAACGCGGTTTATCTGGAGGAGCCGGGTGCTTCTTGCGCCGACTGCGTCGTCGTTCGCAGCCTGCGGCAGCGGCTACAGGGTTAGACGGCGATGCCGTGGCTTTGCTGGTCGACCGCCACCAGCACTTCGATCAACTTGCGCGCCGCTGGCGACAGGCGAAAACCGCTGCGGCTGACGATGCCGCAGCGGGCATTCAGGCTGTCGATGTTCTGCGGCAGGTTGCGCCAGTGCAGCAGCACCAGTGACCCCTGCTCGATGTCTTCGGCGAAGGCCTCGGCGGTGCCCACGCCAATGGCATTGGACTGGCGGACGATCTTCACCAGCGCTGGAAAGTGTTCAGTCTCGATGGTCGGTGAAAAGTCGATGCGTCCGCTGAGGTTGGCCAAAAGCTTGCGGATCCCCGGGGGAATCAGGGTGGTGGCCAGGGGGTAGTCGAACATGTCGTTGGTGGACAGGCTTTCCTTGGCCAACAGCGGGTGCCCGGGGCGGCAGAAGAACACCCCGCGCTTGGGCGTCAGCGCCTGGGTCTGGTAGTTCGGATCGGCTTCGAAATGGCGGATGTCGGCGATGAAGAACTCGATCTCTTCGCGGTTCAGGCTGCGGCTGAGTTTCTCCCAGTTATCCACGGCAAAGCAGGTGCGCACCTTGGGGTGGGCGCTGCTGAACTGCGCCACCGCGTCGGGCACCAGCTTCACCGCCGGCGCCGGGCCGCAGCCGAAGCGCACCTCACCGGCGTCGAGTTTGGTCATCTGGGTCACTTCGCTGCTGAGCAAGGCCGCGCCCTGCACCAGGCTCAAGGCGTGCTGCAGCACCACCTGGCCTTCCGGGGTGGGGCGCAGGTCCTTGTTGCCTCGGTCCACCAGCACGCAGCCGAACTCCTGTTCCAAGCCCTGGATACTGCGGCTGAAAGCCGGCTGGGTGATGCCCATGGCGTCGGCGGCGCGGACAAAACTGCGGTGTTCATTGAGGGCGATGAAGTAACGCAATTGGCGAAGATCCATATGCTTTCCCGGCATCCGAAAAATAGCTCGAAGGCATTTGCGACGAGTGAGGCTGAGGTTTTAAATGCAAGCTCTTATTCCGTCAACGAAGCATGTAGTTATCTATTAGATCTAAATTGAATATAGATAGAGCGTTGTTTCGCGGCGGTTCCAACCGTAAGCAGTCGATGAGGGTGTACCTGATGAGCAATGCCGCCTTAGCCGTTAAACCCGCTGTTGATGCCCTTGAGATCCACCCGGTGGCCGGTCGCATCGGCGCCGAGATCCGTGGCGTGCAACTGTCCGGCGACCTTGATGCCGCCACCGTGGACGCCATCCAGCAGGCGCTGGTGCAGTACAAGGTGATCTTCTTCCGTGGCCAGACCCACCTCGACGACCAGAGCCAGGAAGCCTTCTCCCACCTGTTGGGCGAGCCGGTGGCCCACCCCACCGTGCCGGTGCGCGACGGCACCCGTTACCTGCTGGAGCTGGACGGCGCCGAGGGCCAGCGGGCCAACTCCTGGCACACCGACGTGACCTTCGTCGACGCCTACCCGAAAGCCTCGATCCTGCGCTCGGTGGTGGCCCCGGCCGCAGGCGGCGACACGGTGTGGGCCAACACCGCCACCGCCTACAACGAACTCCCGGCGGAACTGCGAGAGCTGGCGGACAAACTCTGGGCGGTGCACAGCAACGAATACGACTACGCCGGGGCCAAGCCCGACGTCTCGGCGGAGAAGCTGGAGCGCTACCGTAAAGTGTTCACCTCCACCGTATTCGAGACGGAACACCCGATCGTCCGCGTGCACCCCGAGAGCGGCGAAAAGAGCCTGGTGCTGGGGCACTTCGTCAAGCGCATCAAGGGCTATTCCCAAGCCGATTCGGCGCACTTGTTCAACCTGCTGCAAAGCCACGTGACCCGCCTGGAAAACACCGTGCGCTGGCGCTGGAGCGCCGGTGACGTGGCGATCTGGGACAACCGCTCGACCCAGCATTACGCCGTGGACGACTACGGCACCCAGGACCGCATCGTGCGCCGCGTGACCCTCAAGGGCGACGTCCCGGTGGGCGTCCACGGCCAGCGCAGCCAGACCATCAAAGGCCTCTGACCCACCCCTCAAGCCACTACGGGCATTTACCCGATGCACCTGCCCACTGTAGGAGCTGGCTTGCCAGCGAAGGCGCCCCAGAGAGCGCTGCAAGGCTCAAGGGCCTCTTCGCCGGCAAGCCGGCTCCTACGAGAATTCACGCGATGGACCTGCCCGCTGTAGGAGCTGGCTTGCCAGCGAAAGCGCCCCTGAGGGCGCTGCAATACTTGAGGGCCTCTTCGCCGGCAAGCCGGCTCCTACGAGAATTCACGCGATGAACCTGCCCACTGTAGGAGCTGGCTTGCCAGCGAAGGCGCCCCAGAGAGCGCTGCAATACTTGAGGGCCTCTTCGCCGGCAAGCCGGCTCCTACGAGAATTCACGCGATGGACCTGCCCACTGTAGGAGCTGGCTTGCCAGCGAAGGCGTCCCCTGAGAGCGCTGCAATACTTGAGGGCCTCTTCGCCGGCAAGCCGGCTCCTACGAGAATTCACGCGATGGACCTGCCCACTGTAGGAGCTGGCTTGCCAGCGAAAGCGCCCCTGAGGGCGCTGCAAGGCTCAAGGGCCTCTTCGCCGGCAAGCCGGCTCCTACGGGATGGAAGGTTGTCGGGGGTTACCACACGCCGATCTGCACCAGCTTTTCGCTTTCCGGTTCGCCGTAGCGAAAACGCTGGCCACGCAGATCAATCTCTTCATGGCTGATGGTGGTGCGGCGTTTCAGGCCGCGCAGCCATTCCAGCAAGTACCCCAGGTGTTCTTCACGCACCGCGGCGTAGGCCGGGTCGGCCCCCAGGTCATGCAGTTCCTGGGGATCGTTGTGCAGGTCGAACAGCTGCGGGCGGAAGCCGTCATAGGCCAGGTACTTCCAGCGTTCGCTGCGCACCATGGTCATGCGGCAACGGTCGATGGGCTGGCCCAGGCGCTCCCGGGCCGGGGCCTGGAAGGCGTAGTCGTATTCGCTGATGGCGTAGCGGCGCCAGTCCGGTGTCGCGCCGTGCAGCAGCGGGATCAGCGAGCGGCCTTCCAGGCGGTGTTCGGCCCCCGGCAGGCCCAGGGCGTCGAGGAAGGTTGGCAGGGCGTCGATGGTTTCCACCAGGCGCTCATCCACCGTGCCACGGGTGATATCCGCCGCTGCCCGCGGGTCACGGACGATCAGTGGCACGCCCACCGCTGGTTCCAGCAGGAACTCCTTTTCCCCCAGGTAGTGGTCGCCGAGGAAGTCGCCGTGGTCGCTGGTGAAGACGATCAGGGTGTCGTCCCAGCGGCCATTGCTCTGCAGGACATCCAACAGCCGGCCCAACTGGTCGTCCACCTGCTTGATCAGGCCCATGTAAGTGGGCACCACGTTCAGGCGCACTTCATCCCGGGAAAAATTCAGGCTCTCTTCATGCTGGCGGAAGGCAGCGTAGACCGGGTGATCGCTGAGCTGCCCGGGCGCGGCGCGCACCGCCGGGATGACCTGCTCGGGGCCATACAGGGCGTGGTAGGGCGCGGGCGCGATGTAGGGCCAGTGCGGCTTGATGTAGGACAGGTGCAGGCACCAGGGTTGCTCGCCCTGTTCGCTGATGAAGTCGATGGCGCGGTCGGTGGTGTAGACGGTTTCCGAATGTTCCTCGGCGACCCGGGCCGGCAGGTGCGCGTTGCGCATTTTCCAGCCGCTGAGGATCTGCCCCTGTTCGCCGGCCCCGGCGTTGGCCCAGTCGTGCCAGGGGTTGAGCCCGTCGTAGCCGAGGTTGCGCAGGTAATGGGTGTAGGGCGCGGTATCGCGCTTGTCGTCGAAGATCGGGTCGTCGGGGTAGATGCCGTCGTGGCGCAAGTAGGGCTCGAAGCCGACCTCGTTGAGCGCCTCGGCCTGGGGGCTGTCGGGGTCGATGGCCAGGCGCTGCAAGGCGTCGAGGTTGGGCGTGGCGTGGGTCTTGCCCACCAGCGCGGTGCGGATGCCGTGGGGCCGCAGGTAGTCGCCCAGGGTCAACTCTTCCAGGGGCAGGGGCACGGCGTTCCAGGCCACCTGATGGCTGCTGACATAGCGCCCGGTGTAGGCCGACATGCGCGACGGGCCGCAGATGGTGCCCTGGGTGTAGGCGCGGCTGAAGCGCACCCCGGCAGCGGCCAGGCGATCGATGTTCGGGGTGTGCAGGTGCGGGTGGCCGTAGCACGAGAGGTAATCCCGGCGCAGCTGGTCGCACATGATGTAGAGCACGTTGCGCACGGGGGAAGGGGTATTGGACATGGGGTTCACCGAGGGGAAGACAGGCGCGTTTTTTCGCCTCCGGCGGGGCCTCCCGGCAAGCGCATTTGCCGAATAGTTTCGATGCAGGGCGTGCATCGCTCAGGTCCTTGTAGCCGCTGCCGCAGGCTGCGATCGGCCGCGCAGCGGCCGCCGGGGATTTGCCGTGGATGGCCGGGGCGAGGACTGCGTCCTCGTTCGCAGCCTCGGCAGCGGCTACGGGTGCAAGTGCAGGGGGCGAGTGTCGGGGCAGGACGCCAGTCAGGGGCTCAGACGGCGAGGTTGTCGAGGGACGGCAGCGCTTCGTCCTGTTCGTCGATGGCCTTGATCTCTTCGATCATCGCCGCCGCCAGGGGCGAGAGGCGGTAGCCGGCGCGGCTGACGATGCCGTAGCGGGTGTAGAGCTCTTCCAGGTCGTCGGCCAGGCCGTCGATCTTCAGGCACACCAGTTCGCCCTTGGCGTTGTGCAACGCGTCGCTGTAGGAGCCGACGATGCCGATGGCGTCCGAGCGCATGACCACCCCCAGCAGGCTGTAGCTGTTTTCGCATTCCACATTGGGCGTGAAGTCGGGCTTGCCGCAGAGGTCGACTATCACCTTGCGCAGGTTCGGCGGGCGGATGGTCACCGCCAGCGGGTAGCTCATCAGTTCGCTGGCGCTGACGCTGTCGCGCTGAGCCAACGGATGCCCGGCGCGGCAGCAGAAATGCCATTTGCGCGGGCGCAGGCGCTGGGTCAGGTAATCCGGGTCGGCCTCGAAGTGGCGGGTGTCGGCCACGAAGAATTCGAACTCTTCGCTGAGCAGGCGCTTGCTCAGGCTTTGCCAGTCATCCACCTGGAACTGCACCCGGGCCTTGGGGTAGCGCCCGATAAAGCTGCCGATGGCCCGGGGGATCAAGCCCGAGGCCGGCGCCGGGCCGCAGCCGAAACGCAACTCTCCCGCCTCCAGGCCATTGAACTGGCTGATCTCGTTGGCCATCTGCTGGGCCCCGCTGACCAGCCGGCGCGCATGTTCCAGCAGCAACTGGCCCTGCTTGGTCGGGGCCAGGTCCTTGCGCCCGCGATCCACCAACTGGCAGCCGACGCTGTGTTCCAGGGCCTGGATGCTGCGGCTGAAGGCCGATTGCGAAAGGTTCACCGCCGCCGCGGCCGCGACAAAGCTGCGCTGTTCGGCGAGGGCGATGAAGTGACGGAGCTGGCGCAGGTCGATATGCATTTTTCACATAAAAAATATCGGGGAAATGCATTGGCTATGCATTAGGTCGACTCCTTATAAAGGCAATCTCTTATGCAGTAAATCTTTGTAAAAATATAAATAAATAACTTTAAGGAATATACGAGGCTGTATATTTTCTGACCAGGAGCCGCCCATGAGCCCGTTGTCCCTCGCTTCACCCCTCTCGCCCCGGCGGCTCAAGCGCCTGCCCCTGGCGCTGTTGCTGGCCGGCAGCGCGAGCTGGACGCCGACCTGGGCCGAAGACGCCCCGGCGCCGGATGCCGCGCCGGCCAAGAGCAGCGCCAGCAAGGCCAAGGCCGATGACGGCCAGTTGCAGACGGTGACCGTGACCGCCCGGCGCCGCGAGGAAAGCTCGCAGAACGTGCCCACGCCCATGAGCGTGGTGGGCGGCCAGGCCCTGGAGAGCCAGCGGGTGTACCGCATTCAGGATCTGCAGCAGCTGGTGCCCAGCGTCAACGTCGCCTACATGCATGCGCGCCAGTCCAGCGTGTCGATCCGCGGCCTGGGCAACAACCCGGCCAGCGATGGCCTGGAAGGCAGCGTCGGGCTGTACATCGACAACGTCTACCTGGGAAGGCCGGGGATGGCGGTGTTCGACCTGATGGACATCGAGCAGCTGGAAGTGCTGCGCGGTCCTCAGGGCACCCTGTTCGGCAAGAACACCACCGCCGGGGTGATCAACATCAGCACCCGGGCGCCGAGCTTCACCCCGGAACGCAGCATCGAAACCTCCCTCGGCGAGGACGGCTACTTCCAGACCAAGGGCACCATTTCCGGGCCGCTGACCGATGAGCTGGCCGGGCGTTTTTCCGCCTACCGCACCCGCAGCGACGGCGACATCAAGAACGAATTCGACGGCCATGACCTCAATGGCGGATCGCGCCAGGGCTTTCGCGGGCAACTGCTGTACAAGCCCAACGACAGCTTCAACCTGCGCTGGATCGGCGACTACAACGAAGAGGATTCCAGCGCCGGCACCCGGGTGCTGTACAGCACCGGGCCGACCATCAACGGCACCAACGTCTACGAGTCCCGCGCGGCGGCGGCCGGGGCGACCCTGGTCAACGGTTCGCACCGCAAGGTCAACCTGGACAACGACCAGCATGTCACGGTGTTCCAGGGCGGCACTTCGCTTGAGGCCAACTGGACCCTGCCCAGCGATTTCACCCTGACCTCGGTCAGTTCCTACCGCTGGTGGAACTTCACCCCGCGCAACGACGACGGCCTCAACGTGCCGGCCAGCTACAACGCCGGGGTGTCGGTGGAAGACAAACAGTGGTCGCAGGAATTCCGCCTGGCCTCGCCCACTGGCGGCTTCTTCGACTACGTGCTGGGCGCCTACTACTTCGGCTCCGACCTGGACAACAAATCCTTCGCCTATTACGGGCCCAAGGCGGACATCTGGAACGGCACGCCGGCCGGGGCCCTGAGCAACGTCACCAGCATCGGCAACGGGCATATCCAGACCAACAGTTTCGCCCTGTTCGCCCAGGGCACCTGGCACCTGACCGAGCGCCTGGATTTCACCGCCGGGCTGCGCGGCACCTACGAGGAAAAAAGCGCCTGGGTCAGCCGCAACGCGCCGCTGGGTGGCGCCGCGGTGGCCGGTGCCGCCGCCAACGCCCGTCGCGGTCGCGCCGGAGCCTATGATTCGGGCGACCTCAACCAGTACAGCACCAGCCCTTCGGGCCTGCTCAACCTCAGCTACCGCTTCACCGATGACCTGCTGGGCTACGCCACCCTGTCCCACGGCGAGAAGTCCGGCGGGGTCAACCTGGCGGTGGGCTCGGCGCCGACCGCCGGGGCCGACTCGCTGCTGATCGGCACCGAGCGCGCCAACAACGCCGAGCTGGGGTTCAAGAGCACCCTGTGGGACCGCCGCCTGCAACTCAACGCCAACCTGTTCTGGACCCAGGTCAACGGCTACCAGACCAACGCCTACGACAATGCCAACCGCGTGCAGTACCTGACCAACGCCGGGTCGGTGCGCTCGCGCGGGGTGGAAGTGGAAAGCACCCTGGTGCCGATCCGCGGCCTGACCCTGAACCTCAACGGTTCCTACAACGACGTGCGCTACTTGTCCTACAAGGATGCGCCGTGCCCGCCGGAAGTCAGCCTGCGCCCGGGAGCACCGGCCTCCTGCGACCTCAGCGGCCACCAGGTGGTGGGCGCCTCGAAATGGATCGGCAACGCCAACGGCGAATACAAGTGGAACCTGGACAACGGCCTGGAAGAGTACGTCACCGCCAGCTACGCCTTCCGCTCCAAGGCCGTGGGCACCGTGGAAGATTCCGAATACGGGCAGATCCCCAGCTACGCCGTGGTCAACCTCTCCACCGGCCTGCGCGGCAACTACGAACAGGGCCAGTGGGACGTCTCGCTGTGGCTGAAGAACGCCTTCGACAAGACCTACTACACCACCCTCTGGACTGCCGGCAACGGCGGTTACGAAGGCCTGCTGGGCACCCCGCGAACCCTGGGCGTGACAGGACGCTACGACTTCTGAAACCCGGCTTCACGTATCTCGCGCCGGGTCTGCCGGCGCCCTTCGACCTGAACAGGAGTGCTCGTCATGCTGCGTGTCAAAAGCGTTTTGCCCTGGCTGATTGCCGCCAACCTGCTGGCTTCGGCGGTGCAGGCCGCCCCCAGCGTCTACCCCACCGGAGTGACCCGCTACGATCCGGCCAGGGCCTATAACCAGTACGTGATCTTCAGCGGCGCCGACAAACAGACGCACCTGATCGACATGAACGGCAACGAGGTGAAGCACTGGCCGCAAGCCGGTTTCCCCTCGGCGATCATCGACCCGCAGCTGGTGAACGGCGAGCGCGGCCGGGTGCTGTTGCAGCTCAAGGACAAGGAGCCCGGCCCCCTGGGTTCGGCGGGCAACGGCCTGGGCAACCAGAGCGTCGGCGAGCTGGACTGGAACGGCAAGGTGCTCTGGCAATGGGGCGACCAGGCCCCGGGCGGCGCCGCCCAGCAGCACCACGACCAGCGCCGCCTGGGCAACGGCAACACCCTGGTGCTGGCCAACAAGGTGCACAAGGTGGCGGGGTTCAAGGTGCCCCAGGTGATCGACGATGCGATCTATGAGGTCAGCCCCGACGGCCAGGTCAAATGGCAGTGGCTGGCCTCCGAGCACCTCAGGGAATTCGGCTTTACCCCGGCGCAGTTGAAGCTGGTGTACGGCAGCGACAACCCGGACTACCTGCACATCAACAACCTCAGCGTGGTCGGCCCCAACCAGTGGTTCGACGGCGGCGATAAACGCTTCGCCCCGGACAACCTGTTGATCGATTCACGCAACGCCAACTTCATCGCCATCCTCGACAAGCACAGCGGCAAGGTGGTCTGGCGCCTGGGGCCGAACCTGGCGCCGATCAACCCCAAGACCGCGGCCAAGGTGCCGCGCCCGGTGGACCAGTTCGTCGGCCAGCATGACGCCCACATCATTCCCGCTGGTTTACCGGGCGCCGGGCACCTGCTGGTGTTCGACAACCAGGGCACGGCCGGCTACCCCTCGGTGCCTTTGGGGCTGATCGCCGGTTCCCGGGTGCTGGAGATCGACCCAATCAGGAACGAGATCGTCTGGCAGTACAGCGCCGCCAGTTCCCGGCAGCCGGGCTGGGCCTTCTACAGCTCGTTCATCAGCAGCGCGCGACGTTTGCCCAACGGCAACACGCTGATCGACGAGGGCATGAACGGACGCTTCTTCCAGGTCACGGCTGGCGGCGAGATCGTCTGGGAATACGTCAGCCCCTACCTGGGCAAGGCCCCGGGCAGCGAGGCCGTCAGCAACTGGGTGTACCGCGCCTTGCCGGTGAGCTACGACTGGGTGCCCCAGGGCACACCGCGTTCGGAAACCGCGGTGAGCGTGCCGGAGTCGGGGCTGAAGCAGGCCAGTGCCGGCTCGGGGATCTGAGCTGGAGGCCGTGCCGTGGCCCGGCTTGGGTCGGGCTGGCGCCCTAGCGGGAGCAAGCTCCCTCGCCACCAATGAGGCGCGGGAGCCGCTCTGGGCTGGGCCTCAGAAGTAGAAGAACAGGCCGGTGTTCCGTTCCAGGGCCAGGCGATTCAGGGCGATGAGCCTGTGGATAAGTTCATCCTCCGCCGTCGCGGTCCGGGTGAGGATCGACAGCGCCGTGGCCAGGGCGGCCTGGCCCTGGATCGAGGCGTCTTCGTAGTCGTCGATCAGGGTGCCCAGGGCGCGGTTCAGGCTCGGTAGCAGGTCGCTGCGGGACAGCAGCGCCCACTGTTCCGAGGACAGCGCCAGT
Source organism: Pseudomonas sp. St29 (assembly GCF_001547915.1). Taxonomy (NCBI): domain Bacteria; kingdom Pseudomonadati; phylum Pseudomonadota; class Gammaproteobacteria; order Pseudomonadales; family Pseudomonadaceae; genus Pseudomonas; species Pseudomonas sp. St29. The sequence goes on from NZ_AP014628.1 coordinate 256,887, forward strand.
TCCTCCAGGTCGCCCGGCAGGCACTGGTCCAGATCCAGGCGCTGCATGGCGGCCTTGCTGGTGGGCACCACTATCCATTTTTGCGGTGCGCTCATGGCTGCCACAGTTCGACAAAGGCCTTGAAGTCGGCGGCCACCGGGTAGCGGCTGGCACTGTCGGGATCGAAGATTTCCACCGCCACGCCCGGGCTGTTGAAGTCCAGGCAGATCAGCAGGCCACCGGCATCCCGGGCAATCGGCAGGCAGCCTGCGGCGAGCCCCGGCACGCGGCCCGGACTGGCATACCAGAGCAGGCTCCAGGGTTGGTTGCTCAGGCCGAACTCGAAGAACTCGCTGATGCAGGTGTAGTCGTTGCCATAGGGGAAGGTGCCGATCCCCGGGGTGGCGGCCGCGGCGTATTGCACCAGCTCCAGGTACAGCGACGGAAACTCAAGGCCGAGGCGTTGCTGCACCTGGGCGATCAGCTGTTCGTTCACCGCCGATCCGGGTTCGATTTCCCAGGCAGTCCAGTCCAGGGGCATGTTCGATCTGCGCCTTGTCGTTGAGGGGGTTGCGCCCGCGCGAGGGGGGATCGGGCGGGCGGCGAGGGGCGATTGTAAGCGTGTCGCTTGGTGCGCGGTAGGCGCTTAGTTGCAGCTGTGGCCTTCGGGCAGGGTGACCGTGTATTTGCGCTGCACGCGGTTACGGAAGTCCAGGTTGTCCAGGCTTTCCTGCACCAGGAAATCCTCGACCTTGGCGTCCTGGCAGTCCTCGTTATAGGACGAGGCCCGCAGCAGGAACACCGTGCGCCGGCTCTGCTCGTCCTTGGCCTTGATATTGAAGGTCGACAGGGTGGTGTAGCCGGTGCGCTCCGAGGAGCCGATGGCACGGTAGGACATCGTTGGGGTGCTGGTGCACACGGTCTGTTGGTTCTTGCCGGGCATGCACGTGGTTTTAGTGCTGCTGGGCACCTGGCCGTAGTCGGTGGCGGTGTAGCGGTAGCTGGTCTTTTTACTGCCCACGTCCAGGGCAATGTTCATGCGAAACGGCGGGTGGTTTTTCGGCAACGACGACTCGGTGTAGACCTGGGTGAAACCCATGCCGTGCAGGGCGGCGACCATGTCGCGCAGGTAGTAACTGGCCTTGAGGCCCTGGGCGTCCTTGGCGCTGTTGACGGTCACCAGCACTGGAGCCTTGGGGTCGAAGTAATAGTCTTGGGCCGGGGTGGCGTCGATGGCCACTTCGAGTTTGTTGGCGCAGCCGGTCAAAAGCAGGACGAACAGAAACAGCGGGCAGAGCAGGTAGCGAGTCATGAATAAGCCAATGTGCAACGTGAGGAATGGATAAGGCTTTAACGATCGAGACTCGGTTCGAACAAACGCGGGGGGTTACGCAGGCTCGCTGGCCTGATACTCCAGCAGGTCGCCGGGTTGGCAGTCGAGTGCAGCGCAGAGTTTGTCCAGGGTCTCGATTTTCATCCCCTTGACCTTGCCATTTTTCAGCAACGACAGATTCGCCTCGGTAATGCCCAGGATGGCGGCCAACTCTTTGGAGCGAATCTTGTTTTTAGCCATGACAACGTCAAGCCGAACGATAATGGTCATCTCATTGTTCTATATGTAGTGACTGTGCTCATCACTGAGGACTTTGGCGTCGCGCATGATAATGGAAAACGAGCAGAGCAAGATTCCTTTGACCACCTCGTAAGCGGCGTAGGACGAGAAGCCCGCGGAGATCTGCAGGATGCGCTGGCCGGGCGGCAGGTCGAGGGACAGGGCCAGGCCTTGCAGGGTTTCCATCATCGGGAACGTGGCCGGGGCGACGATCCACAACATGCCCACGCGCCAGAGGATGCGGATGTTGCGATCGCTCCAGGTTTCGCCGCGCGACAGGCGCAGGAAGAACACCCCGGTCAGGTACAGGGCGAAGCTCGACAGCAGCAGGGGCAGGAAGTCGAGAATCACCAGCAGGGTGAAGCTTGCCGACGACAGCTTGAAGTCGGCTTCCAGCAGGCGGGGCGAGTGGTCGGCGAAGACGCTGAGCAGGGCGCCCAGGACCTGGTCCTTGTTGTAGATCCACATTCCGGCATTGCCACCGACCTCGACGACACCCATGACCCAGGCCAGGATCGCGGCCAGCAGGCCGACCCGTCGCAAGCGGTATTGGGCTGAGCCATTCATTTGGGGGTTCATGCGTCATTCCTTGCAAAACTTGGGGGGTGGCGAATTATTGATAAAAAATTATCGAATTACAATAATTTATTTCTCTAGGATTGTTCTCGTCTAGCCGCCTGGAATGATGTTGTGGCGAGGGAGCTTGCTCCCGCTCGGGCGCGCAGCGGCCGTAAAACCTGTGCTTGCGACAGTCAGGGAGTACATATCCACTATCGAAGCCTTTCATCCGCCGCCACGGAGTGTGAGCCCCCAACCGCGTCCCTTTGATTTTTCACCATGTTAGGTATACGTTACATTCAATCAATTTTGTTGCGTATAAAGAACATGGACTACCTTCTTATCACCGCGCGCCTTGGCGAGCAGGTTCGCCAGCGCCGCCTGCATCGTGGCCTGACCCAAGCCAGCCTGGCCGCCTTGGCCGGCGTGACCCGGCAGAAGGTCATCGCCATCGAGCGGGGCGACTTGTCGGTGGGCATGGCGGCCTATGCGCGGGTGCTGGGAGCCCTGGACTGTGAATTCACCCTGGTGCCTGCCGCGATGCCCACATTGGACGAGATCCAGGGAGTGTTCGACTGATGGCCACGGTGCTGCAGGTAGCCACCCCGGCCGGTGACAGCGGGAAAATCCACCGTGGCGCTGGCGATTATCTGTTTCGCTATCACGATGATGCCCGGGCACAGGCGGCAATCAGTCTGCTGATGCCCGTGCGGCTGGATGAATACCGTTATCGGGAGTTGCACCCGATCTTCCAGATGAACCTGCCCGAAGGCTATGTGCTGGAGCAACTGCGCAACCGCCTGGCCAAGGTGGTGAAGGTCGACCCGATGTTGCTGCTGGCGCTGTCCGGCAGCAGCGCGCCGATCGGGCGGGTCGCGGTGAGCTCGCCCGAAGTCGATGGGCTGTTGCAGCGACAGCAGTTTCCCGGGGAAAAACTGCAGGAAATCCTCGCGTGGGATGGCGCCGAGGACATCTTTGCCGACCTGGTGGACCGCTACATCCTGCGTGCCGGGATATCCGGCGTGCAGCCCAAGGTCATGGTGCCGGAGCGGCATGACGCCGCGTCGCAGCGTTTTACCTCGAACACCTCAGAGTTGATCATCAAGAGCGGCCGGGACGAGTTTCCGGGATTGGCGATCAACGAGTTCCTGTGCATGTCGGTGGCCAGGGAGGCGGGGATGGCGGTGCCCGAGTTCTACCTCTCCGATAACGCCAAACTGTTTGTCATGCGCCGCTTCGACCGGGACGAGCAACTCGGTTGCCTGGGGTTTGAAGACATGGCGGCGTTGATGGGGCTGGGTGCGGAGCAGAAATACAGCAAGAGCTATTCGGCCATTGCCAAGGCCGTTCGCCTGTTCTGCCCGCCTGAGCAGGTGCCGGGTTCACTGGCGCAGTTGTTTGCCATGGTCAGCCTGAGCTGCATGGTGGGGAATGGCGATGCCCACCTGAAGAACTTCGGGTTGTTGTATTCCGATCCTGGCCAGCGCGATGCACGGCTAGCGCCGGCCTACGACATCGTCAACACCACGGCCTACATCCCGCAGGACGTGCTGGCCCTGGATCTGCTGGGCAACAAGTCCCTGTTTGCTTCGCGGCAGGGGTTGCTGGAGTTCGCCAAGGTCTGTGATGTGGCTCGTCCGCAAGAGGTCATTCGCGGGCAGTTGGACGCACTGGAGCGGGTGTTGAGCCGATCGGCCGAATGGGGCGAACGGGCACCGCATGTCGTCGCGGCGATCCGGCACTGTGCCGAGCCGTTTATGAAAACCTTTGGCTAGTGCCTGTGTTGTCGGGCCGTGCGTTGCGGCGGCCTACCGGCCGCAACGTACCCTGTAGCCGCTGCCGAGCCTGCGAGGCTGCGAAAAGGACCGCAGGGCCTTGCTTGGCGATCTCGCGCCGGTCCTCTGACGCCTGGCGGATCGCCGCGAATCCTAAAGAGCTACGTGGTGCGGTCGAATCAGTCGCGCTTTGGCTCCAGCAAGTCGAACGACAGGACCTTGATTCGCCCATCGACGCTATAGACGAATCCAACCCGCGCACCGGGATGCAGGTGCTCCGCCAGGCGGTAGCTCTCCCAGGCGTTGAGCGTGCGTTGCCCATCGGCTGATGGCTTGCGTTCCCCCGAGCGCAGGGGTGTGCCCAGCAGTTCGCGAATGTCGGTGCGGGTCATGCTGCGTGAGAACGGGGCGGGCAGTTCGCCGCTGTAGAACGAGCGCCCCTGTTCAAGGGGCATGAGTTCGATCAGGACCTTTTCCAGGGCCAGACTGTCTTCCCGGAAATCCAGCATCAGGCCGGGTTCGACGATCACGGTCAGCCATTCGAATTCGTCGTAGAGCTTGCCCGTCGGGCGCTCGATGCTTTCGCCTTGGGCGACCAGCTCTTCGTAGGTGAGGCCCATGCCCTGTACCAGGCGGCTGATCGTTGCGGCGTCCATGGGGGCTTCGTGTCCTTGATTGAGTGCGTGCTGATTGTCGCGAAGGGATTCTACGTGGCGCCGGGGCCGATGGAAGGGAATGGCAATACTTCGGCGATTGTTCCGCCAGGACCTCCTGCCTATAGTCCGGCCTGTCACCGATGCATCGGTGACCGATCTTAGCCGGTCGAAAACAAACGAATGGACGCATTTCTGCCTCTATAATGCCCAGCGCTTATCGCTTGGCGTTTGTTATGGCGGCTGTGCGCGGGACACCTTCGGGTGTGCCGGGTTTCCATTGGTTTACTCGGTCGGCTAACCCGCGTACAGCTGCCACCCCTCTTGTTTAGCCGCAACGGGTGACAGCTCCATAAACCGATGGAGATGTACCCATGTCCGAGTTCACCCCGCTACAAAGCAATCTCACCCCCACCCCGGTGCTCTACCTCAACCCTGCCGCCTCTCCGGCCGATCTCTATGGCTGCGCTGTGCAGCGGATCAAGGCCACTCGCGATCTGATGCACAGTCTCAACTGCCTGAGCATCAAGGGTGTTGCCGATCAAGACCTGAGCCATGTGGCCAATGCCGCCCATCTGCTGCTGCAGGACGGCTGCGATGTGCTGGATGCATTGCAGTGGCGGATCGAGGTCTGATCCGTACCTTGACGCTTGTCCGCCTGCGAGCCCTCGCAGGCGGTATCGATTGACGGTCGCGCTCAGGTCGCTGGCGCGACAGTGCCGATAGTGACCCTGGCCTGATAACTGGCTGGGCTGAAAATTCGCGTCAACAGCAGCATCGCCAGCACGCCGATGATCAGCACCCACCAGGCGCTGGCAAAGCTACCGGTGACTTGCCGCAGCCAGCCGCTCAGCCACGGCGAGACGGCGTTGAGCAGAAAACCCACGCCCTGGACAAAGGCCGCCAGTTGCCCGGCTTCCCGGGGATCACGGCGGTGATCCAGGGTCAGGATCAGGCTCAGGGCAAAGCAGGCTCCCAGGCCGAAGCCGATCAGCGCCACCCACAGGTGCGGGCTCTGCAAGGGCCACAGCACCAGCCCGAGAAACCCCACGGCCTGGGCCGCGAGGCTGATGCCCAGCAGTGGGCGGCGGTCGCTGCTGCGCTGGGCCAGGGCCGGCATCAGCAGGGCGGCGGTGACTTGGAAAATCGTCATGAAGGCCAGCAGCGAGCCGCTCTGGGTAGCACTCCAACCCAGCTGCAGGTAGTAGGCCGGCAGCCAGGCCACCATGCTCATGTAGCCGCAGTTCACCAAGCCGAAATACAACGCCAGCAACCAGGCGCGGCGGTTGTTCCAGAGCCCGGCCCCGGAGGGCTGGGCGCCGTTGCGGCGGTCGGCGCCCAAGGGCAGGCACAGCCACAGCAGCAGGGCGGCCATGGCCGGCAGCACCCAGACGCCAAGCCCCACCTGCCAATTGGCGAAGTGGCTGGCCACCTGCGGGCTGAGCAGGGCGGCGATGCCGCCACCGCCCATCAGTGAGGCCGAGTAGACGCCCATGGCCAGCGCCACCCGCTGTTGAAACTGGCGCTTGATCAGCGCCGGCACCAGGGCCTGGATCAAGGCCACGCCGGCGCCGCCGAGCAGGGCGGTGGCGAGCAAGGCCGCGGCCTGGCCGAAGAACAGCCGCACCAGGCAGGCCAGCAACACCAGCAGCAAACCCAGGGACACACCGCGGCGTTCGCCGAGTCGGGCTTCGATGCGTACCCCGAGCAAGGCCACCAGGCCCATGCAGATCACCGGCAGGCTGGTGAGCCAGGCGCTGCTCTGGAAGCTCATGCCGGTGGCGCCGCGAATCTCGTTGAGCAACGGGCTGACCGAGCTGAGGATCGGTCGCAAGTTCAGGCCCAGGCACACCAGCAGCGCCCAGCCGGCGAAGGTCTTGAAGGCCGATTCAGTTCGCTGCATGGCGCGCCTGCCAGTCCTGGTAGAGGGCGGTCATGGCCGCCTGGGGCAGGTGCAGCAGCGGCAGGCGCTGTACTTCCAGGGGCCGGCTCAGCTCTTGGTAGATGGCCGCGGTGGACAGGCCGAACGGCTGCGCCTGTTCATTGCTGGCGGCGAACACCGCGCGGGAAACGCCGCACAGGTACATGGCGGCCAGGCACATGGGGCAGGGCTGGCCGCTGGCGTAGATCACGCAGTCGTCCAGGCGCGGGCCCAGTTGCCGGCTGGCGGCGCGGATGGCGAGCATTTCGGCGTGGGCGGTGGGGTCCTGGCTGAGGTGGATTTCATTCACCGCCTCGGCCAGCACCCGGCCGTTGCGCACCAGCAGTGCGCCGAATGGGCGGCCGCCCTGCTGGACATTGTGCCGGGCCAGTTCAACGGCCCGTTGCAGGTAGTGTTGATCGTCGTGCATGCAAGGTTCCTAAAAAGGGGGGGGCTTCAGGTGGCGCCGGCCTCGCGCAGCAGCTTGGCGATGGCCCGCTGGCCACGGCGTTCGGCCTGTTGCAAAGGGCTGAGTCCGGCGCGGTCCGGCAGGTTCAGGTCGGCGCCGGCGGCAATCAGTTGGGCGACGATCTGCTGGTGTGGCGGGCCGCCGTCCGACAGCACTATGGCTTCCATCAGGCAGGTCCAGCCCAGGTGGTTGACGTGGTTCAGGTCGACGCCGGCTGCGATCAGCAGGCGCACGGTTTCCACATGCCCGCGTTCGCAGGCCGGGATCAGCGCGGTGCCGCCGTAGCGGTTGGTGCTCTTGAGGTCGGCGCCGTGGGCCAGGGTCAGCTTGAGGATTTCGTTGTGGCCGCTGGCGCCGGCCAGCAGGTAGGGGCTGTCCTGGATCAGGTTCTTGCGGTTGACGTCGGCCCCGGCTTCGATCAGCGCCCGGGCGATGTCGATGCGGTTGTCGCGGGTCGCCAGCAGCAGCGGACTGCTGCCGTCCAGGCCCCGGGCGTCAGGTGCCGCGCCCTGTTCAAGCAACCGTTGCACCTGTTGCAGCTGACCCTGGCGCACCGCCTCCAGCAACGAGCCATCGCTGGCCATGACCAGCCCCGCCGTGAGCAGACCGGTGGCGATCAGGCCGCATTTCAGAAAGCGCTTGAGTTGCATCAGAACCTCCCGTTCCTGCCAATGAAAGGCGAGTATGGTGATGGCCCTGGGTATTCTGAAATTAAATATAACCATGCCAATCAGTGGCATTGAGGATGGTAGATCGCGATGCTGGATCCCGTGTTGCTTCGCAGTTTTGTCGCGGTGGCCGACAGCCAGAACTTCACCCGCGCCGCCGAGCGCCTGCACCTGACCCAGTCCACGGTGAGCCAGCAGGTGCGGCGCCTGGAAGAGAGCCTGGGCTGCCAGTTGCTCGACCGCGACCAGCGCCGGGTGGTGGCCACGGTGGAGGGCGAGCGCCTGCTGGCTTATGCCCGGCGCATCCTGGCGCTGCATGAAGAGGCCTGTGATGTGCTGGTCAACCAGCGCGGCGAAGAGGTGCTGCGCCTGGGCGTGCCGGAAGACTTTGCCGCCGAGCGCCTGATGCCCTTGCTCTCGCGCTTTGGCCTGGACTATCCGGCGGTGCGCCTGGAGGTCACCAGCGGTCTGGGACCTGAGTTGCTGCGCCAGTTCCGCCGTGGCGAGTTCGATCTGTTGCTGGTCAAGCAGATGGGCCACAGCGACGACTGCCTGGAGTCCTGGCCCGAGCCTTTGTGCTGGGTCGATAGCCTGCGCCAGCCAGCCTTGGGCCGCGATCCGCTGCCGCTGGTGGCGTTTCCGGTGGGCGGGTTGTATCGCCAGGAAATGCTTCACCACCTGGAGGTCGGCGGCTGGCCGTGGCGCATTGCCTACTCCAGCGCCAGCCTGGCCAGTGTCTGCTCGGCGGTGGCGGCGGGGCTGGGCATCAGCCTGTTGCCGGTGCGGGTGCTGGGCAAGGGCCACCGGATACTCGACGCCGCCAGCGGCCTGCCGGATATCCAGGGCGTGCGCCTGGCGCTGTATGCCGGCAATGGCTTGAGTCGGGCCGGCAAGGCGTTGCAAGAGCAGTTGAGGGCCGTGGCCAGCGTCAAGCCGCCAGTGGCCAGGCCATGACTGTCTGTCGCTTGCCCAGGTTCGTTATGCACAGGGCGGCCCATGGCGATCATCCGGGAGCTGAGGGGCAGAGCGCGTTGGGCGAGCCGCCCCGGGTTGGATAACGGGCAGTCGCTGGACGCTCGTCGCCTGATGCCGGTGGCGCAGTGATCCAGCGGCCTTGTGCCGCCGGTTTATCAGGTGGCGCAAGGGCTGATCTGCGTGGTCGCTGCCGCCCGGCGAGTGGGCTCCTTCCCTCGCCAGGCGTCTGGTTTCGATGCTCTGCGGGAATATTTTCAATGCCCGCAAGGCATGCTGTTTGTCCCTCTTGGCTGCAGCCCTTGAATCACGGGGCCTGGGGCGTTCCTGTGAAATCAGATATTCGATTTCGGTCTATGTATAACTTGAAAGATTACTTTAAGAGATAAGCATGGGGCACTGATCATTGAGTCCCGGCAGCGTTGCGTGGGGGGTGTTCAAACGCCGCTGCCGGGTTATTCAAAAGATCGTAGGGAGTGAATCCATGGGCAATGTCCAGACCGCCGCCAGTGCACACGAGGTGCTGTGGCGCCAGGCACCGAGCGGCGAGTTGGTCGACCTCGGCCGGCCTCACCGCTCGCCGCTGGGCCAATTGCGTCTGCAACGCACGCCCAAGGGGGTATTGCGCCGTCGTGAGGCGATTCTCCTGGGCGTCGCGGCTCTGGTATTGCACGGTGCAGTGATCTACTGGCTGAGCCAGAAACCGACCCCGGTGCTGCCCATCGTGCCGCCGGAAATCCCGCCCATGACCATCGAGTTCTCGCACCCGGCGCCGCCCGTGGTCGAGCCGCCTCCGCCTGTGCCGGTACAGCCGGTGGTGGAGCCGCCGCCTCCGGTGGAGGACGAGCTGGCGGTCAAGCCGCCACCGCCCAAGCCGGTGCCCAAACCCAAGCCCAAGCCAGTGCCCAAGCCCGAGCCGAAACCCGCGCCCAAGCCGGTGCAGCAGACCCCGGCGCCGCCGCAACCTGCGGCGCCGGTAGCCGCCCCGGCAGCGCCCGCGCCACCGGCCCCGGCCCCCGTGACCCCGGCTTCGGCCAGCGCCGCGTACCTGAAGAACCCGGCGCCGGAATACCCGTCCCTGGCCCAGCGCCGGGGTTGGGAAGGCACGGTGCTGCTGCGGGTGCATGTATTGGCCAGCGGCAAGCCCGGAGAGATCCAGATCCAGAAGAGCAGCGGTCGCCAGCAGCTCGACGATGCGGCCCTGGCTGCGGTCAAGCGCTGGAGTTTCGTTCCGGCCAAGCAGGGCGACGTCGCCCAGGACGGCTGGGTCAGCGTACCCATCGACTTCAAGATTCATTGAGCCGCAAGGCCGATCAAATAACGCGCGCTAAACGCTTACACAGAGGGAACACATCATGACGTTACTGGCATCTCCACTGGAATCCATCGAAAGCGCGGTGATCTGGCTGTTGGTGGTCTTCTCCGTCGCCACCTGGGGCCTGGCCCTGGTCAAGGGCGTGCAGTTCGCCCGCCTCAAGTCCCAGGATCGCAAGTTTCACAATCAGTTCTGGGCCGCCTCCAGCCTCGATTCCGCCGCTCCCCTGAGTGAAACCCAGCCCGGCGCGGCGGCCCGGGTGGCCCAGGCCGGCTATGCGGCGATCCAGGTCGGTGACGCGCCCCATGCGGCGGACCTGAGCCAGGCGATCAACCACCAGGACCGTCTCGAACGCGCCCTGCGCCAGCAGATCGTGCGTGAGCGCCGCTCCCTGGAAACCGGCCTGGCGGTGGTCGCCAGTATCGGCAGCACCTCGCCCTTTATCGGTCTGTTCGGCACCGTGTGGGGGATCATGGAAGCCCTGAAAGGCATCAGCGCGGCGGGCTCTGCCAGCCTGGAAACCGTGGCCGGGCCGATCGGCGCGGCGCTGGTGGCCACCGGTGTGGGGATCGCCGTCGCGGTGCCCGCGGTGCTGGTCTACAACTACTTCCTGCGGCGCCTGAAGCTCACGGCTGCGGACCTGGACGACTTTGCCCACGACTTCTACAGCCTGGCGCAGAAGAACTCGTTCCGTGTGCTGATCCACCCGAGCGTGCACAAGGCTGCGGCCCAGGGCAGCCAGCAGAAAGTCAAGGAGGCGTCCTGACATGGCCTTCTCCACTCAAGACAGCGATGAGGTGCTGAGCGAGATCAACGTCACCCCGCTGGTGGACGTGATGCTGGTGCTGCTGGTGGTGTTCATCGTCACCGCGCCGCTGCTGACCAACGCCATCCCGATCAACCTGCCCAAGACCGAGGCCGTGGCCCCGGTGGAGCAGAAGGACCCGCTGGTGGTGAGCATCGACGGCGCCGGCAAACTCTTTATCAACAAGGACGAGATCCAGCCCGACCTGCTGGAAACCAACTTGCAGGCGGCCAAGGCCAAGGACCCGCAAGTGCGGGTGCAGCTGCAGGCCGACGATGGCGTCAATTACGGAGAAGTGGCCCGGGCCATGGCCTCCATCGAGCGGGCGGGCATCACCAAGCTTTCAGTGATTACCGCGCGCTGACACCGAGCAACAAAGCCACGACTTTTCAGGCCGTCTCCTTGGCAGGGTGCGGCCTTTTTTTGCCTGGCGAAAATGCCCCCGCAAAGCCCTCCACCGAAATCGCCCTCCCGTTACCCCCTTCGCCGGCAAGAACACCCGCGCAATCGTGCCAACTGTAGGAGCTGGCTTGCCAGCGAAGGCGCCCGCCAGAGCGACACAAGGCCCGCAGGCCCTTTCGCCGGCAAGCCGGCTCCTACAAGAACACCTCCGCAATTGCGCCAACTGTAGGAGCTGGCTTGCCAGCGAAGGCGTCCTCAAGGTTGCGCAAGAGCTGATGGCCCTTTCGCCGGCAAGCCGGCTCCTACGGAGAGCGGGGATGTTTGATATTCATTTAAGGTATTAATAAATAGCTTCTTATTCCTTAACGAATATAAATCCCCTCCCTATACTCGTTCGGGAACAGACACGCAGCAGGAGAGTTCCCCATGCGCAACGAATCCACTCGCTACTTGATTGTGCCGGGCTGGCAAGGATCGCCAGAAGATCATTGGCAAACCCATTGGCAGAACAGCCTGCCCAACAGTGCGCGGGTGGAGCAGGCCGATTGGCTGACGCCGCGTCGCGAAGACTGGGTGGCGGCCCTGGCCGAAGCCATCGCCGCCGACGACACCCCGGTGATCCTGATTGCCCACAGCCTGGGCTGCATCACCGTGGCCCACTGGGCCGCTCGCGCGCCCTTGGCGGCCCTGCGCCAGGTGCGCGGCGCGCTGCTGGTGGCGCCGGCGGACGTCGAGCGTCCGGCCTGCGCCCCGGCGCTGCGCAATTTCGCGCCGATTCCCCGGGACCTGCTGCCGTTCCCCAGCCAGGTGGTCAGTTCGGACAACGACAGCGCTGTGAGTGCCCCGCGGGCCCTGGAACTGGCCCGTGACTGGGGCGCCGAAGCCGGGATCCTGGCCGGCGCCGGGCATATCAACGTCAAGTCCGGCCACCAGCGCTGGGAGCAGGGCTTTGCCTATCTCTACCGCCTGCAGAACCGCATGGAGCAGCACGCGCTGCGTCGTGCCTGATCGTCCTTTTCCTGTTTAAGCGCCCCCGTCCCCAGGCGGCCTGGGGCGGGAGTCTGCCATGAGTTCTCACACCCCTTTCGGCCAGCCGTTGCTGACCTTTCCCGATGCGGAAAAAAGCCCCCTGAGCATCCGCGCCAAGGCGCTGGTGTTCGTCGACCCGCGTTCGCGGCAACTGCGTGAAGAGCTGGAGCAACTGGCGCCGCGTGCGGTGTCGGTGCTGATCCGCGGGGAAACCGGCACCGGCAAGGAACTGCTGGCCCGGCACATCCACCGCGCCAGCGACCGCAGCGGCCTGTTCGTCTCAGTCAACTGCGGCGCCATCAGCCCGACCTACGCCGACGCCGAACTGTTCGGCTATGCCGCCGGCAGTTTCAGCGGCTCGGCCAGCAGCCGCGCCGGCTGGTTTGGCTCGGCCAATGGCGGAACCCTGTACCTGGACGAGATCGGCGACCTGCCGCTGCCGATCCAGACCAAGTTGCTGGCGGCCCTGGAAAACCACGAAGTGACCCGGGTCGGTGCCCAACAGCCGAGCCCGGTGGACGTGCGCCTGGTGGCGGCCACCAGCATCGACCTGGCCCAGGCGGTGGCGGCGGGCAAATTCCATGAGCGCCTGTATCGCTACCTCAGCGAGGGCCAGTTGGAACTGCCGGCGCTGCGCGAGCGGGTGGGGGACATCGAGTCCCTGGCCGAGTACTTCCTGGGCATTTACAGCCAGCGCCTGGACCTGCCGGTGCCGCTGATCAGCGAAGCTGCGCAGCAGGCCCTGGAGCGCCACAGCTGGCCGGGCAATACCCGGGAGCTGGAGAACGTCATTCACTTTGCGCTGCTGGTCAGCAGCGGCGAGGAAATTCTTCCCGAGCACCTCAACCTGCCGCCGACGCCCTCGCCGCTGGAGCAGATCGAGCAGCTGCTGCGGCAGATCGCCGAGAGCGGTTCAGACGCGGACCGCCAGGCCCTCAAGCGCCTGCTGGCGGTGTAGCCGCTGCCGCAGGCTGCGACCGGCTGCGCAGCAGACGCAAAACCGTTCACCAGGATCCTGCTGGAGTGCCCCGATGCCCCTGGCGCCGACTGCGTCGTCGTTCGCAGCCTTCGGCAGCGGCTACAGGGCGCGGTGGTGGGGCGGGATGTATGAACAAAATGGAATATGAACGTGAATAAAAGATATTGTTCGGGAATAAAAAATCTCGGTATTGTCCGCTTCACGCCAGCAGTGGCACATCACTGGCACCCTGATACGTACCTCATTTGACGCCGTCGTCGATCCCGACACCTAAGGACATCGCATGAAAAAAGTTCTGTTGTTCACCGCACTGGCGGCAGCCCTGAGCGCCGGTATTGCCCAGGCCGCCGAGAAGCTGGTGGTCGCCGCGACTCCGGTGCCCCACGCCGAGATTCTCGAGCTGATCAAGCCGACCCTGGCCAAGGAAGGCGTGGACCTGGAAATCAAGGTCTTCACCGACTACGTGCAACCCAACGTGCAGGTCGATCAGAAGCGCCTGGACGCCAACTACTTCCAGACCCTGCCGTACCTGAAGAACTTCAACGAAGGCAAGGGCACGCACCTGGAAACCGTGATTGGTGTGCACGTCGAACCCTTCGGCGGCTACTCGAAGAAGGTCAAGTCCCTGGCCGAGCTGAAAGACGGCGCCACCATCGCCATCCCCAACGAAGGCAGCAACAGTGGCCGGGCCCTGATCCTGCTGCAGAAGGCCGGGCTGATCGAGCTCAAGGATCCGAAGAACGCCGTGTCCACGCCCAAGGACATCGCCAAGAACCCGCACAACTTCAAGTTCAAGGAACTGGAGTCGGCCATGCTGCCGCGGGTCCTGGATCAGGTTGACCTGGACATGATCAACACCAACTACGCCCTGGAAGCCGGCCTGAACCCGGCCAAGGATGCGCTGGTGATCGAAGGCGCCGATTCGCCCTACGTGAACTACCTGGTGGCGCGTCCGGACAACAAGGACAGTGCGGCGATCCAGAAGCTGGCCAAGGCCCTGACCAGCCCCGAGGTGAAAGCCTTCATCGAGAAGAAGTACAACGGCGCGGTATTGCCGGCGTTCTGATGAACTAGGCTACTGATGCGATAAACCCCTTCAAGGTTTGAACGCCGACGGCTGGCACAGCGTCGGCGTTTTTTATTGCGCCGGCAAAAGCCGCAGGCGCCGGCCGGGCGGCGTTGTGCTTGCCGGCGAGGAGGCCCTCAGGCCGGGTGCAAAGCTGATGGACGCCTTCGCTGGCAAGCCGAGGCCTGCACCCGCCGGCTCCTGCAGTGGAGCGCTATTGCCAGTGGCTTGGAGGGCTCGGCGCAAGGCCGTCAGCCATTTCACCAGCTCATGGGGATCCAGCGGTTGCGGCGTCTTCGCGTTGGCCATGGTGATTGTCCTGGTCAGGCTCAAGGGCAGAAAAGGTAGTAGCTCGGCGCCAGCCCGGCAAATCCGCGGGTTAGGTTTTTGGGTGATATCAATATGCTGTAACGGTATTTAAATTCTGCTTTTTATAGCTATAAAGTCGCGGCAGCCGGGGCGGTTACCCACTGCCCCACGGACTGCACCACCGCCGCTGTACCCCAGCGGCGTCCAGGATGATTCATGACCCTCGATTACGCGTTTATCCTCAGCACCCTGCCGGCCTTTCTCAAAGCCGTGGGGGTGACCTTGCAGGTCGGCCTGATCGCCATCGGCACGTCCTTGCTGGTGGCCCTGATCAACGCCACTGTCCTGGTGTTTCGCACCCCTTACCTGCACCGGCTGATCGGCCTGTACGTGGAACTGGCGCGCAACACACCGCTGCTGATCCAGCTGTTCTTCGTCTACTTCGCCTTGCCGGCCCTGGGGATCAAGGTCTCCGGCTTCACCGCGGCGATCATCACCATGACCTTCCTTGGCGGCGCCTACCTCACCGAAGTGCTGCGCGCCGGGGTCGAAGCCGTGCCCCAGGCGCAGCTGGAATCGGGGAGCAGCATCGGCCTGTCGCAATGGCAACTGCTGCGCTACGTGATCCTGCCCCAGGCCGGGATCCTCAGCCTGCCGTCGCTGTTCGCCAATTTCATTTTCCTGCTCAAGGAAACCACCGTGGTCTCGGCGGTGGCGGTGCCGGAGATTCTCTACACCACCAAGAGCTACATCGCCCTGTACTACAAGACCTACGAAATGCTCGCGGTGCTGACCCTGATCTGCGTGCTGCTGTTTCTGCCGCTGTCGCTGTTGCTCAGCCGTCTGGAAAGGAGGTTGCAACATGGCCAGTTCGGGTCTTGAGCTGTTGCTGGTGTCCCTGCCGCAATTGGCCCGGGGCGCTGCACAGACTTTGTCGATTTCGCTGTTGAGCATTGCCTTCAGCACCCTGGGCGGGGTGCTCTACGGCGTGCTGCGCAGCCTGCAGCGCAAGGTGCTGGACGTGCCGCTGCGGATCTACCTGGAGCTGTTCCGGGCGATTCCGGTGCTGGTCTGGCTGTACCTGCTGTTCTTCGGCTTTCCGATCTTCTTCGGCCTCAGCATTCCCAGCTTCACCTGTGCGGTGCTGGTGCTGTCGCTGTGGGGCGCTAGCGAGGTTGGCGAGGTGGTGCGCGGCGCCCTGCAATCCCTGCCCCGGGGCCAGCGTGAAGCGGGCCTGTCCATCGGCCTCTCCGGTGCCCAGCTATACGGCTACGTCTTGCTGCCCCAGGCGCTGAAGCGCATGACGCCGCCAACCATCAACGTCTACACGCGGATCATCAAGACCAGCTCCCTGGCGGTGCTGATCGGCGTGGTGGACGTGATCAAGGTCGGCCAGCAGATCATCGAGCGCACCTACGAGTCGGTGCTGATCTACGGCGTCCTGTTCCTGTTTTTCTTCTTTATCTGCTACCCGCTGTCGGCCGCCTCCCGCGTGCTGGAGCGGCGCTGGACGCAAGCATGAGCGCATTGATCGAGTTCCAGGGTTTCAACAAGTTCTTCGGCCCGCAACAGGTGCTCAAGGAGGTCGACCTGCGCGTGGCGGCGGGGGAGGTGATCGTCATCCTCGGCCCCAGCGGCTGCGGCAAGAGCACCCTGCTGCGCTGCCTCAACGGCCTGGAAACGGCCCACAGCGGGCACCTGCGCTTTGCCGGGCGCGAGCTGCTGAGCCCCGCTACCGACTGGCGCCAGGTGCGCCAGGAGATCGGCATGGTGTTCCAGAGCTATCACTTGTTCCCCCACATGAACGTGCTGGACAACATCCTCCTGGGGCCGCTCAAGGTGCAAAAGCGCGAGCCCCGGGAGGCCCGGGCCCAGGCCGAAGCGTTGCTGGAGCGGGTGGGCCTGCTGGACAAGCGCGAGGCCTTTCCCCGGCAGCTGTCCGGCGGCCAGCAGCAACGCATCGCCATCGTCCGCTCGTTGTGCATGAACCCCCAGGTGATGCTGTTCGACGAGGTCACCGCGGCGCTGGACCCGGAGATGGTCAAGGAAGTGCTGCAGGTGATCCAGGGCCTGGCCCGGGACGGCATGACCCTGTTGATCGTCACCCATGAAATGGCCTTCGCCCGGGCCGTGGCCGACCGCATCGTGTTCATGGACGGCGGGCGCATCGTGGAACAGAACACCCCCGAGGCTTTCTTCACGAACCCGCAGAGCGCACGCGCGCAGCAGTTCCTGGAGAAGTTCTCCTTCGTTGAAGCACTGCCCAAGAAAGCCCCCAAAAAGGAACTGGAGCTCTTATGAAAACTGCCAAGTCTTCGCTGTTGTTACTGCCGCTGTTCGGTCTGGCCCTGCTGGCCGGCTGCGATAAATCCAATGATGCGCCCAAGCCGGCGGCCACTGCCGCCAGCGCCGCGCCGGCGGCCGGTTACCTGGACAAGATCAAGGCTCGGGACAAGCTGATCGTCGGCGTGTTCACCGACAAGCCGCCGTTCGGTTTCGTCGATGAAACCGGGCGTTATGTGGGCTTCGATACCGACATCGGCCGCCAGTTCGCCAAGGACCTGTTGGGGGACGAGAACAAGGTGGAGTTCGTCGCCGTGGAACCGGCCAGCCGCATTCCCTTCCTGCAGAGCGACAAGGTCGACCTGATCCTGGCCAACATGACCGTGACCCCGGAGCGCAAGCAAGCGGTGGAATTCACCAACCCCAACCTCAAGGTGGCGGTGCAGGCCCTGGTGCCCGAGGGTAGCCCGGTGAAGAGCCTGGATGACCTGGCAAGCCGCACCACCATCGTCACCACCGGCACCACCGCAGACATCTGGCTGACCCAGAACCACCCGGACTGGAAACTGCTCAAGTTCGAGAAGAACACCGAGTCCCTGCAAGCCCTGGCCAATGGCCGTGGCGACGCCTATGCCCAGGACAACCTGATTCTGTTCAGCTGGTCCAAGCAGAACCCGGGCTACCGCGTATTGCCCCAGACCCTGGGCGAGCAGGCGCCGATTGCCCCGGCGGTGAAGAAGGGCAACCTCGAACTGCGGGACTGGGTAAATGCCGAACTGGCCAAGCTGGGCGAAGAGAAGTACCTGCTCAAGCTGTATGACCAGTACGTGCGCAAGGAGCTGAGCGACGACACCCCGCCTGAGAGCGTGATCGTCGAAGGCGGCAAATGGCAGGGTTGACCCCTCCTTCCTCCGTGTAGGAGCTGGCTTGCCAGCGAAGGCGTCCTTGAGGGCGATGCAGGGCTTGAGGGCCTCTTCGCCAGCAAGCTGGCTCCTACAGAGGGTGTATTGCGCATGAGCCTTGTAGGAGCTGGCTTGCCAGCGAAGACGTCCGTGAGGGCGGTGCGGGGCTTGAGGGCCTCTTCGCCAGCAAGCTGGCTCCTACGGGGGGCGTATTGCGTTTGAGCCTTGTAGGAGCTGGCTTGCCAGCGAAGGCGTCCGTGAGGGCGATGCAGGGCTTGTGGGCCTCTTCGCCAGCAAGCTGGCTTCTACGGGGGGCATGGCAATCGGGGCCGGCGGGGAGGGTTCAGTCGGGCCAGTACCAGGCCGGTTCGTCGAGCATGCGCTGGCCGACGATGCCGGTCTGGCCCAGCTCTTTTTCCAGCACGATGCAGTTGCACTCGGGGTCTTCCTGCAGGGCCGCGATCAGGCGCCGGGCGTGGGACACCACCCACACCTGGCACTGCTGCGAGGCGCGAATGATCAAGCGCGCCAACGCCGGTAGCAGGTCCGGGTGCAGGCTGGTTTCCGGTTCGTTGAGCACCATCAGGCTCGGCGGGCGCGGGGTCAGCAGGGCGGCGACCAGCAGCAGGTAGCGCAGGGTGCCGTCCGACAGTTCCGCGGCCGACAGCGGCCGCAACAGGCCTTCCTGGTGGAGCTGCACCCCGAACAACCCTCCGGGAACGGCATCGATCTGCAGCCGCGAATCCGGGAAGGCATCGGCGATGCTCTCGTGCAACGCCTGCTGATCGCCCACCTCGATAATGGTCTGCAACGCCGCGGCCAGGTCTCTGCCATCGTGATGCAGTACCGGGGTGCGGGTGCCCAGCTGGGGTCGGCGTGCGGGTGCCTGGCTGTCGGTACGCAAGTGGTCATAAAAACGCCAGCCACGAATCTGCTCGCGCAGATGCAGGACCTCGGGCGATGAGCTCAGGTTGCCCACCCGGTCGAACAGGCTGTCGCCGCTGCTCGTATGCTGCGCCAGCACCTCCCATTGACGCCCCGCGCGGGCTCGTACCATCGGTCCCTGGCGGTCCACCAGCGTGCTTGCCGGGCGATACAGGGGCCCGCCCCAGATGCTCTCGCGCTTGATCCACGGGTCGAGAGTGAAGCGCGAGGCAATCGGCGAGCTGTGCCCGGGCAACATGAAATGACCGCTGGAGTCCGGTAACCCCAGGCTGATCGCGTAACCGAAGTCTTCACCGGCAAAGCCCAGTTGCAGGCGTCTGGCGGCCTTGCGCGGTCCACCCTGGATCGCGACCTCGCCCTGGCTCATGCGCCGGCTGATCTGTTCCGGCCCGGCCCAGAAGGTCGAGTCCAATCCGCCTTCCTTGGCCAGGGCGTTGACCACCCCGCCCTGGGCCGTCTCCGCCAGCAGGCGCAGGGCGCGATACAGGTTGGACTTGCCGCTGCCGTTGGCGCCGGTGATCAGGTTCAGCCTCCCCAAGGGCATCACCAGTTTGTTGATGGAGCGGTAATTGGCCACCGCCAGGGTCTTGAGCATGTCGAGTCTCCTGTTGCGTGGCGCGCAGTGTGCCTCATTTGTCGAAGGGCGGCTGGTTCGCCGCCGCCTCTGCGGCCACCAGGACCCTGTGTTTCAGGAGCCCCGTGCAAGGGTTGAACCCTGTTCTAAGCTCACAGTCGTAACGTCACGGGCGCTACGAACACGCACAAGGAGTCTGCATGACCGGTCTCAATTCGAAGTGGATGGTGGGGCTGGGGCTGCTGGCTCTGCTCGGTGGCTGCGGGGCGGAAAAACCGACCGAGAAGGAGCACCCGCGGGTGCGGATCCAGTCGGTGCAGAGCAGCGATTTTGCGCCTTCGGTGACCCTCACCGGCGACATTCAGGCCCGGGTGCAGACCGAGTTGTCGTTCCGTGTGGGCGGCAAGATCATCCAGCGCCTGGTGGATGTCGGCGACCGGGTGTCTGCCCGGCAGGTGCTGGCCCGGCTCGACCCCAAGGACCTGCAGACCCAGGTCGACTCCGCCGCCGCCTCGGTGTTCGCCGAGCAGGCCCGGGTCAAGCAGGCCGGTGCGGCCTTTGTCCGCCAGCAGAAACTCTTGCCCAAGGGCTACACCAGCCAGAGTGAATACGACTCGGCCCAGGCCGCCCTGCGCAGCAGCCAGAGCGCCTTGAGCGCGGCCCAGGCGCAACTGGCCAATGCCCGCGAACAGTTGGGCTACACCGAGCTGGTGGCCGAGGCCCAGGGGGTGATCACCGCGCGCCAGGCCGAGGTCGGCCAGGTGGTGCAGGCCACCATGCCGATCTTCAGCCTGGCCCGGGACGGCGAGCGCGACGCGGTGTTCAACGTCTACGAGTCGCTGTTGATGGAGCCGCCGGGCCAGGAAACCATCCACATCAGCCTGCTGGACAACCCCAAGGTCACCACCACCGGCAAGGTCCGCGAAGTGACCCCGGTGGTTTCGGCCCAGAGCGGCACGGTGCAGGTCAAGGTGGTGCTCGACGCATTGCCGGCGGGCATGGACCTGGGGTCGGTGGTCAGTGCCACGGCCCGGGCCAACGGCAAGGCCAGCGTGGTGCTGCCCTGGTCGGCGTTGACCAAGAACCTCAGCGAACCGGCGGTGTGGCTGGTGGGCGAAGACGGCAAGACCTCGCTGCACAGCGTCAAGGTCGGGCGTTACCTGACCGGCAAGGTGATCATCAGTGATGGCCTCAAGGGCGGCGAAAAAGTGGTGGTGGCGGGCGGGCAGTTGTTGCATCCGGGGATGAAGGTGGAGATTGCCGCCAGCCACAACGATCAGGGAGCGCAGCCATGAAGCGCCTGCTGCCACTGTTGTGCGCCGCCGCCCTGCTGCCGGGCTGCTCCAGGGAAGAACCGGCACCGGAGCCGGTGCGTCCGGTGCTGTCGATCCGGGTGGTGTCGCAGTCCGAGGAAAGCCTGGGGCGCTTTGCCGGCAACATCCAGGCCCGTTATGAAACCAACCTGGGCTTCCGGGTGCCGGGGCGCATCGCCAACCGTGCTGTCGATGTCGGCGCCGAAGTCGGCCCCGGTGACCTGCTGGCGACCCTCGATCCCACCGATCAGCAGAACCAGCTGCGGGCCGCCCAGGGCGACCTGGCCAAGGTCGAGGCGCAGTGGATCAACGCCCAGGCCAATGCCCGACGCCAGCAGGAGCTGTTCGACCGTGGCGTCGGCGCCCAGGCGCAACTGGATATCGCCCAGACCGACCTGAAGACCACCGGCGCCGCCCTGGATCAGGCCAAGGCCGCGCTGCGCCAGGCCCAGGATCAGCTCAACTACAGCCAGCTGCGCAGCGATCACGGCGGCGTGGTCACGGCCTGGAACGCCGAGGCCGGGCAGGTGGTGACGGCCGGCCAGCAGGTGGTGACCCTGGCCCGGCCGGAGATCAAGGAAGCGGTGATCGACCTGCCGGCGACCCTGGTGGACCAGCTGCCGGCGGATGTGGAATTCAAGGTCGCGGCGCAACTGGATCCGAGCCTCAGCACCACCGCCACGGTGCGCGAGATCGAGCCCCAGGCCCAGAGCGCGACCCGCACCCGTCGCGCACGCCTGACCCTCAAGGACACCCCCGAGGCCTTCCGCCTGGGCACCGCCATCAGCGTGACCCTGAGCTCGGCCATCGAACCGCGTACCGAGCTGCCCCTGAGCGCCCTGCAAGAGGTGGCGGGCCAGACCCGGATCTGGGTCATCGATCCGCAAAGCCAGACCGTCGCCCCGCGTGAGGTCAGGGTGCTCAGCCGCGACAGCGATTCGGCGCTGATCGGCCAGGGCGTCAAGCCCGGCGAGCGGGTGGTCAGTGCCGGGGTCAACAGCCTCAAGCCGGGGCAGAAAGTCAAAATCGACGAGGATCGCGCGCAATGACCCCTGCCAGCAAAGGAAGCTTCAACCTCTCCGAATGGGCGATCAGGCATCAGTCCTTCGTCTGGTACCTGATGTTCGTCGCGTTGCTGATGGGGGTGTTTTCCTACCTGAACCTGGGGCGCGAGGAAGACCCGTCCTTCACCATCAAGACCATGGTCATCCAGACCCGCTGGCCCGGCGCGACCCAGGAAGAAACCCTGAAGCAGGTCACCGACCGCATCGAGAAAAAACTCGAAGAACTGGATTCGCTGGACTATGTGAAAAGCTATACCCGCCCCGGCGAGTCGACGGTGTTCGTCTACCTGCGCGACACCACCAGTGCCAAGGACATTCCCGAGATCTGGTACCAGGTGCGCAAGAAGATCAACGACATCCGCGGCGACTTTCCCCAGGGATTGCAGGGCCCGGGCTTCAACGATGAATTCGGCGATGTGTTCGGCTCGATCTATGCCTTTACCGCCGACGGCCTGAGCATGCGCCAGCTGCGTGACTACGTGGAGCAGGTACGCGCCGAGATCCGCGAAGTGCCGAACCTGGGCAAGGTGGAGATGGTCGGCGAGCAGGACGAAGTCATCTACCTGAACTTTTCCACGCGCAAGCTGGCGGCCCTGGGCATCGACCAGCGCCAGGTCCTGCAAAGCCTGCAAGCGCAGAACGCGGTGACCCCGGCCGGGGTGATCGAGGCCGGGCCGGAGCGGATCTCGGTGCGCACTTCCGGGCAGTTCGCCTCGGAGAAGGACCTGGCCACGGTCAACCTGCGGCTCAATGACCGCTTCTATCGCCTGGCCGACATCGCCGACATCAGCCGCGGCTACGTCGACCCTTCCACGCCGCTGTTCCGCTTCAACGGCCAGCCGGCCATCGGCCTGGCGATTGCCATGAAGAAGGGCGGCAACATCCAGGACTTCGGCAAGGCCCTGCATGCGCGCATGGATGAGCTGACCGCCGACCTGCCGATCGGCATCGGCGTGCACAAGGTGTCCGACCAGGCCGAGGTGGTGCAGGAGGCGGTGGGCGGCTTCACCAGTGCCCTGTTCGAGGCGGTGATCATCGTCCTGGTGGTGAGCTTCATCAGCCTCGGGGTGCGCGCCGGGCTGGTGGTGGCCTGCTCGATCCCGCTGGTGCTGGCCATGGTCTTCGTGTTCATGGAGTACAGCGGCATCACCATGCAGCGGATCTCCCTGGGGGCCTTGATCATCGCCCTGGGGCTGTTGGTGGACGACGCCATGATCACCGTGGAAATGATGGTCACGCGCCTGGAAAAGGGCGAGAGCAAGGAGCAGGCGGCGACCTTCGCCTACACCTCCACCGCCTTCCCGATGCTCACCGGGACCCTGGTCACCGTGGCCGGCTTCGTGCCCATCGGCCTCAACGCCAGCTCCGCTGGTGAGTACACCTTCACCCTGTTCGCGGTGATCGCCGTGGCCATGCTGGTGTCGTGGATCGTCGCGGTGCTGTTCGCCCCGGTGATCGGCATCCACATTCTCAGCACCAACGTCAAACCCCACTCCGAGGAGCCGGGGCGCATCGGTCGGGCCTTCAATGGCGGCCTGCTGTGGGCCATGCGCAACCGCTGGTGGGCGATCGGCATCACCGTGCTGTTGTTCGCCGCCTCGGTGTTCGGCATGCGCTTCGTGCAGAACCAGTTTTTCCCGTCTTCCGACCGGCCGGAAATCCTGGTGGACCTCAACCTGCCGCAGAACGCCTCGATCAACGAGACCCGCCTGGCCGTGGACCGCCTGGAAGCGACCCTCAAGGACGACCCGGACATCGAGCGCTGGAGCACCTACATCGGTGAAGGCGCGATCCGTTTCTACCTGCCCCTGGACCAGCAACTGCAGAACCCCTACTACGCCCAGCTGGTGATCGTCAGCAAGGGCCTGGAGCAGCGCACGGCCCTGACCGAGCGTTTGCGCAAGCGCCTGCGCGAAGACTTCGTCGGCATCGGCAGTTACGTACAGGCCCTGGAAATGGGCCCGCCGGTGGGGCGGCCGATCCAGTACCGGGTCAGCGGCAAGGACATCGATCAGGTGCGCAAGCACGCCATCGACCTGGCCACCGAACTGGACCAGAACCCGCACATCGGCGAGATCATCTACGACTGGAACGAGCCCGGCAAAGTGCTGCGCATCGACATCGCCCAGGACAAGGCGCGCCAGCTCGGGCTGTCCTCGGAGGATGTGGCGCGGCTGATGAACAGCATCGTCAGCGGCTCCACCGTGACCCAGGTGCATGACGACATCTACCTGATCAACGTGGTCGGCCGCGCCGACGACAATGAACGCGGCTCCCCGGAAACCCTACAGAACCTGCAGATCGTCACCCCCAGCGGCACGTCGATTCCGTTGCTGGCCTTCGCCACCGTGGGCTACGAGCTGGAGCAGCCGCTGGTATGGCGTCGCGACCGCAAGCCGACCATCACCATCAAGGCCGCGGTGCGCGACGCGATCCAGCCCACCGACCTGGTCAAGCAGCTGAAACCGACGATCGACCGCTTCGCCGCCAGCCTGCCGGCGGGCTACTCGGTGGCCACCGGCGGCACCGTGGAGGAAAGCGGCAAGGCCCAGGGCCCGATCGCCAAGGTGGTGCCGCTGATGCTGTTCCTCATGGCGACCTTCCTGATGATCCAGCTGCACAGCGTGCAGAAGCTGTTCCTGGTGGCCAGCGTGGCGCCCCTGGGACTGATCGGCGTGGTCCTGGCCCTGGTGCCCACCGGCACGCCCATGGGCTTTGTGGCGATCCTCGGGATTCTCGCGCTGATCGGCATCATCATCCGCAACTCGGTGATCCTGGTGACCCAGATCGATGATTACGAGCGCGAGGGCTATCACCCCTGGGACGCGGTGCTGGAAGCCACCCACCACCGGCGCCGACCGATCCTGCTGACCGCGGCGGCGGCCAGCCTGGGGATGATCCCGATTGCCCGGGAAGTGTTCTGGGGGCCGATGGCCTACGCCATGATCGGCGGCATCATCGTCGCCACCTTGCTGACCCTGCTGTTCCTCCCGGCGCTGTACGTGGCCTGGTACAAGATCAAGGAACCGAGCCAAGACACCCCCCGCCCCACAGCCATGTAGGCGCTGGCTTGCCAGCGAAGAGGCCCGGGAGGCGGGCGGCTGATCCGGAACCGCCTTCGCCGGCAAGCCGGCTCCTACGAGGTTGGCGGTAGTGCGAATGGCGTCGGCAGCCCACGGCCATGTAGGAGCTGGCTTGCCAGCGAAGGGGCCCGGGAGGCGGGCGGCTGATCTGGAACCGCCTTCGCCGGCAAGCCGGCTCCTACGAGGTTGGCGGTAGTGTGAATGACGTCGGCAGCCCACGGCCATGTAGGAGCTGGCTTGCCAGCGAAGGCCCGGGAGGCGGGCGCTTGATCCGCAAGCGCTTTCGCCGGCAAGTCGGCGCCTACGGGGGAGTGGGGCGGGAGGGCTCAGGCCTTGCGCCAGACGCTGGCCAGCCAGGGTTGCTGTTCCCGGGGCAGGCCGGCGGGGCGGTAGTAATGCTCCAGCTCGACAAAGCCTGCCTCGGTCAGCAGCGCCTGCCAGGCCGCGAGGTCGTGGTAGGCGCCATAGCGCGGGCCGTTCCAGCCTTCCTGGTTGTCGCCGCGCGGGTTGGAGCTGAACAGCACGCCACCGTCCTTGAGGCTGGCATGCAGTTGCTTGAGCACCCGCGGCAGTTCCTGGCGGGGAATGTGAAACAGCACCGCGTTGGCGAAGATGCCGTCGAAGTGCTCCGCGGGCAGGTCAAGCTTGAGAAAGTCCTGCTGCCAGACCTCGCAGCCGCTGTCGTCCCGGGCCATCTGGGCGAAACGCTCGCAACCGTCGAGGCCGATGGCGACATGGCCCAGGCGAGTGAAGGTCTGCAGATCGCGCCCCGGACCGCAGCCAAAATCCAGCACGGTGAAGGGCGCCGGGCCCTGGATATGCCGCAGCAGCGCGTCGATGTTCTGGCTGACGTCGTGGTCGCGGGTGCCTTCACGAAAGTCTTCGGCCACCTGCTGGTAGTGGCCGAGGGTGGTGGCGGTGATGGTGTCTAGGTCGTCTGGAGCAAGTTTCATGGCGGGCTGCATGGCGTGAAGAGGAATGGCCCGAATATACCCCATGCACCCTGTAGCCGCTGCCGCAGGCTGCGAACGGCTCCGCAGGAGACGCCGCTCTTGAGGGCCTCGCAAGGTCCTGCGGACCTTGTCGCAGCCTGCGGCGGCTACACGGGGTGCCACTAGCGCTTGTTCAGCACCCGCGCCAGTCGGTCGCCGCCCAGTTGGATCGCCGCCACCAGGATCACCAGCAGCACGATCACCGTGAGCATGATCTGGCTGTCGAAACGCTGGTAACCGTAGCGGTAGGCAATGTCCCCCAGCCCGCCCGCGCCAATCGCCCCGGCCATGGCCGAGGAGTTGATCATGGTCACCAGGGTGATGGTGAAGCCGCCGACGATGCCCGGCAGCGCTTCCGGCAGCAGCACGTGCCAGACGATGTGCCAGCGTCGGCAGCCCATGGCCTGGGCCGCTTCGATCAGGCCGTGATCGACTTCCCGCAGGCTCACTTCGGCGATGCGCGCAAAGAACGGTGTGGCGGCGATGGTCAGCGGCACCACCGCCGCCCACACGCCGTAGGTGGTGCCGACGATCAGCCGGGTAAAGGGGATCAGCGCCACCATCAGGATCAGGAACGGGATCGAGCGGAACAGGTTCACGAAAGCCCCGAGGGCCCGGTTCAGGTGCGGCGCCTCGTAGATCCCGCCCTTGCCGCTGGTGACCAGGATCACCGCCAGGGGAATCCCCGCCAGCAGGGCGATCAGCGAGGACACGCCGACCATCAGCAGGGTGTCGAGGACGCCCTGCAACAAGCGATCAAACCACATAGCCCAGTACCTCCACTTGCTGTGCCCATTGCCCGGCACGTTGACGCAGTTCCGCCGCCCCCAGGGACGAGCCCTGGACGGCCAGCAGCAGCTGCCCCAGGGCGTGGCCCTGAATGCGTTCGACGCCACCTTGCAGCAGGCGCACGCGGCCGCCCAGGGCGCCGAACAGCGCCGCCAGGTCCGGCTCTTCTGTCTGGCTGCCGGTAAAGCGCAGGCTCAGCACCACGGCGGCCTCGGACGATTGCGCATGACTGCGCAAACGGCTTTGCAGCTCAGGCGGCAGGCCGTGCTGCAGGGGCGCCAGCAGGGTCTTGCTGACCTCGTGTTGCGGGTGGCCGAAGACTTCCCAGACCGGCCCCTGTTCGACGATGCGCCCGTGCTCCAGCACCACCACCCGGTCGCAGATCTCGCGGATCACCGCCATCTCGTGGGTGATGAGGATGATGGTCAGGCCCAGGCGCTGGTTGATCTCTTTGAGCAGGGCGAGGATCGACTGGGTGGTTTCCGGGTCCAGGGCCGAGGTGGCTTCGTCGCACAGCAGGATCTCGGGATCGTGGACCAGGGCCCGGGCGATGCCCACCCGCTGCTTCTGGCCGCCGGACAGTTGCGCCGGGTAGGCCTGGTGCTTGTCCTTGAGGCCCACCAGTTCCAGCAGTTCGCGGACCTTGCGCTGGCGCTCGGCCTTGGGCACCCCGGCCACCTTCAGCGGCAGCTCGACGTTGTGCCACACGGTCTTGGCCGACATCAGGTTGAAGTGCTGGAAGATCATGCCGATGCGTCGGCGCAGGGCCACCAGCCGGTCTTCGTCGAAGTCGCCGATGTCCACCTGGTCGATCAGCACCCGGCCGCTGCTGGGTTGCTCCAGGCGGTTGATGGTGCGGATCAGCGACGATTTGCCGGCGCCGCTGCGGCCGATGATGCCGAACACTTCGCCGCGCTGGATCGAAAGGTCGATGCCGTGCAGGGCCTGCACCGGACCCTGCTGGCCCTGGTAGGTCTTGCCCAGGCCGATGAAGCGCACCTGGGCGCGGTTCAGCTCGGGGTGCAGCTCGGTCTGCTCGGCGCTCTTTGGCGCAGGTTCCGGCAGCTTGCGCTGCAGCGTCGCGGCACTCATCTCAACCTTCCCAGCCGGCTTGGTAGAGCTTGCCGTGGGCTTTATCCAGGGCGGCGCGAACGGCAGGCGAGTGCTGGTAGATATCGACGAACTTGATCAGCCGCGGGTCGTTCTTGCTCTTGGGCTGGATCACGAACTGGATCACGTATTCCTTGTGGTCCAGGCCGTCGAACAGCAGCGCCGAGCCGGCGTCGAAGGTCTTGGCCAGACGGATGTAGGCCGGGTAGCCCTGGACCAGGTCGGCGTCGTCATAGGCGCGCACCAGTTGCACGGCTTCGACCTGGAGGATCTTGATCTTCTTCGGGTTGCTGACGATGTCGTCTTCGGTGGCCTTGTAGCCCACGCCCGGCTTGAGGGTGATCAGCCCGGCCTTGGCCAGCAGTTGCAGGCCGCGTCCGCTGTTGATCGGGTCGTTGGCGATGGCCACGCTGGCGCCTTCGGGCAGCTCGGCGAAGCTTGTGTATTTCTTCGAGTACAGGCCGACGTTGTTGATGATGCCCGGGGCGAAGGGCACCAGATCGAAACCGGCGGCGGCCTTGGCGTTTTCCAGGAAGGGGATGTGCTGGAAGTAGTTCACGTCGATGTCGCCGGCGGCCAGGCTGACGTTGGGCGCGATCCAGTCGGTGAACTCCACCAGCTGCACCTTCAGGCCCTGCTTGCCGGCCTCTTCCACGGCGGCCTCCAGGGGGATGGCGAAGGCGGCGGTGGTGCCGACCTTGAGCGGTGCGTCGGCGGCGAACACGGCGCTGCTGAACAGGCCGAGGGCGAGGGCCAGGGCTTTGACCGGGTGGCGCAGGAGCGTGGTTTTCATGGTGGTTACTTCCAGTCAATCCGAATGAGGAGGTTGAACAATTGCGTTTGGGTGTGGCGAAGACCGCTGTCTGTGGCGAGGGCGCTTGCTCCCGCTGGGCCGCATCGCGGCCCTGGACCCAGGCGCCACGGTGTTGCAGGCATACCGCGCCGTCCGGGTTTGGGCTTGCTGCGCAAGCCAGCGGGAGCAAGCTCCCTCGCCACAGGGTGGTCAGCGGCGGTAGGCCGCGCCGGTGTGTCGTTCGGGTAGTTTGCGGCCTTCGTGAAACAGTTTTTCCCGCAGGGTGCCCTCGTCGTAGGCGGTCTTGTAGGAGCCGCGTCGTTGCAGTTCGGGGATCACCAGGTCGATGAAGTCGACGTAGCTTTCCGGGGTGACGATGCGGGTCAGGTTGAAGCCGTCCAGGCCGGTTTCGGCGATCCAGGATTCCAGCTCGTCGGCCACCTGCTGCGGCGAGCCGACCACGGTGAAGTAGCGGCCGCCCAGGGCGTGCTGCTCCAGCAGCTTGCGCCGGGTCCAGTCGTTGTTCTGCAGGTGCTTGGTGGCCGACTGGATGGCGTTGCTCTTCACGTACTGGATAGGTTCGTCGATCTCGTATTGGGAAAAGTCGATCGCGGTGGACGCGGAAAAATGCGCCACCCCGGCCTCGGCGCTGGCGTAGCGGCGGTACTCGGCGTGCTTCTGCCAGGCCAGTTCCTCGGTCTGGCCAACGATCACGTTGAGGCCCATGAACACCTTGATGTCCTCGGGATTGCGCCCGGCGGCCACGGCGCTGGCGCGGACCTTGTCCACCTGGGCCCTGGTCGCCGCCTTGTTCTGCCCACTGATGAACACGCACTCGGCGTGGCGCCCGGCGAACAGCAGGCCGCGATCCGAGCTGCCGGCCTGGAACAGCACCGGGGTGCGCTGCGGTGACGGCTCGCACAGGTGATAACCGCTGACCTGATAGAACTCGCCCTGGTGCTCGACCTTGTGCACTTTGTCCGGCTGGGCATAGACGCGCTGCTCGCGGTCATCAAGCACCGCGTCGTCTTCCCAGCTGCCTTCCCAGAGCTTGTACAGCACCTCCAGGTACTCATCGGCCTGGTCGTAGCGACGGTCGTGCTCGATCTGCTGCTTCAGGCCCATGGCCTGGGCGGCGCTGTCCAGGTAGCCGGTGACGATGTTCCAGCCGACCCGGCCACGGCTCAGGTGGTCGAGGGTGGAAAGGCGCCGGGCGAACAGGTAGGGCGCCTCGTAGGTGAGGTTGGCGGTGAGGCCGAAGCCCAGGTTCTTGGTCACTGCCGCCATGGCTGAAACCAGCAGCAGTGGGTCGTTGACCGGCAGCTGGATCGACTCCTTGAGGGTCACGTCCACCGAGTTCTGGTAGACGTCGTAGACCCCGACGATGTCGGCGATGAACAGCCCGTCGAACAGCCCGCGCTCCAGCAGCTGGGCCAGTTCGGTCCAGTACTCGAGGGTCTTGTACTGGGTCGAGTTGTCCCGCGGGTGGGTCCACAGGCCGTGGTTGATGTGCCCGACGCAGTTCATGTTGAAGGCGTTGAGCAGGATCTTCTTCTTGGCGGTTTCAGGCGCGGCCATCAGATGGTCCCCCGCAGTGGCGGGTTCTGCTGGTTGAGGTAGTAGTTGCCCACCGCGTGGTACTTCCAGCGCACCGGGTCGTGCAGGGTGTGCACCCGGGCGTTGCGCCAGTGGCGGTCCAGGCCGTGCTCGGCCAGGGTCGCCTGGCTGCCCGCCAGTTCGAACAGGGTGCTGCCGGCGGCCAGGGAGATTTCCGTGCTCAGGGCGCGGACCTCGGCCACGGCGATGGAGGCGGCGGCCACGGTGTCGGCGTTGGTCTCGGCCTGGGCCCGGTCGAGGAATTCCCCGGCGCGCTCCAGCAGGGCTTCGGTGGCGTGCAGGCGGATGCTCAGCTGGCCGAAGCTCTTGAGGGTCAGCGGGTCGTCGGTGGCCTTGTCGGTGCCGGAGTCGATCCATGGCCGGGTCTTGGTGCGCACGAAGCGCAGGGCGTCTTCGTAGGCGGCGCGGGCGATGCCGGTGTCGATGGCGGCGTGGAGGATCTGCGCCAGGGGACCGACCGGGGTCGGGCGTTCGAAGGCGCTCTGGAACGGCACCACGTCGGCCTCGTCCACCGCGACGTTTTCAAACAGCACCGAGCCGCTGCCGGTGGTGCGCTGGCCGAAGCCGCTCCAGTCGTCGATCACGCTCAGGCCCTGGGCGTCGGCGGGGACGAAGGCCAGTTGCTGCACGCCGTGCTCATCCACCACCGAGGTGGGAATGCGCTGGGCGTAGATGGCGCCGGTGGCGTAGAACTTGCGCCCGTCGATGCGGTAGCCCTGGCCGCTGCTGTCGCGGCTCAGGCGGGTGGTGCGGTCGTGGGCGGTCTTGGTGCCCAGCTCAGCCAGGGCATTGCCGAAGCGGCGGCCGGCCAGGACTTCGGCGTACAACCGCTGCTTCTGCGGCTCGCTGCCGTTCACCCGCAGCACTTCCAGGGCGTAGAAATGGTTCTGCGGGATCTGCCCCAGGGAGGCGTCGGCCTCGGCGATCAGGGCGATGACCTTGGCCAGGGTGACGTTGGACACCCCGGCGCCGCCGTATTCCTTGGGCACGCTGATGCCCCACAGGCCGGAGCGGCTGAAGGCTTCCAGCTCGGGATGGGGCAGGCGCCGTTCACGGTCGCGCAGGGCACTGTCGCGCTTGAAGTCTTCCGCCAGGTCGCTGGCGACAATCAGGGCTTGTTCGTCGCTGGTGATGACCGCGACGTGTTGAGCAAGAGACATGTGTTTCTCCAGAGATCTGGTCAAAAGCGTTCTGGGCGGTTAAATCCAGGAATGCCGGGCCGGCAGCGTGCCGTTCAGGTGGTAGGCGCCGACGGCGTGGTACTTCCAGCGCACCGGGTCGTGCAGGGTGTGCACCCGGGCATTGCGCCAGTGGCGGTCGAGGTTGAATTCGGCGAGGGTGGCGCGGCTGCCGGCCAGCTCGAAAAGCTTTTCGCTGGCCAGCAGCGAGATCTCGGTGGTCAGTACCTTGGCTTCGGCCACGGCGATGGAGGCGCGGGCGGCGGACTCGGCGGTGATCGGCGCCGCGCTGACCTGGTCCAGCACTTGCCCGGCCTTGCGCAGCAGGGCCTCGGCGGCGTGCAGTTCGATCTGCAGCTTGCCGATGTCGGCGATCACATACAGGTCGTCGCTGGCGCGCTCGACGTTGGCGTCGATCCACGGGCGGGCCCGTTCACGCACGAAGCGGATAGCGTCGGCCACGGCTTCCCGGGCGATGCCGGCATCGATGGCGGCCTGGATCAGTTGCGACACCGCGCCCTGGATATTCGGCGACTCGTTGATCCGCCAGTTGTCCAGCACCAGCTCGGACTCGACCCGCACATCGTTGAGCAGGATGGTGCCGCTGGCGGTGGTGCGCTGGCCGAAGCCCGACCAGTCGTCGACGATGCGCAAGCCTGGGGTGCCACGGCGGACGAAGGCCAGCACCTGGCGACCTTCCTCGTTCAGCGCCTTGACCGCCACCCAGTGGGCGAACAGGGCGCCGGTGGAGTAGAACTTCTGGCCGTTGATCACATGGCCGTCGCCATCCCTGGTGATCCGCGCCTTGAGTTCCAGGGTGTTCTTGGTGCCGCGTTCCGGGCCGGCATTGCCGATGCGCCAGCCTTCCAGGACGCTTTGCAGCAGCTGTTTCTTCTGCCGCTCGCTGCCGCAGCCGAGGATCAGGCCGAGGAGGCCGAACTGGTTCTGCGGGATCTGCCCCAGGGCCGGGTCGGCCGCGGAAATGATCGCGAAGACCTCGGCCAGGGTGACGAACGACACCTGTGGCCCGCCGTAGGCGCGGGGCACGGCAATGCTGCCCAGGCCGCTGCGGGTGAATTGTTCGATCTGCGCCCAGGGCAGCTTGCGCTGGCGGTCGCGTTGGGCTGCCTGCTGGCGGGCCGCGTCGGCCAGTTCATGGGCGGCTTGCAGGGCTTCGGCGTCGTTGCGCAGTACCCGAGCGGGCAGCAAAAGGGGAGCAATATCCAGGTCACTCTGGACCTGGGCTTCGATCAGACTGGACATCAGCGCCACTCCTTGGCTGCACGCAATGCCCTGGCGATCTGCACTGGGGTGATTGTGTTCCGGACCATACCTACCTCACATCTTTTGGATAGGCCGCGTCATGCGGCGAAATCAGAATCAAGAATGTCCGGTGGTCCGGTGCATATACCCTAAGCGCGTATAAAAATTAAATAAACTAACTTTTAGGAATATGAATAGAAGGGCTTTACGTATACGGCAGGATGGCCGGTTGCGGCCCAGTGGCTGCGGGCTGGCGCGGTGTGCGGCAGACGCCGGCGAGCATTTTTCGTCGGTGCAAAAGAACACGGGCAGGGGGATGCAAGCACGCGAAGTGAGGCGATCGGCGCTGAGCGTTCAGGCGCCGCCGCAGGCGTTACTGGTACTGATCCAGCTCGTGGGTGAGCGATTGCAGCAGTGACTCGGGGGGCAGCAACAGGCCTTGTCCGTCCGCATCCGCAAACACCAGGCAGAGCCTGGCGTCGCGCTGCATGCCAGGCAGCCAGTGGGAGAGGAAATGGCCCAGCTCAATGGGCTTGGGTTCAAAGCCGTGCCATGGGCCGTGGGCGCACCAGGCGGCGAACTCCGCCTCTGGCCAGAAGGCGATGGCGATGGCGCTGGCCTGGGCGGAGCCGGCGGTGGCCCAGCCGTCAGCGAACAGCCCCCAGATGACCTGGAAATCCGCCACCTTGCGAATCAAGTAGTCACACCGCGCCTGGGGCGAGAGCCGGAGCAGGTTATGGATTTTCTGCGGCGCCAGCATCAGGCCTCCATGGCCTGGAAGGGGAGCGGGCAGCCGGCTAGGGGAGTTTCAAGCTTCATGTGCCGGGGTGGAGAAACTTGCTGAGGAACTGGCGGGTGCGCTCGTGCTGGGGGTTGGCGAACAGCGCCTTGGCTTCGCCCTGTTCGACGATCACCCCCTTGTCGAAGAAGATCACCCGATTGGCCACGTCCCGGGCGAAGCCCATTTCGTGGGTGACGATGATCATGGTGCGTTTCTCTTCGGCCAGGCTGCGGATGGTGGCCAGGACTTCGCCCACCAGTTCCGGGTCCAGGGCCGAAGTCGGCTCGTCGAACAGGATCACTCGCGGTTCCATGGCCAGGGCCCGGGCGATCGCCACCCGTTGCTGCTGGCCACCGGACAGGCGCCTCGGGTAGCTGTCTTCCTTGCCCGCCAGGCCGACCTTGGCCAGCAGCGCACGACCCAGGGCAACGGCCTGTTCCCGTGGGGTCTTCTTCACCACCAGCGGGCCTTCGATGACGTTCTCCAGGGCGGTGCGGTGGGGGAACAGGTTGAAGTTCTGGAACACGAAACCCACTTGCTGGCGCAACTGGCGGATCCGGCTTTGTTGCTGGTTCAGGGGGATGTTGCTGTCGATGGCGATGTCGCCGATGCGGATGCGTCCGCTGGTCGGTTCTTCAAGAAAGTTCAGGCAGCGCAGGAAGGTGGTCTTGCCCGAGCCACTGGGGCCGATGATGGCAATCACTTCGCCTTCCTTGACCTGCAGGTCGATGCCATCGAGCACCGTCTGGCCCTTGAACTGCTTGGTCAGTTTTTCCACCACGATCATGGCTTCAGGACTCCTGGTCGTGCCGATTGACCCGCTGCTCCAGGCGGTTCTGCAGGTGCGCGAGCACGCTGGCCAGAACCCAGTAGATCAGCGCGGCGGCAAGATACATGGTGAAGATTTCGAAGGTACGGGCGGTGATCAGCTGCGCCTGGCGGAACAGTTCCGGCACCTGGATGGTGGCAGCCAGGGCGGTGTCCTTGACCAGGGAAATGAAGCTGTTGCCTAGCGGCGGCAGGGCCGTGCGCATGGCTTGCGGCAGGATCGCCCGGCGCAGGGTCTGGGCCCGGGTCATGCCGATGCTGGCGGCGGCTTCCCATTGACCGCGCTCGATGGAACCGATGGCGGCCCGGAGGATTTCACAGGCGTAGGCCGCCATGTTCAGGGAGAAGCCGATCAGCGCGGCGGGCAACGGGTCCAGTTCCAGCCCCAGTTGCGGCAGGCCGTAATAGATCACGAACAGCTGCACCAGCAGCGGCGTGCCGCGAAAGAACGACACGTAGACCCGGGCAATCCAGCTCACCAGGGTCAGGCGCGACAGGCGCATCAAGGCCAGGCCAAAGCCCAGCAGCAGCCCGAAGAACATGCCGCCGAGGCTGAGGATGACCGTGTAATACGCGCCCTTGAGGAGAAATGGCGCTGAATCCAGCGCCAGTTGCAGGCCTGCTTCCATTATTGGGTGACGTCAGCGTTGAAGTATTTTTCCGAGAGCTTTTTCAGCGTGCCGTCGGCCCGCAGTTCCTCGATCGCCTTGTTCACCGCGGCCAGCAGTTCGGGTTCGCCCTTGCGCAGGGCCACACCGGCTTCCTGGCGGGAGAAGGGTTCGCCGGAAACCACCAGGGTGTCCTTGGTTTTCTTGATCAGCTCGAAGGCCGCCAGGCGGTCCACCAGAATGGCGTCGATGCGGCCTACGCGCAGGTCCTGGTACTTGGTCGGATCATCGTCGTAGGTCTTGATGATGGCGTTGGGGACGTTGTCCTTGAGCCATTGCTCGTAGTTGGTGCCCAGGCCCACGCCGACCTTGTGGCCACCCAGGTCGGCGGCCGTCTTGAACTTGCCTTCATCCTTTTTCTGGGTCAGGGCCTGGATCCCGGAGACGGTGTAGGGGGTGGAGAAGTCGTACTTTTTCTTGCGCTCCTCGGAGATGGTCACCTGGTTGATCACCGCGTCCAGGCGCTTGGATTCCAGGGCCGCGAGAATGCCGTCCCACTTGGTCGGCTGCAGCTTGACCTTGACCCCGAGCTTGTTCGCCAGGGCTTCGGAGAATTCCACTTCGAAGCCGGCCAGCTTGCCGTTTTCATCGACGAAGCTGAACGGTGGGTAGGTGCCTTCCAGGCCGACGTTGATCACGCCTGCATCCTTGATCTTCTGCAGTTGCTCGCCGGCAACCGCTTGCCCCATCAGTCCGGCACCGAGGGCCAGGCCCAGTGTGCCAATCAGCAGATTGCGACGCAGTACGGAAAGATTCATGACAAGCCCCTGTGATTTTCTTATGCACGATGCGGGTGGGAGATGCAGGCCAATCGGTGAGCCGAGAGTGACGCCTTATCCTGCCTTAATGCAGCGTATGCGTCTTTTGGCAAATCGGCCTGCGGCGCGACTATAAGGTGACTTTTATAGGTTTAAAAATAATATAAATTCATCTTGTTATTCTTTTTGGTTTGGTTGTCCGCGAGCAGTCTCCTTCCTCGTAGGAGCTGGCTTGCCAGCGAAGGCGCCGTCGAGGGCGGCGCAAGGCTTACGGGCCTCTTCGCCGGCAAGCCGGCTCCTACGCACAACTTCACGGCATTCACCCCGCAGGTGCTGGCTTGCCAGCGAAGGCGCCGTCGAGGGCGGCGCAAGGCTTGCGGACCTCTTCGCCGGCAAGCCGGCTCCTACGCACAACTTCACGGCATTCATCCAGCAGGTGCTGGCTTGCCAGGGAAGGCGCCGTCGAGGGCGGCGCAAGGCTTGCGGGCCTCTTCGCCGGCAAGCCGGCTCCTACGCACAACTTCACGGCATTCATCCAGCAGGTGCTGGCTTGCCAGGGAAGGCGCCGTCGAGGGCGGCGCAAGGCTTGCGGGCCTCTTCGCCGGCAAGCCGGCTCCTACGCAAAACTTCACGGCATTCACCCCGCAGGTGCTGGCTTGCCAGCGAAGGCGCCGTCAAGGGCGGTGCAAGGCTTACGGGCCTCTTCGCCGGCAAGCCGGCTCCTACGCAAAATTTCACCTTCTACGCGAAGGCGCCGGGGTAGGCGAACAGCGCCGGGGCGCCACCGGTGTGCAGGAAGATGATCGGGCCATCGTTGAAACGCTGGCGACCGACGCCATCCAGCAGGCCGGCCATGGCTTTACCGGTGTACACCGGGTCGAGTAACAGGCCTTCCTGGCTGGCCAGCAACTTGACCGCGGCCAGGGTGCCGGCATTGGGTTCGCCGTAACGGGGGGCGAAGTATTCGTCCCACAGTTGCACGTTGAACGCCGCCGGCAGGTTCACTCCCAGCAGCTCGGCGGTGCGTTCGGCCAGGCCCTGGACCTTGGGCCGCTGATCCTCGTCGCTGCGCGAGACGGTCACGCCGATCACCGGCAACTGTGGCAGCACTTCGCTCAAGGCTAGGGCCAGGCCGCTGTGGGTGCCGGCGCTGCCGGAGGCCAGGACCACCGCGGCGAAGTCCAGGCCGCTGTCTTCGATCTGCTGCGCCAGCTCCAGGCCGGCGCGCACATAACCCA
Organism: Pseudomonas sp. St29; assembly: GCF_001547915.1. Lineage (NCBI taxonomy): Bacteria > Pseudomonadati > Pseudomonadota > Gammaproteobacteria > Pseudomonadales > Pseudomonadaceae > Pseudomonas > Pseudomonas sp. St29. Next base: position 293,578 of record NZ_AP014628.1, read on the forward strand.
GGGCGCCCAGGGCGTTGGAACCGCCAATGGGCACCAGGTAGGGTTTCTTGCCGTTGCTGCGCAGGCGCGCGGCCAGGGCCTGCAATTGTTCGTCGGCCTGGTCGAGGTTTTCCACCAACTCGACCTTGGCGTCGAACAGCTCCAGCAGCAGGCGGTTGCCGTTGCCCAGGTAGTTGGGGTCTTCGGTGCCGATGGGGTTTTCCAGCAGGGCCACGCAACCCAGCCCCAGCTTGGCGGCCAGGGCCGCGGTCTGGCGCACGTGGTTGGACTGGATGGCCCCGGCGGTGATCAGGGTATCGGCGCCCTGGGCCAGGGCATCGGCGGCCAGGTATTCGAGCTTGCGCAGCTTGTTGCCGCCCATGGCCAGGGGCGTGGTGTCGTCGCGCTTGACGTAGATATCGCGCCCGATCCAGGCCGACAGGCGTTCGAGTTTTTCCAGGGCGGTGGTGTGCCCGAGCAGGTCGAGACGGGGAAAGCGGGCAAGCTGTTGTTTGATCATGAGGCCGCACGGAACAGGGAAGGTGCAAGGACTATAGGCAGCGTTATTTGCCCGGGCAACCGCCAATCGCTTATGCGAAAAAGTGCTGTAAACCGAACAATTAGTTCTTAAACCTCGCCCTGGCGGGGCGTAAAGTGATCGCCGTTTGCGCGGCCCGATTGTCCGGCCGCCCGAGTAAGGAGTCTTATCGTGAGCGAGCGTTCCAGCCATTGGCAATTGCAGACCATCGTTGGCCAACTGCGCGATGCCCGTGATCAGTGGCGTACCCGCAACGGTCGGGTCAGCGGCGAGCAGGGCGGGCGTGAGCTGCCGTCGCGAGCGGCCATGGCGGAGATCCTCGAGGCCCTGTGCGGCGCCCTGTTCCCCATGCGACTGGGGCCGGTGGACCTGCGCGAAGAGAGTGAGGACTTTTACGTCGGCCACACCCTGGACGCGGCGCTCAATGCGTTGCTGGCCCAGGCGCGCCTGGAGCTGCGTTACGTGGCCCGGCAGAACGGCGAGGCGGATGCCGAAGTCAACGCCCGGGCGATTCGCCTGATCCAGGATTTCGCCCTGGCCCTGCCGGGCCTGCGGGTGTTGCTGGACACCGACGTGCTGGCCGCCTACCACGGTGACCCGGCGGCCCGCAGCGTCGATGAAGTGCTGCTGTGCTACCCGGGCATCCTGGCGGTGATTCACCACCGCCTGGCGCACCATCTGTACCGTGCCGGCCTGCCGTTGCTGGCGCGGATCAGCTCGGAAATCGCCCACTCGGCCACCGGCATCGACATTCACCCCGGGGCGCAGATCGGCCGCAGCTTCTTCATCGACCACGGCACGGGCGTGGTGATCGGCGAGACCGCGATCATCGGTGAGCGGGTGCGCATCTACCAGGCGGTGACCCTGGGGGCCAAGCGCTTCCCGGCGGACGAAGACGGCCAGTTGCAGAAGGGCCACCCGCGCCACCCGATCGTCGAGGACGACGTGGTGATCTACGCCGGCGCGACCATTCTCGGGCGCATCACCATCGGCAAGGGTTCGACCATTGGCGGCAACGTCTGGCTGACCCGCAGCGTGCCGGCCGGTTGCAACCTGACCCAGGCCAACCTGCAGCACGACGACGGCTCGCAAAAGTAGGACTGGCCTTCTGTAGCCGCTGCCGCAGGCTGCGCTAGGCACCGCAGGGGCCTCGGCGGTGGTGCGATCGCCGGCGAGCCTGCGGCTCGTTCGCAGCCTGCGGCAGCGGCTACAGAGGCGTCCATGCCTCCCGCCGCACCGGCTTCTTGTAGCCGCTGCCGAGCCTGCGAGGCTGGGAAAAGGTCCGCAGGACCTTGCTTGACGATCAACCGCCACACACAGCTGGCAGCGTTTTTTCTGCTGAACGATTCCGTTCGCCATCCGTCATACCCTTCCCTGAGCTAGCGTACTGAACAGTACCGCTGAGCCCTGCGATTAGTCCTCGAGCGCCTATCCATGTTTAACTTGAACGCTCGTTCAAGTTAAACCGGTGGTTCGCTGCCCGCTCACAACAGGAGGCTTGCCTTTGCTGAGTCCGTACATTTCAGCCGTGTTTCATCCCTTCGAGGTGCACCGTTCATGAGTGCGCCATCCAGCTCCGCGAATACTCTGATTCGCATGAACCCTCCGGTGTTCTACTTCGCCGCGAGCTTTATCCTGATCTTCGGCGTGGTGGTGATTTCCATGCCGGAACAGGCCGGCGCCTGGCTCCTGGCGGCGCAAAACTGGGCGGCCAATACGGTCGGCTGGTACTACATGCTGGCGATGACCCTGTACCTGGTCTTCGTGGTGGTCACCGCCTTGTCCGGCTACGGCAAGATCAAGCTCGGTGCCGACCACGACGAACCCGAGTTCAGTTACCTGTCCTGGGCCGGCATGCTGTTCGCCGCCGGGATCAGCATCACCCTGTTCTTCTTCTGCGTTTCCGAACCCCTGACCCACATGCTGCAACCGCCCCAGGGCGAGGCCGGCACCGCCGAGGCGGCGCGCCAGGGCATGCAGTTGCTGTTCCTGCACTGGGGCCTGCACGGCTGGGGGGTGTTCGCCTTCGTCGGCATGGCCCTGGCCTACTTCGCCTACCGGCATAACCTGCCGCTGGCCCTGCGTTCGGCGCTGTACCCGCTGATCGGCAAGCGCATCAACGGCCCCATCGGCTATGCGGTGGACGGCTTCGGCATCATCGCCACGGTGTTCGGCCTGGGCGCCGACATGGGCTTTGGCGTGCTGCACCTGAACTCCGGCCTCGACTACCTGTTCGGCATCGCTCACACCCAGTGGATTCAGGTTGGCCTGATCACCCTGATGATGGGCGCGGCGATCATTGTCGCGGTGTCCGGAGTCGACAAGGGCGTGCGGGTGATGTCCGACATCAACATGCTGCTGGCGGTGGCGCTGCTGTTGTTCGTGCTGTTCGCCGGTCCGACCCAGCACCTGCTCAACACCCTGATCCAGAACCTCGGGGACTATTTGGGCGCGTTGCCGACCAAGAGTTTCGACGTCTACGCCTACAACAAGCCCAGCGACTGGCTGGGCGGCTGGACGGTGTTCTACTGGGCCTGGTGGATTGCCTGGTCGCCGTTCGTGGGGCTGTTCATCGCGCGGATCTCCCGCGGCCGGACCATTCGCGAATTCGTCTTCGGCGTGCTGCTGATTCCCCTGGGCTTCACCCTGGCGTGGATGTCGATCTTCGGTAACAGCGCCATCGACCAGGTGCTCAACCACGGCATGAGCGCCCTGGGCCTGTCGGCCATCGACAACCCGTCGATGACCCTCTACCTGCTGCTGGAAACCTACCCCTGGAGCAAGACCGTGATCGCGGTCACGGTGTTCATCAGCTTCGTGTTCTTCGTCACCTCGGCGGACTCCGGCACCGTGGTGCTCTCGACCCTGTCGGCCAAGGGCGGCAACGCCGACGAGGACGGACCGAAATGGCTGCGGGTGTTCTGGGGCGCGATGACCGCGCTGGTCACCAGTGCGTTGCTGTTCGCTGGCAGCATCGACTCGCTGAAGTCGGCGGTGGTGCTGACCTCGCTGCCGTTCTCGCTGATCCTGCTGCTGATGATGTGGGGGCTGCACAAGGCGTTCTACCTGGAGTCGCAGCGGCGCATTGCCCAACTGCACTCCCTGGCCCCGGTGGCGCCTTCGCGGCGCGGCAAGGGTGGCTGGCGCCAGCGCCTGAGCCAGGCGGTGCACTTCCCGTCCCGGGATGAGGTGTATCGCTTCCTCGACCAGACGGTGCGCCCGGCCATCGAAGAGGTGACCGCGGTGTTCGCCGAGAAGGGCCTGAACGTGGTGACCCAGCCCGACCCGGCCAACGACAGCGTGAGCCTGGAAATCGGTCATGGCGACCAGCACCCGTTCATCTACCAGGTGCAGATGCGCGGCTACTTCACCCCGTCCTTCGCCCGTGGCGGCATGGGGCCCAAAGAGCTGCGCAATCGCCGTTACTACCGGGCCGAGGTGCACCTGGCCGAGGGCAGTCAGGATTACGATCTGATGGGCTACAGCAAGGAGCAGATCATCAACGACATCCTCGACCAGTACGAACGCCACATGCAGTTCCTGCATCTGGTGCGCTGAGCCAGGCGCTCAGGCCCTGGTGAACAGCAGGTAGAGCACCAGGGCCAGCACCGGCACGGCAAACACCAGGCTGCCGACCATCAGTTCCGATCTCAGGGGCTGATGGGCGGTAACCATCCCCACCGCGCCGTTGATCACCGTCAACGCCAGCCACAACCCGGTAAATCCAAAGCCCAATATCGATCGGGAAAAGCCCAGCCGCTCGCCGATGAACAGCAGCAGCGCCAGCAGAATCAGGCCGAAGGTGATGATGATGGTGGTGTGCATGGAAAGCGTCTCCTGCAGGAGCGGTCGGACGATGTCGCGCTGGCCGGCACGGGGTGTTTGTCGACCTGTCCATGGAGCATAGGCGGCAAACCAGACCATCTGATGCAAGGAGACGGGGTTCTTGGTCGGCCAGCCGTCTCCCGTGCTCATGAGCAGGCATTGCGCTATCAGCGTATTGATTAACCAAGTGTGTATAGTGTGTATCACTGCGTGCTGGATTGGATAAGGTGCCTGATGGTTCGGTATCCACAGGGCAGGGTTATGCGCAGTCGGGAGATGATCGGCAAGATTGAGGCGGATGGTTGGTACCTGATTGCCGTGAAGGGCAGTCACCATCAGTACAAGCATCCCTGGAAACCAGGGCGCGTCACTATCAAGCATCCGGATGCGGATCTGCCCAGGGGCACGCTCAACAGCATCTTGAAACAGGCGGGCTTGAAATGAGCCCGTTACTGCATGAGGAGTCCAACGACATGAAATTCCCGGTGGTTCTGCACAAGGATGCCGACTCTGAATACGGGGTGATCGTTCCGGATGTGCCGGGCTGTTACTCCGCTGGTCACACGGTGTCCCAGGCGTTCGAGAACGTGAAGGAGGCGTTGTCCCTGCATTACGCAGGGCTGGTGGCCGATGGCGAGCCTCTGCCGCAGGTGCACGAGATCGATGAGCACCTGGACAACCCCGACTACGCCGGGGGTGTATGGGGCGTGGTGGAGTTTGACGTGACGCCGTATTTCGGCAAGTCGGTGCGCTTCAATGCCACCCTGCCGGAACACCTGCTGGAGCGCATCGATCAGACGGTCAAGCGTGACCAGCGCTACAACTCGCGTTCCGGGTTCCTGGCCGCCGCGGCGCTGCGCGAACTGTCGGCCTGAGGCTAGGTGCTTTCGCGCTCGATCACTCGGCATTGCAGCAGGTTCAGGCGCTGCACCGGCGTGCGGGTCGGCAGCACCCCAAGGCTTTCCAGGACCCGGGTCGCGGCCAGTACGCCGATCTCCAGCGCCGGTGGCTGGATGGTACTCAGGCTCGGCAGCAGCATCTGGGCAAAGGGGTAGTCGCCAAAGCCCAGCACTGCGCAGTCCTCTGGAATCTTCAGCCCGGCGCGTTGCCCCGCCAGCAGGCCGCCGGCGGCCAGGTTGTCGTTGGCGAAGATGATGGCGTCGGGGCGTGGCGAGGCGCTCATCAGGGCCTCCATGGCCTGCTTGCCCGCTTCGAAGGGAGGACGGTCGGGATCCGGGGCAAACACCCGGGGTGGCAACTCCAGCTCTTTCAGGGTGGCGAGATAGCCGTCGCGGCGCTCCAGCGCGCTGTAGTCGCCGGGGGCGCTGTTCTGCACGAAGGCGATGCGCCGGTAGCCCTTGGCGTGCAGGTGGCGAACCGCGCTGACCCCCACTTGAAAGTGGCTGAAGCCGATCTGCATGGGCTGGCGCTGGGGCTGGTAATCCCAGGTTTCGATCAGCGGGATCTCGGCTTCGGCGAGCATCTTTTCCGTGCCCGGGCTGTGGAAGTGGCTGGTCAGCACCAGGGCTGCCGGCGACCAGCCGAGAAAGGCCCGTACCGCGCTCTCTTCCTGTTTCTCGTCGAAGTAGCTGGAGGCCAGCAGCAGCTGATAGCCGTGGCGGCTGAGGGTGTCGCTGAAGCCCTGGATGGTCTGGGCGAAGATCTGTCCGGAAATGTTCGGGATGACCATGGCGACGATTCTGCCCCGGGCCGAGGCCAAGCCGCCGGCCACCAGATTGGGCACGTAGCCGAGTTCGGCCACCACGGCGGCGATGCGTTCCCGACGTTCGGCGGAGACGCTCTCGGGCTGGTTGAAGTAGCGCGACACGGTGATCGCCGAGACCCCGGCCTGGCGCGCCACGGTGTTCAGGGTCACGCGGCCGGCGCCGCGGCGCTTGCGGCCAGGTGCTGGGTCAGTGGTCATGAGCGCTCCTTGGACTTAACCAAAAGGCATATAAGAGTAATTTTTCAGTATTGGACGCTCTATGCAGAGCGCGTCGATACTGGCGATGTTAGCGCTAACAAAGCGTCATGTCTGCTACTCGCTCGAGCGAATGCCCAAGACAGATTTCAGGCGCTGCCGGCGCAGATCGGCAGCGGATCGGGGCATTTTTCAGCAGGTGCAGCATGCAGATATTTCATGGGGAGCAACACCGACTCGCGCATTCGATCCGTGGCACCACGGCCTCGCGCCCGCATCTGGGCTGGCTGTTGGCGGGCCTGGCGGCATTGCCGTTGCCAGCGGCCCTGGCCAGTGAAAGCGCGGCCACGGCGCAGGATCAGGAGCCGACCCTGAAGTCGGTAACGGTCACCGCCACGCGCCGCGAAGAGTCGCTGCAGAAGGTCCCGGTGGCGGTGTCGGTGGTGGATGGCGAGCAGTTGGAGCGCGACAACCGCAACGGCGTGGCGAGCATCGTGCAGCAGGTGCCGTCGCTGAACTTCCGCACCGGGGCCTCGAACAAGGACACCTCACTGTTCATCCGCGGCGTGGGCACCATTTCCACTTCGCCGGGGGTGGAGCCGACGGTTGCGACGGTAATCGACGGTGTGGTCTACGGGCGACCCGGCCAGGCCACCCTGGACCTGCTGGACCTGGAGCGCATCGAGGTGCTGCGCGGGCCCCAGGGCACGCTGTTCGGCAAGAACGCTTCGGCCGGGGTGCTCAATATCGTGACCAAGGCGCCTTCCGCCGAGACCCACGGCTACATCGACCAGTCCTATTACAGCGGCAATGAAAGTCGTACCCGCTTCGGCATTGGCGGCAGCCTGGTTCCCGATGTCCTCAAGGGGTCTGTCACCACCTTGTTCGGCAGTTACGACGGCAATGTGGACAACCGCCACAACGGCCAGGAGGTCAACGGCTACAACCGCAAGGGCGTGCGCGGCAAGCTGGAATTCACCCCCAGCGCCGACCTCAAGTTCACCCTGGCGGCGGACTACATGCAGTCCCATGACGACGCGCCCAATGGCGTGGTCAGCAAGGCCCTGACCCCGGCCTTCGCCAATGCCCTGGGCCCGGTCCGGGCCAGCAGCGACAACCGCGATATCAACACCGATACCCGCACCCATGTGGAGGACATCAACAAGGGCCTGTCCGGCCAGTTGGACTGGAACCTCGGCGACTACACCCTGACCTCGATCACCGCCTGGCGCGGCTGGAACAACACCCAGTACCAGGATGGCGACCGTCTTGGCGCGGTCAGCGCGGCGTTTCCCGGGACCGCCGACAAGGGCGACCTGGACTACAACCAGTATTCGCAGGAGCTGCGCCTGGCCTCGCCCAAGGGGCAGTTCCTGGAGTACGTCGGCGGCCTGTTCTACCTGCATGGCAAGGACGAGGAAACCTACCAGCGCACCCTGACCACCACCACCGGCGTCAATCGCGGGATTGCCGACTACAGCACCACCAACGACAGCTACGCGGTCTTCGGCGAAAGCACCTTGAATTTCACCGAGGACTTTCGCGCTATCGCCGGTTTGCGCTGGACCCATGACGACCTGAAATACGACCACCGTCGGGTGTCGACCTCGGCCACCACGGTCAGCGGGATCCAGCCGGGCACCCGCAGCTCGGGTTCGGTGGACGAGGACGGCTGGTCCGGTCGCCTAGGCCTGCAATACGACCTCAGCGACAGCGTCACCAGCTACCTGACCTATTCCCGCGGCTACAAGGGCCCGGCCTACAACGTGTTCTTCAACATGCAGCCGCGGGACACCAATGCGCTCAAGCCCGAGACGTCCAACACTTGGGAGGCGGGGATCAAGGCCAGCGGCTGGAACAACCGCCTGACCACCAACCTGGCGGTGTTCCACAGCGAGTACGACAACTACCAGGCCAACTTCTTCGACACCGTGGCCGGGCAGGTGGTGACCCGCCTGATCAACGCCGGCCGCGTCAGCAGTGAAGGCGTCGAGCTGGACTACGCCCTGCAGGCCACCCAGCAATTGAAGTTCTCCGGGGCCCTGGCCTACACCCGGGCGCGCATCGATGCGTTCGCCTGCCCGGCGGGCGCCGCCGCTTCCTGCAACGTCAACGGCAAGCCATTGCCCTTCAGCCCGGATTGGAAAAGCTACGTGCGGGCCGACTACAGCATTCCCCTGGATAACGGCCTGGATCTCGAATTGGGCACCGACTACAGCTGGCAAAGCCAAGTGCAGTACGACATCAGCCAAAACCCCGACACCCGGCAGGGCGCCTACGGCATCTGGAACGCCAGCATCGCCCTGGCCGATTACAACGACGGCTGGCGCGTGGCATTGCTCGGCAAGAACCTGGCCGACAAGTCCTATTCGCCGTTGCTGGCCAGTGGCGGCAACTACATCTACCGCGCGGTGCCCCGGGACGACGAACGTTATTTCGGTGTGCAGTTACGCAAGGACTTCTGACCCTTTGCAGGCGCCGGCTTGGCCCAGGCCTTGCGGGCGCTTGCGCTGGCAAGCCAGCTGCTGCGGAGGGTGTTTTTTTGCAGTGTGAAACAGGAGTTGCCCATGTCTCGTTCCACTCGCCAGCTCAAGCTCGGCGCCTTTCTCATGGCCACCGGTCACCACGTTGCCGCCTGGCGTCATCCGCAGGTCCCGGCCCAGGCAGGACTGGACTTTGCGGTCTATAAAGAACTGGCGCAGATCGCCGAGGCCGCGCGCTTCGACGCGCTGTTCGTCGCCGACAGCCTGGCAGCGCCGACCGGCACCATCGCCAGCCGCATGGCCCGTTCCGATTACTTCGAACCCTTGACCTTGCTGTCTGCCCTGGCGGCCGTGACCGAGCGGATAGGGCTTATTGCCACTACCACTACGAGCTATAACGTACCGTACCACGTAGCACGTAAATTCGCTTCGCTGGACCATCTTTCAGGGGGTCGGGCGGGGTGGAACCTGGTGACGTCGGACAATGCCGCCGAAGCGCAGAATTTCGGGCGGGATGAACATTTCGGGCATGCCGAACGGTATCGCAGGGCCCGGGAATTCCATCAGGTGGTGACCGGGTTGTGGGACAGCTGGGAGGACGACGCCTTTGTCCGGAACAAGGCCAGTGGCGAGTATTTCGACCCGAAAAAGCAGCATTTACTGGATCATCGCGGCGAATTCTTCCAGGTCAAAGGGCCCTTGAATGTGCCGCGCCCACCCCAGGGTTACCCGGTGATCGTGCAGGCCGGCTCCTCGGAAAGTGGCCGCGACCTGGCGGCGCAGACGGCCGAGGTGGTGTTCACCGCGCAACCGTCCCGGGCCGCCGCACAAGCCTTTTATGCGGACCTGAAAGGGCGTCTCAAGCAGTACGATCGTAGTACGGAATCGCTGAAAATCATGCCCGGGGTGTTCGTGGTGGTGGGCGACAGCGAAAGCCAGGCCCGGGAGAAGTTCGAATCGTTCCAGGCACTGGTGGAGCCCGAAGTGGGGGTGGCCCTGCTCGGACGGATGCTGGGCAATTTCGATTTGTCCGGTTATCCGCTGGATGGACCTTTGCCGCAGTTGCCCCTGACCGAGAGCGGTCAGCAAAGCCGCCAGCAGTTGCTCACCGAACTGGCCGGCAAGGACAACCTGACCCTGGCTCAGCTGGGGCGCAAGATTGCCGGCGGGCGTGGGCACTACAGCCTGATCGGTACGCCCGCGCAGATTGCCGACGAACTGCAGGCCTGGTTCGAGGAGGGCGCGGCCGATGGCTTCAATGTGCTGGTGCCCCATCTGCCGGGCGGCCTGCGGGATTTTGCGGCGGGGGTGATTCCGGAACTGCAGCGGCGCGGGCTGTTCAGAACAGAATACGAGGGCCGCACGCTGCGCGAGAACCTGGGGCTGGAGCGGCCGCAGAATCAGTTTGTGTAACCACCGCCTGCTGCAGGCGCTGGCTCGCCCGCAAGCTAGCGCCTACGGGGCGCAATGATCGACGTTAGTTGTTTTGCAAAGACCTGACCCAGAGAGGATTCGATGACTTATATCGCTGCCGAAAATCGCTACGACTCCATCCCTTATCGCCGTGTGGGCCGCAGTGGCCTGGTGCTGCCGGCGCTGTCCCTGGGGCTTTGGCACAACTTCGGTGACAGCACGCCGATCGACACCCAGCGTGTCCTGTTGCGCACGGCCTTCGACCTGGGGATCAATCACTTCGACCTGGCCAACAACTATGGCCCGCCCTATGGCAGCGCCGAGATCAATTTCGGTCGTCTGTTGCGGGAGGACTTCAAGGCCTATCGCGATGAGCTGATCATCTCCAGCAAGGCCGGCTGGGACATGTGGCCCGGGCCTTACGGCCAGGGCGGCGGTTCGCGCAAATATGTGCTGGCCAGCCTCGACCAGAGCCTGCAGCGCCTGGGCCTGGACTATGTGGATATCTTTTATTCCCACCGATTCGATCCGGATACGCCGCTGGAGGAAACCGCCAGCGCCCTGGCCAGCGCGGTGCAGCAGGGCAAGGCCTTGTACATCGGCATTTCCTCCTATTCCGGGGCCAAGACCCGGGAAATCGCCGCGTTGCTCAAGGAGTGGAAAGTGCCGCTGCTGATCCATCAGCCGGCTTACAACATGCTCAATCGTTGGGTGGAGAAGGACCTGCTGGAGACCACCGATGAGCTGGGCGTGGGGGTGATCGCCTTTACTCCCCTGGCCCAGGGGCTGCTCACCGATAAATACCTCAATGGCATTCCCGAGGATGCACGGGTCAATCGTCCGGGTGGAGGCTCGCTGCAGGCTTCGCACCTGTCCGAGGCCAATCTGGCCCATGTGCGGGCCCTCAACGAGATCGCCAGGAACCGTGGCCAGAGCCTGGCGCAACTTGCCCTGGCCTGGACCTTGCGCGATCCGCGGGTGACTTCGGCCTTGATCGGCGCCAGCCGTCCCGAGCAGATCGTCGAGAACGTCGGGGCCTTGCAGAACCTGAGTTTCAGTGTGGAGGAGCTGGCGCAAATCGATCATTTCGCCAAGGAGGGGCGGATCAACCTGTGGGAAAAACCGTCGCTGGCGGAGTAACGTCGCCAAGTCCCGCGCCCCCGGCAGAGTGATTTGCCGGGGGCTTTTTTTACCGGGCAGGGCAGGAGCGGCGAGTTTTTTGGCGGGCGCTCATTGCACCGTTGCGGACGCGTTGCTGCTCACCTTGAGCGTGGTCCGGGCGCTGGCTACGGCGCCTTCCCCCGGGTTGTCCAGATCGACTTTTGCCGTCACCGACAGACCCGGCCGCAGGCGTTCGAGGCCGGATTGATCGGCATTGAAGCGGATGCGTACCGGAACCCGCTGCACGATCTTGGTGAAGTTGCCGGTGCCCGGCTCGAAGGGCAGCAGGGCGAAGGTCGACCCCGAACCCGGTGCCAGGCTTTCCACGGTGCCGACGAGGCTCACCCCCGGCAGGGCATCGATCTTGATCCGGGTCGACTGGCCGGGGGACATGTGCTGGGTCTGGGTTTCCTTGAAATTGGCCAGTACATAGAGGTCGTGCAGCGGCACCAGGGTCAGCAGGCGCGAGCCGGGTTGCACGTAATCACCCACCTGGACCTGCCGATTGCCGACGGTGCCGTCCATCGGTGCATGGACGGTGGTGTGGCGCAGGTCCTGTTGCGCCAGTTCGAGTCGGGCCTGGGCGCTCACCACCCTGGCCTTGGCCATCTGCAGCTGTGCTTGCAGGCGTTCGCGTTGGGCTGTGGTCACCGCCAGGTCGTTTTCCGCCACTTGCAGCATGGCCTGGGCGTAGGCGTGGCCTTGTTCGGCGGAGATGGCCTGGGTGCTGTATTTCTCCACTTCGTTGCGCGCCACGGCTCCGGTGGTGACCAGGGTGTCGAAACGGTTGCGCTCGGCGTCGGCGCGTTTGGACTCGGCCTGGGTGGTGCGGATCGACGTGCGGGCTGCGAGGACGCGGGTGTCGGCCAGGCGCTGTTCGGCTTGTTGAATCTTCAGCGCCGCCTCGGCCAGGGCCACCTGGGCCTGATTGTCGGCCAGGTCGCCGGCGGCCAGGGTCACCCGGCTGTCGAATTCCTCGCTGTTGATGCGTACCAGGGGCTGTCCGGCGGTGACGTTTTGGTGGTCCTTGACCAGCACCTCGGTGACCAGGCCATGGACTCGCGGCGCGACGGAGGTTGCATCGGCGGCAATGTAGGCGTCGTCGGTGGTTTCGGTCGAAGGCGCCATCAGTACCCAGGCCACCCCGACCGCCACCAGTGTCAGGGCGATAGCGCCAGCGATCACGGGGCGCTTGGAGCGCTTGCGCGGCTTTTCCATCTCGTGTGCGGCTTGCAGGATGGCGTTCTGAGTCTGGTTGCTCTGCTCCATGTTGAAGCTCCACGCTGTTTTGAATTACGATCATAATATTCACATGATGGTCGCAATACTACAGGGAGCACCGAACGTGACGACAAGCGCATCCGAGTTCCCTGATGTGGGCGCCCAGCCTGGTCAACAGTCCGCCCGCCGCAAGCTTCTGGTGTTCACCATCATGGCCTTTGGCATGTTCATGGCGCTGATCGATATCCAGATCGTGGCGGCTTCCCTCAATGATGTGCAGGCCGGCCTCAGTGCCGGTCCCGATGAGGTCAGTTGGGTGCAGACCGCCTATCTGATCGCCGAACTGATCATGATTCCTTTCTCGGCCTTCCTCGCCCAGGCGATCTCCACCCGCTGGCTGTTCGCTGCCGGTGCGGCATTTTTTACCCTGTTCAGCGTCGGCTGCGGGATGGCCTGGAACATCGAGTCGATGATCGTGCTGCGAGCGCTGCAAGGCTTCGCCGGAGGCGCCATGGTGCCCACGGTGTTTGCCGTGGGTTTTGTGCTGTTCGAAGGCAGGCAACGGGCGATGGTCCCGGCCATTCTCGGGATGACCGCGGTTCTGGCGCCGACACTGGGTCCTACGGTGGGCGGCCTGGTGACCTTCTACCTGGACTGGCGCTGGATCTTCTTCATCAACGTGCTGCCGGGGCTGTTGGTGTGCATGGGTGCTGCGCTGCTGATCGATGTGGATCGGCCCGACCTGTCCATGCTGCGGCGCATCGACTGGCTGCACTTTGCGGCCATGGCGCTGGCACTGGGGTGTTTCGAGTATGTGCTGGAGGAGGGGCCGCGCAAGGACTGGTTCAGTGATAGCGCGATTGTCATCGCCGCCTGGGTTTGCCTGGTGTCCTTTGGACTGTTCATCGAGCGCTCGCTGTATTCGAACAACCCGATTGTGTCGCTACGGCCCTTTCGCGACCGGACCTTTTCCATTGCCTGCCTGCTGAACCTGGTGATCGGTTTCGGACTGTATTCCTCGACTTATCTGGTTCCGGTGTTTCTCGGGCGAGTGCGCGGTTTCGACAGCCTGGAAATCGGCACCACAGTGTTTGTGGTGGGGATCGGGCAACTGGTGAGCACGATCATCGCGGCTCGGGCTTCGGAGAGGGTCGATCGGCGCTTGATCATCTCGGTGGGCTTTCTGGGCCTGGCCCTGAGCCTGTGGCTGACCTCCCGGGTCACCGCCAACTGGGGGTTCGACGAACTGCTGGTTCCCCAAGTGGCCCGCGGCCTGTTCCTGATGCTGTGCATCGTACCCAGCGTCAACATGGCCTTGAGTTCATTCCAGGGCGTCGAGCTGCGCCAGGCCTCGGGGTTGTTCAACCTGATGCGCAACCTGGGTGGCGCGATCGGCATTGCAACGGTCAACACCTGGCTGCAGGACGATGCCCGCACCCAGGTGCTGCGCTTGTCCGAATCCTTGGGCGCCAAGGCTGTCGCTGCGCAGGAGTTGATGGGGCAACTGGCCTTGAAGATCGCCGCCGAGACTCCGGATTCCGGCCATGCCTATCTGATGGCCCAGGGCATGCTTGGCCGGCTGGTGGCACGTGAAGCCCTGACCCTGGCGTTTGGTGATGTGTTCCGGCTGATGGCGCTGCTGTTCGTGGTGGCGCTGCTGCTGGTGCCGTGGTGCAAGGCGGCCCCGGCGCTGACCTCGCCGGTGGCGAAGGAAAAGTGATTGCCCGTGCCGGGCCCCTACAGGGTCCAGGCGCCGGACTGGGCGTTGCGCCGGTGGCTTTCGGGAGGTTGGCCGGGCACGGCCACCAGAAAATTCTCAAGGACAACGGGACCATGGGAGCCGTGGTCGATGTTGTCTCTACAAAGGAAGGCAACCTATGAGTGAGCAATACGATGTGATCGTGATTGGCGCGGGTCCCGGCGGCTATGTCGCGGCGATCCGGGCGGCGCAGTTGGGACTGAAGACGGTTTGCATCGAGCGCTACAAGGGCAAGGACGGCAAGACCGCCCTGGGGGGCACCTGCCTCAATGTGGGCTGCATTCCTTCCAAGGCACTGCTGGACAGCTCCCATCACTACGACGAAGCGCGCAACGGCTTTGCCGTGCATGGCATCGGCATCAGCAACCCGCAGATCGATGTACCGGCCATGCTGGCGCGCAAGGACAGCGTGGTGCGCAATTTCAACGGTGGCATCGCCTCGCTGTTCAAGGCCAATGGCGTGGCCTTGCTGGAAGGTCACGGCAAGCTGCTGGCCAACAAGCAAGTGGAAGTCACCGCGGCCGATGGCAGCACCCGGCGCATCAGCGCCACCAGCATCATCCTCGCCCCCGGCTCCCGGCCCATCGATATTGCCGCAGCGCCGCTGACCGACCAGGTGATCGTCGACTCCACCGGAGCCCTGGAATTCACCCGCGTGCCCCAGCGCCTCGGTGTGATTGGCGCCGGCGTCATCGGCTTGGAACTGGGCTCGGTCTGGGCTCGCCTGGGGGCTGAAGTGACGGTGCTCGAAGCCCTCGACAGCTTCCTGCCGGCAGTGGACGTGCAGATCGCCAGGGAGGCGCAGAAGATCCTCGGCAAGCAAGGCCTGGATATCCGCCTGGGGGCCCGGGTGACGGCCTCCGAGGTGCAGGGCGAAAGGGTCAAGGTCCGTTTCAGCGAAGGCGGCGAGGACAAGCAGCAGACCTTCGATCGCCTGATCGTCGCCGTGGGGCGTCGGCCCCTGACCACCGATCTGCTGGCCGCCGACAGCGGGGTGCAGTTGGACGAGCGTGGCTTTATTCATGTCGATGGCCAGTGCCTGACCAGCGTGCCTGGGGTGTTCGCCATTGGCGACGTGGTGCGCGGCCCGATGCTGGCGCACAAGGCGTCGGAAGAAGGCGTGATGGTGGCCGAGAGCCTCGCCGGGCATCGGCATCCGCTCAATTACGAGCTGATCCCTTCAGTGATCTACACCCACCCGGAAATCGCCTGGGTCGGCCAGACCGAGCAGGCCCTCAAGGCCCGGGGCATCGAGCTGAACATCGGCACCTTCCCGTTCTCCGCCAGCAGCCGGGCCATGGCGGCCAACGACACCGCCGGGCTGGTCAAGGTGATTGCCGATGCCGCCACCGACCGGGTGCTGGGGGTGCATGTGATAGGGCCGGGCGCTGCGGAACTGGTCCAGCAAGGCGCAATCGGCATGGAATTCGGCACCAGCGCCGAAGACCTGGGGATGATGGTGTTCTCCCACCCGACCCTGTCCGAAGCCCTGCATGAAGCCGCGCTGGCGGTGAATGGCCAGGCGATTCACATCGGCAATCGCAAGAAGAAAGCTCCCGCCAGCGTCAAATAGCCTGCTGTGCCCGGCTTCGCTCATCCAGCGCGGCCGGGGCCTGTTGCATCTCCCCGCGTCTCAGCGAAAAAACGGCACATCCCCAAGAATGGTCGCGCGCTGCATGACTCGACGCTGTGGGCGGTAGTCGTCCACGGCGTAGTGCTGGGTCACGCGGTTGTCCCAGAAGGCCACGTCGTTTTCCTGCCAGCGCCAGCGAATGGTGAATTCCGGGCGGGTGGCGTGGGCGAACAGCAGCTTGAGGATGGCCTCGCTTTCGCTCTCGGACAGTTCGTTGATCTTGGTGGTGAAGCCGTCGTTGACGAACAGCGACTGGCGCCCGCTCACCGGGTGGGTGCGGATCACCGGGTGCGACAGCGGCGGGTTCTTGCGTCGGGTTTCCTCCCAGCGCGCCAGGTCCTCGGGGGTGTTGCCGAAGCGCTCCAGGGGGAAGGACTTGATGAATTCGTGGGTCGCGGTCAGGCCCTGCAGCAGGTTCTTCATGGGCTCGGACAGCGCCTCGTAGGCGGCGATGCCGCTGGCCCACAGGGTGTCGCCGCCGAACGTCGGCAACAGCTTGGCGCTGAGCACCGCGCCCAGGGCCGGGGTCGGCAGGAAGGTCACGTCGGTGTGCCAGATGGCGTTGTCGCGCACGTCGGTTTCGGCGGTGTCGAGAATCAGCACTTCCGGCTGCTCCGGCACATTGGGGTAGATCGGGTGGATGTGCAGGTCACCGAAGCGGGCGGCGAAACGCGCCTGTTGCTGTGGGGTGATTGGCTGGTCGCGGAAGAACAGTACCTGATGCTTGAGCAGCGCCTGCTCGATGGCGTCGCGCTGTTCGACGCTGAGTGGCTGGCTGATGTCGATGCCGCTGATCTGGGCGCCGAGGGCAGAGCTTAAAGGGGTGATGGTCAGGCTCATGGTGGTTCTCTTGTACGGCGCCGAACGCTCGGCGTGGTCGGATTCGGTTTATCGGCATCAAACTAAAAAAACGGGTGCGCTGGCGGTGTTGTGACCCTGTAGCCGCTGTCGAGCCTTGGCGAGGCTGCGAACGGCGGCGCAGTAGATGCAAACCCATGCAACGAGGGCTTCCTCATCGATTGCTGCGAGCGCTACGCGCTCGGTCGCAGCCTCGCGAGGGCTCGGCAGCGGCTACAGGTGAACCGCGTGCGGGGCATGCAGGTCAGTGGGATTGGCCGTGCCAGGGCACCAGCTTGCGTTGCAGGGCGCGCAGGCCCATCTCCATGGTGAAGGCGATCAGGGCAATCACCAGTATCCCCAGCACCACCACATCGGTGACCAGGAACTGCGCGGCGGACTGCACCATGAAACCCAGGCCGCTGGTGGCGGCAATCAGCTCCGCGGCGACCAGGGTCGACCAGCCCACGCCCAGGCCGATGCGCACGCCGGTGAGGATGTCCGGCAAGGCGCTGGGCAGAATCACGTGGCGAATCAGCTGGGCCCGGGTGGCGCCCAAAGACTGCGCGGCGCGCAGCTTGGCCGGGTCGACGGTGCGCACGCCGGTGGCGGTGGCAATGGCGATCGGGGCGAAGATCGCCAGGTAAATCAGCAGCACCTTGGACAGCTCGCCAATGCCGCACCAGATGACGATCAGCGGCAGGTAGGCCAGGGGCGGAATCGGCCGGTAGAACTCGATCAACGGGTCGAGCACGCCGCGGGCGATGCGGTTGGCGCCAATGGCGATGCCCACCGGAATCGCCGTCAGCACGGCACAGCCCAGGGCCAGGCCGATGCGCTCCAGGCTCGCCGCCAGGTGCTGCCAGAGGGTGGAATCCATGTAGCCGCTGGTGGCCAGCAACCAGCCCTTTTGCAGCACGGCGGCAGGCGGTGGCAGGAACAGCGGTTCGATCAGGCCGCTGGCGGTCACCGCCCACCACAGGGCCAGCAGGGTGATCAGGGTCAGCACGCTGATCCAGCGGGTGCTCAGGCTGCGGCGCACGGTGTGTGGCGCTTTCGGCTTGGCATTGCGGGTGGCGGTGGCGGGAATCTCGTAGCTGCTCATGGGCGCTCCTGCTGCTGGGTGGCGCTGCGCTGGGAGAACACCCGGGCCAGCACGTGTTCGCGGGTTTCGATGAACAACGGGTCGGACTTGATCGCCCGGGCCGATTCGCCGGCGGCGTAGCGCTGGCCGAAGTCCAGGTTCAGGCGCTCGACGATCTGTCCCGGGTTGGGCGCCAGGAGGATCAGGTCGGTCGCGAGGAATACCGCTTCCTCGATGTCGTGGGTAATCAGGAACACCGGCTTGGCGGTGCGCCGCCAGACTTGCAGCAGCAGCTCCTGCATCTGTTCGCGGGTGAAGGCATCCAGGGCGCCGAAGGGTTCATCCATCAGCAGCACGCGCGGGTCGGCGGCCAGGGCGCGGGCCAGGCCCACGCGCTGTTTCTGTCCACCGGAGAGTTGCCAGATGCGGCGCTTGTCGAAGCCGGCCAGGTCCACCAGGGCGAGCATCTCCCGAGCCCGGGCTTCACGCGCGGCGCGGGCCACGCCGGCCAGTTCCAGGCCGAAGGCGACGTTGCCCAGCACGTCCTGCCAGGGCAGCAGGGCGTCGTCCTGGAACACCACGCCACGTTCGGCGCTGGGGCCCTTGACCGGCACGCCGTCGAGGCTGATGCGCCCGGCGCTGGGGGCGACGAAGCCGGCAATCAGGTTCAGCAGCGAGGTCTTGCCGCTGCCGGAGGGACCCAGGGCGACCAGCAGTTGCTGTGGCCCCAGGGTCAGGGAAATATCCGCCAGCACCGGTTCGGCGGCGCCGGGGTACTGTGCGCTGATGCGCTCCAGTTGTAGCAAGGCCATGACGGCTATCTCCTGTCCGGTCGCGGGTTATTCAGGGATGAACTTGGCACTGACGTAGGGGGCGTAGTCCGGCAGCACCGCTTCGACCTTGCCTTGCTCCTTGAGGAACACCGCGGTGTCGGTGATGGCCTTGGTGGTCGGGGCGCCGAGGCTGACCACCTGGTCGGCGGCCAGTGGGTAGACGTTGCCTTGCAGCAGCAGCGGGATATCACTGGCCTTGGCACCGGAGAGCTTGACCAGCTTGTCGACGTTGCCCTGGTTGGCCAGCCAGGCTTGCGGATCCTTGCGGTACTGGGCGTAGGCATCCAGGGTCACCTTGGCAAAGGCCGTGACGATTTCCGGGTGCTTCTCGGCGAAATCCTTGCGCACGATCCAGGCGTCGAAGGTCGGCGCGCCGAACTTGGCCAGCTCGCCGGAGGTGATCAGCACCTTGCCGTTTTCCTTGGCCACGCCCAGGGCCGGGTCCCAGACGTAGGTGGCGTCTATATCGCCGCGCTTCCAGGCGGCGATGATCGCCGGTGGCGCGAGGTTGAGGATCTGCACTTTCGAGGGATCGATGTTCCAGTGCTTCAGCGCTGCCAGCAGGCTGTAGTGGCCGGTGGAAACGAAGGGCACGGCGACTTTTTTACCGATCAGGTCCTGGGGGTTGGTAATCCCGGAACCGTCCCGGGCCACCAGGGCTTCGGCGGCGCCGATCTGGGTGGCGATCAGGAAGGTCTGCACCGGCACCTTGCGGGTGATGGCCGCGGTCAGGGGGCTGGAGCCCAGGTAGCCGATCTGCACGTCGCCGGAAGCGATGGCGGCGATGACGTCGGCACCGTTGTCGAATTTGCGCCAGTTGATCTTGGCCTGGGTGGCTTTTTCATAGCTGCCGTCGGCCTGGGCGACCTTGGCCGGATCGACGGTGGTCTGGTAGGCGACGGTGACGTCGGCCGCCTGGGCAAAGAAACTCGCAGCGGCCAGGGACGCGGCCGCCAGGAGGCGAAGGGGGAAATGCAGTTTCATGGGGGGGGCTCCTCATAGGCGGCCGGTGATCGGCGTGGGAGGAGACTAAATGATCTAAGAATGCAGAAATAAATAACTTATTTGCATTAGCTTATGAGGGGAATAGGCAGCGTGCTGTTCGCCGGCAAGCCGGCTCCTACGGTATGGGTGCAGGAGCCGGCTTGGCGGTGAAGCGTCAGTTGCTGATGGCCAGGATGCTGGCCTGGTAGGCGCCGACGAACACGTCGAATTCACCCACTTCGTTCTGCTCAAGCTCGGTCTGCTGCTCCAGGGATTTGCGCGCCGCGTCTTCGAAGGCGGCTTGCTCTTCCTTGCTCAGGGCCTGGCTGCGGAAGTGCTCGGCATGCGCCTGGCTCTGGCGCAGGGAGAACTGGCTGAAGCTCTCCTTGTGCTCGCTCATGGCCGCCAGCACCTGGGCCGATGGGGTCAGGGACGAGTCCTTGACCTTGGCCAGCTGGGCGTCCAGCGCCTTGCTGTGCACGTCGCTGCCGTGGCTCTGGTCGAGCAGGGCGGCCAGTGGCGCGATCTGCTCCAGGAGTTCGGCCGCCCATTCCTTCATCTCCACCGGCTGGCCCTGGCGTTGCAGTTGCAGGCCCGGACGCCGGCCTTCCTTGACCACGGCGAGGAAGTTCGAGGTGGCGTTGCCGCACTCGTTGTTCGCAAACAGCGGGCTGTCGTTGAGCGCGCAATACAGCAGGAAGGCGTCGAGGAAGCGGGCTTCCTGCAGATCGATGCCCAGGGGCAGGAAGGGGTTGATGTCCAGGCAACGCACTTCGACGTACTGGATGCCCCGGGCCATCAGCGCCTGGATCGGTCGCTCGCCGGTGTAGGTCACGCGTTTGGGGCGGATGTTGGAGTAGTACTCGTTTTCGATCTGCAGGATGTTGGTGTTCAGTTGCACCCACTCGCCATCCTTGTGGGTGCCGACGGCCACGTAAGGCGCGTAGGGCGTGGCCACGGCCTTGCGCAGGCTGTCGGTGTAGCTGTTCAGATCGTTGTAGCAGGGGGTCAGGCCGGCCTGGGCCTTGCTCTGGTAGCCCAGGTCGCTCATGCGCAGGCTGGTGGCGTAAGGCAGGTACAGGGTGTCGGCGTCCAGCTGTTCCAGCTGGTGCGAGCGGCCGCGCAGGAACCCTGCGTCCAGGGCTGGCGAGGCACCGAACAGGTACATCAGCAGCCAGCTGTAGCGGCGGAAATTGCGGATCAGCGCGATATAGGCCGAGGACTGGTAGTCACGGTCGCTGCCGACGAAGCCCTCGGCTTCCTTGAGCCGCGGCCACAGCTGTTCCGGCAGGGAAAAGTTGTAGTGGATCCCGGCAATGCACTGCATGGTCTTGCCGTAGCGCAGGGCCAGGCCCTTGCGGTACACGTACTTGAGCTGACCGATGTTGGAGGTGCCGTAGTAGGCGATCGGGATGTCTTCCTCGGCCGGCAACGGGCACGGCATCGATGGACTCCACAGGTACTCGTTGCCGAGCTTGCTGTAGGCGAAGCGATGAATCTTGTCGAGGCTGGCCAGGGTATCCGCCGGGTCCGCGAGGGCCGGGGTGATGAACTCCAGCAGCGACTCGGAGTAGTCGGTGGTGATCTGTTCGTTGGTCAGCGCGGAACCCAGTTCTTCCGGGTGCGGGGTCTGTGCCAGGCGGCCTTCGCCGGTGACACGCAGGCATTCACGTTCGATACCGTGCAGGCACTGCTCGAGCAGGGAGAGGTTAGCGCGCTCGCCGAGCAGAGCCAGGCGGCGGTTGAGAAGTTCGCTCAAGTTGGATTCCTTCACGCGTCAGTCGCCCCAATATGGGGGTGGGCAGGACGGTCTACAAGGGTGAAGTTAAAACTGGCGTTTTCGCCTGGTTTTTGAGTCAAGCCGACTCGCTTGAAAACGCCAATCCTTCATCCCTGAATCTGGCTTTAGCGCGGGCAGAAAACTCCGACGCCGCTTTCGCAGCGCCGAAATTAACCCAAATTCATGACGGGGAGCTATAGGACCGCGAAGGTGCCTTGTGCTTTTGCGACCAGTTTGTCGCCCTGGATCACGTCCGCTTCCACCACCAGGGTGCGGCGGCCGGGGTGGATCACCTTGGCCCGGCACAGCACTTCACCCTCGGCCACGGCGCGGATGTAGTTGATCTTGCATTCGATGGTGGCGCTCTGCTGGTCAAAGCCGTGGGTGCTGGAACAGGCCAGCCCCATGGCAATGTCCACCAGGCTGAAGATCGCCCCGCCATGGAGCTTTTGCCCGCGATTGCGCAACTGCGGGGTCAGCTCCAGGGCAACGTCCGCCTCGCCGGTTTCCAGGCGTTGCAGACGGCAGCCGAGCAATTGGCTGAAGGCGCTTTCGGTCAGGCCGGCAGGGATCTGCATCAGCGCTTCTTCAACTGCTTGGCGTTGGCGAACAGCGAGGCCATGGCGTTGTTGCTCGGGGCTGCGGTCGCGGTTTCCTTGCGCGGTGCGCTGCCCTGGGACGAGCGTGGCGCCGAGCCAGGACGGGAGCCGCGAGCGCCGTCGATCTTCTCGCCCGGGGTGTCGCTCATGCGCATCGACAGGCCCACGCGTTTACGCGGGATGTCGACTTCCATGACCTTGACCTTGACCACGTCGCCGGCCTTCACCGCTTCACGCGGGTCCTTGATGAACTTCTCCGACAGCGCCGAGATGTGCACCAGGCCGTCCTGGTGCACGCCGATGTCGACGAAGGCCCCGAAGTTGGTGACGTTGGTCACCACGCCTTCGAGGATCATCCCCAGTTGCAGGTCCTTGAGGTCCTCGACGCCGTCCTGGAACTCGGCGGTCTTGAACTCCGGACGCGGGTCGCGGCCGGGCTTGTCCAGTTCCTGAAGGATGTCGGTGACGGTGGGCAGGCCGAAGGTTTCGTCGGTGAATTTCTTCGGGTCCAGGCGCTTGAGGAAGCCGCTGTCGCCGATCAGCGAGCGGATGTCACGGCCGGTGTCGGCGGCGATGCGCTGCACCAGCGGGTAGGCTTCCGGGTGCACCGCCGAGGCGTCCAGCGGGTTGTCGCCGTTCATCACGCGCAGGAAGCCGGCGGCCTGTTCGAAGGTCTTTTCACCCAGGCGCGCGACCTTTTTCAGCGCGGCGCGGGTCTTGAAGGCACCGTGTTCGTCGCGGTGGCTGACGATGTTCTGCGCCAGGGTCGCGTTGAGGCCGGAGATCCGCGCCAGCAGGGCCACGGAGGCGGTGTTGACGTCGACGCCCACGGCGTTCACGCAGTCCTCGACCACCGCGTCCAGGCCACGGGCCAGTTTCAGCTGCGAGACGTCGTGCTGGTACTGGCCGACGCCGATGGATTTCGGATCGATCTTCACCAGTTCTGCCAGTGGGTCCTGCAGGCGGCGGGCGATGGATACGGCGCCACGGATCGACACGTCCAGGTCCGGGAATTCCTTGGCCGCCAGCTCCGAGGCCGAGTACACCGATGCACCGGCTTCGGACACCATGACCTTGGTCATCTTCATGGCCGGGTATTTTTTGATCAGTTCGGCGGCCAGCTTGTCGGTCTCGCGGCTGGCGGTGCCGTTGCCGATGGCGATCAGGTCCACCGAGTGCTTGGCGCACAGCGCGGCCAGGATGCCCAGGGTCTGGTCCCACTTGTTGTGCGGTACGTGGGGGTAGACCGTGGCGTGGTCCAGCAGTTTGCCGGTGGCATCCACCACCGCGACCTTGCAGCCGGTGCGCAGGCCCGGGTCCAGGCCCAGGGTGGCACGCGGGCCGGCCGGAGCGGCCAGCAGCAGGTCGTGCAGGTTGTGGGCGAAGACGTTGATCGCCTCGGTTTCCGCGTTGTCGCGCAACTCGCCCAGCAGGTCGGTTTCCAGGTGGGTGTAGAGCTTGACCTTCCAGGTCCAGCGCACCACTTCACCCAGCCATTTGTCGGCGGCACGGTTCTGGTTCTGGATGCCCACGTGCTGGCCGATCATGCCTTCGCAGGGGTGCATGGTGCCCGGCAGCTCGTCACCGACTTTCAGCGCGGAGCTGAGAATGCCTTCGTTGCGGCCGCGGAAAATCGCCAGGGCGCGGTGCGACGGCATGCTTTTCAGCGGTTCGTCATGTTCGAAGTAGTCGCGGAACTTGGCGCCTTCCTCTTCCTTGCCAGCCACCACGCGGGCGCTGAGGGTGGCTTCCTGCTTGAGGAAGTTGCGCAGCTTGTCCAGCAAACCCGCGTCTTCGGCGAAGCGCTCCATGAGGATGTACTTGGCGCCTTCCAGGGCCGCCTTGACGTCGGCCACGCCCTTGTCGGCGTTGACGAAGCGCGCGGCTTCGGCTTCCGGAGTCAGGCTTGGGTCGTTGAACAGGCCGTCTGCCAGCTCGCCGAGGCCGGCTTCCAGGGCGATCTGGCCCTTGGTGCGGCGCTTCTGTTTATAAGGCAGGTACAGGTCTTCGAGGCGGGTCTTGGTGTCGGCCAGCTTGATGTCGCGAGCCAGCTCCGGGGTCAGCTTGCCCTGCTCTTCGATGCTGGCCAGGATGCTGATCCGCCGTTCGTCGAGTTCTCGCAGGTAGCGCAGGCGCTCTTCCAGATGACGCAGTTGGGTGTCATCGAGGCTGCCGGTGACCTCTTTCCGGTAACGGGCGATGAAGGGCACGGTGGAGCCTTCATCCAATAGAGCGACGGCCGCTTCGACCTGTTGTGGGCGTACGCCGAGTTCCTCGGCAATGCGGCTGTTGATGCTGTCCATAAAACCACCTGACAAATGTGTGAAAGCAGGCCCGCGGGCACGGAAGTTGAGGCCCGGCGGGTCTGGTTGAGCGGCCTGGCACGCGCCGCCACCTGGATCAAAAGGCTGGCTGTTGACCCGTGAAATCGAAAAAATACTGCCGGCCCAGGCAAATAAAAAAAACCGGCCGCAGGCGTACTGATCAGATATTGCCCAACACAAAAGGCGGCGCATTATACCCAGCGTTACGGTCTTCGGGGTGATCGCCGGCCTCAGGCCGACAGCGGGTTTGCTGGCGATAGAGGAAAAATCTGCTAACAATGCACACGGTGCGTATAACGGCAGCTACGCCATAATGCGCACCGAGATTAGAGGAGCATCCAATGAGCAGCACTGCACAAACTGCTGAAGGCGAAAAAATTCTTATTGTTGACGACGATCCGGGGCTGAGCAGCCTGCTGGAGCGTTTTTTCGTCAGCAAGGGCTACCGTGCCCGCGCGGTACCGAACACCGAGCAAATGGACCGTCTGTTGGGTCGCGAAGTGTTCAACCTGGTGGTCCTCGACCTGATGCTGCCCGGCGAAGACGGCTTGACCGCCTGCCGCCGCCTGCGCAGTGCCAACAACCAGATTCCGATCATCATGCTCACCGCCAAGGGCGATGAGCTGAGCCGCATCAAGGGCCTGGAGCTGGGCGCCGACGATTACCTGGCCAAGCCGTTCAACCCTGACGAACTGATGGCCCGGGTCAAGGCCGTGCTCCGTCGTCAGTCGGCTCCGGTGCCGGGTGCGCCGGGCAGCGAAGACGAAAGCGTGACCTTCGGTGACTACGAACTGTCCCTGGCCACCCGCGAGCTCAAGCGTGGCGATGAAGTGCACATGCTCACCACCGGTGAGTTCGCGGTACTCAAGGCCCTGGTGATGAATGCCCGCCAGCCGCTGACCCGCGACAAACTGATGAACCTGGCCCGTGGCCGCGAGTGGGATGCGCTGGAGCGTTCCATCGACGTGCAGATCTCCCGCCTGCGGCGGATGATCGAGCCCGACCCTTCCAAGCCGCGCTATATCCAGACCGTCTGGGGCGTGGGTTATGTCTTCGTGCCGGATGGCACCGCGACCAAGTGATAGGTGATTTGTAGGAGCGAACGCCCGGGCCGGTAACGACCCGGGCGTTCGCATTCCGCAACTCCGCGAGCGCGAGCCGCTCCTGCAAAGTGTGTATTGGCTGTTATGAAAACCCCGCTGTGGTTCCCCCAGAGTTTCTTCTCCCGCACCCTGTGGCTGGTGCTGATCGTGGTGCTGTTTTCCAAGGCATTGACCCTGGTTTATCTGTTGATGAACGAGGACGTGCTGGTGGACCGGCAGTACAGCCACGGTGTGGCCCTGACCCTGCGCGCCTACTGGGCCGCCGACGAATCCAACCGCGACCAGATCGCCGAGGCCGCCGGGCTGATCAAGGTGGTGGGCAGCGGCGTGCCGGCCGGCGAGCAGCACTGGCCCTACAGCGAGATCTACCAGCGACAGATGCAGGCCGAGCTGGGCGCCGACACCGAAGTGCGCCTGCGCATGCATGCGCCGCCGGCGCTCTGGGTGCGGGCGCCGAGCCTGGGGGATGGCTGGCTCAAGGTGCCGCTGTATCCGCATCCGCTGCGGGGGCAGAAGATCTGGAGCGTGCTGGGCTGGTTCCTGGCCATCGGCCTGCTGTCCACCGCCTCGGCGTGGATCTTCGTCAGCCAGCTCAACCAACCGCTCAAGCGCCTCGTCTACGCCGCCCGGCAACTGGGCCAGGGACGCAGTGTGCGCCTGCCGATCAGCGATACGCCGAGCGAGATGACCGAGGTGTACCGCGCCTTCAACCAGATGGCCGAGGATGTGGAGCAGGCCGGGCGTGAGCGGGAGCTGATGCTGGCGGGTGTGTCCCACGACCTGCGCACGCCGCTGACCCGCTTGCGCCTGTCGCTGGAGCTGATGGGTGCGCACACCGACCTGACCGACGACATGGTGCGGGACATCGAGGACATGGACGCCATTCTCGATCAGTTCCTGGCCTTCATCCGCGACGGCCGCGACGAGTCGGTGGAAGAGGTGGACTTGAGCGATCTGGTGCGTGAAGTGGCCGCGCCCTACAACCAGAACCAGGAACGGGTGCACCTGCGCCTGGAGCCGATCCAGCCGTTCCCGCTGCGCCGGGTATCGATGAAGCGCCTGCTCAACAACCTGATTGGCAACGCCTTGAATCACGCGGGAACCGATGTCGAGGTGGCGGCCTATGTGTCCGGTGATATCAATGCACCGTATGTGGTGCTGAGTGTGATGGACCGTGGCGCAGGGATCGACCCTTCGGAGCTGGAAGCGATCTTCAACCCCTTCACCCGTGGCGATCGTGCCCGGGGCGGCAAGGGCACCGGCCTGGGCCTGGCCATCGTCAAGCGGATTGCCGCCATGCATGGCGGCAACGTTGAACTGCGCAACCGCCCCGATGGCGGCCTTGAAGCGCGAGTGCGCTTGCCGTTGGGCTTGTTGCTGCCACGCGATGCAGACTGAATACCTGTAGCCGCTGCCGCAGGCTGCGATAAGGGCCGAAGGCCCTTGCGCGGCCCACAAGCGCGACTGCTGCGCAGCCGGTCACAGCCTGCGGCAGTGGCTACAGGGGCCGCCGATCGAGCGTACCCCTTAGCCCTTACCCTTGGTCCGGGTCATGTTCGGCCCGCCATTTTTCTCGATGTGCTCGATGATGATCCCCGCCACGTTCTTGCCGGTGGTGGTCTCGATGCCTTCCAGGCCCGGCGAGGAATTGACTTCCATCACCAGCGGCCCGTGATTGGAGCGCAGGATATCCACCCCCGCCACGCTCAGGCCCATGACCTTGGCCGCCCGTAGCGCGGTCATGCGTTCTTCCGGGGTGATCTTGATCAGGCTGGCGCTGCCGCCGCGATGCAGGTTGGAGCGGAACTCACCCGGCTTGGCCTGGCGCTTCATCGCCGCGATCACCTTGTCGCCCACCACGAAGCAGCGAATGTCGGCGCCGCCGGCTTCCTTGATGTATTCCTGGACCATGATGTTCTGCTTCAGGCCCATGAAGGCCTCGATCACCGACTCCGCCGCGGTGGCGGTTTCACACAGCACTACGCCGATGCCTTGGGTGCCTTCCAGCACCTTGATCACCAGGGGCGCGCCGTTGACCATTTCGATCAGGTCGGGAATGTCGTCCGGCGAATGGGCAAAACCGGTCACTGGCAGGCCGATGCCACGCCGCGACAGCAGTTGCAGCGAACGCAACTTGTCCCGGGAGCGGGCGATGGCCACCGACTCGTTGAGCGGGAAGACTCCCATCATTTCGAACTGGCGCAGCACCGCGCAGCCATAGAAGGTCACCGAGGCACCGATCCGCGGGATCACCGCATCGAAGCCTTCCAGGGGCTTGCCGCGGTAATGGATCTGCGGCTTGTGACTGGCGATGTTCATGTAGGCGCGCAGGGTATCGACCACTACCATTTCATGGCCACGCTCGGTGCCGGCCTCGACCAGGCGACGAGTGGAATACAGACGCGGGTTACGCGACAGCACAGCGATCTTCATGCAACACCTGTGGCAGAGGTAGTGGATACCGGGAACACCGGTTTGTCTTGTACGTATTTGAGGCCCGGATTGACCACCAGTTGGCCGTCGATCAGGGCCTTGGAGCCCAGCAGCAGGCGATAGCGCATGGCCTTGCGGCAGGCGAGGGTGAATTCCACCCGCCACACGCGATCGCCCAGGGCCAGGGTGGTGCTGATCACATAGCGCACCTGAGCCTGGCCGTTGGAACTCTTGATGGTCTTCATCGCCACCAGTGGCGCTTCGCACCGTCGGTGACGCAATTGCACCACGCTGCCCAGATGGGCATTGAAACGCACCCACTGTTCACCGTCGCGCTCGAAGGGCTCGATCTCGGTGGCATGCAGGCTGGAGGTACTGGCGCCGGTGTCGATCTTGGCGCGCAGGCCGGCCACTCCCAGATCAGGAAGCGCCACCCACTCGCGCAGACCGACAACGGTCAAATGGTCAAAAGTCTTCAAATAGGGGAAATCCGCAATTAGCTTTTCCAGGCCGCGGCCGAAACCTCGGCCAGGGCTTTGAATGCAGGTTTGGCGAACCAGTAACCCTGCATCAGGTAAATTCCACAGTCGCTGAGAAAGTCTCGTTCACCAGCGCTTTCAATGCCTTCGGCAATGACTGTAACGCCCAACTCCGCACAGATTGTGACAATCCCGCGGACGATCGCCTGGCGTACGCGATCCTGGTCGACATCGCGAATCAGCGCCATGTCGAGCTTGATCAGGTCGGGTTGGAAATTCGCCAGCAAGTTCAGCCCCGAGTATCCCGCGCCGAAGTCATCGATGGCGGTCTTGAAGCCGAATTCGCGGTATTCACGCAGAATATGGGTCAAATGGCGACTGTTATCTACGTGCTGGCTTTCCAGGGTTTCGAAAATCAGCCGGTCCAGGGGAAAGTGCTGGGCGCGGGCGGCTTCCAGGGTGCTGCGAATGCACAGTTCCGGGCGGTACACGGCGTTGGGCATGAAGTTGATCGACAGGTGGCTTTGCATCCCCAGCTGTGCGGCCGTGGTGATGGCCAGGGTCCGGCAGCGTTGGTCGAAGCGATAGCGGTTGCTGTCGTCGATCTGCTCCAGCACGGTGTGGGCGCCTTCGCCATTGACCCCGCGCACCAGGGCCTCATGAGCAAAGATCGAGCGGTCGCGCAGATCGACTATGGGTTGATAGGCGAAGGAAAAATCGAAGCCTAGCGGCTGGCTTTGCTGACAGCCTTCGCAGCGGTTGCCCGGCGAGGTCAGGGATGTGGGGAAATCAGTCACGGTGACTCCTCGCGTATCAGGGCGCAACCTGGGTTATTTTAGGTGAGCGGCAGGGTATATGAGAGCCCGTTTGCAGGCTCTACCGTTGCGACATTTTTCAGCAAGAGGAATTCCAGTGGCGCACAAGCAGGAAGAAGAGGACAAGGTTCGTCTGGATAAATGGCTGTGGGCGGCGCGCTTCTACAAGACCCGTGCCCTGGCCAAGGCGGCCATCGAAAGCGGCAAGGTGCATCACCGTGGCGAGCGCTGCAAACCGGGCAAGGAGCCGCGGGTAGGTGATGAATACCAGATTCGCGCCGGCTTCGACGAGCGCACCGTGGTGGTCCAGGCCCTTTCCATCGTTCGCCGGGGGGCGCCCGAAGCGCAGACGCTCTACACGGAAACCGAAGCCAGTATCGCCAAACGCGAAACCGCCGCGGCCCAGCGCAAGGCTGGCGCCCTGGGCGTCAGTACCGATGGCAAACCGAGCAAGAAACAGCGCCGCGATCTATTCAAATTCCACGGCAGCAGCCACGAATGAAAGCCTAGGAGCCGGCTTGCCGGCGAAGGCGTCCTTCAAGGGCCCATTCGCCGGCAAGGTCTGATCAGCGCAGCAGGCTGCTGGCGCGGACCACGTTCATGCGCGAGAGCAGCGGCATCCGGCTCATCAGCTTGAACAGCGGGTGCGTCAGGCGCAGCAGGAAGTTCGACATCCGCGCCGCATACGGCGTGTAGTAACCCCAGCCCAGGGCCAGCAGCGCCAGCAGCACGCCGCCGATGTAGTCGTCCTGGCCCCAATGCGCGCCGGCCACCAGGCGCGGCATCATGAACAGCAGGGTCAGGCCCCAGACGATCAGGAACTGGCCGACGCTGCGGCTGAAGATCCCCATGAACAGCCCCCAGATCAGCAGCACCGAAGCGTGGTCGCCGGGGAAGCTCTGGCTGGAGCGGTCCTTGAGTTCCCAGGTCTTCTCCCAGCCGGGGAAGTAGTCGCTCATGTGCACGGCGCCTTCGAGCACCATGGACGGGCTGTTGTGTTGCCAATTCATCAGCGCCACCAACTTGGAAAACAGCGCGCGAATCACCACCATAAGAATCAGGATCGACAGGAAGCCGAAAAACGCCCGGCGCACGTCCACCGCCTTGAACACCCAATCACCGCGAATCAGCAGGCCGAGCATGATCAGCCCCACCACGATATCGAAGGGGCGCAGGCTGGCCACCGCCCAGATATGCAGCCAGGTGGGGTTGGTTGCCAGGGGGGTGTTGAGGTGACGGAACAGCCACTCGTCGAACATCAGGCAGTACATCTGCCCGGTTGGCCACAACCAGAATCCCAGCAGGGCCAAAGGGAGTAAATTGCACAGAACCAGCTTGCCGAGGTTCCACCTTGCTTGGAACAAACCCGGATTGTTCATAAAATATCTCCAATCACCGCAAAAACTGCACCCTTATGGTGCAAAACCGCAATTTTCGGTGCTTGTAACCTTTTTGTCATCATTCAGATACCCAGACCTATGACTGATTTGCCGGATACCGACTTCACTCAACGCTTCATCTTTGATGAGAGCGACGCCCGCGGCGAGCTGGTGGCGCTGGAGCGCAGTTACGCTGAAGTCCTCGCCAAACACGCCTATCCCGAGCCGGTGGCACAGCTGCTCGGTGAGCTGATGGCGGCGGCGTCGTTGCTGGTTGGCACCTTGAAGTTCGATGGCTTGCTGATTCTCCAGGCCCGCTCCGAAGGCCCGGTGCCGTTGCTGATGATCGAGTGCTCCAGCAACCGCGAGATCCGCGGCCTGGCCCGCTACGACGCGTCGCAGATCGCCCCTGACGCGACCCTTGCCGACATGATGCCCAACGGCGTCCTGGCCCTGACCGTGGACCCGACCCAGGGCCAGCGTTACCAGGGCATCGTCGACCTGGACGGCGCCACCCTGGCCGAATGCTTCACCAACTACTTCGTCATGTCGCAGCAGACCGGCACCCGTTTCTGGCTCTACGCCGACGGCCGCAATGCCCGCGGCCTGCTCCTGCAACAACTGCCTGCCGATCGCCTGCGCGATCCGGAAGAGCGCGAAGCCAACTGGCAGCACCTCACCGCCCTGGCCAGCACCCTGACTGCCGATGAACTGCTGAGCCTGGACAACGAAACCGTGCTTCACCGCCTGTACCACGAAGAGGCCGTGCGCCTGTTCGACGTGCAACCGCTGCGCTTCCGCTGCAGCTGCTCCCGCGAGCGCTCGGGCAATGCGCTGGTCAGCCTGGGGCTGGAAGATGCGCAGAAACTGGTGGTGGAACACGGCGGCAGCATCGAGATCGATTGCCAGTTCTGCAATGAACGCTACCTGTTCGATGCCGCCGATATCACGCAATTGTTTGCCGGTGCGGGCGTCGACACGCCGTCAGATACTCGTCACTAAAACGGTTCAGCGCAGGTAAATCACCTGGCAAACGCCGGAATTACGCCGTACTGACGGGAGGACCCTACTATTTTTGGGCTTTTCTGGCATAATCCGGCGCACTTTTTTCGCGGTAGTAGTGCGCGAGTTTCTACTACAAAACGTTTGGAGCACTCGGCCAATGGCCGACGGGGAACCTCATGACGCAAGCCAATAACGCCGTGTACACCGATCTGAGTGTGGATGATCTGGTCAAAGAAGCCCTGAACCGCGGTGAGGGCGAACTGGCCGATACCGGCGCTCTGGTGGTTCGCACCGGTCATCGTACCGGCCGTTCGCCAGTGGACCGTTTCATCGTTGAAGAGCCCACCACCCAGGACGCTATCGCCTGGGGCCCGATCAACCGCAAGTTCCCGGCGGCCAAATTCGACGCCCTGTGGGACCGCGTCGAAGCCTACCTGGGCGAGCGCGAGCGTTTTGTTTCCCACGTGCATGTAGGTTCCGATCCGGCGCACTACCTGCCAGTGAAAATGACCACCGAGACTGCCTGGCACAACCTGTTCGGCCGTTGCCTGTTCATCAACCCCGAGCAGTACAACGCCGGTGGCAAAGATGAGTGGCAGATCCTCAACGCGCCAAACTTCGTTTGCGAGCCTGAGCGCGACGGCACCAACTCCGACGGCACCGTGATCCTCAACTTCGCGGCCAAGAAAGTGCTGATCGCCGGCATGCGCTACGCCGGTGAGATGAAGAAAGCCCTGTTCTCCGTGCAGAACTTCCTGCTGCCGGCTGCCGACGTGCTGCCAATGCACTGCGCCGCCAACATGGGCGAAGACGGCGACGTGACCCTGTTCTTCGGTCTGTCGGGCACCGGCAAGACCACCCTGTCGGCCGACGAAAGCCGTTACCTGATCGGTGACGACGAACACGGCTGGGGCGTGGGCGTGGTGTTCAACATCGAAGGCGGTTGCTATGCCAAGTGCATCGACCTGTCGGAAAAGAACGAGCCGGTGATCTGGAAAGCCATCCAGCACGGCGCCGTACTGGAAAACGTGGTGATCGACCCGGTCACCAAGAAAGCCGACTACGCCGACGACAGCCTGACCCAGAACAGCCGCGCCGCCTACCCGCGCGAGCTGATCGAAAAACGCGCACCGAAGAACCTCGGTGGCGAGCCTAACGCCGTGATCTTCCTGACCTGCGACCTGACCGGCGTACTGCCACCGGTGTCGATCCTCAGCGAAGAACAAGCCGCCTACCACTTCCTGTCCGGCTACACCGCGCTGGTGGGCTCGACTGAAATGGGTTCGGGCTCGGGCATCAAGTCGACCTTCTCCACCTGCTTCGGCGCCCCGTTCTTCCCGCGTCCAGCGGGCGAATACGCCGAGCTGCTGATCAAGCGCATCCGCGGCTTCGGCTCCAAGGTCTACCTGGTCAACACCGGCTGGACCGGCGGTGGCTACGGCGTGGGCAAACGCTTCAACATCCCCACCACCCGTGGCGTGATTGCAGCGATCCAGAGCGGCGCGCTGATCGGTGCCGAGACCGAGCACCTGGACATCGTCAACCTGGACGTGCCAAAAGCCGTACCGGGCGTCGAAACCGGCCTGCTCAACCCACGCAACACCTGGGCTGACAAAGCCGCCTACGACGAAGCC
Organism: Pseudomonas sp. St29; assembly: GCF_001547915.1. Classification (NCBI taxonomy): domain Bacteria; kingdom Pseudomonadati; phylum Pseudomonadota; class Gammaproteobacteria; order Pseudomonadales; family Pseudomonadaceae; genus Pseudomonas; species Pseudomonas sp. St29. Next base: position 326,800 of record NZ_AP014628.1, read on the forward strand.
GCCAAGGCCCTGGCCGGCCTGTTCATCGAGAACTTCAAGAAGTTCGACGTGAGCGACGCGATCAAGGCTGCAGGTCCGAAGCTGTAAGCTTCGACCTGCCATGAAAAAGCCGCCCTTCGGGGCGGCTTTTTTGTACCTGCTATTTGAGATCGGAGTGGCTCAGGGCATGCGCAGGTGGGCGTGCTCCAGCAGATCACAGCCGTCCTGCACCAACAGATAAAGCGCGTTGACGACGTGGGTGGTGTCTTTGCTGTCCGCTTGATCAAAGCTCAGGCAGGTGAGGGTTTCCAGTAAGTCGGAGGCCGCCCGTAGGCGTTGTCTTGCGCAGCTATACAGGTCCAGGGCATCGGCCTGGGTATCGATTACCAGGGCCGGAGTGTCGGTGAAGTTGCTCTTGAGCGGTTGATAGCGGGTTCGATCAAGGTTCATTGCGTTCATGGGATGGGTCACTTCAGGTCGTAAACAGATGCACCCGCGAGGTGTGGTGCGTTTTGCTGTTATCGGGTGACCAATCCCGCTCGCTGTATCTTTCAGCGATGTCCGAACTATAGGTTCGATCGCTCAGTGCTCTCCATCAGCCGAATTCGACGCTTTCTGTAGGGCGTGTCTTTTATGGGCTGCGAATAGACGTTCGCTCACGTCTTCAGGTGCAACACCAACGCTCCGAGCAACACCAGCACCACGCCGGTCACCTGTACCGCCGTCAGCCGCTCCTTGAAGAACACATAGCCCAGCACCGCAGCAATGCCGCCGGACAGCGTACTGATCACCGTCACCACCGACACCGAGCCGCTCATGGCGCCCCAGGAAAAGGCGAAGAACGCGCCCAGGTTCATCAGGCTGGTGGAGGCCAGCAGGCCGCAGTTTTTCAGCGGCGGGATCTTCAGTCCGTCCACGACTTTGAGCACCATCAGCAGCATCACGCCGCTGCCCACCGCGTAACCCAGCCAGAGCATGCTGATCGGCCCCAGTTGCGGCAGGGTGTAGCGGCCCTGCAGCCAGAAGCTGGTGCCGTACAGAACGGCCGAGAGCAGGGCGAAGAAGATCGAGCGGCCGGCGGCGGTGCTGTGGGGCAGTTTACTGTCCGAGTGCAGGCTGGAGAGGATGACGCCGATCACGCACACGAGGATGCACAGCAGTTGCAGCAGGCTGATCTGTTCGCCGCTGGCCCAGGACAGCAGGGTGGTGACCACGCCGTAGGAGGTCACCAATGGGGCGACGATGGAGGCTTTGCCCAGGGCGAAGGCCTTGCCCAGGGCCAGGGCGCCGGAGACGGTAAAGGCCGCGGCGAGCACGCCCATCAGCCAGACTTGCGCGGGCGCGGCCAGGGCCTTGTAGAGGATGGCGGGAAAGATCACCAGCAGCAGGCTCATCAGGGTGAACCCCAGGCTCTGGCTGAAGAACACTGCCCGTTTCACGCCCACGGCGCGGACGTTGAGCCCCACGAGAAAATCGGTGCCGCCCCAGAGCAGGGCGGCGAGCAAGCCCATCAATACGTCCACTGACTGTCCTTGTCGATTGACGGGTTGGAGGAGTGGCCGTGCTGTTTACTGCTGTGCGAGTCGAAACGCCGGCGCCATGCGTTCTTGTTCACGCCGGGACAGCCCCAGGGCCCGGGCCAGGGTGGGCCATTGGCGAACCACGCTCTGGCAGTGTTCGATGATGCCTTCCGCCTCTGCACGACCGAGGCGGAAATATGCCGCTACTTCCCGTGCCAGTTCAAGGTCCAGCGCATTGTCGGCTTCGCTGATGTTGAGTTTCAGCCCGCTGGCGTGGGCACAGGGGTTCATGTCGTAGGCCGGTGACAGGCGCCAGCCGCGCCCGGGTTCGAGCATGAAGCCATGGTTGCGCAGGTGGTCGTCGCTGTTGGACACCAGCAGGTTGAAGACCATGCGCGACCACAGCTCACGCAGGTCGGCACGGGGCTGCGCGCCGTGGGCGATCAGCACTTCGGCCAGTTCCAGGTAGCTGGCGCCGGTGGAGGCGTCGTCGCCGTCGCTGCGATCGGTGAGGGTCATGGCCGAGGCAAAGTGCAGCCGGCCGCCCGTTTCGGTGCGGTCGAAGCGCTTGATCATGAAACAGTGCTGGTCGCTGGCGAAGTGTTGCGCCATGGCCTCGGGAACCCGCAAGCCGCAATGGCTGGCCAGGGCGTTGACCAGCATCTCCCAGGCGCCGACGTCATGCTCGTCGCGGACGCTGGGAAACTTGGCGATCCACAGGTGGCCCTTGTGGTCGGCGACGCTGGCCTTGGGGCGGGTGCCACCCAGCGATCCCCCCGGGGCGATCAGCATGCGCAGCCATCGACCGCCGTCGGCGGCGCTGTTGTGCGGATCGTTTTCCAGGGCGCGGCTGGCCTGTTCCAGGGCCCGCAGCTCGACGAAGGGTGGCGCCGCGAGGCCGTCGCGGTCATCCAGGAACGGGCCTTGGTCATCGAGGCGATAGCGCAGGGCGCCGACGCGATACAGATCGTGCACCCCCAGCAGCAGGTCGGCGTCTTGCAGGCGGGTGCCGGCGGGCGCCAGGCCGTCGCGGATGTCCCGTTCCAGCCGGCGTTGCATCAGCAGATGGCCCCAGCGATCGGGGCTGGAGTCGGCAAACACGCCAAAGCGGTTTTGTTGCTGGCCGCTGAACTGCCGGCCGGCGAATCGCCCGATGCGCGGGTCCAGGGCAATGCTGGTCAGCTCGGGATCGAGCAGCGCGGCGGGGTCATATTCGAACTCGAAGACGCTGACAGCGCGGACGGTCCCGACATGCAGCCAGCCCAGGCGCCTTGGCCCGCCCAAGGACTCCCAATCGGCGTAGACGGCGATCAGCGTCATGGCTCATCGATCCTGGGCGTGGGCTTTTTCGCGGGCTGCAGCAGGCTGCTCAGCGATTGGGTATTGATCGGAAAGTCAGCCGTGGGCGGGGCGGAGGGGATCGGCTCGGCCGCGGTTTCATGCAGCGTCAGGCCGGCAGCAGGCGCCTTGGCCGAACGCAGGCTGGGGGCCCGGCGCGCTTTGCCTGGCGCGTTGCTGTCTCCCGGCAAGAGCCGGGCATCTTGCAACTGGCGGCCCAGCTCATCGCGGGCCGCCAGTTGCTCCAGGTCCCTTTCCAGCCCCAGCACCTGCATCACCGACAGGTAGGCACCCATGGTCACGCCGGACCCGCCAGACTCCAGGGAGCGCAAGGTGGTCAGTGACATGCCTGCCCGTTCGGCCACTTGCTTGGCGGTCAGCTTGCGCCGCAGGCGAGCCAGTTTCAGGCGTTCGCCAAAGGCATCGAGCAGCTTGCCTGTGGCGGGCAGCAGTGGGGCGGTTTTCTTAGCCATGTGCCATTATTCCTGGGTTTTTTCACTGAAACTGCCAAAATATTAGCACTTAATTGCATATGCGCCAGTTCGCTCCAGAGCTGGGCAGGCCGCTGCCGGGGATGTTCTTCGCGGGGCGATTTGCCCCTGCCGGGGTTAGAGCGCTTCCAGCACCTGGGTGTCCCAGTGCTGTTGCCTGATCGCCTGGTACAGCATGCCGATGGTCAGCGGCACCTTGTCGCCCCGGCCCTTGGCCCGGCGTTTCTGGAACGGGTCGAAGCCTTCGGGCTGGAAGTAGCGGTAGCTGTCGAAGTCGACAAAATCGATGCCGAACTGCTCTTCCAGGGCCAGCAGCAAATGCCGGGCATCGGCGCCGTCGCAGCCCAGGTCGAGGTTGATGGCGGTGCTCAGGCGCAGGGTCTTGCGCTCGGGCAGGCCGATTTCCTCATGCAGCAGCTGCAGCAGTTGGCGCATGGCGAGGTCGTCGGGAAAGCCGGGGGCCAGTTGCATGATCGGGTTCACTTGCGGTGTTTGAGAAGGGGCAGTGTACGGCGATTCTCCGGCAGCGTTGCAAGTCGGCGGGCGGCTGTGCAAGCCGCTCGCCCCGAGACGACGTGCGGGCCTTTTTACCCGCGATTTCCCGGGTGGGACCGAGCATTGCCGGGCAAAACTGTGTATGGTTCGCCGCTGGCTGGTGGGCCGGGATAGAGGCCCGGTCATCCTTATCTACAGGGATTTTGTTATGGCTTTTTTTCGCCTCGCGGCGCTGTTGTGGCTAGGGATGCTGGCGGGTTCGGTACAGGCTCAGGCCCTGTCGATTCAGGTGCTGGGCGCAGTGGCCAAGGGCGCGCCACTGGCCGATGTCCAGGTGCAGCTGCAACAGGGCGCGACTCAGGTAGCAGGTAGCACCGATGCCCAGGGCTGGGTCACCCTGGCGGCCCAGGTGGCCGATTCGCCGGCCAGTGAGCTGCTGATCCGTAAGGCCGGTTACGCCGACCTGCGGGTCAAGTGTCCTTGCCAGGGGTTCAACTACGCCCTGAGCCCGGTGCTGGACAACCCGGAAAGCCTGCGGATAGTGCTGAGCTGGAGCGCGCCGGGGGAGGACCTCGATGCCCACCTGAGTTATCCCCACAAACTGTTGTACTTCGCCACCGGCAAGGGACCCGGAGCTCGTCTGGAATCGGACAGCAGCGACAGCAGCCGGCCGGAGACCATCACCATCGACCAGCGTGTGCCGGGCGACGCCTACGTCTTTGCCGTGCACGACTTCACCAACAGCACCACCTACGAAGCGTTGCGCCTGGGCCGCAGCCAGGCGCGGGTCTTTGTCTATAAAGGCGCTGCGCTGATCCGCAGCTACCGCGTGCCGCAGAACCGCAAGGGCAATCTGTGGGTGGTGTTTCGCCTGACCGCCGATGGCCGCCTGCAGGATATCGATCGGCTGATGCTAGGCAGCGAGGAGCCGGAATCGGTCATGAGCGCGCTCGACCCGCTGCTGGAAAATGCCAAGTCCATCGATGAAGTGGTGGGTGCGGACTTCGGGCCGGTGGATGCCAAGAGCCTCAACCTCAAAGGCGAGGAGTCCTACCGCAAGGGCGATTTCGGCGGGGCGCGGATCTTCTACAGCGAAGCCATCGAGCTCGACCCGGGCTTTGCCCAGGCCTACAGCAACCTGGCCCTGGCCAATCGCAAGAACAGCCGCCCCGACGAGGCCATAGCCGCAGACCGCAAGGCCATCGCCCTGGCCAGTGGTCCGGCCGCATCGACCATTCGCGCCAGTGCCTACTACGACATGGCGCGCATCTACGAGGACGCCGGGCAGTTGGACACGGCGCTTGAACACTACCAAAAGGCCCGGGAGCAGAAGGCCAACCCGGTGTACGACAAGGCCATAGAGCGGCTGCAAAACCGCTGATCACACAGGCAGAAGTTATCTCCACAACGCGCCGGCAGTGGCGCGTTGTGCATTTATGGAGGTTGATATGCGATTTCGTGTTTTCCCCTGGTTGCTGGCGCTGTGCCTGTCCGGCGGTGTGGCACAGGCGGCCGGGCCGCAGATGTTCGCCACCATCGACCGCAGTGGCTGGCCCAATTCCCTGACCCGGCCAGAGGATTTTGACAGCGCTTCACGGGGCGAGATCCTGATGTTCGGCAAGGCGTTGCTGGACAGTGAAGCCTTGGACGAGCCGGCCTTGAAGCAGCGCCTGGGCGTCAGGCAACTGGACCTGAAGTCGGTGAATCAGGTGCGCCAGCGCTTCTGGGAACTGTTGCTGAACAACTATCGCCTGGCCAGCCAGGACTGCGAGGGCATGCCGTTCTGCCTGCCGGTGCGCAACCTGGGGGAGCTGCGGCAGTTGGTGGCCAGCCTCACCGCTGGCAGCAAGGCCAGCTATGAGCACTGGGCCGAGGCCAGCGCAGTGTTTCACCAGCAGTACCTGAACGAGCAGTTGCGTCTGGCGGCGCTGTTTCCCACCGTCAGCAGCGAAATCCGGCGGATGGACCCGGCGGAGCAACTGGGGGACGAGCTGGCGGACCGGCAGTTCCTGCTGACGTTCGATGACGGCCCGACTGCGCGCGATGGACGTACCGACCCGTTGATCGATGTGTTGCGTGCCCAGGATCTGCACAGCCTGTTCTTTGTGCTGGGGGACTCGTTCCAGGCACGCCTGAGCCAGTCCTCGGCCTTGCAGATGCGCGAGCTGTATGACGGCCAGTGCGTGGGCATACATGGCTGGGAGCACAAATCCCACGCCTCATGGCGCGAGTGGCAGAACTCGGTGATCCACAGCGCCAACCTGGCCAATCGCACTCTGGCGGACCAGTACCTGCCCTTGTTTCGCCCGCCCTACGGCCAGCGTCGCAGCGACAGTGCCGGGTTCTTCAAGGCTCAGGGGCTGCAGCTGATGCTGTGGAACATCGACTCCCAGGACTGGAGCAAGAAAGTCAGTGCCACGGCTGCCGCCCAACGGGTGCAGACCCTGATGCTGCTCTGGCGCCGCGGCATCATTCTGTTTCATGACACCCACGCCAAGGCCGCCCGGGCGGTGCCGGCACTGCTTGAGGCCAATCGGCACAATGGCGTGCAATGGCTGGACTGTCGGAACCTGCGTTAGGGTTGGCCACTTGCTTCGCCCCTGGGCGCCGGCCAGCCGGCGCAGGGGCGGGGCTGTGAGGCAAAGCGCTATCGCCCGGTAGCATCCGGTATCCGTTTTTGCGCGACCTTTTCTCGACCCGCCGACCTGTGCCGCTAGTCTTCAACACAGGTCAGCGGTCAAAGGAGTGACCCTTATGCACAGCACCCTCGAACAGGTCTTCGGTTATCCACAGTTTCGTCCGGGCCAGGAGGCCGCGGTCAGCGCGGTACTGGCCGGACGCTCCGCGGCGGCGATCTTCCCCACCGGCTCCGGCAAGTCCCTGTGCTACCAATTGCCGGCCCTGCTGCTGCCGCACCTGACCCTGGTGGTCTCGCCGCTGCTGGCGCTGATGCAGGACCAGTTGGCCTTTCTCCAGCGTCACGGCATTGCCGCCGCCAGCATCGACTCGGCCCAGGGCCGCGATGAAGCCAATGACGTCATGGCGCGGGCCCGCTCCGGTGAGCTGAAGATCCTGATGATCTCGGTGGAGCGCCTGAAGAACGAGCGTTTCCGCAACTTTCTGCAGCAGGTGCCCATCTCCCTGCTGGTGGTGGATGAGGCTCACTGCATCTCCGAGTGGGGCCACAACTTCCGTCCCGACTACCTGAAGCTGCCGGACTACCAGCGCCAGTTCAGGATTCCCCAGGCCCTGTTGCTCACGGCCACCGCGACGCCCAAGGTGATCGCCGACATGCAGGCCAAGTTCGCCATTGATGCCGCTGACGTGGTGACCACCGGCTTCTACCGGCCCAATCTCAACCTGTTGGTGGAGCCGGTGCGCGGTGCGGACAAGCGCCGGCGCCTGGTGCAGTGGATGGGCGAGCGGGCCGGGCAGCCCAGCATTGTCTACGTGACCCTGCAAAAGACCGCCGAGCAGATCGCCGAGCACTTGAGCCGCCAGGGCATCGCCGCCGAGGCCTACCACGCCGGTCTGCCCCACGAGCAGCGCGAGTTGATCCAGCGCCGGTTCATGGAAGGGCGCAGCCACTGCATCGTTGCCACCATCGCCTTCGGCATGGGCATCGACAAGAGCGACATCCGTAACGTGGTGCACTTCGACCTGCCCAAGTCCATCGAAAACTACAGCCAGGAAATCGGCCGCGCCGGGCGCGACGGCCAGCCTTCGGACTGCCTGGTGCTGGCCAACCGCGACAGCCTCAACGTGCTGGAGAATTTCGTCTACGGCGATACCCCGGAACTGAGCGGCATCCGCTGCGTGCTGGATGAGTTGCAGGCGTCGGCGCCGGAAGGTCAGTGGGAGTTCCTGCTCGGGCCCCTGGCGGATCAGAGCAACATTCGCCAGTTGCCGCTCAAGACCCTGCTGGTGCAACTGGAACTGCGCGGCCTGATCGCTCCGCGCTACGCCTATTTCTCCGAATACCGTTTCAAGCTTCTTGAGGAGCCCCAGGCCCTGCTGGCGCGTTTCGAAGGCGAGCGCCGGGACTTTGTCGAAGCCATCATCAACACCTCGAGCCGGGCCCGGACTTGGGCCACGGTGAATTTCGACGCGCTCTACGAGCAGTACCAGGCACCGCGCACCCGGGTGGTCAAGGCCCTGGATTACTTCCAGGAAAAGGGTTGGGTGGAGCTGGAAAGCAAGCAGATGACCGAGGTCTACAGCCTGCTGCAAACCGACTTCGACGCCGGGGCCTTGAGCACGGACTTGCACGCTTATTTCACCCGGCATGAGGGCGGCGAGATTGCGCGGATTCACGCCATGCTCGACCTGTTCGCCACCGAGCAGTGCCTGGGGCACCGCCTGGCGCAGTATTTTGGTGACGATCAGGCGCCCCAGCGTTGTGGGCATTGTTCGGTCTGTCACGGCCAGGTGGCACGACTGCCGGAGCCACCCGCACTGCCGGCGCTTGTGGATAAAAACTTCGACGGGCTGTGCGGCGATTTTATCCACAGGCATCAGCAGCACACCGGCGATGTACCCGGAGCCGAGCGGCTGACGCGCTTTCTCTGCGGCATCAGCGTGCCGCTGTTCACCAAGCTCAAGGCCCGCAGCATTCCCGGTTTCGCGGCATTGGAGGATTACCCTTACGTCGCGGTACGTGAGTGGTGCGAGGCTCATCTGGCGGCGTGACTGGCCGGCGGGGCGATCGCTGCAAAAGGGTTTGCCCAGGCTTGGCCGTCTGCGGTGAAATGCCCGGCGATCAGCCGATCGTCCGGTCTGCAATCCAAGGGAGAGAGCCCCGATGTCCGAGCCTATGCCGCAACGCGGCGACTATCGCCATTTCCAGCCAATCATCACCCGCTGGCACGACAACGACGTCTACGGCCATGTGAACAACGTCACCTACTACAGCTTCTTCGACACGGCGGTGAATACCTACCTGATCGAACAGGGCGGCCTGGATATTCATGGGGGCGAGGTGGTGGGATTCGTGGTCAGCTCGGCTTGCGACTACTTTGCGTCCGTCGCTTTCCCCGAGCGAATCGAGATCGGCCTGCAGGTCGGCAAACTGGGCAACAGTTCGGTGCAGTACGAACTGGCGGTGTTCAAGGCGGGAGAGGCGGATGCCTGTGCGGCGGGGCGTTTCGTCCATGTATTCGTGGACCGGGAGTCAAACCAGCCGGTGCCGATTCCGCCCGCGTTGCGAGCGGCTCTGGAGCGTCTGCTGCTGGCGTGAACTTCGATACTCGATCTCAATCCCGGCACTGGCATTTGTAGCCGCTGCCGAAGGCTGCGATCGGCTCCGCAGGAGACGCCAAACCTCAATCCACGGGGCAACTGACCCACCGCGGCGCCTGGCTTGGCGCCGCCTGCGGCAGCGGCTACAGGGCGCTGGGTCAGTCGCGATAGTGATGGTGTTTGCGATGCCCGTAGGCGTGGCCACGGCCTCGGTGGCCGTCGCGGTAGTAGCGGCGGTCGTCGCGGCCACGGTAGTCGCGATCTTCCCGGGCGCTTTCGTTGCCCATGTAGTTGCCCAGTGCACCGCCGGCGCCACCGCCTGCAGCGGCACCGATCAGGCTGCCGGAGTTGCCGCCCATGCTGCGGCCCACCACGTTGCCGCCGGCTGCGCCCAGGGCGCCGCCAATGGCCGCCTGGCCACGGCTGCGTTTGTCCGCACCCACTGCGCTGCCGCCGGCGCCGCCCAGGGCCGCACCAATAGCCGAACCGGTGTTGCCGCCGATCTGCTGACCGACCACCGAGCCTAGAACCCCGCCCAATGCGCCGCCCACACCGGCTTCAACGGTGCCACCGGCAGAGGCGACGCCGCTGACCAGGCCAAGGGACAACAAGAGAATCGAGGAGAACTTCATACAGGAGCCTCAAAGGGATGACGGCGCGATCCTGAGGCTGTACCGCGATGCTTACAAACGAAATCCGACGAATAGCACGAGTTGTACACAATCTCGTAACTTACTGTTTTTATTACGGAACTTAAGTGAATTTCGCCGGTCTTTAACTACTTCGGAATGGCCGCTTTGTTAGCAAAGCGGCCTTTTTTGTGCCTGCGGTTCAGGCGCGGGGAGGGGCTGTCGCCGGCAAGCCGCCTCCTGCGATTCACGCGCTAACCGTAGGAGCTGGCTTGCCAGCGAAGAGGCCCTCAAGGCAGGAATCAGGCCGAGCGAGCCATGATCAGACCATTGTCGCTGGCCGCCTCCAGGCGGATGGCGATGAACTTCGAGGTCGGTGTATGGCTGCCGTCGCCGGTGCTTTCCAGGGGCACCAGTGGGTTCACTTCCGGGTAGTAGGCTGCGGCCTGGCCGGCTGGAATGTCGAAGGCCAGCAGGGTGAAGCCCTTGACCCGACGCTCGCGGCCGTCATCCCACAGGGAAACGATGTCGGCTTTCTGCCCCGGCTTGAAGCCCAGGCGGATGATGTCCGCTTCATTGGCGAACAGCACGTCGCGCTGGCCCTTGACCCCGCGGTAGCGGTCATCGAGGCCGTAGATGGTGGTGTTGTACTGGTCGTGGGAGCGCATCGATTGCAGGATCAGGTCCGGCAGTTGACCGGTGGCCCGGGTGCGTTCGTGGATCAGGTCCTTGGGCAGCAGGTTGGCGCGGAAGTTGGCCCGACCCGAAGGGGTGTTCCACTGGCGCGAACCGGCGCTGTTGCCCAGGTAGAAACCGCCCGGATGCTTGAGCCGTTCATTGAAGTCCTTGAAGCCGGGAATGGTGTCGGCGATCAGGTCGCGGATGCGCCCGTAATCCGCCGCCAGCCAGTTCCAGTCCACCGGCTGGCTGCCCAGGGTCGCGGCAGCGATGCCCGCCACGATCCACGGCTCGGAGCGCATCTGCGATGACAGTGGCTGCAACTGGCCATTGGAGGCGTGAACCATGCTGAAGGAGTCTTCCACGGTCACCGCTTGCGGGCCGCCGGCCTGCTGGTCGATGTCGGTGCGGCCCAGGCACGGCAGGATCAGCGCGTCCTTGCCGTGGGCCAGGTGGCTGCGGTTGAGCTTGGTGCTGATCTGCACGGTGAGGTCGCAGTTGCTCAGGGCCTGGAAGGTTCGCGGGCTGTCCGGAGTGGCTTGGGCGAAGTTGCCGCCCAGGCCGATGAACACCCTGGAGCGGCCTTCGAGCATGGCGTGGATCGCCTCGACCACGTTGTGGCCGTTGTCGCGCGGCACCTTGAACTGGAAGCGCCGCTCCAGGGCGTCAAGGAAGGCCACTGGCGGGCGTTCGTTGATGCCCATGGTGCGGTCGCCCTGCACGTTGCTGTGGCCACGCACCGGGCACAGGCCGGCACCGGGCTTGCCGATGTTGCCGCGCAGCAGCATCAGGTTGGCGATTTCCTGGATGGTCGGCACCGAGTGGCGGTGCTGGGTGATGCCCATGGCCCAGCACATGATCACGTTCTTGCCCTTGGCGTACATGCGCGCCGCCTGCTCGATCTCCACCAGGGTCAGGCCGGACTGCTCGACAATCTGCTCCCACGGGGTGTCGTCGAGGGTGCCCAGGTAATCCAGCACATGGGCGGTGTGGGCGTTGAGGAAGTCGTGGTCGAACACCGATTCTGCGCCGGCTTTCTGCGCATCGCGTTCCCACTGCAGGAGGAACTTGGCCATGCCCCGCAGCAGCGCCATGTCGCCGCCCAGGGCCGGGCGGAAGTAGGCGGTGTTGGTCGGGCGGTTGCCGTTGGTGAGCATTTCGAGCGGGTTCTGCGGGTGCTGGAAACGTTCCAGGCCGCGCTCTTTCAACGGGTTGATGCAGACCACCTGGGCGCCGCGCTTCACCGCTTCACGCAGCGGTTCGAGCATCCGCGGGTGGTTGGTGCCGGGGTTCTGGCCCCAGACGAAGATCGCGTCCGCGTGTTCGAAGTCGTCGAAGGTCACGGTGCCCTTGCCGACTCCGACGCTTTGCGCCAGGGCCACGCCGCTGGCTTCGTGGCACATGTTCGAGCAGTCGGGGAAGTTGTTGGTGCCGTAGGCGCGGACGAACAGCTGATACAGGTACGCCGCCTCGTTGCTGGCCCGGCCCGAGGTATAGAACTCGGCCATATTCGGGCTGGGCAGGTTGTGCAGGTGCTGGGCGATCAGGTTGAAGGCGTTTTCCCAGCTGATGGGCCGGTAGCGGTCGGTGTCGGCGTCGTAGCGCATCGGCTCGGTCAGCCGGCCCTGGTACTCCAGCCAGTAGTCGCTTTGTTCCAGCAGGGAGGTGACGCTGTGCTTGGCGAAGAAGGCCGCGTCCACCCGGCGCTTGGTGGCTTCCCAGTTCACCGCCTTGGCGCCGTTCTCGCAGAACTTGACCATGCCGCTTTCCGGCGAGTCGCCCCAGGCGCAGCCCGGGCAGTCGAAGCCGCCGTTCTGGTTGGTCTTGAGCATCATGCGGATGTTCTTCAGGGCGTTGTCGCTGGTCAGCCAGGCCTGGGCCACGCTGATCAGGGCGCCCCAGCCACCGGCCGGGCCCTTGTAGGGCTTGTAGCGGGCTACGGGGGGCTGATCGGCTTGGTGGTGTGTACTCACTGGGGATTCTCCAACGCGGGGCTGTGGACCCGCGGCGCACGGTTCTGCGGCAGGTGGGCAGGGTTGAGGCAGTGATGACGCGGCCATTGCGCGGCCTGGCTGGTGTCATCCGCTAACGGGCGCTCAAGGATGCAGTGGGTCTGGCTGGCGTCGAGCGCGGGTGCGGGAGTTGCCGGGGCTGGCATGGGTGAGGGGCCGGCGGCCATCGGGTCCCAAGACTAAGCGCGGCATTGTGTCGCGTCTAATTGCTAGTACTGATCTATTGATAGATGGCGTCGATCAAGGGGCGGGGAAGGATTGTCGGTAGAGATCGAAGCAGGCTTGTGCCAGGGCCGAGCGTGGCGCGCTGCGGCGCATGATCAGGCCCAGGCGGGCCAGGGTCTGGGCGTCGGCGATCGGCTGCAGCCGCAGGTGCTCGGTGAGGATCTCCAGACCGCTGTCCAGGGGCATCACCGCGCAACACAGGCCGCCGTGGACCAGGCGCAGCAGCTGATGGACCGCGTCGGTCTGCAGCAGTGGCTGTGGCTGCAGGCCGCGAATGTGGAAGTGATGGTCGATGGACTGGCGAAAGTGCATGCCGCTGGTGAGCAGGCCCAGGGGCAGTTCGATCAGCGACTCCCAGCTCAGGGGGTGTTCGCCGAAGCTGAAATGCCGCTGGTCATAGAGCAGGCCCATGTGGGTGGGTTCCAGGGGCAGGGAGTCGAAGAGCTCGCTGTCCAGGCGCTCCAGGTAGGACACGCCGAGGTCCAGGCGATTGCTCGCCAGCTGTTCGAGGATCTGCTCCGAGCTCAGGGACGAGAGTTCAAAGCGCAGGTTCGGGTGTTCGGCGTGCAGGTGCTGCAGCAGCGGCAGCGGATCGAAGCTCGACAGCGGCACCACCCCCAGACGCAGGGTGCCCACCAGACTGCCGCGGCAGGCTGCGGCTTCGGCCAGCAGGCCGTCATAGGCGGTCATCACGCTGCGGGCCCAGGCCAGGACCCGCTCGCCGGGGGCGGTGAAGCCTTCGAAGCGCTGGCCACGGTTGACCAGGGGCAGATCGAGTTCTTCCTCCAGGCTGCGCAGGCGCATCGACAGGGTCGGCTGGGTGATGTGGCAGCGCGCGGCGGCCTGGCCGAAGTGGCGGGTTTCGTCGAGGGCGATGAGGAATTTCAGCTGCTTGAGGTCCATCGTCGCTCCGGCGCGGCAAAAGGCCGGGATTCTACCCTGTAGGCGCGGGCCTGGGTCACTCGTCGTCCGGGAACCTCATGGTCCGGGGCTGGTCTAGTCTTTCGCGTCTGGATCTATCAACCAAGGAGTGTGCGACATGAGCATTTTCAGCTTTGTGAAGGAAGCGGGCGAGAAACTGATCGACCTGTTGACCCCGGGTAACACCAATGCAAGCGAGCAACTCAAGGAGCACATTGAAAAGGTCGGCCTGGGCAATCCCAATGTCCATGCCACGGTGGAAGGCGACAAGGTGATCGTCAGCGGTGAAGTGGCGAGCCAGGAAGAAAAGGAAAAAATCCTCCTGGCCCTGGGCAACATTGCCGGAGTCGGCAGTGTCGAGGACCAGATCAGCGTGACCGGTCCGGTGCTGGTGTCCGCCGTGTTCGTCACCGTGAAGAAGGGCGATACCCTGAGCGCCATTGCCAAGGTGCAATACGGCGACGCCAACCAGTACCACAAGATTTTCGAGGCCAACAAACCGCTGCTGTCCCACCCGGACAAGATCTATCCGGGCCAGGTGCTGCGCATTCCCGAGTAACCCATCGAGCCGTTGCCGGGCGCAGGAGCGGGCTTGCCCGTGAAGGGCCTCACAGCCCTTCGATCAACGCCCGGTAATCCTCCAGCGCCGCGAACTCCGCGGTGTCCTTTGGTCCTTTGCGACTGTCCGGCCGGCTGACCGCCAGCAACTGCGCCACACCGAAATCCCGCGCACTGCGCAGGATGGGCAAGGTGTCGTCGATGAACAGGCTGCGGGCCGGATCGAACTGGATGTCGGCCCGCAGCGCATCCCAGAACTGTGGATTTTCCTTGGGGAACCCGTAGTCGTGGGAGCTGATCAGACGCTCGAAGTAAGGCGCGAGCTCGATCCGTTCCAGCTTCAGGGACAGGGAATCACGATGGGCGTTGGTGATCAGGATCACCCGCTTGCCGGCGTTCTTGATGGCGGCGAGAAAGGTGTCGGCATCCGGACGCAGGGCAATCAGGTGGGCCGTTTCCAGCTTCAGCTCGCGTACCGGGAGTTTCAGTTCGGCGCTCCAGAAGTCCAGGCAATACCACTGCAACTGACCGGCATTGCGTTCGAACAGCGGTTGCAGCTCAAGCTCGGCCATGGCCCGGCTGACCCCATGCAACTCGGCGTAACGCTGGGGCAAGTGTTCCATCCAGAAGTGGTTGTCGTAGTGCAGATCCAGCAGGGTGCCGTCCATGTCCAGCAGGACGGTATCGATATCGCACCAGGGCAGCAGGGCCATTGAACACTTCTCCAGCGGTAAGAAAACAGCCTGTATAGTAACCCGCTATCGCCAAGGAGCTCGCTATGCGCCAGAAACCCACTGTACTCGCCCGCGAGATCGTCGCCACCAGTCGTCTGTTCTGTGTCGAAGAGGTGCAGTTGCGGTTTTCCAATGGCGTGGAGCGCACTTATGAGCGCCTGGTGGGCAAGGGTGCGGGTTATGGCGCGGTGATGATCGTGGCCATGCTCGACGCCGAGCATGCGGTGCTGGTGGAGGAGTATTGCGGCGGCACCGACGCCTACGAGCTGTCACTGCCCAAGGGCCTGATCGAGCCGGGGGAAGATGTGCTGGCAGCGGCCGAGCGTGAACTCAAGGAAGAAGCCGGGTTTGGCGCGCGGCAACTGGAGCATCTGACCGAGCTGTCGTTGTCCCCGGGCTACATGAGCCAGAAGATCCAGGTGGTATTGGCCACCGACTTGTATGAAGAGCGCCTGGAGGGCGATGAGCCGGAGCCGATGCGGGTCGACAAGATCAACCTGCGCGAGCTGGCCAGCCTGGCGCAAAATCCTCAGTTCAGCGAAGGCCGGGCCCTGGCCGCGCTGTACCTGACCCGCGACCTGCTGAGCCAGCGCGGAGCCTTTCCAGCATGAGCATGACTTCGATGAATTTTCCCCATCCTTTATTGGCGCCGGTGGCCGAGCTGGCCTTGCGCGCTGGCGAGGCGATCCTGCCGTTCTGGCGCGCCGAGGTGGCGGTCAATCACAAGGCGGACGAGTCGCCGGTGACCGCCGCGGACCTTGCGGCCCATCACTTGATCGTCGCTGGCCTCAGGGCCCTGGACCCCAGCATCCCGGTGCTCTCCGAGGAGGATGCCGACATCCCCCAGGACATCCGTGCTGGCTGGCAGCGCTGGTGGCTGGTGGACCCGCTGGACGGCACCAAGGAGTTCATCTCCGGCAGTGAAGAGTTCACCGTCAACATCGCCCTGATCGAACAGGGGCGGGTGGTGTTTGGCGTGGTATCGATGCCCACCAATGGCCGTTGCTATCTGGGGGGCGCGGGCCTTGGCGCCTGGCGCGTGGATCAGGGGCAGGCGCCGCAGGCGATCCGGGTGCGTGAGCAGCCAGGTGTTGGCGAGGCCTTTACCGTGGTGGCCAGCCGGCGCCATTCGAGTCCTGAGCAGGAGCGTCTGCTGGGTGGCTTGAGCGCGGCCCTGGGTGAATTGCAATTGGCCAATATCGGCAGCTCGCTGAAATTCTGCCTGCTGGCCGAAGGCGCGGCCGACTGTTATCCGCGCCTGGCGCCCACTTCCCAATGGGACACCGCGGCGGCCCAGGGCGTGCTCGAAGGGGCGGGTGGCGAAGTGCTGGATCTTGCCGGTGCGCCGTTCTGCTATCCCCCCCGGGAGTCGTTGCTCAACAGCTTCTTCCTGGCGCTACCGGCCAAGGCGACGTGGCGCGGCAAACTGCTGGAGCTGGCCCGCGCCTGATCGCCCCACGGCGACTTGCCTCTGCCACCTTTTGTGTAGGAGCCGGCTTGCCGGCGAAGGGGCCCTTGAGCCCTGTGCAAGAATTTCCGGCCTCTTCGCTGGCAAGCCAGCTCCTACAGAGTTGAGCTGGTTCCGAAACGGGTCAGCGGTGCAGGACGTACTGCCCGGCAAAGCGCACGGCGTCTTCTTCGCTGCCGGCGTTGACCACTCGGGTGTGCAAGGTCAGGCGGGCGCGGCCGTAACGCTGGTACGTCGCAAGGAATTTCTTCCAGACCTTGTCTTCCGGTGCCGGGCAGATGGCCACGGCATCGCCGGTGACCGGCAGCGGGTAGCTGATCTGGCCTTCCTGGATGACGATATGCCCGTCCTCAATCCCTTCTTCCTTGAGCCGCAAATGCAGCCAGCCCCAACCGGCCAGTACCGCGCCGCAATACAGGCTGCCACCGAACATGGTGCTCTTGTGGTTGACGTTGGCCTCCAGCGGCAGTTGCAGGCGCAGTTGTTGCGCCTGCCAGTCGAGTACCTTCAGGCCCATGTCCCGGGTCAGGGGAATGTCGTGGTGGAGGATGGATTCCAGGTATCGACTGTCGCGGTTCATGCACGGGCCTCAAGGGTGGAAGGGTGGATGGTGCGGTTCATTCGGACTCATCGCCGGGCTGGCTGGCACCGCTGTCGGCGAAGCTCAGGCCGTGTTTGCGCAGCTTGTCGTGCAGGGTCTTGCGCGGAATGCCCAGGGCTTCGGCAAGGCTGCGCAGGGAGCTGTGGGGCTGGGCCATTTCGGCGGCGATCAGGCTCTTTTCGAAGTGTTCCACCTGCTCGCTCAAGCCGCCACTGATCAGGGGCGGGGCGGCGACGGCGCCATGTTCCGGTTCGTTGTTGTCCAGGGCCAGTTCCAGGCCCAGGGCAAAGCGCTCGGCGGCGTTTTGCAGCTCGCGCACGTTGCCCGGCCAAGGGTGTCGCAACAGCAGGGCACGATGCCCGGGCTGCAGCTCCTGGAGCGGCAGGCCGTGGCGGGTACTGGCCTCGTCGGCAAAATGCTGGAACAGCATCAGTACGTCCTCGCCGCGTTCGCGTAGTGGCGGAATGCGCAAGGGGGCGACGTTCAGGCGGTAGTAGAGGTCGGCGCGAAAGCGTCCCTGGTCCGCGGCCAGGCGCAGGTCTTCCTTGGTGGCGGCGATGATGCGGATATCCAGGGGAATCTGCTGGTTGCCGCCCAGGCGCTCGACCACCCGCTCCTGGAGCAGGCGCAGCAGCTTGACCTGGACATCCAGGCTCATGCTTTCGATTTCATCGAGGAACAGGGTGCCGCCGTTGGCGAATTCGAACTTGCCGATGCGGCGCTTCTGCGCGCCGGTAAAGGCCCCGGGTTCATGGCCGAACAGCTCGCTTTCCACCACCGACTCGGCCAGGGCTCCGGCATTGATCGCCACGAACGGCCCGTTGCGCCGTCCGGAAAGGTCGTGCAGGGCGCGGGCCACCACTTCCTTGCCGGCGCCGGTTTCGCCGAGGATCAGCACATCGGCGCGGGTCGCCGCCAGGGCGCCGATCTGCTGGCGCAGGCGCAGCATCGGCGCCGACTGGCCCACCAGCCGCGCACTGAGCTCCTGGCGATCGCTGAGGGCCAGGCGCAGGCTGCGGTTGTCCAGAACCAATCGCCGCCAGTCCAGGGCGCGGCGCACGCTGTCCAGCAGGGCGTCGCTGGCGAAGGGCTTTTCCAGAAAGTCATAGGCGCCGGCGCGCATTGCCTGCACCGCCAGGGGCACATCTCCGTGTCCGGTGATCAGCAGCACCGGCAGTTCCGGATCCTGGGCGTGCAGCTGGTTGAGCAGCTCCAGTCCATCCATGCCGGGCATGCGGATGTCGCTGACCACCACCCCCGGCCAGTCCCGCTCCAGGCGCGGCGCCAGGCCCTGGGCCTCGGCCAGGGACAGCACCTTGAGCCCGGCCAGGTCCAGGGTCTGGCTCAGGGCCTGGCGCAGGTGCGGATCGTCGTCGATCAACACCACTTGCAACTGAGGGTCGAGGCTGTCGGGACGGGTCATCGCTCACTTTCCAGGTCGTGTCGTGGCCGGCAACGCCGGGCCGGGCGTGGTTGCCAGGTGATTGCCGCTGCGCGTCATACCCCGCGGTCCTCGGAGGGCTGCAGGCTGACTCCGGGGGCGCCGGCGCGCAGGCGCAGGGTGATCAGGGCGCCGCCTTCGCGGTGATTGGCGAACGACAGCTCGCCGCCGAAGGCGCGCATCAGGGTGTCGCAGATCGCCAGCCCCAGGCCCAGGCCCTGGGTCCGTGTCTTGGTGGTGTAGAACGGCTCCCCGGCGCGTCCCAGGGCTTCCATACAGAAACCGGGACCGTTGTCGCGGATGTACAGGTTGACGCCCGTGGCGGTGGATTCGGCACTCAGCCAGAGTTTACGTGGCGGGCCTTTTTCGGTCAGGGCATCCAGAGCGTTGGCCAGCAGGTTGCCCAGCACCTGGCGCAAGCGGGTTTCCCCGGCCTCGACCCACAGGGTGGCGGCCGGCAGGTCGCGGATCAGTTCCACTTCCATGGCCCGGCGACGCTTGGCCAGCAGGGCCAGGGCGTCATCCAGCGCCGGCTGCAGGGCCACGCTCTCCGGGGCGTGATGATCGCGTCGGGCGAAGGCCCGCAGGTGGGCGATGATCGAGGCCATGCGCCCGGTCAGTTCGCTGATCAGCTTGAGATTGCCCCGGGCATCGTCGGTGCGCTGATGGTCCAGCAGCACCTCGGCGTTTTCCGCGTAGCTGCGGATCGCCGCCAGGGGCTGGTTGAGTTCGTGGCTGATGCTCGCCGACATGGTGCCCAGGGCCGAGAGCTTGCCGGCCTGGACCAGATCGTCCTGGGCGCGCACCAGTTCCTGCTGGGCGGTTTCACGCTCCAGCACTTCCTGTTTCAGGCGCCGGTTGAGGCTTTCCAGGTCGCTGGTACGTTCGGCCACGCGCATTTCCAGTTCACGCCGGGCCTTGGCTTCGAAGGCGATCCGTTCCAGATAATGGCGGCGGCGCTGCATCATCAGCCCCAGCAGCAGCATCAGCGCCAGCAGCGCCGCAGCGCCGACCGCCACCACGGTGCGCACCGGGCGATCGATCAGGGTACGCGGAGCGAGGATGCTGACACTCCAATGGGTTTCCTCGATCGGCTGGGTCTGGGTCAGCCAGGCATCGGGATTGAGGTTCAGCGGGCGCGGATCCTGGGTCGGGTAGGGCTGGATGGCGACGATCGCCTGGCGTTCTTCGTCGCTCAAAGGGCGGGTCGCGCGAAAGCGCCATTCGGGGCGCGAAGTGATGATCACCACGCCATTGTGGTCGGTCAGCAGCAATTGTTCCGGGGTCCGTCCCCAGAGGCTTTCGGTGTGGTCCAGGTCGACCTTGACCACCAGCACGCCGAGAATCCGCTCGCCATCGCGCACCGCGGCGGCGAAAAAGTAGCCGCGTTTGGCCGAGGTAGTGCCCAGGCCGAAGAAGCGTCCGAGGCGACCGGCCATGGCTTCGCTGAAGTACGGGCGGAAGGCGAAATTGCGGCCGACGAAGCTGTCGCGCTTGTCCCAGTTGGAGGCCGCCAGGGTCTTGCCGCTGGCGTCCATCAGGTACATGACTTCGGCCCCGGTCTGGGCGCTGATGTTTTTCAGCAGGCGGTTGGCGTTGCCCTGGGTCACGCCGTCGTCGGGCGCGCCCAGCACGGCACGCAGGGCCGGCAGGTCGCCGAGAATCTGCGGCAGCACTTCGTAGCGGTGCAGGGTGCCCAGCAGGTTGGCCACGTACAGATCGAGGGTCTGGCGATTCTGACTGGTCAGCTCGTTGCGGTAGTAGCGTTCGGCCAAGTGCTCCAGCGGCCACAGCAACGGCGCCAGGCACAGGGCCAGCAAGGCCAGGCTGCGCCAGCGGGGACGACGGGGAAGGGGTGCGGTCATGGAAATGGCGCCTGTGGATACAGGCGCATTATGCCTAGCCCTGCTCGGCAAGACACTCGCGCAGTGCGCTGTGCCAGTCAGGCTGGGTCACGCCCCATTCCCGCGCCAGGCGGCTACAGTCCAGGCGCGAGTTCGACGGCCGCGGGGCCGGCGTCGGGTAGGCGCTGGCGGGGATGGCTTGCAGCACGGCGCAGGGCTTGCCGTTGGCCAGCAATTGCTCGCCGATGGCCTGGGCGAAACCGAACCAGGAAGTCTCGCCCTGGGCAGTCAGATGGTAGGTGCCCCAGGCGCCTGGCCTGCCGGCCAGCCAGCGTTCGATCAGGTCCCGAGTGCTGTTGGCGATGCTCCCGGCCCAGGTCGGCGCGCCGATCTGGTCGGCCACCACCCGCAGCTCGGGGCGCTCCTGCAACAGGCGCTGCATGGTCAGCAGGAAGTTCTTGCCATGGCTGGCATAGACCCAGCTGGTGCGCAGGATCAGGTGCTGCCCCTGAACCTGAAGAATCGCCCGCTCGCCGGCCAGTTTGCTCTGGCCGTAGACCCCCAGTGGATTGGGCTCGTCGTCCTCCACATAGGGCGTGTCCTTGCGCCCGTCGAACACGTAGTCGGTGGAGTAGTGGATCAGCGGCACGCCCAGGGCCTTGGCCTCCTCGGCGAAGATCCCGGGGGCCCTGGCGTTGATTGCAAAGGCCAGCTCCGGCTCGCTTTCGGCCTGATCGACAGCGGTGTGGGCGGCCGCGTTGATGATCAGGTCCGGCCGCACGGCTCGGACTTGCTGGCGGATCTGTTCCGGGTGGCTCAGGTCCAGTTGCTCGCGGCCCAGTACCACCAGCTCGCCCAGGTCGCCGAGTCGCTGCTGCAGCTCCCGGGAGACCTGGCCGTGCCGGCCGCTGATGAGGATTTTCAAGGGGGTGGTCATGGGAAGACTTCAGCCTCTGCCAGCAAGGTACCTGCCTGATCCTTGGCGGACAGTTGCGGCGGCTCGGTGAGCTGCCAGTCGATGGCGAGCGTCGGGTCGTCCCAGCGGATGCTGCGCTCGGCGGACGGGGTGTAGTAATCAGTGGTCTTGTAGAGGAACTCGGCGAAGTCGCTGAGCACCACGAAACCATGGGCAAAGCCTTCCGGCACCCAGAGCTGGCGATGGTTCTGTGCCGACAGCCGCACCGCGACCCATTGGCCGAAGTGGGGGGAACTGCGACGGATGTCGACCGCGACGTCGAGCACTTCGCCCTGGGTCACGCGCACCAGTTTTCCCTGGGTGTTCTGCAACTGATAGTGCAGGCCGCGCAGCACGCCTTTTTGCGAGCGGGAGTGATTGTCCTGGACGAATTGCACGCGAACCCCAGTGGCCTCTTCAAAGGCTCTGGCATTGAAGCTCTCGTAGAAAAAGCCGCGCTCGTCGCCAAAGACCTTGGGCTCGATGATCAGCACGCCGGGCAGGTCGGTGGGGATTACCTTCATTGCGACTCCCCTGCCAGAGTGAACAGGTACTGGCCATAGCCGGTCTTGCCGAAATAGGCGGCGCGCTCCAGCAGGTGCTCGCGGCTGATCCAACGATTGTCGTAGGCGATTTCTTCCAGGCAGGCGACTTTCAGGCCCTGGCGGTGCTCGATGGTCTGCACGTACTGCGAGGCTTCCAGCAAGCTGTCGTGGGTGCCGGTGTCGAGCCAGGCGAAGCCCCGGCCGAAGCGTTCCACATGCAGGTCGCCACGCTTGAGGTAGGCGTTGTTGACGTCGGTGATCTCCAGTTCGCCACGGGGCGAAGGCTTGACCTCTTTGGCGATCTGCACCACGTCGTTGTCGTAGAAATACAGGCCGGTGACCGCGTAGCTGGATTTTGGCTTCTTGGGTTTCTCCTCGATGGACAGGGCGCGGCCTTCGCTGTCGAAATCGATGACACCGAAACGCTCCGGGTCCTTGACCCAGTAGCCGAACACCGTGGCCCCGGAGCTGCGCTTGGCAGCATTGCGCAGTTGAGTGCCGAAGTATTGGCCGTGGAAAATGTTGTCACCGAGGATCAGGCACACCGGGTCATTGCCGATGAACGCCTCGCCGATCAGGAACGCCTGGGCCAGGCCATCCGGCGAAGGCTGCTCGGCGTAGCTGAAGCGCACCCCGAACTGGCTGCCATCGCCCAGCAGGTTGCGATACTGCGGCAGGTCCTGGGGGGTGGAGATGATCAGGATGTCCCGGATGCCGGCCAGCATCAGCACCGAGATCGGGTAGTAGATCATCGGCTTGTCGTAGATCGGCAGCAGCTGCTTGGAAACGCCGAGGGTGATGGGGTGCAGACGGGTGCCGGAGCCGCCCGCCAGAACAATGCCTTTGATCATGCAATCAGATCCTTGATGTCGGTGGAACCCAGGCGTTCGCCCTGGTAGCTGCCGTCCTGTACCCGGCGGCACCACTCGAGGTTGTCCAGGTACCACTGCACGGTCTTGCGCAGGCCGCTGGTGAAGGTTTCTTCCGGTACCCAGCCCAGGTCCCGCTCGATCTTGCCGGCATCGATGGCGTAACGCAGGTCGTGGCCAGGACGATCCTGGACGAAGGTGATCAGGTCGGCGTAGTGCGCGACGCCCTGGGGTTTTTGCGGGGCCAGCTCTTCTAGCAGGCTGCAGATGCCGCGCACCACGTCGATATTCTTCTGCTCGTTATGGCCGCCGATGTTGTAGGTCTCGCCGACCACACCCTCGGTCACCACCTTGAACAGGGCCCGGGCGTGATCCTCGACGTACAGCCAGTCGCGAACCTGCAGGCCGTTGCCATACACCGGCAGGGGCTTGCCGGCCAGGGCGTTGAGGATCACCAGCGGGATCAGCTTCTCGGGGAAGTGGAACGGGCCGTAGTTGTTGGAGCAGTTGGTGATCAGCACCGGCAGGCCATAGGTGCGCTGCCAGGCGCGGACCAGATGGTCGGACGCGGCCTTGCTGGCGGAGTAGGGCGAGCTGGGGGCGTAGGGCGTGGTTTCGCTGAACAGGTCATCGACGCCATGCAGGTCGCCGTAGACCTCGTCGGTGGAAATATGGTGGAAGCGGAAGGCCTGCCTTTGCGCTTCGGGCAGGCCTTGCCAGTAGAAGCGGGTCGCTTCCAGCAGGCTGTAGGTGCCGACGATATTGGTCTGGATGAAGTCCGATGGCCCGTCGATGGAGCGGTCGACATGGGACTCCGCTGCCAGGTGCATGATCGCCTGGGGCTGGAAACGTGCCAGCACGGCGCTGACGGTAGCCTGGTCGACGATGTCCGCCTTGACGAACTCATAGCGGCTGTTGCTGGCGATGCTCTGCAGCGATTCCAGGTTGCCTGCGTAGGTCAGCTTGTCCAGGTTCAGCACTTCGTGTTCCGTGTGCTGGATCAGATGGCGGATCAGAGCCGAGCCGATAAAACCGGCTCCGCCAGTGACGAGAATGCGCATGAGGGGTGGCCTGTTTTCAAAAAACGGTCATTTACCGCAAAAAGTGCAGCATAGCTTGTCGATACAGCTCCTGAGGTGCAACAGACTCCGTCATACGAATTGACAGTGGCTGAGTTTTTTCAGGTGCGGTTTTGTGCTTCTGCGACTACTCAGAGGGGTTGCGTATCGCCCTGCACAATGGCGATATAAGCGGCCGATAACAATTCCAGGGGTCGTTGTATGTTGCTCGCCACCTTGATCCACCGTGCCAGTCTGCCCAGTCCCCAGGTTAGCGCGCAGCAAGCGCTGGACCTGCTGGAAACCCATTACGGCCTGCAGGGGACCCTGCAGTCCCTGGGCAGCCAGCAGGACCTCAACTATCGCCTCGACTGTCCCCAGGGGCGCTTTGTCCTGAAGATCTGTCGCGGCGACTATTCGGTCCTGGAGTTGCAGGCGCAGCACGCGGCTCTCAAGCATCTGCAGCAACATCCCGAACTGCGAGTGCCGAGGGTGATTCCGGCGAAGAACGGTGCGGACCTGCTGTCCCTGGAGATAGCCGGGCAAGCGCTGCACGTCCGTCTGCTGGACTATATAGAAGGGCGCTCCCTGACCCACCTGCCGCACCTGAGCGTGGAGCTGGTGGCGGGCCTGGGTCGGCTCTGCGGGCAGATGGACCTGGCCCTGGCGGACTTCCAGCACCCGGGCCTGGAGCGCACCCTGCAGTGGGATGCGCGGCATGCCCAGGCGCTGATCGGGCATCTGTTGCCGGTGATCCGCGACCCGCAGCAACGGGTCTTGATCGCCGACAGCGCACAGCGGGCCGAGCGACGGCTGCAACCTTTGCTGGCGCAGTTGCCGGTGCAGGCGATCCATATGGATATCACCGATGACAACGTGGTCTGGCAGCGCGATGCCCTGCGTCACTGGCAGTTGCAGGGGGTGATCGATTTTGGCGACCTGATCCGCACCTGGCGCATCACCGATCTGTCGGTGACCTGCGCGGCACTGCTGCATCACGCCGAGGGCGATCCGCTGCGCATCCTTGCGGCGATCCAGGCCTATCACCAGGTCAATCCCTTGCAACGGGCGGAGCTGTTGGCGCTCTGGCCTTTGATCGTGGCGCGTGCCGCCGTGCTGGTGCTCAGTGGCGAGCAGCAGGTCAGCATCGATCCGGGCAACGACTATTCCCGCGCGAACCTGGCCCATGAGTGGGAAATTTTCCGGGTGGCCAGTTCCGTGTCTTTCGAGTTCATGGAAGCGGCCATCCTCAGCGCCGTCGGCCAGTCGTTGCCTGCGATCGGTAGCGAGGGTTTCGCCCCGTTGTTGCCGAGCCTGGTGGGCCGCGAGTTTGCCCTGATCGACCTGGGCGTGCTCAGCCCGCACTTCGAAGCGGGCAACTGGGAGCAGCCGGGGATCGATGATCGGCTGCTGGCCGAAGCCGGCGCCGCCCACGGCCTGGCCGCCAGCCGTTACGGCCAGTACCGCCTGTCGCAAACCCGTCCCGACAGTGCCGATGAGCCCTCCACCTGCGCCCTGCACGTGCAACTGCAAGTACCGGCGGGCACCGCGGTGGAAGCGCCGTTCGCCGGGGTCCTGCACCGTGGCGAGCAGGGCCTGTTGCGCCTCGATGGTCCGACCCTGAGCGTGCATCTGTGGGGTGTCGAGCCCTCCCTGCACCCGGGCGCGGCCCTGGTCAAGGGCCAGGTGCTGGGCGCAGTGGCGGCCGATGGCCGGCTCAGGGTCCAGCTGTGCCGGGGGGCCGAACTGGACCCACCACTGTTTTGCAGCCCGTCCCGGGCCCCGGCCTGGCAAGCCCTGTGCCCCTCGCCGGCGGCGCTGCTGGGGCTGGCCTGCGATGCCGAACCGGAGCTGGATCCACAGACCCTGCTGGAACGCCGCGATGCCAGCTTTGCGCGCTCGCAGAAGCACTACTACGTCGACCCGCCGCGGATCGAACGCGGCTGGCGCAATCACCTGATCGACATGCAGGGGCGTTCCTACCTGGACATGCTCAACAACGTCGCGGTGCTCGGCCATGGCCACCCACGCATGGCGGCTGTGGCGGCGCGTCAATGGTCGCTGCTCAATACCAACTCGCGATTTCACTATGCGGCGATCGCCGAATTCTCTGAGCGCCTGCTGGCCCTAGCGCCGGACTCCATGGACCGGGTGTTCCTGGTCAACAGCGGCACTGAGGCCAATGACCTGGCGATCCGCCTGGCCTGGGCCTACAGCGGCGGGCGCGACATGCTCAGCGTGCTGGAGGCCTATCACGGCTGGTCGGTGGCGGCCGATGCGGTGTCCACTTCCATCGCCGACAACCCCCAGGCCCTCACCAGTCGCCCGGACTGGGTGCACCCGGTGACGGCGCCCAATACCTATCGCGGCGAGTTCCGCGGCGCGGACAGCACACCGCAGTACCTGCGCAGCGTCGACCAGCAGTTACACAAGCTGGAGCAGCAGAACCGTCAGTTGGCTGGCTTCATCTGCGAACCGGTGTATGGCAACGCGGGGGGCATCTCCCTGCCGCCGGGCTATCTGCAGGCCGTCTACGAACGGGTCCGGGCCCGGGGCGGGGTGTGCATCGCCGATGAGGTCCAGGTGGGTTACGGGCGCATGGGCCAGTTCTTCTGGGGCTTTGAAGAGCAGGGCGTGGTGCCGGACATCATCACCATGGCCAAGGGCATGGGCAACGGCCAGCCTCTGGGCGCAGTGATCACCCGGCGCGAGATCGCCGAGGCGCTGGAGGCCGAAGGCTATTTCTTTTCCTCATCCGGCGGCAGCCCGGTCAGTTGCCGCATCGGCCTCGCGGTGCTGGATGTGATGCAGGAGGAGGGGCTCTGGGAGAACGCCCGGATGGTGGGTGAACACTTCAAGCAACGCCTGGAAGCACTCAAGGAGCGGCATTCGCTGGTGGGGGCGGTGCACGGTTCCGGTTTCTACCTGGGGCTGGAGCTGATCCGCAATCACCAGACCCTGGAGCCGGCCACCGAGGAAACCACCCTGCTGTGCGATCGCCTGCGGGAACTGGGGATCTTCATGCAACCCACCGGCGATCACTTGAACATCCTCAAGATCAAGCCGCCGATGGTCACCACGCGCCAGAGCGTGGATTTCTTCGTCGACATGCTGGACAAGGTGCTGGGCGAGGATCTGTAGGGGCTCGTCGTTCGCTTGCGTTGATCTCCATTCGCCGGCAAGCCGGCTCCTACACGCCTCAGTAGGAGCCGGCTTGCCGGCGAATGTGTTTATGGTTACTCGATTGTTATCGGTATTTTGTCGGATATTTTTCACGTTAAAGATTTATATGGCTTTTTAAGTCGATATTTATCGGATATAAAGTGACCGTCGTCAGGCGCGACCTTGTCGTGCCCCGTCCTTTTCCTATCCGTTGTCATCGACCGCGTCCATTGCCCTGGAGTTGTTCCATGAGCCGTATCGTTACCGTCGCCGCTACCCAGATGGCCTGTTCCTGGGACCTTGAGGCCAACCTCGAAACCGCCGAAAAACTGGTCCGCGAAGCCGCCGCCAAGGGCGCGCAGATCATCCTCATCCAGGAGCTGTTCGAGGCCCCGTACTTCTGCCAGAAGCCCAACCCGGACTATCTGCAACTGGCCACCACGGTGGACAGCAACGTCGCCATCGCGCACTTCCAGAAGGTCGCCCGGGAGCTGCAAGTGGTGCTGCCCATCAGCTTCTACGAGCTGGCCGGGCGGGCGCGCTTCAACAGCATCGCGATCATCGATGCCGACGGCAGCAACCTGGGGATTTATCGGAAAAGCCATATCCCGGACGGCCCCGGCTACCACGAGAAGTACTACTTCAACCCGGGCGATACCGGCTTCAAGGTGTGGAACACCCGCTACGCGAAAATCGGCGTGGGCATCTGCTGGGACCAGTGGTTCCCCGAGTGCGCCCGCAGCATGGCCCTGCAAGGCGCGGAGCTGCTGTTCTATCCCACCGCCATCGGCAGCGAGCCCCACGACAGCAGCATTTCCTCCCGCGATCACTGGCAGCATGTGCAGCAGGGCCATGCCGGGGCCAACCTGATGCCGCTGATTGCCAGCAACCGCATCGGCAACGAAGAGCAGGACGGCTACGACATCACCTTCTACGGTTCGTCCTTCATCGCCAATCAGTTCGGCGAGAAGGTTCAGGAGCTCAACCAAACTGAAGAAGGTATCCTTGTGCACCGCTTCGACCTCGACGAGCTCGAACACATCCGCAGCGCCTGGGGCAGTTTCCGTGACCGTCGTCCGAACCTCTATGGCGCGCTGAAAACCCTCGACGGTTCCCTGGAGTCCTGAACACTATGAGCACTTTGCACAGCACGCCGCGCGCCGACGGTTTCTACATGCCGGCCGAATGGGCGACCCAGACCCAGACCTGGATGATCTGGCCCGAGCGTCCGGACAACTGGCGCCTGGGCGGCAAGCCGGCCCAGGCCGCCCACGCCGCGGTGGCCAAGGCCATTGCACGTTTTGAACCGGTGACCGTGGCGGTGTCCGCGGCCCAGTATGAAAACGCCCGGGCGCGCCTGGACGTGCCCAATATCCGCGTCGTGGAAATGTCCAGTGACGATGCCTGGGTCCGCGACACCGGTCCGACTTTCGTCATCAACCACAGCGGCGAAGTGCGCGGTGTGCACTGGGGCTTCAATGCCTGGGGCGGTTTCGAGGGCGGCTTGTATTCGCCTTGGAACCGTGACGAACAGGTGGCCAGCAAGGTGCTGGAAATCGAGCGTTGCCAGGAGTACCGCACCGAGGGCTTCGTGCTTGAGGGCGGTTCGATTCACGTCGACGGCGAAGGCACCCTGATCACCACCGAGGAATGCCTGCTCAACCACAACCGCAACCCGCACCTGTCCCGCGAGCAGATCGAGGCGGTGCTGCGCGAGCATCTGTCAGTGGAGCGCATCGTCTGGCTGCCGGACGGCCTGTACAACGACGAAACCGACGGTCATGTGGATAACTTCTGCTGCTACGTGCGTCCGGGTGAAGTGTTGCTGGCCTGGACCGACGACCCCCAGGACCCCAACTATCCACGTTGCCGGGCGGCCATGCAGGTGCTGGAAAACACCCTCGACGCCAAGGGCCGCACCTTCAAGGTGCACAAGATGCCGATTCCCGGCCCCTTGTATGCCACCGAAGAGGAATGCGCCGGTGTCGATGCCGTGCAAGGTAGCCAGGAGCGCAATCCCTCCGTGCGCCTGGCCGGTTCCTATGTGAACTTCCTGATCGTCAATGGCGGGATCATTGCGCCGAGTTTTGACGACCCGATGGATGCTCAGGCCAAGTCCATCCTCCAGGTGCTGTTCCCCGAGCATGAAGTGGTGATGGTGCCGGGGCGCGAACTGTTACTGGGGGGCGGCAATATCCATTGCCTTACCCAACAACAGCCTGCGCCACAGCGAATTTGAGTGCCGTTGTAACAGTGACTGTGCAAGGCCGTTCGTTGCATCGCTCCTGAGGCATTTCAGCGAGCCCGCAGCCCAGATGGGTTGCGGGCTTTTTCATGGCCGTATATCGGCCCATCCGACACATTGGCATAGCTCTTGTATCTGCTTTGTGGTGATTCTGAGACATGTGGAACATTTGTTGTTCTGTCATAAACCTTGGATAAGTTAGGCCGCTCAGATACCAGGAGAGAGCGCTGGAATGAACATGGTCAGCGAGCGGACGTCCCATCCCTTGGCAATGAGTAACGAGTCGCTGCAGGCTCTGGCGCAATGGTTGAAGTCCAATGGAACGCGTCAGATCAGGGAACCTGATCCGCGCCGGATCATCGTTGAGCGTTACCCCGCTGGATTGCTCAGCGAGGCGGAACTGCAGGCACTGTGGGATGTGGTCAAAGGATAGAAAACGACGGATTGTAAAAAGCGCTGCCGGGATGGCAGCGCTTTTTTTTTGGCTGGGCGTTTTAGAAGCGGTAGTTGCCAGTGACCACCAGGCTGCGCGGATCTCCCGGCTGGATCTGATAGGCGCTGGTGGCCGAGCTGTAGTACTCGCGGTCGGCGATGTTGTTCAGCGCCGCGCGCACGTCCCAGTCCTTGTGCCGGTAGCCGGCCAGGGCGTCCCAGCGGCCGTAGCCCGGCAGCACCACGGTGTTGCTGCTGTCGGCGTAACGGTCGCCCACCAGGGTCAGACCGGTTTCGGCGTACCAGCCCAGTTCCGGTTTCCAGGTGATGAACAGGCTGCCATTGCGCTTGGCCACGTTGTTCACCCGCTTGTCTTCGAAGCCGTTGTTGTCCTTGACCACTACCGCATCCTGCAGGCCGATGCCGCCACGCAGGTACCAGTTGCCGACGAGCTTGCCGCTGGCGGTCAGCTCGACACCCCGGGAGCGTTGCAGGCCGGTGAGCAAGGTGATGCTGCGGTCCTGCGGGTCAGGGGTACGACGGTTGTAGAGCTCCAGTTCGTACACCGCGAGGGTGGTACTCAGGCGCTCGTCCAGCCAGTCGCTCTTGACCCCGACTTCCTTCTGCCGGGTCAGCTCCGGGCTCAGGTCGTTGCCGTTGCCGGCGGCGTTCGGGGTGATGCCGATCAGGCCGCCACCCACCGGCGCGAACGACTTGCTCCAGGAGGCATAGAACGAGTGGTGCTCCAGCGGCGTCCAGACCACCCCCAGGCGCGGGCTGACGCTGTGGCTATCGCGACTGTCGGAGATGCCGTTCTTGCGATTGGTGGTCTGCACTTCGAAGTAGTCGTAACGCAGGCCGGCCAGCAGTTGCCACTGATCGTTCAGGCGCAGTTGGTCCTGCACATAGAGCGCCCGGCTTTGCACCTCGGTGTGGTTGTTGCTCCAGACCTGCATGCGCCCGGTATGGCTCTGGTACGGATTGGGGTTGTACAGGTCCACGGCGGGCACTGCCTGGCTGCCGGGCCCCGAGGTGGCGGCGTTGTAGAGGATCGGGTCACGGCGCTGGCTGCCGAATTCCAGGCCGGTGAGCAGGCGGTGCTCCAGTCCGAAGGTGTCGAAACGACCCTCCAGCTCGCTGTTGTTGTAGACGTTGCGGGTCTTCAGATCCTGCTGCCAGCGCTGACGCTTTACCTTACCGGTAGCAGCGTCGTAGTCGAACTGGTAGGTGTTGTCGAAATCGCTGTCGAGCTTGAACACCCCCAAGGTGTGGCGCAGCTGCCAGCTGTCGCTCAGTTCGTAGCTCAGTTTGGAGCGCAGGGACTGGGACTTGTCATCGATGTAGTCGCGGTGGTCGCCGTAGGTGGTGTCGCGGCCGACGTCCGCCGGGCGCCCGTTGAGGCTGGTGATGCCGCGGTCCGGGGTGCGGTTGTAGCGGCTGTACTCGTATTGCACCAGCCAGTTCAGCTCCGGGGTGAGTTGCCAGCTCATGGACGGTGCGAACAGCTGGCGATTGCTACTGACGCCGTCGCGGAAACTGTTCTGGTCCTGGTTGCCCAGGTTCAGGCGCAGGCTGAGGTTCTCTGTCGGATCGGCACTGAGGTCGGCATACAGGCTGCGCAGGTCCTGGCTGCCGCCCTGGACTTCGACGCTGGAGCGGCGGCCGAACTCCGGCAGCTTGCTCACTCGGTTGACGATGCCACCCTGGCTGCCACGGCCGTAGAGCACGGCCGCCGGGCCCTTGAGCACTTCGATGCGCTCGATGTTGTGCAGGTCGCGCACGTACTGGCTGTCGTCGCGGATGCCGTCCAGGTAGAAGTCGTTGCTGGCATCGAAACCCCGAATCCGCAGGCTGTCGAAGCGGGTGTCGGAGCCGCTGCTGACGTTGGGAATGCCGCTCAGGGCGCGGCCCAGGTCATTGACGCCGTAGTCCAGCACGTTGGCGGTCTTGAGCGTGTTGATCGCCTGGGGCACGTAGCGCGCGGCGGTGGCGGTGCGGGTGGCGGTACTGACTTCCTTGACTCGGGGATTGTCGGGATCGGCCTCGGCTTCGGCGCTGATGGAGGTGGTTGGCAGGGCGGTGCTGGCGGCGCAGGCAAAACCGGCGGTCAGCAGGGTGCAGAGTCCCAGGGACAGGGGCGTAAGGCGGAAATGGGCAGGCATCTGGAGCGCATCCGAAAGCAAGGTGAGTCGAAGGATGCAAATGGTAATGCGTGCTATTTACTAACGTTAATTATTATCTAATAGTTCCCCGGCTCTATTGTTTCTAATTGTGTCGCTGCCGTATCTGCCCACATACACGGACCAAACAGAGGGATTCGTCCGGTTCGCGCAACAGACTAAAAACCATTTCGAGGTTTTTCCCCTGGCGCCCGGGGCATAGTCTGCGTGCCATCGAATACTCAAGACCCTGTTGGAGTTCCCCATGTCCTCGGCCACCCTTCACTACATCTATGACCCGTTGTGCGGCTGGTGCTACGGCGCCAAGCCGCTGGTGCAGGCGGCCCTGGCCGTGTTGCCGGTGCAGGCCCATGGGGGCGGCATGATGACCGGCCGCAACCGCCAGCCGGTGTCGCCACAGCTGCGCGATTACGTCATGCCCCATGACCGGCGTATCGCCGAGTACACCGGGCAGCCTTTCGGCCAGGCCTATTTCGAAGGCTTGCTGCGCGACCATTCGGCGGTGTTCGATTCGGCGCCGCCGATTGCCGCGGTACTGGCGGCCGAGGCCCTGGATGGACGCGGACTGCAATTGCTGGGACGCCTGCAGACCGCCCATTACCTGGAAGGCCGGCGGATTGCCGATCGCGAAGTCCTGCTGGAACTGGCGCAGGACCTGGGCTTGGCTGTCGAGGCATTCGCCGCGGCGCTGGATCGGGTTACCGCCACTGAGCTGGATGAACACATAAAGACCAGCCGCGCGCTGCTGGCCAAAGTCGGCGGTCAGGGTTTCCCGACCCTGGTGCTGGAGCGGGATGGCCGCTATCAGTTGCTCGATATCAGCCCCTGGCTGGGCAAACCCGAGGCTTTCGCCCACTGGCTGAAAACCTCACTGGGCGCCGGTTCCGGCCCGCAAGACGGCGCGTTCCAGGCCTGTGGCCTGGACGGTTGTGCGCTCTGATCCCACCTGACCTGCATGGAGTCACCCATGGATAACCTCGCGTTGATCAAGAGCACCTACGAAGGTGCCAACTCCCAGGAAAATGCGCGCAACACCGCCGCGGCCCTGGCCCCCGACGCACGTTGGACCGAAGCGGCGGGCTTTCCCTATGCCGGCACCTACGTCGGTTTCGAGGCGGTGCTGGAGCATGTCTTCAAGCGCCTGGGCTCGGAATGGCAGGACTTCACCTTCAAGGTGGAAAACTACGTGGCCCAGGGCGACAAGGTCTTCGCCTATGGCAACTACCAAGGCATCTACAAGGCCTCGGGCAAGCCGATCGATGTGCGAGTGGCCCATTTGTGGACCCTCAAAAACGGCAAAGTCACCCACTTCGAACAATTCGTCGACAGCCATAGCGTGCAGCTGGCAATGCTCTAGCCCGCAGTTCTTAGAATATTTTCAGCTATTCAAAGACGATTCACGAAATTGACACGTTGTTCAGGGCGCAGATAGGATTCGCCCCCAACGCCTGTGGCCAAGAGCCATATTTAAGAATAATAAAAGGCCCGCCGCGATCCTTCGCGGGCGGGTCTTTTTGTTTCGTCGGTAGAAGAGCGTTTAAACGCCATAGCCGTGAGTGCTCACAGCGCGTCTCTAACCGTAATAAGGAAAATAAAATGTTGAAACAGCGGATCTGCTTGATTGCACTGGGGATTTTGAGCGCTACACAAGCCATGGCCGACGGCCAGGCCGATGCCAAGGGTTTTGTCGAAGACAGCAGCCTGAAAGTGCTGCTGCGCAACGCCTACATCAACCGTGACAAGAAAGACGGTAACGACGACCAGCGCGAGTGGGGCCAAGCGGCCATCGGCACGTTCTCCTCGGGCTTCACCCAAGGCACCGTGGGCGTGGGCGTGGACGCCTTCGGTCTGTATGCATTGCGCCTGGACAAAGGCAGCCACAGCGGCGGCCAGGGTATCGACTTCTTCAAGCGCAGCGAACACGGCAACCAGACCCCAGCGGGCGACCTGGCCAAGGCCGGCGCCGCGGTCAAGTTCCGCGTGTCCAACACCGTGCTGACCTACGGTGACCAGATGCCGGCGCTGCCGGTACTGAACTACGACAACTCGCGTCTGCTGCCGGAAAGCTACACCGGTACCTTGATCACTTCCAAGGAGATCAAGGGCCTGGAGCTGAACGCCGGTCGTTTCACTGCCGAATCGCGCAAGAGCGCCGAAGGTCGTGACAGCGGTGGCCTGAAGTCGATCAACGTATTGGGCGGTAGCTACCAGTTCACCGAGCAGTTCAAGGGCGCGCTGTACGCTTCCGACGTCGAAGACGTGCTGAAGAAGCAATACGTCAACCTGAACTACGTGTTCCCGCTGGCCACCGACCGGTCCCTGACCCTGGACTTCAACGGTTACCAGACCAAGCTGGACAAGGCCTACGCCAAAGACGCCGGCGCCGGTGGCCAGGACAACAAGATCTGGAGCCTGGCGGCCACCTACGCCATGGGTCCGCACTCGTTCACCCTGGCGCACCAGCGCAGCACCGGCGACAGCCACCTGGGCTATGCCTACGGCGGCTACCAGCGTGGTCAGAACCGCGTGGGTGACGGTGGCAACACCATCTACCTGGCTAACTCCTACTGGTCCGACTTCAACGCTGAAGACGAGCGCAGCTGGCAGCTGGGCTACGGTCTGGACTTCGGCGCCTTCGGCGTACCGGGCCTGACCTACAACGTGGCCTACGTGCGTGGCGACAACATCACCACCTCGACCTCCACCGGCGGCACCGAGCGGGAAATCTTCAACCAGCTCAAGTACGTGGTGCAGAGCGGCCCGGCCAAGGACCTGAGCGTCAAGGTACGTAGCTCGATCCTGCGCGTATCGCAGAAATCCAGCGAGTACAACGACAGCGGCAACGAACTGCGGGTGTTCGTCGACTACCCGATCAACGTGTTCTGATGCACGCCTGATCAGCACCTGATTGCAGGTGACGCAATGGAAAAACCCCGACTGGTTCGGGGTTTTTTTGTGCCTAGTGGGGAGCGGTGCGCAAGCGGTGGCTCGATATCGATCTGTTACGGCTCGCCGCCGGGCCATGGCTGACCCGGTTCCTTGCGCGGACGTGCCTTTCAGTCATCCGGATTGATCGCGAACTTCAGCTGATTGCCTTCCAGGTACACCACTGCCTCACGGCCATGGATATCCACAGGACGGGCTGAAATCGCTTCATGCTCCGGGACGATCTTGGACAGCACCTTGTGCTGCACGTCGACCCGCCAGATACAGGCCCGCGGCCCTTCGTTATCGAAGTACATCACCGGGCGGGTTTCGCTCCAGGTGGGATTGACGATGCTCCAGCCGGACTCGACTTCGTTGTGCTCGGTGACGTTCTCGGAGTAGGTGTTGTTGCTCTGCCGGTCGTAGTCCAGGGACAGGCTGTAGTTCTCCTGATTCAGATCCTGGCCGACCCGCGCTCGGGCATGGTGCAGGGTGTTGGAGAGCGACTGGAACACCTGCTGGCTGGCTTCGGGAGCACTGCGCGAGCCCAGGCGATAGCGCATGCCCTGCTGCAGCTCGCCGCCGCTGCGCTGGCGGTAGTAAAACACCCCGTCAACGATGCCGGCGAAGCGCTGGCCCTGATCGTTGCCCCCCGGCAGGGCCCAGCCGACAAAACCGATATCCCGGGCAATGGGATGCAGGCCGGGCTGGTCATCGGCGTATTCGTACAGGGTGCCGACATAGCCTTCCCGCCCTCTCTGGTACTGACCGACGAACAGCACCACATGCAGCACGCCCTCCAGCACCTGGGCGTCGACGATCTGCTGATCGCCCTGGGGCGGGGCGGCGGTGAACCTGGCCAGGGTGAAGCGCTGCCAGTCATCAGGGTCCTGCAGGCGGTACTGACGGGTGGGATCCATGGGCAGCAGCTCGTCCTTGCCGGGCGCCGGAGGGATCGGCAACAGCCCGAGCATCTTCACCTGGGCCCGGTAGGCGGACTCCAGGCAGTCGCTGTCGATGCAGGTGTCGCGCACTTCCCGCAGCCACTGGGTTTGCAACAGGCGAAACACCTGCAGGTGCTTGAGGGCCTGGTAGCGGCGGTTCAACTCATCGTCTTTGGCGGATAGGGTCGGCGTGTCGCAGACGGTTTTCTCCACCCGGGTAGAGGCCTTGGCGCAGTCGAAACCGGCGGCCTGCACCTGGGACATGCACGCAGCCAGGGCCAGGCCCGTGACGACGAGCGACGGCAGAGCAAACTTCATCAAAACATCCTTGTAGGCAAGCGAGCGCAGATCAGGGGGTAGGGAAGGTCTGCAGATAGGCCAGCAGATTATCGATTTTTTCCTCATCGCTCAGCCCCCAGAAAATCATCCGGGTGCCAGGCACCACGGCCTTGGGGTCTTCCAGGTACTGGATGAGCTTGTCCCGGGTCCAGACAATGCCCGACGACTTCATGGCGGTTGAATATTGATAGTCCGCGGCACTGCCGGCCGGGCGATCGATGATGCCGTTGAGCTGCGGCCCGAACGAACTGCGCACCGACGGGCCGATATTGTGGCAGCCGCTGCACAGGCGCTTGAACAGCTTGCCACCGGCCTCGGCATCGCCGGCCAGGGTCGGAGTGCTGAACAGTAGGGAGTGGAGCAACAGGGGCAGGATCGATAGGGAAATGGGCTTCATGGGCGGCCTGTGTACAACGGGGATCGGCGGGTATTGGAGCATGAAGTGCGGTGCAGATGGATAGCCAAAACAGTTAGGTTCACACGTGGTTCCGTTCATCGTTATTTTTTGATGTGTATTGTCGTATGCATGATATTGCGTATATTGATGATGCGCGTGCCGCAACACCGACTGATAATGAACTGACAAAGACGAACGAACTGAGTGATGAATCGAGGCAATAGAGCATGAGTGCACTCCTAGACCGAGCTGAGCAGGCAGTGTCCGCTACAGCGATGGTTCGAGGCTTTAGCGCGAAACTGAAGGAAGTTACGAGCGGTGAAGTCACTCATTTGGTGATTTTCAAGGATAACGAGCCAGCAGCTGTGCTGGTGGGTGTAGACGCCTACCAAGCTTTGCAGGACGAACTCGAAGATCTTCGCGCTGAGCGTTTGGCCATTGAGCGCCTGTCCACTTTGGACGAACAGAACACAGTGAGCCTTGAGGACATGGAGGCTCGCTTCAAGTAGGCAATAGTCAATGAACTGGAGCGTTCGGTTTCACCCTGATGTTGAGCAAGATCTCGCTCAGTTAGGTAGGGCTGAGGCAAAAAGAGTCCTTAAGGTGATCCGGGAGCGGATCGTTGAAGGCGAGCCAGACAAGATCGGCAAGCTCCTTCGCGGCGCTCTCGCCGGTCACCGCCGGATTCGGACAGGTGATGTTCGCATCGTCTATAGGATCCAAGGTTCTGAGATCGTGCTGGTCCTGTGCATTGGGGCCAGACGCGACGATGAAGTCTATGAGGCCGCCAATAGGCGAGTCTGACCCTTGAGCCCCGCTTCGGCGGGGTTTTTCATCCAACCTTCCATCACCTTGGCCCTTCGAGGGAGCTCTGCTGGGTGCCTACCACGTGGGCGCTCCTTATCCTTCTGGTTGCGCGTCGATCAAATTCGATGCAAATGACCTGCTCGAAATGGCTAGAGGCATAGGTCGTGCGTTGACGACGAGCAAATCCCAAGTCTCGATGAAAATGATGGGCATGCCAGGAAGCGAAAGCGTAGGTGCGGACAATTTGTGGGCGCTCTCACGACATGACGTGAGGCTTTTCTGAGGTACGGAAACAACAAAGCCCCTGCATTGCTGCAGGGGCTTCGTTTTGTATGGTGCCGGCACCAGGAGTCGAACCCGGGACCTACTGATTACAAGTCAGTTGCTCTACCAACTGAGCTATACCGGCGTGTTAGGGCGACGATTATAGCGATTGGCGGGGTTCTGTAAACCCCTGAAATCTGACTATTTTTGCGTGGGCCTGCGCCAGCTCTGTCGTAGGGCTTCCCGGCACTCGGGGCTCAGGCGCGATGAGGCGGTGAGCCAGTGGCGGATCGCGGAAGGTCCAGTGCAGACTGCCGCCACGCGGCCGATAGCCTGCTCAGCCGCTCATGCCGCTGCAAACAAAGGAAAGATCAGTCATGAAACCCAGAAACATCACCTTGCTGGCGCTGCTGTCGTTGCTCGGCGCGTGCAGTGTCAAACCGGTGTTGCCCTATTCGGAACCGCCCCTGAGCGTGCCGACCGCGCAGTTGCGGGTGATCACCAACGGTGAAGTGCGTGGGGAGGCTTATGCCGGTTGCCTGGGGGACAGCAAGCGCCTGGCCAAGGCCGGGCGGTTTGGCAGCAATCAGCAAGCCAATATCAATTACCCGCAGTTTCCGTTGCAGCCGCGGCAGATCGATATGCTGCCGCGCTTCGCGCCGAAGCTGCCGGCCTACGTCGGCTCGATCCGCATGGGCGAGGGCGCGTACCACGAGATTGTCACCGAGTATCGGGTGCCGGCGGGTCGGCCTTTCCTGCTGGAAGGGGGCGGGGTGTCGGCCGCTGGATCCGGCAGCAGCTATCGCACCTGTCCCGAGGTGAAGAAGGTGGTGATGTTCGAGCCGGGCAAGAGTTACGAAGCCTACGTCGGCCTGAACTACATCCCCCAGGCCAGTGGCGAAACTGCCGCAATGTGTGTCTTTGCGGTGTACCAGCTGTTGCCTCTGGGCAAGCCGGGAGCGGTGATGCCGCTGGCGCTCCAGACCAAGCCGCCGGTGGACAGACGGTGCCCGGGTAACTGAGTCGCTGCAGGGTTCCCCGGCCTGCTGCTACAGGCCGGGGTGTGCGGGGTCAGGCCTCCCAGCCGGTGTCGCGCAGCGCTTGCTGCACCAGTGGGTGCAATTCGGCACCTTGCTGCTCGGTCTGCCAGGCCAGCAGGTCCTTGCGCATGGCCGGGGTCCAGAACATCTGCATGTGGTTGCGCACGCTCAGCACCGCCTGTGTCTGATCCGGCTCGTTGGCAAAGTACGCGGCGATCTGGTTGGCCATCTTGATCAGGTTGGCGGTGCTCATCGGCGCACCTCCGCCTTGCCGCCCCGGGAGCGCCGGCGTTCATCCAGCAGGCGATGCTGTTCGTCGCTGAATGCCTGGTAGCGCTTCTGCCATTCGGAAGGGTGGTAGACGCGGCTGACTTCCACCGCCGTGACCTTGTACTCCGGACAGTTGGTGGCCCAGTCGGAGTTGTCGGTGGTGATCACGTTGGCCCCCGATTCGGGGAAGTGGAAGGTGGTGTAGACCACGCCCGGCGCTACCCGCTCGGTAACCCGGGCGCGCAGCACGGTCTGCCCGGCGCGGCTGCCGATGCCCACCCAGTCGCCTTCGTTGATGCCCCGGCTCTCGGCGTCGGTGGGGTGGATTTCCAGGCGGTCCTCGGCGTGCCAGGCAACGTTGTCGGTGCGTCGGGTCTGGGCGCCGACGTTGTACTGGCTGAGGATCCGGCCGGTGGTCAGCAGCAGCGGGTAGCGGCCGTTGACCTTCTCGTCGGTGGGCACGTAGCCGGTGAGCATGAAGCGCCCCTTGCCGCGCACGAACTCGTCGATGTGCATGGTCGGCGTGCCGTCCGGCGCGGCGTCGTTGCACGGCCATTGCAGGCTGCCGTGGCGATCCAGGCTGGCGTAGCTGACGCCGGTGAAGGTCGGGGTCAGGCGGGCGATTTCATCCATGATTTCCGAAGGATGGTTGTAGTGCATCGGGTAGCCCAGGGCCGCCGCCAGGGCCAGGGTGCCTTCCCAGTCGGCCTTGCCGCCCAGCGGCTCCATGACCTTGCGCACCCGCGAGATGCGCCGTTCGGCGTTGGTGAAGGTGCCGTCCTTTTCCAGGAACGAGCTGCCCGGCAGGAACACGTGGGCGAACTTGGCGGTTTCGTTGAGGAAGATGTCCTGCACCACCACGCACTCCATGGCCGACAGGGCCGCGGTCACGTGCTGGGTGTTGGGGTCGCTCTGGGCGATGTCTTCGCCCTGGCAGTACAGGCCCTTGAAGCTGCCGCCCAGGGCCGCTTCGAACATGTTGGGAATGCGCAGGCCGGGGTCGGCTTGCAAGGTGACGTTCCAGGCCTGCTCGAACTCCTGGCGCACCGCCTGGTTGGAGATGTGCCGGTAGCCCGGCAGCTCGTGGGGGAAGGAGCCCATGTCGCAGGAACCCTGGACGTTGTTCTGCCCCCGCAGCGGGTTCACCCCCACCCCTTCGCGACCGATGTTGCCGGTGGCCATGGCCAGGTTGGCGATGCCCATCACCGAGGTGCTGCCCTGGCTGTGTTCGGTGACGCCCAGGCCGTAGTAGATCGCCGCGTTGCCGCCGGTGGCGTACAGGCGCGCGGCGGCGCGGATGTCGGCAGCGGGCACGCCGCAGATGGCGCCGAGCACTTCCGGCGAGTTGTCGGCGCGGCTGACGAAGGCGCTCCACTGGGCGAAGGCTTCCGGCTCGCACCGGGCCTCGACGAATGCCTGGTTGACCAGGCCCTCGGTAACGATCACATGGGCCAGGGCATTGAGCATGGCCACGTTGGTGCCCGGGCGCAGGGCCAGGTGCAGTTCGGCGCGGGCGTGCACCGAGTCCACCAGATCGATGCGCCGTGGGTCGATGACGATCAGCTTGGCCCCTTCACGCAGGCGCCGCTTGAGCTGGGAACCGAACACCGGGTGCGCGTCGCTGGGGTTGGCGCCCATCACCAGGATCACGTCGGCCTGCATCACCGAGTCGAAGCTCTGGGTGCCGGCGGATTCCCCCAGGGTCTGCTTGAGGCCGTAGCCGGTGGGCGAGTGGCAGACCCGGGCGCAGGTGTCGACGTTGTTGTTGCCGAAGGCCGCCCGCACCAGTTTCTGCACCAGGTAGGTTTCTTCGTTGGTGCAGCGGCTGGAGGTGATGCCGCCGATGGAGTCGCGGCCGTACTTGAGCTGGATGCGCCGCAGCTCGCTGGCGGCGTAGGTCACCGCCTCGTCCCAGCTGACTTCCTGCCACGGATCGCTGATGTGCTTGCGGATCATCGGCTTGGTGATGCGATCCGGGTGGGTGGCGTAGCCCCAGGCGAAGCGGCCCTTGACGCAGGAATGGCCGTGGTTGGCCTGGCCGTTCTTGTCCGGAACCATGCGCACCAGCTGATCGCCCTTCATCTCGGCGCGGAACGAGCAGCCGACCCCGCAGTAGGCACAGGTGGTGATCACCGCCCGTTCCGGCTGGCCCATTTCCACCACGCTTTTTTCCATCAGGGTCGCGGTGGGGCAGGCCTGCACGCAGGCACCGCAGGATACGCATTCGGAGTCCAGGAAGTTGTCGCCACCGGCCGCCGCGACCCGGGATTCGAAGCCGCGGCCGCTGATGGTCAGGGCGAAGGTGCCCTGGGTTTCCTCGCAGGCGCGCACGCAGCGGTTGCAGACGATGCACTTGCTCGGGTCGTAGTCGAAGTAGGGGTTGGAGGTGTCTTTCTGATCGTCCAGGTGGTTGGCGCCGTCATAGCCGTAGCGCACTTCCCGCAGGCCCACCTGGCCGGCCACGGTCTGCAGTTCGCAGTTGCCGTTGGCCGAGCAGGTCAGGCAGTCCAGCGGGTGGTCGGAGATGTACAGCTCCATCACGTTGCGCCGCAGGGTCGCCAGCTTCGGCGTTTGCGTATGCACCACCATGCCTTCGCTGACCGGGGTGGTGCAGGAGGCCGGGTAGCCGCGCATGCCGTCGATCTCCACCAGGCACATGCGGCACGAGCCGAAGGCTTCCAGGCTGTCGGTGGCGCAGAGCTTGGGGATGGTGGTGCCCAGCAGCGCCGCGGCGCGCATCACCGAAGTGCCCTGGGG
Organism: Pseudomonas sp. St29; assembly: GCF_001547915.1. Lineage (NCBI taxonomy): Bacteria > Pseudomonadati > Pseudomonadota > Gammaproteobacteria > Pseudomonadales > Pseudomonadaceae > Pseudomonas > Pseudomonas sp. St29. Next base: position 368,161 of record NZ_AP014628.1, read on the forward strand.
CACGCTGATGCTGCGCCCGTCGATGTTCAGGCTGACCTGCACCTGGCTGTCGCGGGCCGGGGTGCCGAAGTCCACGGCATTGAGGTCGATGTCTGTGGCTGGGTCGAAAATACTGATCATTGCTCGGCCTCCGAGGGCGCCAGACCGAAGTCGGCGGGGAAGTGCTTCAGGGCGCTGGCCACCGGGTAGGAGGTCATCCCGCCCAGGGCGCACAGCGAGCCGTATTGCAGGGTGTCGCACAGGTCTTTGAGGATCAGCGCCTGCTCGTCGCGGCGGCCTTGATCGGGGGCCGCCAGCAGACGGTCGATGACCTCCACGCCGCGGGTCGAACCGATGCGGCACGGGGTGCATTTGCCGCAGGATTCCTCGGCGCAGAATTGCAGGGCGAAGCGCGCCATGTGGGCCATGTCCAGGCTGTCATCGGCCACCACCACGCCACCGTGGCCGAGCATCGCGCCCATGGCGGCGAAGGCTTCGTAATCCAGCGGCGTATCGAACTGCGCCGGCGGCACCCAGGCGCCCAGCGGGCCGCCCACTTGCGCGGCCTTCAGCGGCCGGCCGCTGGCGGTGCCGCCGCCGTAGCCTTCCACCAGCTCGCGCAGGGTCAGGCCGAAGGCCCGTTCCACCAGCCCGCCGTGACGCACGTTGCCCGCCAGCTGGAAGGGCATGGTGCCCAGGGAGCGGCCCATGCCGTAGTCGCGATAGAAGGCTGCGCCCTTTTCCAGGATCAGCGGCACCGAGGCCAGGGTCAGCACGTTGTGCACCAGGGTCGGCTGGCCGAACAGGCCTTGCAGCGCCGGGATCGGCGGCTTGGCGCGGACGATGCCGCGCTTGCCTTCCAGGGAGTCCAGCAGGGCGGTTTCCTCGCCGCAGATATAGGCCCCGGCGCCGACCCGTACCTCCAGGTCGAAGGCCAGGCCGCTGCCACCGAGATTGGTCCCGAGGTAACCGGCGTCCCGGGCGATGTCCAGGGCCTCGCGCAGGGTCGCCACCGCCTGGGGGTATTCCGAGCGCACGTAGATGTAGCCGTAGCTGGCGCCGACCGCGAGGCCGGCAATGGCCATGCCTTCGATCAGCAGGAAGGGATCGCCTTCCATCAGCATGCGGTCGGCGAAGGTGCCGGAGTCGCCTTCGTCGGCGTTGCACACCACGTACTTCTGCTGCGGCGGCGTGTCGCGCACGGTGCGCCATTTGATCCCGGCGGGGAACGCCGCGCCGCCACGGCCACGCAGGCCGGAATCGAGCACCGCGGCCACGGTCTGCTCACCGCCCAGGGCGATGGCGCGGCCCAGGCCCTCGAAGCCGCCATGGGCCCGATAGTCCGCCAGGGACAGTGGCCGGGTTATGCCGGCGCGGGCGAACAGCAGGCGTTGCTGACTTTTCAGATAGGGCAGGTCTTCCACCCGGCCCAGGGCCAGGGGATGGCTGGCGTGATCGCCTTGCAGGGCATCGAGCAACGAAGGCACGTCGGCGACGCTCAGCGGACCAAAGCCCAGGCGTCCGTCCGGGGTGTCGACTTCCAAAAGCGGCTCCAGCCAGTACAGGCCACGGGAGCTGGTGCGTTGCAGTTGCAACGGCAGGTGGCGCTGCTCGGCCTGGGCGGCGATGGCCTCGGCCACCGCATCGGCGCCCACGGCCCGGGCCAGGGAATCACAGGGCAGATAGAGGCTCGGCATCACGCGTCCCCCCGGCAGCTGTCCAGCAGCGCGTCCAGGCGTTCGGCGCTGACCCGGGCGTGCAGTTGCCCGTCCAGCTCCAGGGCCGGCGAACAGGCGCAGGCCCCCAGGCAATACACCGGTCGCAGGCTGATGGAACCGTCGGCGCTGCTGCCGTGGTCATCCAGGTGCAGACGCTCGCGCAATTGCGCCGCCAGCTGCTCGGAGCCACGGCTCTGGCAGGACTCGGCACGGCACAGGCGCAGGATGTGCCGCGCCGGCGGCGCGGTACGAAAATCATGGTAGAAGCTGATCACCCCGCGCACTTCCGCCTGGCTCTGATTGAGCGCGTGGGCGATCTCGGGGATGGCCAGATCGGGGATGTAGCCGAGCTCTTCCTGGATCTGGTGGAGAAGGGGCAACAGCGCACCCGGGACGCCTTTGTGGCGCTCCAGCAGGGTGTGGATCAACGGCAGATGCAGCGTTTCATCAGGCATACAGCAATTCCTCACGGTCACGGACACACCTGATGGTTGTCGGCTGTCCGAAAGTGTCGGCTGCGGCACTGCTTGCCACGTCACGGTAGCGCGGCGTTTCAGGCCGTTGGCCATGCACCCTGAATGGGCATCTTGTTGGACCCGGTGCGGTCGTTGCCGCACCTGTTCAGGGCATAAAGGGCAGCTTGACACGCTGCCTCTGATTGAACCGCACGAAAGCGACGTGTCCGGTTCCGAATGCGACCACCCCTTGAGTCTAGAAGAGCCCGGGCAAGCGGATGGAGCGAGCTGCGCACTATCGGATAAAACGCGGGGCCGGGGCATGACATCGGTCAGCTTGAACGCCTATAGCCGGGGAGGTTGGCAGGAGGAGGGTGGGCACCCTGGCGAAGGAGCTTGCTCCCGCTCGGGCGCGCAGCGGCCGTAAAGCCTGAGCCTGCGACTCGTCGATGGGAGTCGGGACTCAGGCATTGGGCTGGCTTCGCCAGCCAGCGGGAGCAAGCTCCCCCGCCACACAGCGGTGGCTAGGGGCGGGCGCGGCGCTGGGCGGCGTACTGCAAGGCCAGGCGGCCCATGAGCACCAGCAGGGTCAGGCCGATCAGCAGCACCGAGATCGCTGCCACGCTGGGGTCGACGTTGTCCCGCAGGCCGCTCCAGATCCGCCGGGGCAAGGTGTTGACGTCGACGCTGGTGATGAACAGGGTCACCGCCACCTCCTCCCAGGACAGGGCAAAGCTCAGCAGCGCGGTGGAGAAGATCCCCAGCTTGAGGTTCGGCAGCATCACCAGGAAGGTGGTCTGCATCAGGCTTGCTCCGAGGTTGCGCGAGGCCAGCTCGATGCGCCGGTCCACCTGGCTCAGGGCCACCAGCATGGTCACCACGCCGTAGGGCACCACCATCACCACGTGGGCGATCACCACCCCGGGCAGGGTGTCGTAGCCCCAGCCCGGGGCGATGCGCCCCAGGTTGGTTTCCATGAAGTACAGCACCAGCGCCGAGATCACCGGCGGAATGGCCATGGGCAGCAGCACCAGGCCGATCAGCAAGGTTGCCAGGCGCGAGCGCAGGTACCAGATGCCGAGGCTGAAGCTCACCGCCAGCACGGTGGCGATCAGGCTGGTGGCGCTGGCAATCGCCAGGCTCTGGCCGATGCTCGACAGCCAGTCGGGATTGCTCAGCAGCGCCTCGTAGTGCCGCAGCGACCAGTTGCCGTCCGGCATCGACAGGTAGCGCTTGGCGGTGAACGACACCGGGATCACCGTCAGCAGCGGGAACAGCATGAAGGCCATGGCGACCACGGCGATCAGTCGGGTACTCAATGCAGTGCGATGTGTATTCATAGTGACCTCAACCCACCAGTCGATTGACACGGGTGACGCGCAGCAGCAGCCAGATCAGCGCGCTGACCAGGGTCAGCAGCACCAGGCTCAGGGCCGCGCCCAGGCCCCAGTTGCTGGTCTGGAACATCTGCAGGAACACGTACTCGGCGATCATCACCGTCTGCCCGCCGCCCAGCAGCACCGGGGTGATGAAGAAGCCCAGGCAGAACACGAAGACCATGATGAAGGCCCCCAAGAGCCCCGGCAGGGTCTGGGGCAGCAGCACTTGCCAGAAGGTCCGCAGCGCGCCGGCGCCCAGGCCGCGGGAGGCCAGCAGCACCCGTTGATCCAGCTGGCGCATGCTCGACAGCAGCGGGAACAGCGCATACGGAATCATGAAGTGCAGCATGCCGATCACCACCCCCAGCTCGTTGCGGGTCAGCTGCAACGGGTGGTCGATCCAGCCCAGGGACAGCAGGCTGTCATTGACCACGCCATTGCTGCGCAGGGCGATCAGCCAGCCGAAGGCCCGCACCAGCACCGAGATCCAGAACGGGATGAACACGCAGATCTCCACCATGCGCTGCCAGAACGGCGGGCTGAACACCCAGCAGTAGGCCAGCAGGTAGCCGATCACCAGGGCCAGGAGGCTCACGGTCAGGCACAGGCGCAGGGTGCGCAGGAGCATGTCGTGGATCGCCGGGTCCGTGGCGATGCGCTGGTACTGCTCGATCCCGGGCTCGGGCAGGGTGAAGCTCCAGCTCACCACGCCGAAGAACGGCAACAGGTAGAACACCACCAGCAGCAACGGCAGGGGAAACAGCAGCAGGCTGCGTTCCAGGCGCGCGGTTCGGGTTGCACTCATGGTCGACGGCTCACTTGGACAGGTGGGTCAGGTACTGCTCCAGGGTGCTGGAGTAGTGGTCGGCGTACCACTGGGTGTCGAGGAAGATCTGCTTCTTCATGTTGGCTTCGGAGGCGCAGTTGATCTCTCGCTGTTCGGCGCTCATCAGTTGCTGGGTGGCGGCGTTGGACGGGCCGTTGCCCAGGGCTTCGAACAGCTTCAACTGGCCGGCCGGCTGCAAGGCGTGCTGGATGAACTGCATGGCCGGTGCGGCGCCTGCCGGGTTGTCCTTGAGCACGCCCCAACTGCTGGCGTTGAGGAAGGCATGGTCGAAGCCCCACTGGATGCGGCCGCCGCTGTCCTCGTGGAGCAGGGTGGCGCGGGTGTGCCAGATGGCGCCCATGGAGGCTTCGCCTTCGATCATCAGTTGCTGGCTTTCCGCGCCCGAGCCCCAGAACGACAGGACGTGGGGCTTGAGTTCATCGATCTTGCGCAAGGCCCGGGGCACGTCCAGCGGGTACAGCTGGTCGGCGGCCACGCCATCGGCCAGCAGCGCGGCTTCGAGCATGCCGTTCATCCATTTGTAGAGGGTGCGCTTGCCGGGGAATTGCTCCACGTTCCAGAAATCCGCCCAGTTCTTGGGGCCGTGGTTGCCGTATTTCTGGCTGTCCCAGGCGATCACGTAGCTGAACAGGTAGCCGGCGATGCCGTGCTCGTGGGACAGCTCCGGGGCCACCAGATCCCGTTGCACCACGCTGTAGTCCAGGGGTTGCAGGACCTTGTCGCGGCCCAGGGTCATGGCGCTGTAGCTGTCCACATCCACCACGTCCCAGCTCGGCCGGCCGCTGGCCAGCTGCGAGCGGATCGCCCCTTCGGTGGGGCCGGCGCCGTCGATGCGCACCGGTATGCCAGTGCTCTTGGTGAAGCTGTCGGTCCAGGCGCTGCGGAAGGCGTTGAGCGCGTCGCCGCCCCAGTTGACCACCACCAGCGGCTTGTCCGCCGCCCAGCTGATGCCGCTGCGCAATGCCAGGGGCACCGCCGCCAGCAGGCCCATGGCCTGGAGGAAGGTGCGGCGGCTGACCTGCCCGCCACGGGCTTTTTCGATGAGGATTTCGATGCAGTCGCGTTGGTGGTGCTGGCTCATGGGGGCAAGTCCTCGCGAGGCCGATGCGCCAGGCGCCGGCCGATAGTGTGATTGGCTTTCTACGCAAACGCTCGACAGCGAGCGTGGTCGGCTCAGGCTTCCAGCAGGAAGCTGTGGCGTACCGGCCAGCTCAGCCACACCGGGGTGCCGCTGGGCAAGCGGGCACCGGGATGATCGCCGGGCACCGAGAGGTTGACCGGTGCCAGTTCCGGGCTGATGTTCAGCGCCAGATGAGTGCTGGACCCCTGGTAGACCCGCTCGCCAAGGCAGGCGGGCAGCACGTTGTGTTCGCCGGCTTGTGGGCGCTCGGTGTGCAGGGTCATGTGTTCCGGGCGCACCGCCAGCAACTGCGGCTGGTTGCTGATGTCCCCGGTCGTGGTGGCGTGCAGCGGGCTGTCGCCAAAGCGGCCGCTGGCCTGGCTGCCATTGCGGGAAAGACCCTGCAGCGGGAACAGGTTCATCTTGCCGAGGAACTCGGCGACGAAGCGGTTTTTCGGCCGGTCGTAGATGGTTTCCGGGGTGTCGATCTGCGCCAGCCGTCCCTGGTTGAAGATGGCGATGCGGGTCGACAGGGCCAGGGCTTCACCCTGGTCGTGGGTGACGAAGACGAAGCTGGTGCCGACCTGGCGGTGAATGCGCTGCAGCTCGGTCTGCAACTGCTCGCGCAGGTTCTTGTCGAGGGCCGAGAGGGGTTCGTCCAGCAGCAGCATGTCCGGCTCGAACACCAGGGCCCGGGCGATGGCCACCCGTTGCTGCTGGCCGCCGGACAGCTCGGAGGGTTTCTTGTGCAGGTGAGCCCCCAGGCCCACCACGTCGAGGATGTGCTTGACCCGGCGCTGGCGCTCCTCGGCCTTCACTCCACGAATGCGCAAGGGATAGGCGACGTTGTCGGCCACGCTCATGTGCGGGAACAGGGCGTAGCCCTGGAACACCATGCCGTAGTTGCGTTTTTCCGCCGGGCGCCGGCTGATGTCGACGCCACGTTCCAGCAGCTTGCCGGCGCTGGGGCTGAGGAAGCCCGCGAGGATCATCAACAGGGTGGTCTTGCCTGAGCCGGAGGGGCCCAGCAGGGTGAGGAATTCGCCTTGGCGAACGTCCAGATCGATGCCGTCCAGGGCGGTGAAGTTGCCGTAATACTGGCTGATTCCTTGGGCGCTGAGTTGAGTCGAGGGGCTGCTGGACACTACAGAGATCTCCCGGAAACCCACCTGCACGATTGAATTTTTATTGTGAGTGCAGCAGGTGGTGGATTCATTATTGTGAAAAGCAACGCCACATCAATGGAATAATTTTTGCCTCATTGGTGAGTGAAATTTCCCATTCGACCCGGCTTTCAAGGCTCGATCAGCGGGCTGTCACTGATGCTTTGGGCACTGGCCTGCAGCTGGTTTTTCAGCCAGTCGCTGAAGGCCTGGACCGCTGGCCGCTCGGCCTTGGCCGGATCGATCACCAGGAAATAACCGCGCAGGGCGCTGATGCTGATATCGAACGGGCGCACCAGCAGCCCCCGGGCCAGGGCATCGCCGCTGAGCAGGTTGTCGCCGATGGCCACGCCCTGGGCGGCGATGCAGGCGGACTGCGCGCAATGGGCGTCGGAGAAGGTAATGCCACGGTCGGGATTGACCTGGCTGGCCCCGGCGGCCGCCAGCCAGACCCGCCAGTCGCTGGTGTCGCTCATGTGGATCAACGGAAAGTCCTTGAGGTCCAGCGGGCTCTTCAGGCCGCCGATGGCGTTGATCAGGCGCGGACTGCACACCGGCGAGAAGCGCAGGGTGACGATCTGCTCCACCAGCAGCCCCGGCCAGTCGCCGATGCCATAGGCAATGAACAGATCGGCCTCGGCGTCGCTGGTGTCGTCCTGGGCCCGAGGGCTGACCACCTGCAGCTGCACCTGGGGGTATTGGCGCAGGAAGCCGTTGATGTGGTTGCACAGCCAGAAACTGGCAAAGCCCGGATTGCAGCTGATGCGCAATTTGCCCGACACCGCCTGGCCGTCGAAACGCCGCCCGGCGTCCTGGATGTCCGCCAGGATGCGCCGCACTTCCCGGGCGTAGCACTCGCCCTGGTAGGTCAGGCCGATGCCGCGCCCGACCCGTTCGGTGAGGGCAAAACCCAGGCTCTGTTCCAGGCTGATGATCTGGTGGCTGATGGCGCTGCGGGTCAGGCTCAGTTGCTGGGCGGCGGCGGTCACGCTGCCTAGCCGGGCGACCGCGTCGAGGGCGCGCAGGGCGGTGATCGAGGGATAACGCATACAACCTCCGAGTCGGGGGAACCTGTGTACGACGGCCCCAGGCAAGGCGCCGAGGCGCGGCTGGCCGCGTCGCAGTATGGGCCGCGATGGCGTCGAGCTGGTCAATTTTCTTTGACATTGCTGGCGAAAAAATTCGATTGATGTCGCAGCCGCTTCACCAATACTGGACCTCGATCCGGGCCGCAATCGACCGGACCATCCCTAAAACAACAAGAGGTCCTGCAGGTCTTGCGCGGGCGCCGAGGCGTCCGGGCAGCGGCCGGCCGGAACCTGGATAACCAGGAGTGCCGCGCATGTCCCGCTACAAAGCATTCGCCCTCGATTGGGTTGAGCGCCACCGCCAGCAACTGTCGGACTGGCACCAGATCATCTGGCATTACGCCGAGCCGGCGTTCCGCGAGTACAAGTCCTGTGCCTGGTATGTCGAACTGCTGGAGGCTGAAGGCTTCACCGTCGAGCGCGGCAGCGGCGGCATGCCCACGGCCTTCTGCGCCACCTTCACCCAGGGCCAGGGCCCGCTGCTGGCCACCTACGGCGAGTACGACGCGGTGCCCGGCAACTGCCAGGCGGCCACCACCCGCAAGCAGCCGCGCGAGGGCCTGTCGCGCTTCGCCCCGGGGCACACCGATCCGCACTCGGCCCTGGGCATCAGCGCCCTCGGCGGGGCCCTGGCGGCCAAGGCGACCATGGTGGAATTCGGCTTGCAGGGCAGCATCAGGTTCTTCGGCGAGCCGGCGGAAAAACTCCGCGCCTCCAAACCGGTCCACGCCGCCAAGGGCTACTACGACGACCTCGACGCGGCCATCAGCTTCCACCCCACCTACATGCTGCCGCTGAACAACACCACCACCTGGGACACCCACTGCGGCATCGCCTACGCTTACATCTACAGCTTCACCTGCGAGGACCCGCAGAACTGGATCGCCGCCGATCGTTACAGCCCGATTCCGCAGAACCACCTGGCGGCCCGAGCGCCGGGGGCCAACGACGCCCTGGTGCATTTCTACACCCTCAACGAAAGTCTGCGTCGCTCGACCCTGCCGTTCACCGGCCTGTGGAGCTACAACGAGGCGATTCTCACCGCCGGCCAGGCCACCGCCGACAACCTGCCGCCGCACCTGTCGCAGATCCAGTACCTGCTGCGTTGCGACTCCATCGAGCAGGCCGAAACCATCTCCCAGGTGATGGACAACAACGCCGCCGCGGCGGCCATGGCCACCGGCTGCCGCTGGAAAAAGACCTGGGTCTGCAAGTCCCGGGGCGGCCTGCCCAACCACGTCATGGCCCAGGCCACCTACGACAACCTGGCGGCGGTGGGGGCCCCGCAGTGGGATGAAGAAGCGCGGGAGATTGCCCGCGAGATCCAGCGCAACCTCGGCCTGGAAGCCATGGACAAGCCTTTCCTGCCGGCCACCGAAGAACTGATCGAGCCCCAGGAATGCGAGCGCCAGATGCGCCTGCAAATGCCCGCCTGGCAGCAGTACCTGACCTCCGACGACTACCCGGAATACACCTGGCATTGCCCGACCGTGCGCCTGCTGGTGGCCCGGCCGATGCTCAGCGCGCCGCCGGGCACGGTCTACCCGGACTGGGTGTCCAACGCCCTGGGCGGCATTCGCCAGACCATCGACCCGATGATCGAGGTGGCGGCCAAGACCATCGCCGCGACCCTGGTCGACCTGCTGACCGACGAGGCGTTGCTCAGCGCGGCCAAGGCCGAGTTCGTCGAACGTACCGGCGGCGGTATCGGCGGCAGCCGCTGGCAGGCGCCGCTGCTGCCCGAGGACTTCAAGGTGCCCCATGATTTCCGCTGGCCGGAGTACATCAGCACCGCCCGGGGCGAAGAGTGGTGGATCCCGGCGCGGGCCGATGAGTAAGGGGCGCTATCAGGCCCTTGCCTGAGGTCGCTCCCTGGCACCTGGGCGCAGGGCGTTATGCCCGTTCGCTCAGGTGTTTATGCACAACGGATGGGTCGCCAGGGCCGGGAACTGTCGGATTTGTGGAGCCGTTCTCATCTTTATGCAACTGGCTGTTTTTTCGGGCTTTTATTTTGTGAACAAAAAATGACCAGCTGATGATGAGGGCTAAGCACCCTGCAATCCCGGGCTTTGCCGGAATTCCATCAACAGACTTATCCACAGGTCGCGACAGCCTGTCGCACGGCTCCACAGCCTGCTCTTCGAGCCCGCGGCCCAGGGTTGCCGAAGGCTCAGCCGAGCAGGCGCTGGTCATGCCGCAGGGGGTGGCCAGGCGGCGACCTACTCGGTCTTTGTGGCCGGGATGGACAGTTCATGACGAAACAGGTTGTTGGGGTCGATGGCGGCTTTCAGGTTGGACAGTCTGTTGATGAGTTCGCTGTTCCAGCCGTAGTACAAGTTCAGCCAGTCGGGGTCCACCGCGCCGGTGGCGGTGTATTTCATGTCCACATCGGGGTAGTTGATGTAGCAGCCATCGTAGGCGGGGCGCTTGGGCTTGCCGCCGTGCACGGCGGTGAAGATGTTGCGGATCCAGGCGATTTGCACCGCGTCGTCGGCAGCGTGGGTCCAGTACGTCTGGTATTGGGCTTTGAGCAGGGAGCTTCTTTGCGGAACCGCGGTGGTGCCCATGCCCTTTTTATTGATCGCCCCGCCGTAGGAGTCGATCTGTACCAGCGACTGGCTGAAGCGTTTGTCTGGCGTGGCTTCGGTCAAGTGCGTCAGCAAGGCGTTGCAGGCCTGTTCGGAGAACTGTTCGACCTGATAGTCAGACTTGTATTTGCCCCGCTGATTGTTGCCCGAGCCGTTGATCATTTGCGTGACGTACAGCCAGTCCATCGCCGTGTGCTCAGGCACCGCGCCTCTGAACTTCCTGCCGGCGAGCGGGTGCCTGAGCGGGGCAATGTTGGGCGCGATAAAGCCGTCATGCAGGGTCGGCGTGATGCCCGCCGCGGCGTTCATCTTGCTGATGAAGTCGTTGAGCGGGATATCGTTGGCGCCGCCGACCCGGCCATTGGGGCCGGTGTACTGGATCGCCAGCACCACATGGTCGGAGGTGTCCACATGGTTGAGTTTCAGCAGGGTGAACAAGCCACCGTTGCCAACGCCTTCCACCGGGCTGGTCGCGTTGGCGTCGTTATCCGAGAACCATTGCCAATAGGCCCGCAGGAAGTTCGAGAAGTTGGGAATCAGCTCCTTCCACGGGTAGGCCAGGGGAATCCAGTAGGCTTGTTGCGGGGCTTGGGGCAGTTGCTCGAAGTAGTAGCCGATGATGATGCCGAAGTTGCCACCGCCGGCGCCGCAACAGGCGGTGAACAATGCCTTGTCGTTGTTCGATGGGCTGTCCGCGCGAACATGCCGGAACTCCAGTTGCCGTGAGTTTTCCACAGGCACAAGTATGTCGACGCCGGTGACCCAGTCCACGGTCAAGCCCTGAAGGCGCGATAACAAACCGTAACCGCCGCCGCTGATGTGCCCGCCCAAACCGACCGAATAACATGAGCCGCCAGGAAGGGTGCGCCCGGCCTGCTTGTACAGCGACAGGTAGCCGTCCCAGTTCTGATTGCCGGTCAATGCCATGAAACGATACGTCTTGTTCTGGCGATCCCAGGGCGAAGTGATGGTTTGGCTCTCGTCGTACTTCAGGCCTTTCATTTCACCGAGGTCGATAATCGCCAGGTTTTGTGTCTCGCCGCTCAACTTGTTGGAAACAAAGCCCTCGTAGCAGTGGCCGCCACTGCGCACCGTGATGCGATAGCCATCATGCAGTGCTGTATTGGCTGCCGTCAGAACTTCATCAGGTGTCGTACACACATAAATTCGGTTCGCGCCCTGTTCGATACTGGGGGGCCAACGCAAGTTGAAACCCTTTTGCAGGGTTTCGTAGGTGTGTGCCTGAGGGTCGATGATGTTCATGGTTGACTCCCTGTCAGTGATGGTGAGCTAGGCGACTTCCTGTCGAAACATGACCGCTTGAGTTGCGCCAGAGCTGTGGCTTGAGTGCGGCATATGCCCTGCACGTCTTAGAGACTAGTAGGCGTCATGAGCTTGGTTTTTTTCTTTTGTGAAGTTGCGGACATCCCCCGGCCTGATCGGCGGCTTTCAATGGGTTGTGGCTTTCCCATGGGGTGTCCGATGTCCGTTTTACAAGGTCACTGGCCGCAGGGGGCCTGCACGACGAACTTCGGCTAGAGCCGGTGCAGCGGCAGGTTAAGGGCGCTCTGCCAGCAGGAGCAGATTGCGCGGGGTCAAGGGAGCCTGGCAGAAGGTTCCGAGGCGCACGGCGTAGCCCTGTTCTTGCAGGAACAGCGCACGGTCCAGCACCAGCCACAATTCCAGCGGGCGGCGGAACAGGCCCCGCAGCAGTTCCAGGTTGCGCACCTGGGCCAGGCGCTGCCAGCCGGCGGCTTCGAGCGCGGCCCAATCCTGGCAATCGACTGTGGATAAGTCCTTGAGGGCGGCCAGGTCGCGGCAGTAGTCGGCGAAGGGTTTGTCCAGCCAGTGGCTGGGCAGCGAAGGCGTTGGCAGGTATTGGTCGACCCCGCGCACTTGCCGTTGCAGCAGGTCGAAGGCCAGGCGCCGGGCCATGGAGCGGTCGCGCTGGCGCCGCACCCGGGCGCCGGCGGTGACGGTTTCGCTCATGGGCAGGGCCAGGTCTTCCAGGGACAGTTCCAGGTGCGATGCCTGGGCCGCTGTGGATAAGCCCTGGTAGTGGCTGGCGCGGGTGCGGTTGTAGCAGCAAGGGGCAATCGCCAGCTGTGGACAACCCTGCTGGCTGGCCAGCTGGATCAAGCGCACATGCAGATCGCCGCATGCGTGCAGGGCCACCGGGCTGTGCTCGGCGCAGAGCTGCTGGAGCGTGTCATCGGCCAGCACGTCCTGTTGCACATGGCGCGCGGGCAGGCCGTGCTGCCGGCTCAGTTGCTCGCCACTGTCGATCAGCGCCGGGTCGTATTCCAGGCAGGTCAGTTGTTGCCCGGGTTGCAGCAGGCGCCGGCCGAGGTGGCCCTTGCCGGAGCACCAGTCGAGCCAGTGAGTGGGGGTGCGCTGGAATTGCAGGCAGGCGGCGAAGGCTTCGATCTGCTGCCATTTGCGCCCGGGCACGTCGACCTTGAGGCGCGGCTGAGGCGCGGGCAGTGCCTTTATGGGGAGGTCGCCCAGCGTGCCGAGCGCTCGGGCCTGCTCCGCCAGCTGGGCAAAGGGCGCCGGCGCCTGGAGCTGCTGCGGATGGTTGTGGGCCGCTTCGGCGTCTTCCAGGGAGCGTTGGCGTAGCCACTGGGCCAGTTGCGGATGAGTGGATTCCCACGGCAGGTGCAGATGGTTGAACGGGCGCGGGCGCCAGAGCGCCTGGTGTTCAAGCAGGAAGCCGTCCAGGGCCTGGAAACGATCGAGCAGCGCGGGGCCTTGGAGGATCGAGGGCATGGGCGGTGAGTCCGGGGCAGGCCCGCTCCCGGGCGGGAGCGGGAGTAGGTCAGCGTCCCTGGCAGGCGTCGACTCGCAGCCAGCGTTCCAGTTGGCGGAAGGCCTGGACCAGGATGAACGACATCAGCAGGTAGAACACCCCGGCGGTGAAGAACATGTCCACCGTCAGGTAGTTGCGGGCAATGATGGTGCGCGCCATGCCGGTCAGTTCCAGCAGGGTCACGGTGCTGGCCAGGGAGCTGGCCTTGAGCATCAGGATCACTTCGTTGCTGTAGGCCGGCAGGCCGATGCGCGCCGCCCGCGGCAGGATGATGTAGAACAGCGCCTTGGGCCGGGACATGCCCAGGGCCCGCGCGGCTTCGATCTCACCGGGGGGAATGGCCTGGATCGCACCGCGCAGGATCTCGGCGATGTAGGCCGCGGTGTGCAGGGTCATGGTGGCAGTAGCGCACCAGAACGGATCGCGCAGGTAGGGCCACATGAAGCTCTCGCGCACCGCATCGAACTGCGCCAGGCCGTAATACACCAGGAACAGCTGCACCAGCAGCGGCGTGCCGCGAAAGAAGAAGATGTAGGCGTAGGGCAAGGCGCGCACGTACCAGAGCTTGGACGAGCGGGCGATGCCCAGCGGGATGGCCAGCAGCAGGCCGAGAATCACGGCGATGCCCACCAGTTCCAGGGTCAGCGTCGCGCCCTGGATGAACTTCGGCAGCCATTTGTAGATGACTTCCCATTCCATTACGTCGTCCTCACAAAGCCGCGGGCGGCGCGTTTTTCCAGGAAGTGCATGCCGATCATGGACAGCACGGTCAGGCCCAGGTACATGACGGCCGCGACCATGTAGAAGGTGAACGGATGCCGGGCGAAGGTCACGGCGTTCTGCGCCTGGCGCATGATTTCTTCAAGGCCGATCACCGACACCAGGGCGGTGTCCTTCATCAGGATCATGAACAGGTTGCCCAGGCCCGGCAGGGCGATGCGCCACATCTGCGGCAGGATCAGGCGGCTGAAGATCCGCCACTTGGAAAGGCCCAGCGCGATGCCGGCTTCGCGGTGGCCCTTGGGGATGGCCAGGATCGCGCCACGAAACACTTCCGTGGCATAGGCACCGAAGCACAGGCCGAGGGCGATCACCCCGGCAACGAACGGGCTGAGGGCCAGGTCGGGGTTGCCGAATTGCTCCCCCAGCGCGTTCATCATGTTCACCGTGCCCAGGTAGATCAGCAGCACCCACAGCAGTTCCGGGACGCCGCGCACGATGGTCGAATAGGTTTCGCCAAGCCAGCGCAGTGGCTTGTACGGGGAAGTCTTGGCCAAGGCGCCGAGCAGGCCGAGCACCAGTCCCAGGCATAACGCCGAGAGGGCCAGCTTGACGGTCATCAGCGCGCCGGCGGCGAGCACCGGGCCGAATCCGAAGAGATCGATATTCATGGGGTCTGGATGGCTTTGCTAAGGACCGGCGCCCAGGGGGCGGGCGCCGGTCAGGCAAGTCAGTATCAATAGATGCTGAACGGGAAGTACTTGTCGTTGATCTTCTTGTAGGTGCCGTCGGCCACGATTTCCTTCAGGGCGGCGTTCAGCTTCTCGCGCAGAGGATCTTTCTTGCGCACGGCAATCCCGATCTTGTCGCTTTCCACCATCGGCTCGCCCTTGAACTCATACGGCTTGCCAGCGTCGCTCTTGAGCCACTCGTAGTTGACGTACTTGTCGGCCAGGATCGCGTCCAGGCGGCCGGACGTCAGGTCCAGGTAGGCGTTTTCCTGGGTGTCGTAGAGCTTGATGGTGATGTCGTCGCCCAGGTTGTCTTCCAGCCAGGTGCCGGCCAGGGTCGCCCGCTGCGCGCCGATGATCTTGCCCTTGAGCGAGGCCTTGTCGGTCTTGAAGTCAGTCTTGGCCTTGGGGGCGATGAACTGCAGCTTGTTGGAGTAGTACGGGTCGGTGAAGTCCACCGCCTGCTTGCGCTCGTCGGTGATTGACAGCGAAGAGATCAGGAAGTCGAATTTCTTCGCGTTCAGGGCCGGGATGATGCCGTCCCAGTCGGAAGTGACCACGGTGCATTCGACTTTCATCTTGGCGCACAGGGCGTCGCCGATGTCCTTGTCGAAGCCGACCACCTGGCCGCTGGCATCCTTGTTGTTGAACGGTGGGTAGGCGGCCTCGATCCCCATCTTCAGGGTTTCGGCGGCAG
Source organism: Pseudomonas sp. St29 (assembly GCF_001547915.1). Classification (NCBI taxonomy): domain Bacteria; kingdom Pseudomonadati; phylum Pseudomonadota; class Gammaproteobacteria; order Pseudomonadales; family Pseudomonadaceae; genus Pseudomonas; species Pseudomonas sp. St29. The sequence goes on from NZ_AP014628.1 coordinate 383,455, forward strand.
CGCTGGCGCTGAAAGCCAGAGTGACGGCAGCGGCCAGGAGGATTTTCTTATAGCTCTGCATGCGTGTAGCTCCGTTAGCGGTTGCTGGACATGAATTGTTTGCAGCGTGCCGAAAGCGGGTTCTCGAAGACCTGCTGTGGCGATCCCTGCTCCTCGATCAGGCCCTGGTGAAGGAACACCACTTCACTGGAAACCTGGCGGGCAAAGCTCATTTCATGGGTGACCAGCAGCATGGTACGGCCTTCTTCGGCCAGGGCGCGGATCACGTTGAGGACTTCCTGGACCATTTCCGGGTCCAGGGCCGAGGTCGGCTCGTCGAACAGGATGACTTTGGGTTGCATCGCCAGGGTGCGGGCGATGGCGGCGCGTTGCTGCTGGCCGCCGGACAGCTGGGCCGGGTAGGCGTGGCGCTTGTCGGCGATGCCGACCTTGGCCAGCAGCGCCTCGGCCACTTCGATGGCCTCGGCCTTGCTCTGGCCCAGCACCCGGCGCGGCGCCTCGATGATGTTGTCGAGCACGCTCATGTGTGGCCAGAGATTGAAATTCTGGAAGACGAAACCGATTTCGCTGCGCAGGCGGTTGATCTGCTTGCCGTCGGCGGCCACCAGCTCGCCGTTTTTCGCGGCCTTGAGCTTGAGCTCTTCGCCGGCGACCAGGATCTGCCCCTGATGCGGGTTTTCCAGCAGGTTGATGCAGCGCAGGAAAGTGGACTTGCCGGAGCCGGAGGAACCCAGGATCGATATCACGTCACCGTCGCGTGCGGTCAGCGAAATACCTTTGAGTACCTCCTGAGAGCCGTAGCGTTTGTGCAAGTTGCGGATTTCAAGCGCGGGCGTGGCCTCAGCCATGTGCGGTCCTCATAGAGTTCATTGTGCTCCTGCTGTTGGCGGCCTTCCTGGCGAGGCGCCAAGCTAGCATAGGGTTCCAAGCGCAGCCAACAGCGCTACCGGAGGTAAACAGACGGCGTGTGGCAGGTTGTCGCATCAGCACAGAAGACTGTCGCCCCATCAACAACCGAACGCCCGTTTGAACCCGGAATCCGCCTGGAATCCGGTAGGTGTCGCGTAAAAAAAGGCGCGATGGTGCCAGCTTTGGCCGGGTGTTGGAAGGGTTAACGGGCCAAAGGTCATGGATCTGCCACCTAATTGTGCATCGGGTACTTTCGGGGTGTGTTTCTGGTGCGCAGTTTCGTCCTACAAAGTGAGTCGGCCAGTAACGAAATGGCGAAATGCCATTGAACTCAATGACTTGAGATTTCCGCCGGTCGGTTCGCCAAGCCTTGTTTCCCGGGACTCTGTAACATTTTGGCGCAAATCTTGCGTGCGAAATAAAGAACGCCCCGTTGAATTCTTTTTACGAGAACGAATGCCGACCGGGTGGAGTGACTCTTTTTTCGTTGCAAAGGTGCTTTTCATGAGCGGTACGCAACTCTCCAATGACCTCGAACAGGGGCTCAAACCACGGCATGTGACCATGCTGTCGATTGCCGGCGTGATTGGCGCGGGTCTCTTTGTCGGCTCCGGCCACGCCATCGCCGAAGCCGGCCCGGCGGTTCTCCTGGCCTATGCCGCTGCCGGCACCCTGGTGGTGCTGGTGATGCGCATGCTGGCGGAAATGGCCGTCGCCTCGCCGGATACCGGGTCGTTTTCGACCTATGCCGATCGCGCTATCGGCCACTGGGCCGGATTCACCATCGGCTGGCTGTACTGGTGGTTCTGGGTGCTGGTGATCCCGCTGGAGGCCAACGCCGCCGCGACCATCCTGCATGCCTGGTTCCCCAACGTGGCGATCTGGGTCTTCACCCTGGTGATCACTCTGCTGCTGACCGCCACCAACCTGTTCAGCGTGAAGAACTACGGCGAGTTCGAGTTCTGGTTCGCCCTGATCAAGGTGGTGGCCATCATCGGTTTCGTGATCCTCGGCCTGGCGGCCATTTGCGGCTTGCTGCCCAATAGCCAGGTCAGCGGCGTCTCGCATCTGGTGGACACCCAAGGCTTCATGCCCAACGGCATGGGCGCGGTGCTGGCGGCCATGCTGACCACCATGTTCTCCTTCATGGGCACCGAGATCGTTACCATCGCCGCGGCGGAATCCCACAACCCGGGCAAGCAGATCTCCAAGGCCACCAACTCGGTGATCTGGCGCATCGGCTTGTTCTACCTGGTGTCGATCTTCATCGTCGTGGCCCTGGTGCCGTGGAACGATCCAAGCCTGGCTCAGGTCGGCTCCTACCAGACCGTGCTTGATCGCATGGGCATCCCCAACGCCAAGCTGATCGTCGACCTGGTGGTGCTGGTGGCCGTGACCAGTTGCCTGAACTCGGCGCTCTACACCGCCTCGCGCATGCTCTTCTCCCTGGGCAAGCGGGGCGACGCTCCGGCTGTGGCCAAGCGCACCAACGCCAGCGGCACGCCTTACTGGGCGGTGATCCTGTCCACCGCAGCAGCTTTCCTTGCGGTGTTCGCCAACTATGTAGCGCCGGCGGCGGTGTTCGAGTTCCTGCTGGCCAGTTCCGGCGCCATCGCCCTGCTGGTGTACCTGGTGATTGCCGTATCGCAACTGCGCATGCGCCAGAAGCGCATGGCCGCCGGCGAGAAGATCGCCTTCCGCATGTGGCTGTTCCCCGGCCTGACCTACGCGGTGATCGTGTTCATCGTGGCGATCCTGGGCATCATGCTGTTCCAGCAAGAGCACCGGGTGGAGATCCTCGCCACCGGCCTGCTGAGTATCATCGTCATCGCTGCGGGGCTGTTGGTGGCTCGTCGGCGCAAGGCCGAGCGCAATGGTGCCCTGGTACTGAACTGACGGTTTGACGCTTTGCCATACAAAAAGGCCGCCGTCAGCATTGACCGCGGCCTTTTTTATCGGATTTGTGAATTGTTACCTGGCGTTTCGTGGACAGCCCGCTGGCGAAATAGTAGCCTGCGCGCTCTTCGATAAGAGCTCTTGCGTGCCTGCGTGAGAGGAGCTATGGAATAGCGCTGTCATGCTAGGGATTGAACGCTTGTCGGGACTCTGAATCCGTCTTCTGCTTCCCTCCCCCTGATCCATCCGCGCCGGCCCATGCTCCTGATTTGTCCGCACTTGCCCATGGCATGGCTGACGGTCCCGGTTCGAAGAATGAGCATTCAGGGCCCAATGGCGATCGCCCGGTCGTTGGTTCCTCAAAATGGGGCGGCAAGGAGACGCGCATGGCGTTCACTAAAATCATCTTCAAAAACCCGAACACCGGAGCCATCAAGGAAGCGCCAGTTGGTTTCTCCTGGACCGTGTTCTTCTTCGGTTTCATCCCGGCCCTGTTCCGCGCTGACTGGAAATGGGCGGCCATCATGTTCCTGCTGTCGATGTTCACTTTCGGCCTGAGCAACCTGGTGTTCATGTTCATGTACAACAAGCTGTATGTTCGCGACCTGATCGGCTCGGGCTTCAAGGCCCAGTCCATCGCCAGCGGCGACCTGAACTTCGCCAGCTCGCGCATCGGCATGGAAATCCCTCGGCTGGAAGCGGCCTGAGTCTAGGCCCGGCTTCTGTAGCTGAAACAAAAAGGGCGCATTCATTGCTGAATGCGCCCTTTTTTCATGCCCGTTTGCGGCTCAGTCCTTGGTGCTGAACAGGGCCTGGGACGCGGCCATGTAGTCGTTGCGGAAGGCTTCGGACTCGATCCACTCCAGCGCCGCCGCCTCGTCGGCCTCGGTGGACCAGTTGCGGTACTCGATCAGCGCCGCAAGGATGAAATCCGTGGCGCCTTCGTCGCCCTCCTGCTCATACACCAGCTCCAGCAACGGGTCCGAGAGGAACACGGTGCACATGGCCTGCAAGCTGGTTTTCTCGGCGTCGCGCATTTTCACGAACAGCTCGGTCAGGTCCACCGACTCGAAGTCGATGCGGCTGTCGTTGGGGTCCAGTTCCAGCTCCGAGGTGGGAGCGGTGCGCTTGGCGCGGTTTTGCTTGGCCTTGGTTTTCGCCCGCTGGGCCCGTTTGTGTTGCTTGTTCGCAGATGCCATGGGCGCCTTACCTTGATGCTGGGAGGTGTATCGCGTGGGTCGCCGGGCAGCGGCGACCTTTTCAGGCGGCCAAGGATGCCAGCAAATCGAGGCCGGAGCACCTGCCGCCGGGCGAGCGGGGCGGCTCAGGCGCGCGGTACCAGCCGTCCCGGGCTGCTGCGGTCGAGTTCGCCGTGGCGCAGCCAGTCCAGGATGATGGGCCAGAGCCGGGTGTCGAAACGGCTGTGGAAAAAGGCGAAATGGCCGACCTCGGTTTCGCCGATATCCTGCGGGGCGATGCGCAAGTGGGTGCGCGGACTGTTACTGAAGTACGCCAGCAGGCGCTCGATGGCCGCCACCGTGCCGAAGGGATCGTCGCTGAGGCTGATGGCGAGCACGGCGGCGCTGACCTGGGCGAAGGGCTGGCCATTGCGCGCAGCGGCCAGCCTGCGGCCGCTGGGACGGCCTTCGTAGCGTGGGTGCGGGGTGGCCCAGTCGCGGACCACGCCGGCGGGCGTGTCCTCCATCCAGCCCAGGCGTTTGCCGGGGAAGTAGCCGTGAAGGCGGGTCAGCAGGGGCATCAGCACATGCCATTTGCCCAGCATGCGCCAGCGTAGCCGGGGCTCGTAGTCGCGCCAGTAGGCGAACTGCGCGCCCATGGTGGCCACGCGGCGGATCTCCCCGGCGGAGGCCGCCAGGCCCACGGCGCAGCCGCCGAAGCTGTGGCCCACCACATCGATCGGCTGCCCGGGAAACTCGCGCCGGGCCCGTTGCAGCATGGCTTCGAAATCCAGTGCGCCCCAATCCGACCAGGACGCCTTGAGCCCCTTGAGCGAGGCCGGACGCGACTCGCCGATGCCGCGATAGTCGTAGGTCATGACGTCGAAGCCATTGGCGAACAGGTAGTCGGCGAAACGCACGTAGTAGCGGCAGCGCACCGAGGTCGCGGGGTTGATGATGACCACCGGTCTGCTCGGATCGGCTTGCGGGTGGCGCCAGGCAAAACCGCCAAGCACAAAGCCATCCGCCGCCGGTTCGCTGAAGGTTTCGCTGGGGCCTGGGCCGGCCGTGGCGAGGCGCGTGGCAGGCAGGTCGGGAGGGGACAACAGGGACATGGGCGCTTGTTCCTGGGCGGCTGCACTATGCCGGAGCGGCATCCGGCATCAGCGATGTTTTTTTTGTGCGCCCATTAATACCCGGCCGATCCACAGCGCGGCAACTGCCAGTGCACCCAGCAACAGGGTGCTGATGCTTTGCCAGAGCAGCTCGATATAGAACTGGGTCGGCTGTTGTGCCTGGCTGTAGACGAGCTTCGGGCCGGCGCGGTTGCGGGTGACAATCAGGCCGTCCTGCAGCGCGCTCACCAGGGTCCAGCCCAGCAGTGCGGTGAGTGCCAGCAGCACGCCACCGATCAGCAGGAATACCCAGGCGCCCCTACCGGTCTTGCCGGGCTTGGGGTGGGGCAGGCGGACTCGGGTTCTCTTCTGGTTCACGCGAGCAGTTCCTTGGCAATCGAATGGGCGCGAGCCCGCAACTTTACTCCCCTGCGCCGTCATGGGAATAATCCGGGCCCGGCCAAAGCCGGGTATCCCCAGACGTCGATGGAGTCTTGAGCATGGAAGTGAAGCAGCAGATGAGCCCGGAACAATGCCAGGGCATGGAAGACATCCGTCGGGAAATCGACCACCTGGATCGGGCGGTCATTGCCCTGCTGGGCGCGCGTTTCAAGTACGTGCTGGCGGCGTCGAAGTTCAAGACCTCGGCGGCCACCGTGCGGGCCGAGGAGCGCTTCAAGGCGATGCTCGCCACCCGCCGCGAATGGGCCGAGGCCGAAGGCCTGAGCGCGGATGCCATCGAGAAGCTGTACAGCGATCTGGTGCAGCACTTTATCGCTGAGGAGATGAAGCATTGGCAGGCGGCGCAGGCGCCAGCTTGAGCTTATAGGCCGGCGTTCGGCGTTGATCGGATTGGGCAGCGTCCTTGATCTGTGTCGGCGCGGGTATGCTGGCGACCTTTTTCGATCGATCAGGAACCACAACCATGCAATTTCGCTCATGGACAGGGCTGGCGCTGGCAGCGCTATTGGCGGCGACCGGGCAGGCGCAGGCGAGCGAGCCTTCCTCGGTGTATCTGCGCTGCAGCATGACCCCCGAGCAGTACGCCAAGGCCATGGCGGCAGCGCCACGCCCGGCGATTTCCTACAGCGATTGGCAGAAGTGGTTCGACAGCAAGGACATGTACGGCTCGGCCCGGGTCGATGCCGAGTGGTTGCAGGATTCCGGAGCGCGCAGCCTGCAGGAAGTGGTGCAGATCTGGGCCGGGCCGGGTAGCGCTTCGCACTATGATCCGCAGACCGGTCGCTGGCAGTTCGCCCTGCTGGAGTTCACCGACAACTATGGCGAGATGATCCAACTGCTGGCACCGCTGCGCAGCGTCGCCCCTTACTGCCAGCCCGGCTCCGACAGTTTCCTGCTGATCTACTCCTACATCTGGGGCGATGGCGACAACGCCTACCTGACCCTCAACAAGCAGCGCAGCCAATTTGCCGGCAAACCCACCAAGGCCCAGCGTGCCGAGGCCGATGCGGCGCTCAAGGTGCTGATGGATGCCGCTTCTGGCTGAGGCTGCTATGCGAGCAAGTGGTGACTTGCTGATGTTTGCCTGTGAGGCCTGGCTCCATTTCGATCCAGGCCTTTTTTATGGGTCTGGTGTTATTGAGTCGTGATGTGGACGCTTTGTCGGAGAGGGGGTGCTCATTATTGATGAAATGTAAACTGTGGTTTACATTTTGTGCATGCACACGCTTATTCAGACAGAGCGTTATAGCCAGTGGTTTGCCAGGCTGAGGGACGCTCGGGCACAGGCTCGGATCAAAGCTCGACTTCGTCGACTGGAGTTGGGGGTTTTGGGTGACTGCAAGCCGGTGGGTGAGGGGGTATCTGAGTTGCGGATAGATTATGGGCCGGGTTATCGACTGTATTTCGTGCAGCGCGGCTATGAAGTGATTGTTCTGCTGGCCGGTGGTGACAAGGCGACTCAGGCCGCTGATATAAGGATTGCCATCAGGCTGTCCCGTGAGCTCTAGGAGGATGAGATGACCAAGATAAAACTGAGCAAGTGGGATGTAGTCGATCACTTGAAGACTGAACAGGACATGGCTCTTTACCTTGAAGCCTGTCTGGAGGAGAACGATCCCGTGCTGCTGGCTGCGGCCTTGGGCGATATCGCGCGAGCGCGTGGGATGTCGCAGCTAGCCCGAGATACTGGCCTGACTCGTGAGGGGCTTTACAAGGCCCTATCAGCTGATGGCAACCCCAGTTTGGCGACCATCATGAAGGTCATGGGCGCCTTGGGTATAAAGCTGCATGCTGAGGTCGGTACGGTGCAGCAAGGCGGCTGAAACTGCAGAGCCATGCTCAGTGAAAAAGCCGCTCTAGGCGGTAATGCCAGTCAGCCAAGGGCAGGCGCTGTACCTGTGGCGAGGGAGCTTGCTCCCGCTGGGACGCGCAGCGTCCCCTGGAAGCTGAGGCTTGCCGATCGGTTGTAGGTTGATTCACGGCATTTCTACACCGCCAGGGTCATCCTGTTCAGCATCTTGCAATGAGCCTGAAGGGTGATCCGACCATGAACTTGAGTGTTCTCTATGCGCTGGCGGCCGCCGCCTTGTTCGGCGCCAGTACGCCGCTGGCCAAGCTGCTGGGGCTGGATGTTCCGCCGATGCTCCTGGCGGGGCTGTTGTACCTGGGCAGTGGCGTCGGCCTGGCCATTGTCCGTTGCGTTCGCGATCGAGGTTGGCAACCGACGGGGCTGACGGCGCGCGAGTGGCCGTGGCTGCTGGGGGCGATCTTGTTTGGCGGAGTGCTGGCGCCGGTCGCGCTGATGTTCGGCCTGACGCGGACCGCGGGCGCCACCGCCTCGTTGCTGCTCAACCTGGAATCGGTACTCACCGCGGTGCTGGCGTGGCTGGTGTTCAAGGAGAACGCCGATCGCCGGATCGTGCTCGGCATGCTCGCCATCGTGTTGGGCGGGATCGTTCTGTCATGGCCGCAGCAGCACGCCGGCGCTGATGACTGGCTGGGGCCACTGGCGGTGGCCTGCGCCTGCCTGTGCTGGGCCATCGATAACAACCTGACCCGTAACGTCTCGGCGTCCGATGCGCTGTTCATCGCAGGCAGCAAGGGGTTGGTGGCGGGTGTGGTCAATGCTGGCCTGGCGCTGCTTATTGGCGCGCAACTGCCTGCTGCTGCCACGCTGGGGCCGATACTGCTGGTGGGCTTTTTGGGTTATGGCGTCAGCCTGGTGCTGTTCGTCCTGGCCCTGCGAGGGCTGGGCAGTGCGCGCACCGGGGCCTACTTCTCCACGGCGCCTTTCCTTGGCGCAGCGCTCTCGATTCTGATCCTCGGCGAGTCGGTTTCCCTGTGGTTTCTGCTGGCTGCGGCACTGATGGCCATCGGCGTGTGGATTCACTTGATGGAACACCACGTTCACGAGCATCAGCACGAGCCTCTCGCGCACAACCATCGCCATAAGCACGACGAGCACCACCAGCATGAACACGACTTTGAGTGGGACGGCTCGGAGCCCCACAGCCATCCCCATGAGCACGCGCCGATCCGGCATAGCCATGCACACTTCCCCGATGTTCATCATCGGCACAAACACTGAGTGGACTGGTTACTTTCAGTCACCAGGTGAGGGCTTGCGCTGATCGGACCTGCTCTTTACTCTGCGCCGGTCGCTGCCAAATCAGCGGCCGGGTGTAGGAGCCCGAGAGTCGCACCGTGCACAGGCGCCCAGCTTTTCTTGGGCGCTTCTTGCTGCCCTGTGTTTTATGGCGGCTGTGCGCGGGCACGCTTCGGCGTGGCCGGGTTGTGCGACCGGTCTCCTACCCCGCGTACAGCTGCCACCCAGCTTGTAGGAGAGCTTGGGGGGAGCTTCCCTAACGCACGGAGCTACATCAATGAACGGATATATCCCTCTTCAACACACGCCAGCGGACAACCCCGTCCTGCTGATCAATCCTCATGCGCCGCTGGTCGATCTTCTGGCCTGTGCCGATCAGCGCATACGCGCCCTTCACAAACTGATGAACAGCCTGTCCGGCATGACCGCGCAAACGGCTGACGCCAGCGACCTGTTCCAGATCGCCGACATCGCCTCGCTGCTGCTCGGTGATGGCGTGGCCCTGCTCGATGTGGCTCAGGGGCAGGCCCTGGAGTGGGCGAATAAGGCCTTCTGATCGGCGCAGGCGGTGCGCCAGTGCGGCCAGGGTTAGTTTGACTCTGGTCGCCCTTGGAGAGCCCGAGGGCGTGTCATGGCGCCTCAAGCGGTGCCGGTATGAACCCTTGCTCTCGAAGTGCCTTGATCATTCCTCTGATGAGGTAGCTGTTGGAGAAGCCGATGGTGTATTGCCGGGCGTTGGTGCTGATGGGCAATAGCATGCCCTGGTCCACCAGTTTCTTTATTTGATAGGTCCTTTGTCCGGCAGTCAGTTTGGGCAGTGCCTGGGCGATGTCGCTCGACTTAACAACGCCTGACTTGATCGCTGTGGTCAGTACCGTTTCTTCCGCAGCAGTGATCCATTGTCGATCCCGAGCAAAGGTAATGGTGGGAGCGAGGATGTGCCGGCTCAGGTAGCGGTAGTCGGTGAGGCGATTGACCTTTTCCAGGTCGTCCCTGATGCCCTCCAGAACATAAGTGCACCAGGTCTCCAGCCCGGCCTTGGTTCCTTGGTCCGCGGTGGCGAGCATGGCGTAGTAGCGTTCCCGATCATTGAAGAAAACGGCAGTGGGGTTGAGTACGCGGCCACCCGTATCGACGTTGAAGCCATATTTCATCAGCTGTGCATAAGTCAGGAGGCGCACCACGCGGCCATTGCCGTTGCCAAATGGGTGAATCCAGGCAAACCGGTGATGGGTCAAGGCCACTTTCATCAGGTCGTATTTGGGCAGGTCCTCCCGATTGACGAACTCCACCAGCTCTTGCATGTAGCTGGGCACCATCAGGGCATCAGGAGGTAGGTGAGCGGCCTGAGCAATCTGTACGGCGCCCTGGCGATACGCTCCAGGCGTCTTGTCGCCCTCTCGGCCCAGGTCCTGGACGGTCATCGCGTGCAGCTCTCTGATGATGAGGTCGGTGATTGGTGTTCCCGGGCCAATGGTTTGCTCGATGTAGTCCATGGCTTTTTCGATGTTCGCCACTTCGCGTAGCTGGTCCGTGTCCTCGGCTGTGCCTTCCACCTTGCTCTCGATGTAGTCGGCAAGCGTGGTGTGGTTGCCCTCGATGCGCGCCGAACCCAGGCTTTCCAGGATGTGGAAGATTGTTTTCAGCTGATAGAAGACCGCAGGAGGCGTATCGCCTTCCAAGCGCAAGCGCCGAAGGTGCTCAAGCTCGCTCAGCACGTCCACCAGAGGGGAGTCGAAGGATGGGTTTAGCAGCTCAAGGTCTTGATGGAGGAATGCAGGCATTGTGCAAACATCTCGAAGGCCGGAAAAATTATCTATGATTTTCTTGCTGTAGGCCCTGTTCTATATGGGTTCTGCTCGAATATCAAAAGATGATTATCTCTAAATGGTTCTTCACTTAAGTGAACACTTGAGAAAAGCCGAGGCGTGATGCGCTGTGTGGGTGGCGCGATGATCGCGCAGCGGTTGGGTTGTGCAGGAAAGAAAGCCGGGGTGTCGAGCGGGGAGGAAGGGAAGGGCTGAATGGCAGGCAACAAAAAACCCGCACTAGGCGGGTTTTCTGGTTGCTTTCACGTGATGCAAACACCACCTGAAAGCTGAAGGTGGTGCCCAGAGACGGAATCGAACCGCCGACACGGGGATTTTCAATCCCCTGCTCTACCGACTGAGCTATCTGGGCAACGGGGCGCATTAAACGGGTTTTTCAGGGGGGCGTCAAGCAAGTTTTGAAAAAAAGTTTAATTATTACCGCCGCTTACGTTCCGCCCCCGATTTTGTGCGGGTTTTACTCAGCCGGCGGCACGTAGCCTTCGGCCTTGGCGTATTCCTCGCCGGAGAAAAATTTGTCCATCTCGCCCTGCAGATATTTGCGGTCTTCGGCATTCATCATGTTCAGGCGCTTTTCGTTGATCAGCAGGGTCTGGTGTTTCTGCCAGTCAGCCCAGGCCTTGGCCGAGACGTGTTCGAAAATATCCTGGCCTTTGGCGCCCGGGTACGGGGGGCGTTCCAGGCCCGGCAGTTCTTCCTGGTATTTGCGGCACATTACGGTGCGGGTCATGACGACTCTCCTGCATTCAAGACTTCGGCCGCGCGTTTGAGCAGTGTCTTCACCGGGGCGGCAAGGCCCAGGCGCGGCGGGGTGGCGAGGTTATACCAGAGCCAATCGGCCTCGGCGACGTGCAGGGCCGACTCTTCGACCCGGATCAGCCAGGGCTCGATGGCCAGTTGGAAGTGACTGAAGGTGTGGACCAGCTCCGGCATCTGCTGTTGCTGGCCCAGTTCCAGGGCGTGCTGCGAGGCCAGGTGCGGAATGTCGTCCAGGCCGTCCAGTTCCGGCAGGCTCCACAAGCCGCCCCAGAGGCCGCTGGAGGGCCGCCGGTAAAGCAGGATGGCGCCTTCGCGGTTGGCCAGCAACGGCATCAGGGTGCGCTTCTGTGGCACCTCCTTGCGCGGCTTGGGAATCGGGTAGCGGGTTTCCAGGCCAAGCATGTGGGCTTCGCAGCCGCGCTCCAGGGGGCACAGCAGGCAACTGGGCTTGCTGCGGGTACATAGGGTCGCCCCCAGGTCCATCATCGCCTGGGTGTAGTGGTTGACCCGGCTGTGGGGCGTGAAGCGCTCCGCAGTGGCCCACAACTGCTTGGCCACCTTGGGTTCTCCCGGGTAGCCCTCCTGGGCGGTGAAGCGTGCCAGCACCCGCTTGACGTTGCCGTCGAGGATCGGCGCCCGCAGGCCCATGCTGATGCTGGCGATGGCGCCGGCGGTGGACAGGCCGATGCCCGGCAGCTCGGTGAGTTTTTCCACGTCCCGGGGAAACTCGCCGCCGTACTCGGCCATGACGATCTTCGCGGTCTTTTGCAGATTGCGCGCCCGGGTGTAGTAGCCCAGGCCGGTCCACAGGTGCAGCACTTCGTCTTCCGGGGCCTCGGCCAGGGCCTGCACCGTGGGTAGCGAGGCCATGAAGCGGTCGAAGTAGTTGAGCACGGTGCTGACCTGGGTCTGTTGCAGCATGATCTCCGACACCCACACTCGATACGGGTTGATGTCCTGCTGCCAGGGCAGGTCATGACGGCCGTGGCGGTCGTACCAGTCCAGCACCGCCGGTGCAAAGGCCTCGGCTCTCATCGTTTGAACAGCCCCTTGAGCGCGTTTTTCAGTTCCGGGCTGACCTTGTCACCCAGCTTTTCGTCGATTTTCTGCTGCAGCCGGTCACCGGCCAGCTTGGCCGCGACCTGGCCCAGGCCGTCCTTGTCCAGACGGCAGGCCTTGGCCCCCAGCTCCAGCGGCCCGCGGCAGCGCAGCGGCAGTTCAACGCCGGTGAAGCGTTCACCCACCTGGCAGGCCGGGTCCGGGTTATCGCTGAGGTCGCCCTCGACGACGATGCCGACCCGGTAGTCCATGCCCAGTACCCGCAGGTCGATGTCGCCATTGCCGTTGACGCTCAGGCCGGGGATGCGCACTTTCAGGTCCGGGTTGCTGGCCACGCCGTTGCGCAGCGTCAGGTTGCCCTTGAGCTCCTGGAAGGGGGTGTCCTTGCCCCGGGGCGTGCTGGTGAGGTTCTTGCGGTTGAGCACGGCGATGCCCTGGCACAACTGCTGTTCGATGTTGGCGTTGAGCAGCACGCCGTTGTTGATGACGAAACTGGCGCTGCCGTTGAGGCTGTCGATCAGCGCTTTCTGGCTGTTGCCGTTGCCGCTGAGGTTGCTGTTGAGGGTCACCAGGCCCTTGACTGGAGGCGTCTGGCCCTGGCTTTCGAGGATGCGTTCCACCGGCACCCGGTTGATCTTGGTCTGCAGGTTCAACTGCGGTGTGCTTTGGCGCACATCGAGGGTGCCGTTGGCCTCGAAGCTGCCGTTGTACAGCTCGCCGCGCAGGCTGGACAGTTTCAGCAGGCCGCCCTGGCCGCTGGCCTTGAGCGCGGCATTCTGAATCGGCAGCTTGTCCAGGGTCAGTTGGCCGAAGCTCAGGTCGGCGTCGAAGTCGAGCTTGTTCAGGCGTTCCACCGGCAGCAGTTTGTCGGTGCTCCAGGCGCCCTTGGTCGGCGAGTTGGGCAGCGGCGTGGTGCCGGCGCCGGCCATGGCGTCGGCTTCGCTGCTCTGCACTTCGGCCTTGCGCGCAGTGGCGGCACTGTTGGCTTCGGCGGACTTGGGCGGCAGGTAGCGGTCGACATTGAAGGTGTCGGCCTTGAGCTGGGCGCGCAGTGACTGCTTGTCGAAGTCCTCGATGGCCAGGCGGCCGCTGAAGGTGCTGTCGTCGAGCTTCAGGTTCAGGTCTTCCAGGGCCAGGCTGCTGGGCGTGCCTTGCAGGCGGCTGACCAGTTCGACCTTGCTCAGGCTGCCTGCGGCCATGGCCGGCAGGGTCTGGCCGATGCTGTCGACGAATTTCGCCAGGTCGAACTGGGCAATGGAAATCCCGCCACTGATCTGCGGGGTCTTGTCCAGGTCGTTGACCTTGAGTTCGCCCAGGGCCCGCAGTTGGTTGAAGGAGACCTTGAGGCCGGTCCACTGGCCGACGTTGGCGGCCTTGTCCAGCAGCAACTGGCCCTGGGCGGCGAAGGTCACGGTCTTGCCCTGCAGCGGATCGCCGGTGGCCTCGCCGGACAGGCGCATGTCTTCGAACTGATAGCGCTGCAGGGCGCGGTCGAAGCGCAGTTCGCCGTTGAGTTCGGTGCGCACGCGCACGGCGGGCTGGCTGCTGGCCAGGAACGCGGTGAGCTTGAGCGGCGTGTTGGTAGCTTCGTGTATCGGCCCGGTGCTCAGTTGGATGCTTTCGGCGGTGAACTGCTTGCCGGTCTGTTCATCGTTGTACTCAACCCGGGCGTTGTTCACGGTCAGGCTGTCGATGTCCAGGCGGATCGGCTGTGACGACTTGTCCGGGGCGCCGCCGGGCGGGCTCGCTTCGCCGGTGCTGGTGGCCGGGGTTTCGGCCTGCTTGTCGGTCGGGGCGGCCTTGCCGATGTCCTGCCAGTTGCCGTGGCCTTCCTTGTTGCGGTTCAGGCGCAGGTTCAGGCCTTCGACTCGCACATCGCTCATCTGCACTTCGCGGCGCAGCAGCGGCAGGACTCGCACCGACAGGCCGAGCATTTGCAGGTCGGCGAAAGGCTGGGTCGGATTGGCCAGGGTGGCCACGCCCGCGTCATGCAATTCCAGGCCAAGCCAGGGGAACAGGCTCCAGCCGATGTCGCCATTGAGCGTCAGCTCGATGTGGGCCTTGTCGCGGGCTATCTGGCGAATCTCTTCTTTGTAGTCGTTGGGATCAAACAGGTGGGTCAGGGCAAAGCCGAGAGCCACGATGATCAGCAACAGCCCGAGAATTACCAGACCCAGGATTTTGCCGAACGCTTTCATGGGCGAGTCCTTGTATGTCGAATTCAAAATTTAGCGAGGGAGTATAACGCTCTGAACCTGACGGCTGGTCACCCATTGCAGTTAGAGGTTTTTTCGTTTTGGCGGGGCTCTTTTGGCCACTGGCCAGGCTTGCGGCCAATACAGTTGCCGGAAAAAAGGTGGGGGCAGTTTGGTTTTTTAGTTTGTCGCAAATGGTAACCTCTCGCGGTTCGTCCGTCCTTCCGCGACTTAATGTCGCGCCTGCCAAAAGGAAGCTTTACTCATAAAACGACCGTGCCCATGGGCCAAGGTCGTCGCAGAGGAGTGGCCGATGAACAATTCTAATAATTGGGGGAAACAACCATGAGCTCCAGCATCGCGTCCGCCAGTTCGGGCGCTCAGCCAGCGTTCTTGTCCAAGGAACGCATCATTGCCAAGCCCGGTTTCAACCGTTGGCTGGTTCCGCCGGCCGCTTTGGCCATTCACCTGTGCATCGGCATGGCCTACGGCTTCTCGGTGTTCTGGCTGCCGCTGTCCAAGGCGCTGGGCATCAGCGCGCCGGTGGCGTGCGCACCGGACATGGGCTTCATCGCGCAGATCTTCTCGTCCCAGTGCGACTGGCCGATCTCCATGCTCGGCTGGATCTACACCCTGTTCTTCATCTTCCTCGGCTGTTCGGCGGCGATCTGGGGTGGCTGGCTGGAACACGCCGGGCCGCGCAAGGCCGGTGTGGTTTCGGCGCTGTGCTGGTGCGGCGGCCTGCTGATCTCGGCCCTGGGGGTCTATACCCACCAGATCTGGCTGATGTGGATCGGCTCCGGGGTCATCGGCGGCATCGGTCTGGGCCTGGGCTACATCTCCCCGGTATCGACCCTGATCAAGTGGTTCCCGGACAAGCGCGGCATGGCCACCGGCATGGCGATCATGGGCTTCGGCGGCGGTGCCATGGTGGGCGCGCCCCTGGCGGCGGCGTTGATGAGCCACTTCGCCACCCCGACCAGCGTTGGCGTGTGGCAGAGCTTCCTGGTGATGGCCGCGATCTACTTCGTGTTCATGATCGGCGGCGCCCTGGCGTACCGGGTCCCGCCTACCGGCTGGAAGCCTGAAGGCTGGACGGCACCGGCGAAGAAAGCCGCCAACTCGATGATCACCCACCGCCATGTGCACGTGAACGTGGCCTGGAAGACCCCGCAGTTCCGCCTGGTCTGGCTGGTGCTGTGCCTCAACGTCTCGGCCGGTATCGGCATTCTCGGCATGGCTTCGCCGCTGCTGCAGGAAGTGTTCGCCGGCAAGCTGCTGGGCAACGGCCTGACCTTCAGCCAGCTGGATGCCGGGCAACTGGCGCAGATCGCCGCCATCGCGGCCGGCTTCACCGGTCTGTTGAGCCTGTTCAACATCGGCGGGCGGTTCTTCTGGGCGTCGTTCTCCGACTACCTGGGACGCAAGAACACCTACTTCGTGTTCTTCGCCCTGGGCTTTGCCCTGTACGCGCTGATTCCGAACCTCGGCCACCTGGGCAACATCGCCCTGTTCGTGGCGGCGTTCTGCATCATCCTGTCGATGTACGGCGGCGGTTTCGCCACGGTGCCGGCCTACCTGGCCGACCTGTTCGGCACGCAGATGGTGGGGGCGATCCACGGTCGCCTGCTGACCGCCTGGGCGGCGGCGGGGGTGCTGGGCCCGGTGCTGGTGAACTACCTGCGCGAGTACCAGCTGAGCATCGGCGTCGAACGCGCCGCGGCGTATGACATCACCCTGTACATCCTCGCCGGCCTGCTGGTGCTGGGCTTCCTGTGCAACCTGCTGGTGCGCCCGGTGGCCGACAAGTACTTCATGACCGACGAGCAACTGGCGGCCGAGCAGGCCCTGGGCCACGACAAGGGCGCCGACAGCAGCGTCGTGCTGGAGTGGAAAGCGTCATCCGCCAGCCTGCCGCTGGTGATCGCCGCCTGGCTGGCAGTGGGCATTCCGCTGGCGTGGGGCGTGTGGGTCACCCTGCAGAAAACGGCGGTGCTGTTCAATTAAGGGCTTTGCCGGCAGCCCGGCTCCTGCGTAGGGGCCGGGCTGCCGGCGAATCCGGCGTCTGGGTCGGCAAGCCCCGGCGCCTTCACCGGCAAGCCATTTCCTGAAGTTGTCATGACAGGTACAGCCCGTATTCATTGGCTGGCGCCCGTCAGGATATTGTCCTGCGTGTTTCTGTTTGGCCGCCGTCGGGCCTATACTATTCGCCTTTTTCGCCCAATGATTTTGCGGAGCTGGTGATGGCCGAACGTAAGGCATCTGTCGAGCGCGACACTCTGGAAACCCAGATCAAAGCCTCGATCAACCTGGATGGCACCGGAGAGGCCCGATTCGATATCGGCGTGCCCTTCCTTGAGCACATGCTGGACCAGATCGCCCGGCACGGGCTGATCGACCTGGACATCGAAAGCAAGGGCGACCTGCATATCGACGACCACCACACCGTGGAGGATGTCGGTATCACCCTCGGCCAGGCGTTCAGCAAGGCCATCGGCGACAAGAAGGGCATCCGTCGCTACGGCCACGCCTATGTGCCGCTGGATGAAGCCCTGTCCCGCGTGGTGATCGACTTCTCCGGCCGTCCCGGCCTGCAGATGCACGTACCCTTCACCCGCGCCACCGTCGGCGGTTTCGACGTTGACCTGTTCCAGGAATTCTTCCAGGGCTTCGTCAACCACGCCAACGTGACCCTGCACATCGACACCCTGCGCGGCACCAACACCCACCACCAGATCGAGACCGTGTTCAAGGCCTTCGGCCGTGCACTGCGCATGGCAGTGGAGCTGGACGAGCGCATGGCCGGCCAGATGCCCTCCACCAAGGGCGTGCTGTAATGCAGACCGTCGCCGTTATCGACTACGGCATGGGCAACCTGCACTCGGTGGCCAAGGCCCTGGAGCACGTGGGCGCCGGCAAGGTACTGATCACCAGCGATGCCGGCGTGATTCGCGAAGCCGACCGGGTGGTGTTTCCCGGTGTGGGCGCGATTCGCGACTGCATGGCCGAGATCCGTCGCCTGGGCTTCGACGCCCTGGTGCGTGAAGTCAGCCAGGATCGTCCGTTCCTCGGGATCTGCGTGGGCATGCAAGCCTTGCTCGACCACAGCGAAGAGAACGAGGGCGTCGACTGCATCGGCCTGTTTCCCGGCCAGGTGAAGTTCTTCGGCAAGGGCCTGATCGAGGACGGCGAGCACCTGAAGGTGCCGCACATGGGCTGGAACGAAGTGAAGCAGGCGGTGGACCATCCGCTGTGGCACAGCATTCCGGACCGGGCGCGCTTCTACTTCGTGCACAGCTACTACATCAACGCCGGCAACGCGCGGCAGGTGGTGGGCAGCGGTCATTACGGGGTGGATTTCGCCGCGGCGCTGGCCGATGGCTCGCGTTTCGCCGTGCAGTTCCACCCGGAGAAGAGCCATACCCACGGCCTGCAGTTGCTGCAGAATTTCGCCGCCTGGGACGGTCGCTGGTAAATGGCGATCAAGAAATCCAAGCCGCCGATCCTGAGCCTCACTGCCGAACAGGAGAGTGAGGCGACGCACAAGATCAAGCGCTTCATGGCCGAGCGCTTCGAGCTCGACCTGGGCTCGTTCGAGGCGGCGGAGATTCTTGAACTCTTTACCCGGGAAATTGCTCCGCACTATTACAACCGGGCGATTTTCGATGTGCAGACCCACCTCAAAGAGCGGTTTGAAAGCATCGAAAGCGACCTATGGGCATTAGAGAAGAGCAGCTGAAAGCTCCAAGCTTCGAGCTGCAAGAACAACAGACACGCATGCTTGCAGCTTGTGGCTTGCAGCTTGCAGCTCTTTTGACGAAGGAAAAAGCATGCTGATTATTCCCGCTATCGATCTCAAGGACGGCGCCTGTGTGCGTCTGCGCCAGGGCCGCATGGAAGATTCCACGGTGTTCTCCGATGACCCGGTGAGCATGGCCGCCAAGTGGGTTGAAGGGGGTTGCCGTCGTCTGCATCTGGTGGACCTCAACGGCGCCTTCGAAGGCCAGCCGGTCAACGGCGAGGTGGTCACCGCGATCGCCAAGCGCTACCCGAACCTGCCGATCCAGATCGGCGGTGGTATCCGTTCCCTGGAAACCATCGAGCATTACGTCAAGGCCGGCGTGAGCTACGTGATCATCGGCACCAAGGCGGTCAAGGAGCCGGAGTTCGTTGCCGAGGCCTGCCGCGCGTTCCCGGGCAAGGTCATCGTCGGCCTGGACGCCAAGGACGGTTTCGTCGCCACCGACGGCTGGGCTGAAGTCAGCAGCGTGCAGGTGATCGACCTGGCCAAGCGCTTCGAAGCCGACGGCGTGTCCGCCATCGTTTATACCGACATCGCCAAAGACGGCATGATGCAGGGCTGCAATGTGCCGTTCACTGCGGCCCTGGCGGCGGCCACCAAAATTCCGGTGATCGCCTCCGGCGGCATCCACAACCTGGGCGACATCAAGGCCCTGCTGGGTGCCAAGGCGCCGGGAATCATCGGCGCCATTACCGGCCGCGCCATTTATGAGGGCACGCTGGATGTGGCAGAAGCCCAGGCCTTTTGTGATGGCTACGCGGCCAGCTGCAAGTCATAAGCGGCAAGCGGCCTGTCAACGCCCGACCGCGATCGGCTCTGACTTGCCGCTTGTAGCCCGCAGCTTGCAACTCTTCATCGGAGATTAAGCCCATGGCCTTAGCCAAACGCATCATCCCTTGCCTGGACGTGGACAACGGCCGGGTGGTCAAGGGCGTCAAGTTCGAGAACATCCGCGACGCCGGCGACCCGGTGGAAATCGCCCGTCGCTACGATGAGCAGGGTGCCGACGAAATCACCTTCCTCGACATCACCGCTAGCGTCGATGGTCGTGATACCACCTTGCATACCGTCGAGCGCATGGCCAGCCAGGTGTTCATCCCGCTGACCGTGGGCGGTGGCGTGCGCACCGTGCAGGACATCCGCAACCTGCTCAATGCCGGCGCGGACAAGGTTTCGATCAACACCGCGGCGGTGTTCAACCCCGAGTTTGTCGGTGAAGCGGCGCAGCATTTCGGCTCGCAATGCATCGTGGTCGCCATCGACGCGAAGAAGGTCTCCGGCCCGGGCGAAACCCCGCGCTGGGAAATCTTCACCCATGGCGGGCGCAAGCCCACCGGTCTGGACGCGGTGGAGTGGGCGAAGAAGATGGAAGGCCTGGGCGCCGGCGAGATCCTGCTCACCAGCATGGATCAGGACGGCATGAAAAACGGCTTTGACCTGGGCGTGACCCGGGCCATCAGCGATGCCCTGGGAATCCCGGTCATCGCCTCCGGCGGCGTCGGCAACCTCCAGCATCTGGCCGACGGCATCATCGAAGGCCACGCCAGCGCGGTGCTGGCGGCGAGCATTTTCCACTTCGGCGAATACACGGTTCCCGAGGCCAAGGCCTACATGGCGCAGCGCGGGATCGTGGTGCGATAGCCACTGGACAGCATGGCGTGCTCGCGGCACTCTTGAGCACGCCATGGATTCTGGTATCCCGTCATGTTCAAACGTCTTCTTGTGGTTGTCGCCAGCGCGACCCTGCTCCTGAGCACTCTGGCCCGCGCCGCTGAAACCGCCGACACCGCCCTGGTGCTGCTGACGGAAAACTTCCCCCCCTACAACATGGCCAAGAACGGCAAGAACTTCGCGCAAGGCGAGAACGTCGACGGCATCGCCGTGGATATCGTCCGCGAAATGTTCAAGCGCGCCGGGATCAATTACAGCCTGACCCTGCGTTTCCCCTGGGAGCGCATCTACAAGATGGCCCTGGAACAGCCGGGCTATGGCGTGTTCGTCATGGCCCGGCTGCCGGAGCGCGAGCCGCTGTTCAAGTGGGTCGGCCCCATCGGCCCGGACGACTGGATCATGCTGGCCAAGGCCGGCAGCAAGATCACCCTCGAATCCCTGGAGCAGGCGCGCAGCTACAAGATCGGTGCCTACAAGGGCGATGCCATTGCCCAGACCCTGGCCAAGCAGGGCCTGGCGCCCCAGGTGGTGCTGCGGGACCAGGACAACGCCAAAAAGCTGGTGGCGGGGCAGATCGATCTCTGGGCCACCGGCGATCCGGCGGGACGTTACCTGGCCAAGCAGGAAGGCATCACCGGCCTCAAGACCGTGCTGCGCTTCAACAGCGCCGAGCTGTACCTGGCCCTGAACAAGGACGTGTCCGATGACGTGGTGGCCAAGCTCCAGGCAGCCCTGGACGCGATGCGTGAAGAGGGGCTGGTGGAGGAAATCATGGGGCGTTATCTCTAGAAGCAGCCGCAAGCCGCAAGCTACAAGTCACAGCAGGTCGGCGGCGCTTTGGCTTGCAGCTTGAGGCCTGCCGCTGCCCTATCTGTACTTGCCGTTCTTGCCGTGCCCGGCCATGGCTTCGTTGCTGCGCAGGCTGATCATCGACTTGATATCGATCCACTCGATGCCCTGGGCCTTGAGCGTGGGCAGTTCGCGTTCGAGTACGGCCAGGGTCTGTGGATAAGGGTGGCCGATCATCACCGCCGAGCCCTGTTTGCGCGCCAGTTTGATGGCTGTCTGCAACTGTTGGCTGATTGCCGCCTCCGTCCGTTCGTCGTCCAGGAACACATCCCGGGAAACGCTGGCCAGACCGATCTTCTGCGCTTCGGCGGCGGCGACCGTCTGGGCGCTGGTGCGGCTGTCGACGAAGAATTTGTGGCGTCGCTGCAAGTCGGCCATCAGCCAGGCCATGGCCTGGGGCTGGGCGGTCATGCGGCTGCCCATGTGGTTGTTGATGCCGCTGGTGTAGGGCACGGCCTGGAAGGCAGCCTCCAGGCGCTTTTGCAGCTCCTCGATGGGCAGCTCGGGGTGCCAGGCGAAGGGGCCGGTGGCCGGGTCCATGGGCATGTGCAGGATGACGATCTTGCCGGCCCGGTGAGCTTCGCGGGCGAACTCGGCGGCGTGGGGCGTGTCGGGCATGATCGCCGTGGTCACCGGGCCGGGCAGGGCCAGCACGCGGCGGTCGCGGGGCAGGTTCTGCCCGAGGTCGTCGATGATCAGGCTCAGGTAGGCCTTGGGTGCCGCAGGTGCCGGTTCGGCAGCGTGGGTCGCAGCAGTGAAGAAGCACAGCAGGGCCAGCAGCGGGGCCCAGAGCGGGCGGAACAGGGATGGGCGGTGGGAAATCATGGGGGGCGGGATCAAGCCTTATAGGGGAATGGGCGCCCTGGCGGGCGCTTCGCTGGCGAGCCAGCTCCTACACAAGCCGGCTCCTGTAGGAGCCGGCTTGCCGGCGAAGGGTTCAATCACTTGCCGCGGGTGATGCTCAGCCCCTTGAGCAGGCTCAGGGCCTGGGCCAGCTGGTAGTCGTCATCCTGTGGCATCGGTTTGGCCTTGCTGGCCGAACCGCTCGGCTTGTCGGCACCGCCGTTGCCATTGCCCAGGTGACCCTGCAGGTCGGCTTCCTTGAAGTACTCGCCGTCCTGGGCCTCGCTGGTGATCTTGGCGCGGCGCACTTCGATGTCCGGAACGATGCCCTGGGCCTGGATCGAGCGGCCGTTGGGGGTGAAGTACAGCGCGGTGGTGATCTTCAGCGCGCGGTCGTTGTTCAGCGGCAGCACGGTCTGCACCGAGCCCTTGCCGAAGCTGGTGGTGCCCATCAGCACCGCGCGTTTCTGGTCCTGCAGGGCGCCGGCGACGATTTCCGAAGCCGAGGCGCTGCCGCCGTTGATCAGCACCACCATCGGCACGGCTTCGCTTTCGTCCTTGCCGGTGGCAGAGAAGCGCAGCTCGGAGTTGGCGATGCGACCCTTGGTGTAGACGATCAGGCCCTTGGTGATGAAGTGGTCGACCACTTCCACCGCGGCCTGCAGCACGCCGCCCGGGTTGTTGCGCAGGTCGAGGATGATGCCGTTGAGCTTCTTGCCGTTGTCCTTGCGCAGCTTGGCCAGGGCCTTGGAGACTTCCTCGCCGGTCTTGACCTGGAACTGGGTGATGCGGATGTAGCCGTAGCCCGACTCCAGCAACTGGCTCTTCACGCTCTTCACCTGGATGGTGGCGCGGGCCAGGGTCACGTCGAACGGCGTACCGCCGTCGCGCACCAGGGTCAGGGTGATTTTCTGGCCGATCTTGCCGCGCATCTTGTCCACGGCTTCGGTCATGGTCTGGCCACGGGTCGGCTGACCGTTGATCTTGACGATCAGGTCGCCGGCCTGGATCCCGGCCTTGGACGCTGGCGTGTCGTCGATCGGCGAGACCACTTTGATAAAGCCGTCTTCGGCGCCCACTTCGATGCCCAGGCCGCCGAATTCGCCGCTGGTGCTTTCCTGCAGTTCGGCGAAGTCTTCCGGGCCCAGGTAGGCCGAGTGCGGGTCGAGGTTGCTGAGCATGCCCTTGATGGCATTCTCCAGCAGGGTCTTGTCATCCACGGGTTCGACATAGGCCGCCTTGATCCGGTCCATGACCTCGGCAAAGGTGCGCAGTTCTTCCAGCGGCAAAGGTGCCTTGGTGGTCGCGGCGGTCGCTGATTGAGCGGTTTCGGCGGCAAACGCCAGAGGCGCTCCGATCACCAGGGCGATCGTCAGGGCCAGCGAGGTAAGGCGGGACAAATGCAGCATGTCGAACGAACTCCTAATTTAGATGCAGCGCTTATCCTTGCGCGTGGCACCACTGTGCCGGGTCGCTGGGGCGGCCCTGCTGACGAATTGCAAAGTACAGCGCAGGAGTGTCCTGTCCGCCACTATTACCCACGGTGGAGATGGACTCTCCGGCCTTGACCACATCACCGGCTTCCTTGAGCAGGGTCTGGTTGTGCCCGTAGAGACTCAGGTAGCCGTTGCCATGGTCGAGGATCACCAGCAGCCCGGCGCCGCGCAGCCAGTCGGCGAACACCACCCGGCCACCATGCACGGCGTGTACCTGGCTGCCGGCGGCGGCGCTGATCATCACCCCGTCCCACTTGGAACGGGAGTCATCGCCACGGGTTTCACCAAAGCGTGCCAGCAATCGACCATCAACCGGCCATGGAAGTTTTCCCCGGGCGGCGGCAAATGCACCGCCGAAGGAAGGGCCGGCGCTGGAAACCAAGGCGCCCGGGCTTGATCTGACGGGCTTGCGCGGGGCATCGCTGGCGTCGGCCTGGGCTTCACGTAAACGCTTTTTTTCGGCTTCCTGCTGGGCGATCAGCGCTTTCTGGCGCGCTTCTTCTGCCTCGCGGGCCTGGCGGGCCAGGGTTTCTTCAATGGTCTTGAGCACCTTGGCCAGGTCGGCCTGGTCCTGCTCGCGGGCCTTGAGCTTGTCGTCCCGGGCCTTCACGTCGTCGTTGAGCTTGGCCAGGGCCAGTTGCCGCTCCTTGCGGACCTTGTCGAGTTCTTCACGCTGGGTGTCGAGGCTGCTCTTCTGCACCAGCAACTGGGCCTGTTGCAGGGAGATGTCCTTTTCCACATTGGCCAGCTGGCGCAGGGTCTCGTTGAAACTCTTCAACTGCTCCAGGCGCGCCTGGCTCAGGTAGTCGTAGTAGGTCAGGGTACGGGCGAATTTTTCCGGATTCTGCTGGTTGAGCAGCAGCTTGAGGTATTCCTGGCGCCCGTTCTGGTAGGCGGCGCGGGCCTGGATGGCGATCAGTCGCTGCTGTTCAGTGCGCGCGCTCTGGAGTTTTTTTTTCTCCTCATCGAGTCGCTGCAGCTCGGCTTCGCTTTTCTTCAGCTCTTTCTGCAGGGCTTCGACCTGCTTTTCCAGCTTGCCCATCTCGGTTTCGGTGCCGCGCAGTTCTTTCTGCACCCCGGATTTTTCTTCCTGCAGCTTGCCCAGCAGTTTCTTCAGCTCGGCAATGTCCTGACGCGTGGCGTCCAACTGTTGTTGGGTTTGCGCGCGCTCGTCGGCAAAAGCCGGTTGGAGCAGGCAGATCAGAGCAAGGGCAATCAGGGCGCGAAGCATAGAGGCGGGCGACACCAGGGAAAGGGACGGCCTAGTATGCCCGCCCATCGCGGCAAAAAAAACGCCTCAAAGCCAACTGCTTTGCGGCGTTCGTCATAAAAAGCCCTTTCCGGGCGGTTATTGGGCCATTTGCTATCAGCCTGCCAGCGGTTTCCGCGGCGATCAGCCAGGAGTTTGCGCGTGGGGCGGATGCTGGTGTGCCTGGGCGCTGCTCTGGTAGGTGGATGCAGGGTGATCGGCCAGGTCGGTTGGCCGGGCGCGCAGGACCACGATGCCCGGGACGTCGCGGACGTACTCCATGAACGGCGAGTCGATCACCACGCGCTGGTTCTGCTTCGAGGACGCATTGCGCAGGACGGGCCCCTGGGCGGTCCTGATGAACAGCCCGGTGTGGGTGACGTCCAGGCCCGAGAGCGGGGTGTAGATGCCGATGTAGTCGCCGGTGCGCAGGCTGCTGAGCACATGCCGGTTAATCCGCGCGCTGGGAATGTAGGTGATGTCGCGGTCGGCCACGGGCAGCCCCGCCAGGTAATGGCCGCCATCGGCCTTTTGATTGAGGTGCTTGGCGACGGTCACCGCATCGGCACCCAGCAGGGCGGTGACGTCATCGGCCAAGGGCTGTCCGGCATGGGCCCAGTCGGTGAAGAAGTGGCGGCGGTTGAGGAAATTGACGTCGCCGTTGACGTAGCGAATCTGCACCAGGTTGTGGATGAAGCCGGCCTCGTCGCGGGACTGGCGCAATGCCTCGACGTAATCCAGGTAGGTAAAGCAGTCCAGGCCCCTGAAGTCGACGACCAGTTTTTCGGCCAGGGTCGCAGAGCCCTGCAGCTTGTTCGGCGCATAAGGCGTCTGCAGGAACTCCCGTGAAATGAGGTCGTTCATCTGCCCGATGTCGGCAGCGTGCTGCTGGGGCTGGATGCTCAACAGCGTGCGCAATTTGCCGGCGGTCAGCGGGTCCATGGCCACCTGGGTGTGTGGCTGTTCGGGGGCCTGCGACTGTTGGGCAGGAACCTGGCTTGCGCAGCCTGACAGGAGGGAGGCTAGAAACAGCGTAGCCATCTTGTTCATGGGATTCTCTCTGCGGTCAGTTCTGATAACGATAATCATTATTCAGCAAATGGCAGGTGTTTGTCTGGTGGCGCTGTCTTGCGCTTGGGCCTTCGCGCCGCGCCTGGAGCGGGGCGGAGCCGCAATGAAAAACGCCCGATGGACTGCATCGGGCGTTTTTCATGCAACGGCGACCTGAGGGTTTCAGTGCGCAGGATCGACCAGGATCGAGGTGCCGGTCATTTCCTCAGGCTGAGGCAGGTCCAGCAGCTTGAGCATGGTCGGTGCCACATCCGCCAGCACCCCGCCTTCGCGGACTTTCAGGGCGCGCTTGCCGTAATAGATGAAGGGCACCGGCTCGGTGGTGTGAGCGGTGTGGGCCTGACCGGTGGAGGCGTCGGACATCTGCTCGACGTTGCCGTGGTCCGCGGTGATCAGGGCTTCGCCACCGACCTTTTCCAGGGCATCGACGATGCGCCCGACGCACAGGTCCAGGCATTCCACGGCTTTGACCGCGGCGGCGAACACGCCGCTGTGGCCGACCATGTCGCCGTTGGCGTAGTTGACGATGATCACGTCGTAGCGCTGGTGCTCGATGGCGTCGACGATCTTGTCGGTGACTTCCGGAGCGCTCATTTCCGGCTGCAGGTCGTAGGTGGCGACTTTCGGCGACGGGATCAGGATGCGCTCCTCCCCCGGGAACGGCTCTTCACGGCCGCCGGAGAAGAAGAAGGTCACGTGGGCGTACTTTTCGGTTTCGGCGATGCGCAGCTGGGTCTTGCCGTTTTTCGCCAAATAGTCGCCCAGCACGTTTTCCAGGCTGCCCGGAGCAAAGGCTGCCGGCGCGGGGATGCTGGCGGCGTACTGGGTGAGCATGACGAAGCCGGCCAGCTTTGGCTGGCGCGCGCGCTCGAAGTCCTTGAAGTCGTCCTCGACGAAGACCCGGGTCAGCTCGCGAGCCCGGTCGGCACGGAAGTTCATGAACACCACGGCATCGCCGTCTTCGACCTTGACCGGCTCGCCGATGGTGGTGGCCTTGACGAACTCGTCGCTCTCTTCACGGGCGTAGGCCGCTTGCAGGCCTTCCTGGGCGGTGGCGGCGTTGAACTGCCCCTGGCCGTCGACGATCAGGTTATAGGCCTGGGCCACGCGGTCCCAGCGATTGTCACGGTCCATGGCGAAGTAGCGGCCGATCAGGCTGGCGATGCGGCCCTTGCCCAGGGTCTTGAAGCTTTCGTCCAGCAGTTCGATGAACGACTGGGCGCTCTTGGGCGGGGTGTCGCGACCATCGAGGAAGGCGTGCAGGTAGATCTTCTCGGCACCGCGCTTGAAGGCCAGTTCGGCCATGGCGATCAGGTGGTCCTGGTGACTGTGCACGCCGCCGTCCGACAGCAGGCCGAGGATGTGCACGGCCTTGCCGGCGGCCACGGCCTTGTCCACGGCGGCGCACAGGGTCGGGTTCTCGAAGAACTCGCCGTCACGAATGGCCTTGGTCACCCGGGTGAAGTCCTGATACACCACGCGACCGGCGCCCAGGTTCATGTGGCCCACCTCGGAGTTGCCCATCTGCCCATCCGGCAGGCCGACGTCCATGCCCGAGCCCGAGATCAGGCCGTTGGGCATGCTGGCGCACAAGCGGTCCAGGACCGGCTTCTTGGCCGCATAGACGGCGTTGGATTCGTGGCTCTCGCTGTGACCGAAGCCATCCAGAATCATCAGGACCAAAGGTTTAGGCGTGGTAGTCATGGCGTCCACTCGTGGCTGGATAGGAAAGTGTTGAAAAAGGAGGTGTTGAAAAACGGAGTGGCAGTTTAAAGCGAAGTTCCGGTGGCGTCACCGCCGGGCGGGGTTTGGCCGACCTTGAGGGCTGTGTATACTGGCCGACATTTTAACGCCCTGGAACCTCCTTAGATGGTTGCTCACCTGATTCAATTCGCCACTGAACACTACTTGCTCGTCGGCGCCTTCGCCATCCTGCTGGCTCTGTTGATCGCTCATGAATTGAGCCGCGGTGGCCGCAGCCTCAGCACCCGTGAACTGACCGCGCTGGTCAACAGCGAGCAGGGCGTAGTGATCGATATCCGTCCGTCCAAGGACTATGCCGCCGGCCATATCGTCGGCGCGCTGAACATTCCCCAGGACAAGCTGGCCGCCCGTGTCGGCGAACTGGAGAAGCACAAGGCCAAGACCATCATCCTGGTGGACGCTCAAGGCCAGCACGCCGGCACCCATGCCCGTGAACTGATGAAGTCCGGTTTCACTGCCGCCAAACTGTCCGGCGGTGTTTCCAGCTGGAAAGCCGACAACCTGCCATTGGTGAAGTAATGCCCCAGGTCATCGTCTACTCCAGTGATTACTGCCCTTACTGCTCGCGGGCCAAGCAACTGCTCGGGAGCAAAGGCGTAGCCTTCGAAGAGATCAAGGTCGATGGCAAGCCGCAGGTGCGCGCCGACATGGCCCAGAAAGCCGGACGCACGTCCGTGCCGCAGATCTGGATCGGTGCCACCCATGTAGGTGGTTGTGATGATTTGTTTGCCCTGGAGCGCGCCGGCAAGCTCGACGCGCTGCTGGCGGCCTGAAATTCCTAACCCTATTAGACCCAAGATCAAGAAGGATCTGAGATGACTGACCAACAGAACACTGCTGCTGCCGAAGACGAAAGCGCACCGCAATTCTCCCTGCAGCGCATCTACGTGCGTGACCTGTCCTTCGAAGCGCCGAAAAGCCCGGCCATCTTCCGTCAGCAGTGGGAGCCAAGCGTCGGCCTGGACCTCAACACCCGTCAGAAGGCCCTGGAAGCCGACTTCCACGAAGTGGTGCTGACCCTGTCCGTGACCGTGAAGAACGGCGACGAAGTGGCGTTCATCGCTGAAGTGCAACAGGCCGGTATCTTCCTGATCAAGAACCTGGACGAGGCTTCCATGAGCCACACCCTGGGTGCCTTCTGCCCGAACATCCTGTTCCCTTACGCTCGCGAAGCGCTGGACAGCCTGGTGACCCGCGGTTCGTTCCCGGCCCTGATGCTGGCCCCGGTGAACTTCGACGCGCTGTACGCCCAGGAACTGCAACGCCTGCAGTCCGCCGGCGAAAACACCGTTCAGTAAGTACTGGCTGTGGTACGAAAAAAGCGCCTGTCACGGCGCTTTTTTCATGCTCGGGCGTCAGCTGTCCAAACCCTGCAGCCGCTGCCGCAGGCTGTGATCGACCACGAGGTGGGTACCGTGATCGCGCCTGCGGAAGGCCCTTCGGGCCTTGTCGCAGCCTGCGGCAGCGGCTACAGAGAATGGTTACTTGAAGCCCAGTTGTCGCCAGCCTTCATAGACCGCCACGGCTACGGTGTTGGACAGGTTCAGGCTGCGGCAGCCTTCGCGCATGGGCAGGCGCAGGCGCTGCTCACCCGGCAGGGCGTCCAGCACGTCCGCCGGCAGGCCACGGCTCTCGGGGCCGAACAGGAAGGCGTCGCCCTCCTTGAAGCTGGCGTCATGGAAGGGCCGCGAGCCCTTGGTGGTGAAGGCGAACAGGCGCGGATGGCCGAGGCTTTCCAGGCAACTGGCGAGGTCGGCATGGCGTTGCAGGGTGGCGTATTCGTGATAGTCGAGGCCGGCACGGCGCAGGCGCTTGTCGTCCATTTCGAAACCCAGTGGCTCGATCAAATGCAGGTGGCAGCCGCTGTTGGCGCACAGCCTGATAACGTTGCCGGTATTCGGCGGAATTTCTGGTTGAAAGAGGATGACGTGAAACATGCACGGCTCCGAAGAAAAAGATGGGCTGCATTCTACGCCTGAAGAGGACCCGCGACCGAAGCTTATGCTGCGGGTGTTCGGCTCCCTGGCGATTGTCGGGATGATGGTGGGGCTGATGATCGGTCGACTGACGCAGCCCGATCCGATCGAGTTGCAACAGGTCGAGGTGGCGGCCGATGGCCTGGTGGTCTGGTTCAACCAGGAACCCAAGGTTCACGGCGAACATATCGATGGCACCATCGCCTTGCTGTTCGATGCGCAAGGACGGGCGCAGAACGGTCAGTTGCAGGTCAATCAGAAGACGGTGAACTGGCGGGTGCGGCTGGCGGACCAGGGCTTGCTGCTGAACCTGGTGGCGGCCCGGCCGCTGCGGGGCGAGTGGAGCGCCAGCCAAGTGGACGGGCGCTGGCGCCTGGCGATCCACCTGCGGGAGGAATAAAAGAGGGAAACCCCGGCCTGCCTGTACCAAGGCCCCCAAAAGCGGGAGGGGCTGATCGCCTATCGGGGCGATGAGTCCCGGTGTAAAGAGGGGGATTCCCGGCCTGCCTGTACCAGGGTCCCCGAAAGGGTTGTGGGCGCGTCGCTCAAAGCGTGATGGGCCCGGTGTTAAAGAGGGAAGCCCCAGCCTGCCTGTACTGAGGTTCCCGAAAGCTTGGGCTCGTCGCGATGCGCGTGATGAGCCCGGTGTTAAAGAGGGAATTCCCGGC
This sequence comes from Pseudomonas sp. St29, assembly GCF_001547915.1. Taxonomy (NCBI): domain Bacteria; kingdom Pseudomonadati; phylum Pseudomonadota; class Gammaproteobacteria; order Pseudomonadales; family Pseudomonadaceae; genus Pseudomonas; species Pseudomonas sp. St29. The sequence goes on from NZ_AP014628.1 coordinate 413,352, forward strand.
CTGCCTGTACCGAGGTTCCCGAAAGCTTGGCCCGTCGCTGTGAGCGTGGTGGGCCGGGTGTTAAAGAGGGGAATCCCCGGCCTGCCTGTACCAAGGTCCCCTAAACTGGGTAGTGATGGAGGTATTGCAGGGGGCGTGCCAACTTTGGCCGGTCCTGTATGAATTGCCTGGATAAAAAGCCGAAAGCCCCGAATTCCGGGGCTTTTGCGTTTTCGAAGGGCAAATATTCAGATTGGAAGGCCAGGCCTCGAATGATCGCGCTGTGCTCGATTGCGGTTCATCGCGCCTTCGGCCAGTGCATGCACCCCATCCTGGTGCATGCCCATCCTCGTCGTAGGAGCCGGCTTGCCGGCGAAGCGCCGGTCAGCGCTCTGCAAGGCTCAAGGGCCTTTTCGCTGGCAAGCCAGCTCCTGCACAGGGGGAGGGCTCAGCCTTCCTCGCTTTCGTCCTCGTCGGCTCCGTCCACCTTCATCCCCAACTCCTTGATCTTGCGGGTCAGGGTGTTGCGGCCCCAGCCCAGCAGCACGGCGGCGTCGCGGCGGCGGCCGGCGGTGTGCTTGAGGGCGGTTTCGATCATGATCCGCTCGAAACTCGGCACCGCGCTGTCCAAAAGGCTAGACTGGCCGCGGGCCAGGGCCTGATCGGCCCACTGGCGCAGGGCCTGTTCCCAGTTGGTCACCGGCGCCGAATCCTGGGGCAGGCTCAACAGCTCCGGCGGCAGGTCGCTGATGTGCACCTCGCGCCCCGACGCCATGACAGTGATCCAGCGGCAGGTGTTCTCCAGCTGGCGCACGTTGCCTGGCCACGGCAGGTTCTTCAGGTATTCCTCGGTTTCGTTCTTCAGCAGCTTGGGTTCCACCGCCAGCTCCTGGGCGGCGCGGCTGAGGAAGTGCTTGGCCAGGGTCGGGATGTCTTCGCGACGGTCCGACAGGCGCGGAATATGGATGCGGATCACGTTGAGGCGGTGGAACAGGTCCTCGCGGAACTTGCCGGCGTGCACCAGGGTTTCCAGGTTCTGGTGGGTGGCGGCGATGATCCGTACATCGACCTTGACCGGCGTGTGGCCACCGACCCGGTAGAACTCGCCGTCGGCCAGAACCCGCAGCAGGCGGGTCTGGGTATCGGCCGGCATGTCGCCAATCTCGTCGAGGAACAGGGTGCCGCCGTCGGCCTGTTCGAAGCGTCCGCGGCGCAGGTTGGCGGCGCCGGTGAAGGCGCCTTTTTCATGGCCGAACAGCTCGGATTCCATCAGGTCCTTGGGGATGGCGGCCATGTTCAGGGCGATGAACGGCGACGCCGCCCGCGGGCTGTGGCGATGCAGGGCATGGGCCACCAGTTCCTTGCCGGTGCCGGACTCGCCGTTGATCAGCACGGTGATGTTGGAGTGGCTCAGGCGCCCGATGGCACGGAACACCTCCTGCATCGCCGGCGCTTCGCCGATGATTTCCGGGGTGCGGGCCAGGGTCGGCGCCACTTCCAGGCCCTGCTGCTCCTGGGCATGCTGGTTGGCACGCTTGACCAGGGACACCGCCTCATCCACGTCGAACGGCTTGGGCAGGTACTCGAAGGCCCCGCCCTGGTAGGAGGCGACAGCGCTGTCCAGGTCCGAATGCGCGGTCATGATGATCACCGGCAGGCGCGGGTGCAGCTCGCGAATCCGTGCCAGCAGGTCGAGGCCGCTGGCGCCGGGCATGCGAATGTCGGAAATGATCACGTCCGGCTGCTGGCGCGCCAGGCGGCTCATCACCCCGTCGGCACTGTCGAAGCTCTGGGTGGTCATGCCTTCCTGCTGCAGGGCTTTTTCCAGGACCCAACGGATAGAACGGTCGTCATCGACGATCCACACGGTTTCACTACGGCTCATGTCGATGGGGCTCCTTGTTCCAGAGGCAGAAAGATCGAGAAGGTGGTGTGGCCGGGATGGCTGTCACATTCGATCAGGCCCTGGTGCTGGCTGATGATGTTCTGGGTAATGGCCAGGCCCAGCCCGGTGCCGTCCGGGCGGCCGCTGACCATGGGGAAGAAGAGGGTGTCCTGCAGCTCGGCGGGAATGCCCGGGCCGTTGTCGATGATCTCGATCTTGGTCACCAGGCGATGACGCACATGGCCGATGGTGAACTGGCGCATGGTGCGGCTGCGCAGGGTGATGCGCCCCAGGCGCATTTCGTTCTGGCTGCTGATGGCCTGCATGGCGTTGCGCACGATATTGAGCACCGCCTGGATCATCTGCTCGCGGTCGATCAAGACGTCGGGAATGCTCGGGTCGTAATCGCGCACCAGGGTGATGCAGCCCTGGCTTTCGGCTTCCACCAGGCTACTGACCCGCTCCAGCACTTCGTGGATATTGGTCAGCGCCAGGGACGGCAGCTTGTTCGAGCCGAGCATGCGGTCCACCAGGTTTCGCAGGCGGTCGGCCTCTTCGATGATGACGTTGGTGTAGTCCTTGAGGCTTTCCTCGGGCAGCTCGCGGGCCAGCAGTTGGGCGGCGCCGCGAATCCCGCCCAGGGGGTTCTTGATCTCGTGGGCCAGGCCGCGCACCAGCATCTTGCTGGTTTCCTGCTTGGACAGCTGGGCCTCTTCCTTGGTGATGCGCAGCAGCCGGTCCCGGGGGTGGACCTCCAGCAGCAGCAAGGTATCGCCATTGCTGAGGATCGGCGTCACCGCGTAGTCGACGGTCAGGGTCTGGCCGGTCAGGGCGGTGAGCATGGCCTCGCGCTTGGTGAAGGGGTGCGCCTGTTCCACCGCCTGGCGCAGTGAGCTCAGGGCTTCGGCGGACTCGGTGAACAGCTCACTGATGAATTGCCCATGGCTGCGCTGGCCGCTGATGGCCAGGAGCATCTCCGCCGCCGGGTTCATGTACTCAAGGCGCAGGTCGGCGTTGAGCAGAATGGTGGCGGTGGTCAGGTTGTCCAGAAGCAGACGGTGCAGTGGGTCGCTGATGGTCATTCGGACCTCTTTTGGAGCAGGGCGAGCCGGAGCCGGTCCGGGATCGCGCGCGGGGTTAAAGCGCTGATGTGGAGAAAATGCAAAAACCAAACCAAGGCTCCGAAAAGAAGCGTTCGCGGCCTGAAACAGGCGTTTGAAGCCCGCTTGCGTGGCGCTTTGCCAGCTTTGCCGGGTATTTTCGAACCAAAATGGGCTGGGAATGGTCTGTGGGTGCACGGTGTTGCACCAATATAGTGCATGAATCTGCAGGGCGCTGGCCGGTTGCCCGAATCGGCGAGAATCAACGCCCGTTTTTCAGCGGCAGCGCACAGGGCGCGGGTTTAGAGTGCTCGAACCCGACGCTTCAAGGTTTAGGATGCGGCCATGGAAAACGCCACTCTGCTGTTTCAGCTCCCCGATGACGACACCCTGTATCAGGCCCTTCTGGACCGCGACCCGGCCTATGAGGGCTTTGCGTTCGTCGGGGTCAAGAGTACGGGGGTGTTCTGCCGCCTGACCTGTGCCGCGCGCAAGCCCAAGCGTGAGAACACGGTGTTTTTCAGCTCCATCAAGGGCTGCGTCGAAGCGGGATTCCGTGCCTGTCTGCGGTGTCGCCCTCTGGAGCGGGCCGGGGTGCAGGAACCCTGGGTGCAGACCCTGCTGGAGCAACTGCACGGTGATCCCGAGCGGCGCTGGTACGAAGATGATCTGACCCGGCAGGGGCTGGATCCGTCCACCGTGCGTCGCGCCTTCAAGCGCTACTTTGGGGTGACTTTCCTGGAAATGGCCCGGCTGCGGCGCATGTGCCAGGGCATGCAGCAGCTGGCAGGCGGAGAGTCGGTGATCGCGGCGCAGATCAGCGCCGGCTTTGATTCCGACAGCGGCTTTCGCCGGGCCTTTTCCCGTCTGGCTGGCCAGCCACCGTCGAACCTGCGGGGGCGCGAGCTGCTCAAGGTGGACTGGCTGCAAACCCCTATCGGCGTGATGTTGGCGGTGGCTGATGCCCAGGTCCTGCACCTGCTGGAGTTTTTCGATCGTCCGGCGCTGGCCAATGAGCTGCAGACCCTGCAAAAGCGCAGCGGTTCGAGCATAGGTTTCGGGCGTTTTGCCCCGATCGACCAGATCGAGGCCGAATTGCAGCGTTATTTTGCCGGTGAGCCGGGTGGCTTCCACACGCCGCTGGCGATGAACGCCTCGCCGTTCACCCGCACGGTATGGCAGGCCCTGCGCGCCATTCCCCTGGGCAGCACCTGCAGTTATGCCGAGGTGGCGAGCCGGATCGGCTCGCCGTCGGCGGTGCGCGCGGTGGCACGGGCCAACGGTGCCAATCAGATCGCCATCGTCATTGCCTGCCACCGGGTGATCGGCAGCGACGGTGCCCTCACCGGCTACGGTGGCGGACTGTGGCGCAAGCGCTGGCTACTGGAGCATGAGCGCCGCATGGGCACTGCGTTGTTTCACTCAGCGAGCGGGCTGTAGCGGTTCGCTTGAAGTGGGCTCAACGGCGATGGGCCCGCAGCAGGGTGAAGGTGATCTGCGCGCTCTGCTGCAGGACTCGCTCGCCGTCGAGGATCTGCACCGCCAGGCGATGTTGGCCACGCTCGATAGCGACCAGCGGCAACTCGGGGCCCCGGCTCGGGGCTCCATAAGCCTGGTCGTCCAGCAAGAGGCGCAGGCGGTGGTGCGGCTGCAAGGCCGGCGCTAGCACCACCTGCACGGTGAAGCTGCCGTTGTTGGCTCGCAGCGCGCCGTGGTCCGGCACGCCCTGCAAGCGCAGTTGTGTGTAGGGCTCTGCGCTGGCAGGCAGCGCCGTTAGCCACAGCAGGCAAAAGACAGCGATGCGCGTCACGGTGATTCCAGCCCTTCACAGGTGTGCGGTTGAAGGGCTCAGCATAGGGCGGCGCGAGGCTGGGCGCGGGCGCGGTTAACCTTTGAACACACATAACTCGGCGGTGGCGCGGATCATTGCCAGCTGCCGCAACGGGTCGCTGCTGGCGGCCTGAGTGGCCTGGGCCAGCCATTGCGGGCATTGGCGATCACCGCGATGGGGGCTGAAGTCGGCCAGTTGCTGCAGCAGGCGTTTTTGTAACTGATCGAGTTGTGGGCGGATCTGTCCGGCCAGGTCCTGGCGCGGGGTGTCCGGTGCCTGGCCTTGCAAGTGCCAGCTGGACAGCCGGGCGTACTGCACCAGTTTGTTGGCTTCGATCTGGGCGGCGAAGAACTGCCCGACTGTTTCTTCATTCAGGTGATAGGTGGCGGCCTGGGCCGTGGCGCCGGCAATCACCTGCTGTTCCCGCGGACGGTCCTCCACGGCCTTGTGGCTGTCCCATTTGCTCAGGGCCACCTGATCGGCAATGCTCAGGCGCTCGCCGATGCTTTGCAGCAGTGGGGCCAGGGTGGGCGGGGCATCGTTGGCGCAGGCTGCGCTGGTGAGCAGGCTGCAGGCAAGGGCGAGGCACAGGTTGAGGCGCGAAGTCATGGGCGGGCTCGGCTGCTGAGGGGAAGACGGCGCCCATGATGCACGCAACCACCCCGGGCCTGGCAAATGCGCGGGCATAAAAAAGGCCTCCCGAAGGAGGCCTCTCGATCACGCGGCTTGCGCCGGCGCTACCGGATCAGCAGCTGTAGTACAGCTCGTATTCCAGTGGGTGTACGAAGGTACGGACCTTGATCTCTTCTTCGCTTTTCAGGGCGATGTAAGCGTCGATGAAGTCGTCGCTGAAAACGCCGCCTTTGGTCAGGAACGCACGACCTTTGTCCAGCTCTTCCAGGGCTTCCTTCAGGCTGCCGCAAACTTGTGGGATCTCTTTGGCCTCTTCAGGCGGCAGGTCGTACAGGTTTTTGTCAGCAGCGTCGCCAGGGTGGATCTTGTTCTGGATACCGTCCAGGCCGGCCATCAGCAGAGCAGCGAAGGCCAGGTACGGGTTGGCAGCCGGGTCCGGGAAGCGGGCTTCGATACGGCGGGCTTTAGGGCTCGACACGTAAGGAATGCGGATCGAAGCGGAACGGTTGCGTGCCGAGTAGGCCAGCATCACCGGGGCTTCGAAGCCTGGAACCAGACGCTTGTAGGAGTTGGTGGCCGGGTTGGTGAAGCCGTTCAGGGCCTTACCGTGCTTGATGATGCCGCCGATGAAGTACAGGGCGGTGTCGGACAGGCCAGCATAGCCTTCGCCAGCGAAGGTGTTCTTGCCGTCTTTCCAGATCGACATGTGCACGTGCATGCCCGAGCCGTTGTCACCGTACAGTGGCTTAGGCATGAAGGTGGCAGTGCGACCGTAGGCGTCGGCCACGTTGTGCACCACGTATTTCAGGGTCTGGGTTTCGTCGGCCTTCTTCACCAGGGTGTTGAACTTGACGCCGATTTCGTTCTGGCCGGCAGTCGCCACTTCGTGGTGGTGAACTTCGACGGTCAGGCCCATTTCTTCCAGTGCGTTGCACATGGAGGTACGGATTTCGTGGTCGTGGTCGAACGGTGGAACCGGGAAGTAGCCGCCCTTGACGCCTGGACGGTGGCCCTTGTTGCCGCCTTCGATGTCCTGGTCGGACATCCAGGAACCTTGTTCGGAGTAGATCTTGAACATGGAGCCGGAGATGTCGGACTTGAATTTCACCTGGTCGAAGATGAAGAACTCTGGCTCTGGACCGGCGAATACGGTGTCGCCGATACCGGTGGCCTTCAGGTGCTCTTCAGCGCGCTTGGCGATGGCACGTGGGTCGCGGTCGTAACCTTGCATGCTCGAAGGTTCGATGATGTCGCAGACCAGGATCAGGGTCGGTTCTTCGGTGAACGGGTCCAGCACAGCGGTTTCGTCGTCCGGCATCAGGATCATGTCGGAGGCTTCGATGCCTTTCCAGCCAGCGATGGAGGAGCCGTCGAACATCTTGCCGGATTCGAAGAAGTCTTCATCCAGCGCATCACGGGCCGGCATGGTCACGTGATGTTGAGTGCCCTTGGTGTCAGTGAAGCGCAGATCAATCCATTTGACGTCATGATCTTTGATGAGTTGAACCGACTTCGACATAGTGTCCTCCGGGGTGGCTTCGGGCTTGGTGTTGGAGTGCCCTTAGAATGTGGGTGATGCCGGCGCGAATACTCTGCCATGGCAACCTGCCTCACAAGGGAGCAAATTGCATGCCAGTGCCCTGTGATGGGCTTTCTGCCCCAAAATCAGGCTTTGTGCGGCGGATTCGGCTAAATTTCGGCCTCTGGCGCACTGCAATGTAGCGCCTGGCTCGATAAATGACCTGTTTTGGTGCACTGAAAACCTTCTGCACATTAATTGGTTAAACCTTGAGCAATTTCCGCTATAATCCGCGCCCCCCTTTTTCGGCTGGCCCAGCGCGCACAGTTTTCATGAAACTAATCGTTAAAGTTTTCCCGGAAATCACCATCAAGAGCCGCCCGGTACGGATGCGTTTCATCCGTCAGTTGGCCAAGAACATCCGTGCCGTGCTCCGCGATCTGGACCCGGCTGTGGTGGTCGGTGGTGTGTGGGACAACCTTGAGCTGGAAACCACCCTCAGCGAGCCCAAGGCCCTGAAGGAGCTGGCCGACCGCCTCTGCTGCATGCCCGGTATCGCGCACTTCCTGCAGGTCGACGAATACCCGCTGGGCGACTTCGACGACATCGTCGCCAAGTGCAAGCAGCACTTCGGCGAGGCCTTGCCCGGGAAGATTTTCTCCGTGCGCTGCAAGCGTGCCGGCAAGCATGAATTCAGCTCCATGGACGTGGAAAAGTACGTCGGCAGCCAACTGCGTCGGCAGTGCGGCGCCGCCGGAATCTCCCTGAAAGAGCCGGAAATCGAAGTGCGGATGGAAATTCGCGACCAACGGTTGTTCGTGATCCACAGCCAGCACAACGGCATCGGCGGCTACCCGCTGGGCGCCCTGGAACAGACCCTGGTGCTGATGTCCGGCGGTTTCGATTCCACGGTGGCGGCCTACCAGATCATGCGCCGCGGCCTGATGGGGCACTTCTGCTTCTTCAACCTGGGTGGGCGTGCCCACGAACTGGGCGTGATGGAAGTCGCGCACTACCTATGGAAGAAGTACGGCAGCTCCCAGCGCGTGCTGTTCGTCAGCGTGCCGTTCGAGGAAGTGCTCGGGGAAATCCTCGGCAAAGTCGACAACAGTCATATGGGCGTCATTTTGAAGCGTATGATGTTGCGTGCCGCCTCGAGCATCGCCGACCGCCTGCACATCGATGCACTGGTGACCGGCGAGGCGATTTCCCAGGTGTCCAGCCAGACCCTGCCGAACCTGTCGGTGATCGACTGCGTGACCGAGAAGCTGGTGCTGCGTCCGCTGATCGCCAGCCACAAGCAAGACATCATCGACCTGGCCGAACAGATCGGCACCGCCGACTTCGCCAAGCACATGCCGGAGTACTGCGGGGTCATCTCGGTGAACCCCAAGACCCATGCCAAGCGCCATCGCGTCGAGCATGAAGAGAAAGAATTCGATATGGCGGTGCTCGAGCGTGCGATCGAGCGGGCCAAACTGGTGCCGATCGATCGGGTAATCGACGAGTTGGGCCAGGATTTGCAGATTGAAGAAGTCAGCGAGGCGCTGGCCGGTCAGATCGTCATCGACATCCGTCACCCGGATGCCCAGGAAGACGACCCGCTGGAGCTTGCTGGCATCGAAGTACAAGCGCTGCCGTTCTATGCATTGAATGCCCGCTTCAAGGAACTGGACCCTACGCGCCAGTACCTGCTGTATTGCGACAAAGGCGTCATGAGTCGCCTGCATGCTCACCATCTGCTCAGTGAGGGACATGCCAATGTGCGCGTTTATAGACCGAGCTAAGTGCCCGGGGATGTTCGCCTGTGGCTTGCGTCACCGGCCCCCCGACGCCGCCGTCCAGCTGTAACGGCCAGGCCTGACTCTATTGTTAATCGCTGCCAGCATTTGTCAGCACACCGAATCCTCTGATCGAGATACACAAGTGATCGAAAATCTACGCAACATCGCCATCATTGCCCACGTTGACCATGGTAAGACCACCCTGGTAGACAAACTCCTGCGTCAATCCGGCACCCTGGAGCGCAACGAGCTCAACGACGAGCGCGTGATGGACTCCAACGACCAGGAAAAAGAGCGCGGCATTACCATCCTGGCGAAAAACACCGCCATCAACTGGAACGGCTACCACATCAACATCGTGGACACCCCGGGCCACGCCGACTTCGGCGGCGAAGTTGAGCGCGTCATGTCCATGGTCGACTCCGTGCTGCTGCTGGTCGACGCTCAAGACGGCCCTATGCCGCAAACCCGTTTCGTGACCAAGAAGGCGTTCGAAGCCGGCCTGCGTCCAATCGTGGTGATCAACAAGGTTGACCGTCCGGGCGCGCGTCCTGACTGGGTTCTGGACCAGATCTTCGACCTGTTCGACAACCTGGGCGCCACCGAAGAACAGCTGGACTTCAAAGTCGTCTACGCCTCGGCCCTGAACGGTATTGCCGGTCTGGACCACAGCGAAATGGCTGAAGACATGACCCCGCTGTACCAGTCGATCGTCGACAACGTGCCAGCGCCAAGCGTTGACCGTGACGGTCCGTTCCAGATGCAGATCTCCGCTCTGGACTACAACAGCTTCCTGGGCGTGATCGGCGTTGGCCGTATCGCTCGCGGTCGCGTTAAGCCGAACACCCCGGTTGTGGCCATCGACGTCGACGGCAAGCGCCGCAACGGTCGTATCCTCAAGCTGATGGGTCACCACGGCCTGCACCGCGTGGACGTTGAAGAAGCGGCTGCCGGCGACATCGTCTGCATCAGCGGTTTCGACGAGCTGTTCATCTCCGACACCCTGTGCGACCCGACCGCTGTTGAAGCGATGAAGCCGCTGACCGTCGACGAGCCGACCGTTTCCATGACCTTCCAGGTCAACGACTCGCCATTCTGCGGTAAGGAAGGCAAGTTCGTGACGTCCCGTAACATCAAGGAACGTCTGGACAAAGAGCTGCTGTACAACGTTGCCCTGCGCGTTGAAGAAGGCGACTCGGCCGACAAGTTCAAGGTCTCCGGCCGTGGTGAGCTGCACCTGTCGGTACTGATCGAAACCATGCGTCGCGAAGGCTTCGAGATGGGCGTTGGCCGTCCTGAAGTGATCATCCGTGAAGTGGATGGCGTGAAGCAGGAACCGTTCGAAAACGTCACCATCGACATCCCTGAAGAATCCCAGGGCAAGGTCATGGAAGAGATGGGTCTGCGTAAGGGCGACCTGAGCAACATGGTTCCGGATGGCAAGGGCCGTGTACGCCTGGAATACAACATTCCAGCCCGTGGTCTGATCGGTTTCCGTAACCAGTTCCTGACCCTGACCAACGGTGCAGGCATCCTGACCTCGATCTTCGACCGTTACGCTCCGATGAAGTCCGGCAGCATGTCCGGCCGTCAGAACGGCGTACTGGTATCGGTAGAAACCGGCAAGGCCCTGACCTACTCCCTGGAAACCCTGCAGGCGCGCGGCAAGCTGTTCGTCGAGCACGGCCAGGAAATCTACAACGGTCAGATCGTCGGCCTGAACAGCCGCGACAACGACCTGGGCGTGAACCCTACCAAGGGCAAGAAGCTCGACAACATGCGTGCTTCGGGCAAAGACGAAACCATCGCCCTGGTTCCACCTGTTCGCTTCACCCTGGAACAGGCTCTGGAATTCATCCAGGACGATGAGCTGTGCGAAGTGACTCCTAAGTCCATTCGTCTGCGCAAGAAGATCCTGGACGAAGGCGAGCGTACCCGCGCTGCCAAGAAAGCCAAGAACTGAGTCTTTAGTTCCGGCTGAATGAAAACGCCCCCGGTCGCGAGACCGGGGGCGTTTTTTTGCGCCTGGAGAAAACCTGTTCATGTAGCCGCTGCCGAGCAGCGCGAGGCTGCGACCGGCTGCAAAGCAGCCGCAAGACGGCCATCGCAGCCGTTCAGGCATTACGCGCCACCTGGATTTACGGCCGCTGCGCAGCCGGTCGCAGCCTCGCAAGCTCGGCAGCGGCTACAGCAGCGGTAGTAGCGGTGAGGCGCGGTGGCTCAGAAGCGTTCCAGGGTCCGACTGCTGGTGTTGGTCGGACGCTCCAGGGGCTTGGGCTTGTAGGCGCAATAGCCCGGACGCGGGCCAATCTTCGGATGGTTGCGGCAGGTGTCCGGGCGCTTGTCATAAATGGTGCACAGGCGGCTTTTACGATCCAGATACAGGCAATCGTTGTTGCTCATGCGCTGCAGCGTGAAGATTTCCGATTTCTGGTTGTAGCGCTCGACGATGCCTTCTTTCTGCAGGCGCTTGGCGATGTTCTTCGCCGGCTCGCCGCGCTCGAATTCATCGACGATGCCGATGCGGATCAGGTCCTTGATCTTCACTTCCACCGGCAGGGTGCAGCAGCTGGACATGCAGGAACCGCACATGGGCGCGGAGTATTTGGCCCAGGTATCGAGACGATCGATTTCCGCGGCGGCGATCAGGTTGGACTTCATCAAGGTGGTTTTTCCGGCATGTTCCAGGGCGCGCGATCATACCGGGACTGGTGGATTTTTGAACGACTTTGGGTCGGATTTTTCTTAATGGTCGTCGGATTTATGCCTGGCGGCACGGCATCTGCATCTTTTTTCCCGCAGGCGCCGAAGACTCCCCCCTTGAGCCGAGCCATTTGCAGCAGCGCCGAACCAGAGCCTTCGCCTCGTGTCAGACCGACTAGGCTCAGACCATTCCATGCTCACTGTGTATCTCGTCAGAGGTCGTATCGATGACTCAGGAACCCCTAGCTCGTGACGCTGAGGTGGCCGCTTTTCGCGAAGCCGTCTTGACCAAACTCACCTACGCGGTCGGCAAAGATCCGGACCACGCCTTCGACCACGACTGGTTCGAGGCCATTGCCCTGGCCGCGCGGGACCACATGGTCGACCACTGGATGGATCACACGCGACAGATGTACCGCAAGGGCCAGAAGCGGGTGTACTACCTGTCCCTGGAGTTCCTGATCGGCCGGCTGCTGTTCGACAGCCTGAGCAATCTCGGCCTGCTGGACGTGGCCCGCGAGGCCCTGACCGATCTGGGGGTGGACCTGGAGCGCATCCGCCTGCTGGAGCCCGATGCGGCCCTGGGCAATGGTGGCCTGGGGCGCCTGGCGGCGTGCTTCATGGAAAGCATGTCGACCCTGGGCCTGGCCGGTCACGGCTACGGCATTCGTTACGAGCACGGCCTGTTCCGCCAGGCGATCGTCGACGGCTGGCAGCAGGAGCAGACCGAGCACTGGCTGGATTTCGGCAACCCCTGGGAGTTCGAGCGCCCCGAGGTGATCTACTCCATCGGCTTTGGCGGCAGCGTCGACAGCGTGACCGACGAGACGGGCAACACGCGCCAGGTCTGGTGGCCGGCGGAGACGGTGCGTGCGGTGGCCTACGACACCCCGGTGGTGGGTTGGCGCGGGGCCAGCGTCAACACCCTGCGCCTGTGGCGGGCCCGGGCCATGGAAGACCTGCACCTGGAGCGTTTCAACGCCGGTGACCACTTGGGCGCGGTGGCGGAAGTGGCCCGGGCCGAAAGCATCTCCCGGGTGCTGTACCCGGCTGACAGCACCGAGGCCGGCCAGGAACTGCGCCTGCGCCAGGAGTACTTCTTTGTCTCGGCGTCGCTGCAGGACCTGCTGCGGCGCCACAAGAACATGCACGACTCGGTGCTCAGCCTCGGCGAGCACGCGGCGATCCAGCTCAATGACACCCACCCGTCGATCGCCGTGGCCGAGCTGATGCGCCAATTGGTGGACCTGCACGGCATCGCCTGGGACGCGGCGTGGCAGATCACCGTGGACACCCTGGCCTACACCAACCACACCCTGCTGCCCGAGGCCCTGGAAACCTGGCCGGTGGGGCTGATGGAGCGCATGCTGCCGCGGCACATGCAGATCATCTACCTGATCAACGCCCAGCACATCGATGCCTTGCGGGCCAAGGGCCTGCACGATTTCGACGTGCTGCGGGCGGTGTCGCTGATCGAGGAGGACAATGGCCGCCGGGTGCGCATGGGCAACCTGGCGTTCCTCGGCTCCCACAGCGTCAATGGCGTGTCCGGCCTGCACACCCAGCTGATGCGCAGCACGGTGTTTTCCGAGCTGCACAAGCTCTACCCCGAGCGGATCAACAACAAGACCAACGGCATCACCTTTCGCCGCTGGCTGTACCAGGCCAACCCGCCCCTCACCGACATGCTGGTGGACGCCCTGGGCCCCGGGCTGCTGGACAACCCCGAGCAGTTGCTGCTGGGGCTGGAACCCTTTGCCGAGAAGCCGGCGTTTCGCAAGCAGTTCGCCGAGCAGCGCCTGCACAGCAAGCGCGCCCTGGCCGCGCTCATCCACGAGCGCCTGGGGATCGCGATCAACCCGGCGGCGCTGTTCGATGTGCAGGTCAAGCGCATCCACGAGTACAAGCGCCAGTTGCTCAACCTGCTGCACACCGTGGCGCTGTATCAGGCGATCCGCGCCGAGCCGGAAACCGACTGGGTGCCTCGGGTGAAGATCTTCGCCGGCAAGGCGGCGGCCAGCTATCACCAGGCCAAACTGATCATCAAGCTGACCAACGACATCGCCCGCACGGTGAACAGCGATCCGACCGTGCGCGGTTTGCTCAAGGTGGTGTTCCTGCCCAACTACAACGTCAGCCTGGCGGAAAGCATCATTCCCGCCGCCGACCTGTCGGAGCAGATTTCCACCGCCGGCTTCGAGGCTTCGGGCACCAGCAACATGAAATTCGGCCTCAACGGCGCCCTGACCATCGGCACCCTGGACGGCGCCAACGTCGAGATGTGCGAGCAGGTCGGTGCCGAGCACATGTTCATCTTCGGCCTCAGTGCCCAGCAGGTGGAGGCGCGCAAGCGCAATGGCGAATTCAGCGCGGTGCCGGACATCGCCGCCTCGCATCGGCTCAACGATGTACTGCAGGCGATTCGCGGCGGGGTGTTCTCCCCGGACGATCCGTCGCGCTACACCGGGCTGATCGATTCGCTGATCGACTATGACCGGTTCCTGGTCTGCGCCGATTTCGACGCCTACTGGGACGCCCAGGCCCGGGTCGAAGCGTGCTGGCACGACTCCGCGCAATGGTGGCGTTCGGCGGTGCTCAACACTGCGCGCATGGGCTGGTTCTCTTCGGACCGGACCATCCGCGAATACGCCACGGAGATCTGGAAGGCCCTGGACTGAGGGGCCCTGGAAAATGTTCGAACTGTGCACAAGGCCCAACGTTTGTTGGGCCGGATCGATATACTGAGCGGCGATTTTATCTCCCGGATGGTGTCTTTTGGGCCGCGCTCGGCTTCCAATCGGGGAGATATCTGCGTCGGCAGGCCGGCTCCCGCACTGGGTGGTGGGGCCCGCTTGCCCGCCGAGTCTCGACACCGCCGTACCCGTTCGTCAGTGGACCGCTTAGGGATATCGACACATGCAATGGATGTTCATGCTGCTGGGTGCCTTGCTGGGCTGGATCGTCGACCAGTCCATCAGCGATGCCCTGATTGGCGCGCTACTGGGCCTGGTGCTTGGCCTGGCCATTCGTTTCGGTGCCCTGCAGCGACAGGTACTCGACCAGCACCGTGAGCTGGAGCAGGCGAAAAGCACCCTCGCCACCTTGGGTCAGCGCCTGGCCCAGCTGGAAACCCCCGGCGGTGCTGCCCAGGCGCTTGCCGAACCCCAGCACAGCACTCCGCCTGCCGAGGCAAGCAGCGGCTTGAGCGCCGCGCCCGAGCTGCAGGACCTGCCTGAATTCATCCTTGACGAAGTCCGGCCCGTGGAACCGGCACCGGCGGCTGCCGAGCTGGTCTGGGAGTTGCCCGCTGCGCCGCGTTCCGGCGCGGCGCTCGACGCCAGCCAGCCGCTGCCGGAGTCGGTCTGGCAGCCCCAGGCGCCGGCCGCTGAGCCTGCCGTGGCGCAGCCGCGGGAGCCGAACCTGATCGAGCGCGCCATCAGCGGGGCGCGCAACTGGCTGTTCGGCGGCAACACCGTGCTGCGGGTCGGCGTGGTGCTGTTGTTCCTCGGCCTGGCCTTCCTGCTGCGCTACGCCACCGAAGGCATGGTGGTGCCCATCGAACTGCGTTATGCCGGCGTCGCGGCCAGCTCCCTGGGCCTGCTGGGGCTGGGCTGGTGGCTGCGGCGGCGCAACAGCAACTACGCCCTGATGCTGCAGGGCACGGGCATCGCCGTGCTTTACCTGACGGTGTTCGCCGCCATGCGCCTGCACCCGTTGCTCGACCCTTCCGCGGCCCTGGGCCTGCTGGTGGCGGTCACGCTGTTCTCGGCGATTCTGGCCATCACCCAGGATGCCCTGGGGCTGGCGGCCGCTGCGGCCCTCGGCGGTTTCGCCGCGCCGATCCTGACCTCCACCGGTGCCGGCAGCCATGTGGCGCTGTTCAGCTACTTCGCGCTGCTCAATGCCGGCATTCTGGCCATCGCCTGGTTCAAGGCCTGGCGCCTGCTCAACCTGATCGGTTTTGTCGGCACCTTCGGCATCGGCTTTGCCTGGGGCCTGCGCTCCTACACGCCGGAGCTGCTATGGAGCACCGAACCCTTCCTGATCCTGTTCTTTGTCATGTACCTGGCCATCGGCCTGCTGTTCACCCGGCGCAAGCTGCTGGAGACGCGCGATGCGCCAGCGGACGACAGCCGCCAGGCGTTGCTGCACTGGTCGGCGCGCAAGGGCGATTACGTCGACGGCAGCCTGTTGTTCGGCCCGCCGCTGGTGGGCTTCGGCCTGCAACTGGCGCTGGTCCAGCACCTGGAGTTCGCCGCCTCCTTCAGTGCCCTGGCCCTGGGTCTGATCTACATGGTCCTGGCACGGCTGCTGATGGGCGGCCGCGCTCTGTTGCTGGGTGAAACCTGCCTGGCGCTGGGGGTGATTTTCGCCACCCTGGCCATTCCCCTGGGCCTGGATGCGCGCTGGACGTCCGCGGCCTGGGCGGTGGAGGGCGCGGGGGTCTTCTGGCTCGGCCTGCGTCAGCAGCGTCCCCTGGCCCGGATCTTCGCCTTGCTGCTGCAGCTGGGCTCGGCCCTGGCCTTCCTCAGTGAGCTGCGCCCCGGCGATTCCAGCCTGCTGGACGGTGCGCCGTTGGGCGCGCTATTGCTCGGTGCTGCGCTGCTGTTCAGCTTCGACCAGTTGCGCCGGGCCGACAAGGCCTGCTCGGCGAGCTGGGAGCAGGGCATTGCGCCGATCCTGGTAGTGGCCGGGCTGGGCTTCCTGTACCTGCTGGCGCCGCTGTTCTTGTTCACCCAGGGCACGGCCATCAGTTGGGCCCTGGCTGGGCTGGCGACCTTGTTTGTCGGCCTGCGCCTGCAATCGCGGACCTTCCTGTTCACGGCCTTTGCCGTGCAACTGTTGGGCGGTGGGCTGTTTTTGATGCGCCTGCAAGGCGCGGGCGGCGATGCCGGCGCGGTGTTGAGCGCCGGCTGGAGCGGCCTGATGAGCGCCTCGCTGATTGGCCTGACCCTGATCGGTGGCATGCTTCTGGCCGCGCGCAACGACATGGTGCGCCATGACCCGCGCCTGCTGCGGGGCTTGTCGGTGGTGCTGCTGGCCGGGTTGATGATGATCAACCTGGCGGTGCTGTTCGTGCTGCCCTGGCGTACCGCCAGCGGCGTCTGGGCCGCCAGTGGCCTGTTGATCATCTGGCTCAGCCTGTATCTGCAGCAGCGGGCCAGTTTTGCCTTTGGCCTGCTGTTGCAGGTGATTGGCGGCAGCACGTTCCTGCTGGCCGGCGCAGACGGGCTCTTGGGGGGCGTGGTCGAGGGCGTGCGTCCGTTGGCCAATGGCGATTTCTGGACGCCGATGGTCCTGGCCCTGGCGGCGCTGCTGGGAGCCTGGCGCTTGCAGCGGGGCAATCACGGCTCGGCCTTCGACGCCTTGAGCCTGGGACATCTGTCCGATCTGCTGCTGGCCTGGGGCGCTTGCTGGTGGGCATTTACCTGGTTCAAGGAAGTGCTGCGTTTCGCCCCGGCGCATTGGCAGGCGAGCCTGTTGCTGCTGATCACGGCCCTCAGCGTGCTGCTCTGTGCACTGTTGGCCCGGCGCCTGCAATGGAAGTCCCTGGGGCTGGTGTGCAGCCTGCTGATACCGGCGGGGGCTCTGGTGCTGCTGGCGTCCTGGACGTCGCGCTATCACCCGGCGGCGGATCTGGGCTGGCTGGCCTGGAGCCTGTTGTTCGTCGTGCACTTCTTCAGTTTGCGGCGCCTGGAGGCCTGGCTGCCGTCGCGAGTCTTGAGCACGGCCCATGTGCTGGGCTGCTGGTTGCTGATCGGCGTGCTGGCGCTGGAGCTGCGCTATGGCTTGCTGCTGTTGTCCGAGCAGTACAACGCCTGGCGCTGGCTGGGTTGGGCGATCCTGCCGAGCCTGTACCTGGTGGCGATGGCCGCGCCGCGCCCCTGGCCGTGGCCGGTCAGTGCGCATTCCCGTGAATATCGCCTGTATGCCGCGCTGCCCCTGGCGCTGCTGATGCTGGGCTGGTTCTGGCTGGCCAATACCTTCAGCGATGGCCGCGCCGAACCGCTGCCGTACCTGCCGCTGCTCAACCCTCTGGAACTGGGGCTGCTGTTTGCCCTGTTCGGCGTCTATGTCTGGTCGCGCAGCGCGGTGCAGGAACTGGCGATCCGCGCCGATTACGCCGAGCGTGGCACGCAATTGCTGGCGGGGATTTCCCTGTTCGCCTTCTTCACCGTGCTGGTGATGCGTGCGGCCCATCACTGGAGCGGCGTGCCGTTCCAGCCGGATGCCTTGCTTGAGTCGATGATGGTCCAGGCCGGGCTGTCCATCGTCTGGACCCTGATTGCCCTGGGCCTGATGATCGGTGGGCATCTGCGCCATCGGCGCGAAGTCTGGCTGATCGGCGCGGTGCTGATCGCCGTGGTGGTGGCCAAGCTGTTCCTGGTGGAGTTGAGCAACCGTGGTGGGCTGGCGCGGATCGTCTCGTTCATCGGGGTGGGGGGACTGCTGTTGGTGGTGGGCTATTTCGCGCCGTTGCCGCCCAAGCGCGCCGAGGCCGAATCCGTGCCCGGAAAACCGTTGGATGAAGGAGTGTCATCGTGAGTTCGAAGCTGAGCCTGGGCTGGTGGGGCGCTGTGAGCCTGTGTGTGGCGCTGTCCGCCGTGGCCCAGGACAAGCCGGGGGACTTCAAGTCCCAGGCCCCCTTGACCCTGAGTGGCGAGGGGCCCTGGTATCGCCTGGAGCTGCCGCTGGAGGTGCAGCTGCATGCCAGCCAGACCGATCTGCGGGATGTCCGCGTGTTCAATGCCGCCGGCGAGCCCCAGGCCTATGCCCTGGCCCGTCAACAGGCACAGACCCGCGAGCAGCAGAGCCTCACCGAGGTGAAGTGGTTCCCGCTGTACAGCTCGGCGCAAGCCGGCGACAGCACCCCCAGCGTGCGGGTGCAATCCAGCGCCAACGGCACCCTGGTGGAGGTGCAGCCGGCCACGCAGTTGGAGGCGGGCGAGGAAGTGCTGCGCGGCTGGCTGCTCGATGCCAGTGGCATCAAGGCCCCGCTGCAGCAACTGCTGCTGGACTGGACCAGCGAGCGCGACGGTTTCCAGCGTTTCAGCATCGAGGCCAGCGACGACCTGCAGCACTGGCAATCCTGGGGGGACGGCCAGGTGGCGCGCCTGTCATTTGCCGACGAGCGGATCGAGCAGCATGAAGTGGCCTTGCCCGGGCAGTCGGCGCGCTACCTGCGCCTGCTGTGGAACACCCCGCAATCGGCGCCGGTGCTGACCTCGGCGCAACTGCAGAGCAGCAGCACTACCAGCCTGCCGTCGCCGCTGGTGTGGTCCCAGCCCCTGCGCGGCACCGCCGCCAAGGCCGGCGAATACACCTGGCAACTGCCCATGGGGCTGAATGTCGAGCGGGTGCGCATCGACCTCAAGGAGGCCAACACGCTGGCACCGGCGACCCTGTATGGCCGCCGTGACAGCAGCCTGCCCTGGCAGACCCTGAATAACGGCCTGCTGTACCGCCTGACTCAGAATGGCCAGGACGTGCAGCAGAACGAACTGCAACTGCCAGGGCAGACCGTGCAACAGTTGAAACTGACGGTGGACGAGCGTGGCGGCGGCCTGGGGGCCGAGGCGCCGACCCTGGCGTTTGCCGTGCGCGGCACGCAACTGGTGTTCCTGGCCCGGGGCGCCGGGCCTTACACGCTGGCGCTGGGCAACCCGAGCGCGGTGGCGGCCAACCTGCCGCTGACCACGCTGATTCCCGATTACAGCCCGCAGCGCCTCAAGGAACTGGGCCAGGCCAAGGTCGAGGGCGCGGCGCCGTTGACGCCAGTCGCGGCCACGGCACCCACCGGCGCCGCGGCCGTGGGGCCGGACTGGAAGAAGATCGGCCTGTGGGCCGTGCTGCTGCTGGGGGTGCTGGCCCTGGCCGGGATGGCGGTGAGCCTGCTGCGCAAACCGGCGGCCAAATCCTGATCACTGTGGCGGGGGCAAGTGCCCTCGCGACAAATCCGTCTACGCTGAAAACCGCTGCCTGAACTCTATCTGGCAGTTCCCTGTCTGAGAGGAGGAAATGCGCCCCGACTCGCGTTAAACTGCGCGGGTTTTCAACCTCCCCCATTCCTCCGGAGCCGTCCATGTCCCGCGTTACCCTGAGTCGCTATTTGATTGAGCAGACCCGCAGCAACAACACTCCTGCCGATCTGCGCTTCCTGATCGAAGTGGTGGCGCGTGCTTGCAAGGAGATCAGCCACGCCGTGTCCAAAGGCGCCCTGGGTGGTGTCCTGGGCAGCATGGGCACGGAAAACGTGCAGGGCGAAGTGCAGAAGAAGCTCGATGTGATCTCCAACGAGATTCTCCTGGAAGCCAACGAATGGGGCGGTCACCTGGCCGGCATGGCGTCCGAGGAAATGGACAATGCCTACCAGATTCCCGGCAAATACCCCAAAGGCGCCTACCTGCTGGTATTCGACCCGCTGGACGGTTCGTCGAACATCGACATCAACGCCCCGGTCGGCACCATCTTCTCCGTGCTGCGCTGCCCGAACGAGTACCTGAGCCAGAACGAAGCCTTGAACGAAAAGGCCTTTCTGCAGCCGGGCACCCAGCAGGTCGCTGCCGGTTACGCCATCTACGGTCCACAGACCATGCTGATCCTGACCCTGGGCCACGGCGTCAAGGGCTTCACCCTGGATCGTGAGATGGGCAGCTTCGTGCTGACCCACGAAGACATCAAGATTCCGGAATCCACCCAGGAATTCGCCATCAACATGTCCAACGAGCGTCACTGGGAAGCCCCGGTCAAGCGCTACGTGGACGAGCTGCTGGCCGGCGATACCGGTCCGCTGAAAAAGAACTACAACATGCGCTGGGTCGCGGCGATGGTTGCCGACGTGCACCGTATCCTGACCCGTGGCGGCCTGTTCATGTACCCACGCGACAGCCGCGAGCCGGAGAAGCCGGGCAAACTGCGCCTGATGTACGAAGCCAATCCGATGTCCTTCCTCATCGAGCAGGCCGGCGGTTCTTCCACCGACGGTCACCAGCGCATCCTCGACATTCAGCCTGAAGGCCTGCACCAGCGTGTTGCGGTATTCCTCGGCTCGAAAGAAGAAGTGGCTCGCGTGACGGGCTACCACAAGGAGTAAGACATGGCCGCGCCCTGGCAGCCTCTGCTTGATTGGTGGTTCGGCTCAGCCGAAAAGCCGGCGGAGATTGTCGCTGCCAAGGGCCGGCTGTGGTTCGGCAAGCGCGACAGCCAGGACCTCGAAGCGCGCCAGCGCTTTGCGGGTCTGGTGGAGCAGGCACTGGCCGGCGGATTGACCGAGTGGACGCAAAGTCCCCAAGGTTGGCTGGCCCTGGTGCTGCTGCTCGATCAGTTACCGCGCATGATCTACCGCGACACCCCCAAGGCATTCTCTGGCGACGCCCGTGCCCAGGCACTGGTGGCGCAAGGCATCGCCGCGGATTTTGACCGGCGCCTGCCGGCCATGCAGCGCTGCTTCATCTACCTGGTGTTCGAGCATTGCGAGCACCTGGCGGTGCAGAACGAAGGGGTTTCGCGCTTTGCTGCTCTGCATGACGAACAGCCCGAGGATGATCGTCCGGTATTCGCCGATCACCTGGACTACGCCGAGCGGCACCAGAAGGTCATTGCCCGCTTCGGGCGCTTCCCCCATCGCAACGCCATCCTCGGCCGTGAATCCACTGCCGAGGAACTGGCCTTCCTGCGCGAGCCTGGTTCGCGTTTTTAAGCGCGCTTTCGCCGGCAAGCCGGCTCCTACGCAAGAGTGGTAGGAGCCGGCTGCCGGCGAAGCTGCTCCTCAGATACGGAAGCTGCCCACCAGATGCTGCAGGCGCTTGGCCTGTTGTTCCAGGTCGGCGCAGGCACGCAGGGTGGCTTGCAGGTTTTCCACCCCTTCCTGATTCAGGGTGTTGATTTCGGTGATGTCGACATTGATCGACTCCACCACCGCGGTCTGTTCCTCGGTGGCGGTGGCCACCGACTGGTTCATGCCATCGATCTCGCCGATGCGTTGGGTCACGCTGCCCAGGCGTTCGCCGGCCTGGTTGGCGATGCCGACGCTGCTTTCGCTCTCGCGCTGGCTTTCGGTCATGGTGCCCACCGCTTCACGGGCGCCCACTTGCAGCTCCTCGATCATTTTCTGCACTTGCTGCGCCGAATCCTGGGTACGGTGGGCGAGGTTGCGCACCTCGTCCGCCACCACCGCGAAGCCGCGCCCGGCCTCACCGGCGCGGGCCGCTTCAATGGCGGCGTTGAGGGCCAGCAGATTGGTCTGCTGAGAGATGCTGGTGATCACCTCAAGGATCTGCCCGATGTTCACCGTATTGCTGTTGAGCGTCTCGATGTTGTCGCAGGAGCTGCTGATCTTCGCCGACAGCTGATGCATGGCGGCGATGGTCTGATCCACCACTTGCTGGCCGTCTTGCGCCAGGCTGCGGGCCTCGCTGGAGTGCTGCGAGGCGAGGGCGGCGTTCTGGGCGATTTCCTGGGCGGCCGCGCCCAACTGGTTGATGGCCGCGGCTACGCTGCTGGTGCGCGAAGCCTGTTGGTCGGAGTTGAACATCGACGAGTTGGAGGCGGCGACTACGCGCAGGGCCACTTCGTTGACCTGGCCGGTGGCCGAGGACACTTCGCGGATCGAGCTGTGGATGCGTTCGACGAAACGGTTGAACGACAGCCCCAGGGTGCCGAATTCATCGTGGCCATGGATCACCAGGCGCTTGGTCAGGTCGCCTTCGCCTTCGGCGATGTCGTGCATGGCCCGGCCCATCACGTGCAGCGGCTGCATCAGCATGCGGATCAGCATGCCCAGCAGACTGATGATGATCACCACCGCAATCAGCATGGCGATGATCGCCGAGGTGCGAAATTCACTGAGCACGGCGAAGGCGGTGTCCTTGTCCAGGACCAGGGCCACGTACCAGTCGGCCGAAGGCACGCCGTTGACATGGGTGAAGGAGATCAACTGGGTCTTGCCATTGAGCTGCACTTCTTTCAGCCCGGGGCTGATGCTCGGGGCGCCCGCGGGGTAGGCCTCGGCGAGACTCTTGAGCACCAGCTTGCTGTCGGGGTGGATCAGGATCTTGCCATCGGCGCTGACGATGAAGGCCTGGCCATGACCGCCGAAGTTCAGCGAGTTGATGATGGCGCTGATGCTCGACAGATCGATGTCGGCGCCGGCAACGCCGATCATCTGGTTCTGATGCTGCACCGGGGTGGCCACGGTGATCACCAGCTTGCCGGACGAAGCGGCGATGTAGGGTTCGGTGACGATGGTCCGTTGCGCGCCGGTGGCCGCCTTGTACCAGCCGCGGGCGCGGGGGTCGTAGTCGGCGGCGCGATTGCCGGCCGGCACCGAAAACATCACGCCGTCCTGGCCGCCGAAGTAGCTGAGCTGGAAGTTGCCGGTGTAGGCGGGCAGGCCGACGCTGCGTTTCAGGCTCTCGGCGCCGCTGCCGTCCACGGCAATCTGCTGGGCCAGAGACTGCAGGAGCTGGATGCGGCTTTCCAGCCAGGTCTGGATATTGCTGGTGGTCAGGCTGCCCAGGTCCTGCATGGTTGACTCGGTGCTATTGCGCAGGGCTTCGCGCTGTCGGTAGTCGTTGAACAGAATAAAACAGGCGAACGCGACGGCCACCACCAGGGCGGCGGCGAGCAGGATCTTGTGGCTGAACTTCATGTTTCTGGTCATTAAGTGAACTACCGCGATGGGCTGGTCAACGAGGGGGCGTCAATTTGCCACAGTGGAAGGTTTTGCGCTGCAGTTATGTCGACTGGCCATCAAGGAAGATGAGGAGCGGGCGGGGAAAACCGACGAACTGCAGGGCCGGGTGAAAAGGTGCTTGATTTGCCGGGAAAATGCCTCGCTCGCCGGGCAATAAATACCCGGTCGCGCGGGGAACCAGAAGGGGGTTTTCTCTTCTAAGCTTCTGGTTGGCTGACAGGCCTTCCCCCCTTCGTCCAGGAGTTCACCATGTCCCTGCGTTCTCTCGCTCTGTTGTCCTTCTGCGTGCTGCTGGCCGCGTGCAGCAAGGTCAATCAGGAAAACTATTCCAAACTCTCGGCGGGCATGCCCAAGGCCGAGGTCGAACAACTCCTGGGTAAGCCGACCGACTGTTCGGGCGCGCTGGGTATGTCCAGTTGCACCTGGGGCGACAAGAACAGCTTTATCAGCGTGCAGTATGCCGGTGACAAGGTGCTGATGTTTTCCGGGCAAGGCCTGAAGTAAGAACCGGGGCCTCGGGCCCACGGGAGAAAAATAATGATGCGTTTTGTTTTCACTCTTCTGGTCGGCCTGCTCTTGGCCGGCTGCGCCACGTCCCGGGACGATTCGCTGGCGCCCAAGACTGTCAACCATGTCGATCTCAAGCGTTACCAGGGGACCTGGTACGAGCTGGCGCGGTTGCCGATGTATTTCCAGCGTAACTGCGCGCAATCCGAGGCGCGTTACACCCTGTTGCCAGAGGGCAACGTGGCGGTGCTCAATCGCTGCCTGACCCCGGAGTGGAAGTGGGAAGAGGCCCGGGGTACCGCCACGCCTCAGGTGCCGGGCAAGACCGACAAGCTGTGGGTCGAGTTCGATAACTGGTTCTCGCGGCTGCTGCCGGGAGCGACCAAGGGCGACTACTGGGTGCTGTATGTCAGCGATGACTACAAGACCGCGATTGTCGGCAACCCCAACCGGCGCTACCTGTGGTTGCTGTCGCGCACGCCCGAGGTCAACGAGACGGTGCGCGAAGAGTTGCTGAGCAGGGCGCGTCAGCAGGGTTATGACACCACGCGATTGATCTGGCGGGTGTCGGACTCGGCCATGGCCAAGACCTCGAAGTAGACCTGTAGGAGCCGGCTTGCCGGCGAAGGCGCTTTCATGGACGCTTTCGCCGGCAAGCCGGCTCCTGTGCCTATGGGTCAGTTGAGCAGGTCGCGCAGGACCTGGGTGAAGGCGCGGCTGCTGTCTTCTTCGGCGCCATGGTGTCCGTCGCGCACCACCCACTGGCCACCCACCATCACATCCCGCACCTGACGGTCGCCACCGGCAAACAGCCAGCGGTTGAGAATGCCATCGCCCTCGGCCGTGGCCAGGTAGGGGTCGTTGCCATCCAGCACCAGCCAGTCGGCACGCTTGCCCACGGCCAGGGCGCCCATGTCTTGCCCCAGGGCCTGGGCGCCGCCGTCCAGCGCGGCGTCGTACAAGGTCCGGCCTACCATGGGCTGGTTGGCGCGGTACAGGCGGTTGCGCCGTTGATCCCGCAGACGCTGGCCGTATTCCAGCCAGCGCAGCTCTTCCACCACGCTCAGCGAAACATGGCTGTCGGAGCCGATGCCCAGGCGCCCGCCTTGCGCGAGGAAATCCACGGCCGGGAAGATGCCGTCCCCCAGGTTGGCTTCGGTGGTCAGGCACAGGCCGGCAATGGCCCGGCTCTTGGCCATGAGGCTGACTTCTTCCGGGTTGGCGTGAGTGGCGTGAACCAGGCACCAGCGCTGGTCCACCGCGACGTTTTCGTACAGCCATTGCAGGGGACGGCGTCCGCTCCAGGCCAGGCAGTCGTCAACTTCCTTCTGTTGCTCGGCGATGTGGATATGCACCGGACACTGGCGGTCGCTGGCGGCCAGCACTTCGCTGATCTGCTGGGGCGTGACTGCGCGCAACGAGTGGAAGCACAGGCCCAGTTGCTGGTTGGCCTGTTGCGCCAGCACGGGTTGCAGGCGCTGTTGCAGCTGGAGGTAGTTTTCCGTGCTGTTGATGAAGCGGCGCTGGCCGTCATTCGGCGCTTGGCCACCAAAGCCCGAGTGGCTGTAGAGCACGGGTAGCAGGGTCAGGCCGATGCCGCTGGCGGCGGCCGCCTGGCTGATGCGTCGGGACAACTCGGCAGGGTCGGCGTAGGGCCGGCCATCGCTGTCGTGGTGCACGTAATGAAATTCGGCCACCGAGGTGTAGCCGGCCTTGAGCATTTCGATGTACAGCTGGCGGGCGATGATCTCCAGCTGTTCGGGGCTGATCTTGCCCACCAGGCGGTACATCAGGTCGCGCCAGGTCCAGAAGCTGTCGTTGGGGTTGCCGGCCACTTCCGCCAGCCCGGCCATGGCCCGCTGGAACGCGTGGGAGTGCAGGTTGGGCATGCCGGGCAGCAGCGGGCCCTTGAGCCGTTGTGCACCTTCGGCGCTGGCGTTGGCCTGGATCTGTGTCAACAGGCCATCGGGGCTGACTTCAAGACGTACATGGTTGGCCCATCCATCAGGCAGCAGCGCGCGTTCGGCGAAGAAGGCGGACATGGTTCAAGCACCCCATCGTGTGTTATTTGTATATACATATACAGACGTTTGCCTGCCCGGTAAACTCCGGCAAGCTAGTCACCTTTTTTCCTCAACAAGGATTTCCTGTGCCGACTCCGCCTGCCAAATCGCCGCTGGCTGCCCATCTGGGCGATAGTCCGGCGCCCTTGTATGCCCGCGTCAAACAGATGATCACCCAGCAGATCGAGAGCGGAAACTGGCCACCGCATTACCGGGTTCCCTCGGAAAGCGAGCTGGTCAACCAGCTGGGTTTCAGCCGCATGACCATCAACCGCGCGCTGCGTGAGATGACCGCCGAAGGCATGCTGGTGCGCATGCAGGGCGTGGGCACTTTCGTCGCCGAGCCCAAGAGCCAGTCGGCCCTGTTCGAAGTGCACAACATTGCCGACGAGATCGCTTCCCGCGGTCATCGCCACACCTGCCAGGTCATCACCCTGGGTGAAGAGGCCGCCGGCTCCGAGCGTGCCCTGGCCCTGGACATGCGTGAAGGGCAGAAGGTCTTCCACTCGCTGATCGTGCATTTCGAGAACGACATCCCGGTGCAGATCGAGGATCGCTTCGTCAACGCCCTGGTGGCGCCGGAGTACCTCAAGCAGGACTTCACCCTGCAAACCCCTTACGCCTACCTGTCCCAGGTGGCGCCGCTGACCGAGGGCGAGCATGTGGTCGAGGCGATCCTCGCCGAGCCCGAGGAGTGCCGGCTGCTGCAGATCGAGCGCGGCGAGCCGTGCCTGCTGATTCGCCGTCGCACCTGGTCCGGACGTCAGCCGGTGACCGCTGCCCGCTTGATCCACCCCGGCTCCCGTCATCGTCTGGAAGGACGCTTTCACAAATGATCCAGTCCACTCTGTTACGCGCCGCCGACTACCCGCGCATGCCCTGGAAAAACGGCGGCGGCAGCACCGAAGAAATCACCCGTGACGCCGGCACCGGCCTGGAAGGCTTTGGCTGGCGCCTGTCGATTGCCGACATTGGCGAGTCCGGCGGCTTCTCCAGCTTTGCCGGTTATCAGCGGATCATCACCGTGCTGCAAGGCGCGGGCATGCAACTGACGGTGGATGGTCAGGCCGTGCGGCCGTTGCTGCCGCTGGACCCCTTCGCCTTCAGTGGCGCCAGCCAGGTGAGCTGCGCACTGCTGGACGGGGCGATCCGCGACTTCAACCTGATTTACTGCCCTGAGCGTTATGCCGCTCGTTTGCAGTGGCTCGATGGTCAGCAGCGCTTCTTTACCCAGGCCCACACCGTGCTGGTGTTCAGTGCCGCCGAGCAAGCCTGGGTGGACACGGGCAGCAGCCCGTTGCAGGCCCTGGGTCGTTACGATTGCCTGCGTCTGGATGGCAATGCCGGAGTACTGGAGATCGCCACCGACGGACGCTGCTGCGTCATCGAGCTCACCGCCCGCTGATGTCCATGGGCCGTCGCAGTCCGGGATACGGACCGCGACGGCTACAGGTTTCCCCTCCTTATAGCTTCCCTTCGATGCCCCTCGGATGCTGGTCCGCGGCACTGGTGTGTGCGGCGCATCTTTTCCGGTCGGGGCGATGTCTCCCGCGCACCCATTTGTTACCGAACGCCCCAGGACAGCGCAAAACCGCTGTTGGGTAACAGCCTGGCGGCTGAGCAAAATCCTCTTCTCGAAAAAACTCGCTTGTTTGAAAGCCTTGTTCCACAAGGCCCGCGGTTTTATCCACGGGCTTTTCAGGGATGTCTCATGCAAGTTGGCCGCTTGATTGCATATGCTTGTATGTACAAGTAAATATGTGTGCGTAAGAGTCGATGGAATCCTCTTCGCACCTTGGACTCATCGCCGAGGAGTTTTTCCGTGACTGACAGCAAACCCACCAAATTCCGCAACGTCGAAATCCGTGCCGCACGTGGCAACAAGCTGACCGCCAAGAGCTGGCTGACCGAAGCGCCGCTGCGCATGCTGATGAACAACCTCGATCCGGAAGTTGCCGAGAACCCCAAGGAACTGGTGGTCTATGGTGGCATTGGTCGCGCCGCGCGCAACTGGGAGTGCTACGACAAGATCGTGGACGCCCTGACCCAGCTGAATGACGACGAAACCCTGCTGGTGCAGTCCGGCAAGCCGGTGGGTGTGTTCAAGACCCACAGCAACGCGCCACGGGTGCTGATCGCCAACTCCAACCTGGTGCCGCACTGGGCCAGTTGGGAGCACTTCAACGAGCTGGACGCCAAGGGCCTGGCCATGTACGGCCAGATGACCGCCGGCAGCTGGATCTACATCGGTAGCCAGGGCATCGTCCAGGGCACTTATGAAACCTTCGTCGAAGCCGGTCGCCAGCATTACGACTCCAACCTCAAGGGCCGCTGGGTCCTGACCGCCGGCCTGGGTGGCATGGGCGGCGCGCAACCGCTGGCCGCAACCCTGGCCGGGGCCTGCTCGCTGAACATCGAGTGCCAGCAGACCAGCATCGACTTCCGCCTCAAGACCCGCTACGTCGACGAACAGGCCACCGACCTGGACGACGCCCTGGCACGGATCAAGAAATACACCGCCGAAGGCCGCGCGATCTCCATTGCCCTGTGCGGTAACGCTGCCGAAATCCTGCCGGAACTGGTGCGTCGCGGCGTGCGTCCGGACATGGTCACCGACCAGACCAGCGCCCACGACCCGCTCAACGGCTACCTGCCCAAGGGCTGGACCTGGGAGCAGTACCGCGACCGCGCCAAGACCGAGCCGGCTGCCGTGATCAAGGCCGCCAAGCAGTCGATGGCCGAACACGTCAAAGCCATGCTGGCCTTCCAGAAGATGGGCGTCCCGACCTTCGACTACGGCAACAACATCCGCCAGATGGCCCAGGAAGAGGGCGTCGAGAATGCCTTCGACTTCCCGGGGTTCGTGCCGGCCTACATCCGTCCGCTGTTCTGCCGTGGCGTTGGTCCATTCCGCTGGGCGGCGCTGTCGGGCGACCCGCAGGACATCTACAAGACCGACGCCAAGGTCAAGGAACTGATCCCTGACGATGCCCACCTGCACAACTGGCTGGACATGGCCCGCGAGCGCATCAGCTTCCAGGGCCTGCCGGCGCGGATCTGCTGGGTCGGCCTGGGCCAGCGCGCCAAGCTCGGCCTGGCGTTCAACGAGATGGTCCGCAGCGGCGAGCTGTCGGCGCCGATCGTCATCGGTCGCGACCACCTGGACTCCGGCTCCGTGGCCAGCCCGAACCGTGAAACCGAATCCATGCAGGACGGCTCCGACGCCGTGTCCGACTGGCCGCTGCTCAACGCCCTGTTGAACACCGCCAGCGGTGCGACCTGGGTTTCCCTGCACCACGGTGGCGGTGTCGGCATGGGCTTCTCCCAGCATTCGGGGATGGTCATCGTCTGCGACGGCACCGACGAAGCGGCCGAGCGGATTGCCCGGGTACTGCACAACGATCCGGCCACCGGGGTCATGCGCCATGCCGACGCCGGTTACCAGATCGCCATCGACTGCGCCAAGGAACAGGGCCTGAACCTGCCGATGATCACCGGCAAGTAACCGGAGCGTCGGTTCACCCACTCTCCCTGTAGGAGCCAGCTTGCTGGCGAAGCAAGCACCGCGCGGCATCAGATGCACCGCCTCGCGAGCAAGCTCGCTTCTACAGTGGATATCGTCAGTAGTGCCCATAGAGGTTTGACGTCCATGGCTTTAGCGAATGATCGTGCCAACAACAAACCGTTGATCGAAAGGCGTTCGATCGACTACATCCCGGAAGCGGAAAGACACGGTCGTCTACTGAGCCAGTTCACCCTGTGGCTGGGTGCCAACCTGCAGATCACGGCGATCGTCACCGGCGCTCTGGCGGTGGTGCTGGGCGGCGATGTGTTCTGGTCATTGATCGGTCTGTTGATCGGGCAACTGCTGGGCGGCGCAGTGATGGCGCTGCATGCGGCGCAAGGGCCGAGGCTCGGCCTGCCGCAGATGATTTCCAGCCGGGTGCAGTTCGGCGTCTATGGCGCCGCCATCCCGATGGTGCTGGTGTGCCTGATGTACCTGGGGTTCACCGCAACCGGTACGGTGCTGTCCGGCCAGGCGCTGGGCCAGATGTTCGGTGTCAGCGACAGTCTCGGCATCCTGATCTTCGCCAGCGTCATTGTGCTGGTCACTGTGCTCGGTTATCGGGTGATCCACTACATCGGCCGGGTCGCCAGCGTGATCGGCGTGGTCGCCTTCTTCTATCTGTTCAGTCGGCTGCTGGAGCAGACCGATGTCAGCGCCTTGCTGGCGATTCGGCACTTCAGCTGGAGCAGCTTCCTCCTGGCGGTGTCGTTGGCCGCGTCCTGGCAGATCGCGTTCGGCCCCTACGTGGCCGACTATTCGCGCTACCTGCCGAGCAAGACGTCGCCGTTGAAGACGTTCTTCGCCGCTGGCGCAGGCTCGGTGATCGGTGCCCAGGTGGCGATGGTGCTCGGCGTGTTCGCCGCGGCCCTGTCCCAGGGCCAGTTCGCCGGTCGTGAAGTGGCCTACATCGTCGGCCTGGGCGGTAGCGGCGCCATTGCCGCGATGCTCTATTTCAGCATCGCTTTCGGCAAGGTGACCATCTCGACGCTGAACTCCTACGGCAGCTTCATGTGCATCGCCACCATCATCAGCGGCTTTCGCGGCGAGCTGAAAGTGACGCGCTTGCAGCGGCTGATCGCGGTGTTGCTGATTGTCGGCACCGCGACCCTGATCGCACTGCTGGGCCAGCACTCGTTCCTCGGCGCCTTCAAGTCTTTCATCCTGTTCCTGCTGGCGTTCTTCACGCCCTGGAGCGCGATCAACCTGGTGGATTTCTACTGCATCACCAAGGAGCGCTATGACATCCCGGCACTGTCCAACCCGGACGGTCGCTACGGTCGCTGGAATGTCATGGGCATCACTATTTATGTGTTCGGCGTGCTGATCCAGATGCCGTTCATTTCCACCCACTTCTATACCGGCCCCCTGGTGGCGAGTCTGGGCGATACCGATATCTCCTGGATCATCGGCCTGCTGGTGCCGGCGGCGTTGTACTACATGTGCGCGAAGAAGTGGCATGGCGCGGTGCCCGAGCACCTGATCCTGCCGCAAGAGCAGGGTGCGCCGATCGAACAAGAACTGAGTGGGACCGGCCGCGCTGCAGCGGTGTGAGTCTTGACGGGACGTGGACAGGGCTGGATGCCTCTTAACTGCCGTAAGCCAACTTATGATTAGGAGCGTCACACAATGAAAATGCATAAGACCCTGCTGACCACGTTGCTGTCCATGGGCTTGCTGGCCGCTTCCGGCGCCCAGGCGGCCGGCTGGTGCGAGTCGGGCAAACCGGTGAAGTTCGCCGGCCTGAACTGGGAAAGCGGCATGTTGCTGACCGACGTCCTGCAGTTCGTCCTGGAGAAGGGCTACGACTGCAAGACCGACAGCCTGCCGGGCAACTCCATCACCATGGAAAACGCCCTGGGCAGCAATGACATCCAGGTCTTCGCCGAAGAGTGGGTGGGCCGCAGCGAGGTGTGGAACAAGGCCGAGAAGGCCGGCAAGGTGGTGGGCGTCGGCGCGCCGGTGGTGGGAGCCGTCGAAGGCTGGTACGTGCCGCGCTATGTGATCGAGGGCGACGCCAAGCGCAAGCTCGAAGCCAAGGCGCCAAACCTGAAAAACATCGCCGACCTGGGCCAGTACGCCAGCCTGTTCAAGGACCCGGAAGAACCGGGCAAGGGCCGCTTCTACAACTGCCCGGCGGGCTGGACCTGCGAGCTGGACAACAGCGAGATGCTCAAGAGCTACGGCCTGGAAAGCCGCTACACCAACTTCCGTCCGGGCACCGGCCCGGCCCTGGATGCGGCGGTGCTGTCGAGCTACAAGCGTGGCGAGCCGATCCTCTTCTACTACTGGTCGCCGACGCCGCTGATGGGCCAGGTGGACCTGGTCAAGCTGGAGGAGAAACCCGGCGTCGACAAGAGCGTGAGCATCAAGGTCGGCCTGTCCAGGACCTTCCACGACGAGGCCCCGGAACTGGTGGCGGTGCTGGAAAAGGCCAACCTGCCCATCGACCTGCTCAATCAGAATCTGGCGCGGATGACCCGCGAACGCATCGAGTCGCCGAAACTGGCGAAACTCTTTCTCAAGGAACATCCTGAAGTCTGGCATCCATGGGTCAGCGAAGACGCGGCCAGGAAAATCGACGCGGCCTTGTAGGTCGAGCCTTTCCGGCGGTTCGCAAGCACCGCCGGAAGCCGGACCACAACCTCCTTTGATCGAGAATTTCTTATGTTTCCAGACCGCTTCACTTTTTCCATCGCCGACTGGGTCAATGGCTGGGTCGACGCCCTGGTGACCAACTACGGCGATGTGTTCCGGCATATCTCCGACACCCTGCTGTGGGCCATCGTCAACCTGGAGGGCCTGCTGCGCCTGGCGCCCTGGTGGCTGATGCTGGCGATTGTCGGCGGCATCGCCTGGCATGCGACCCGCAAGCTGCTGACCACGGCGGTGATCGTCGGCCTGCTGTTCCTGGTGGGCGCCGTCGGCCTGTGGGACAAGCTGATGCAGACCCTGGCCCTGATGCTGGTGGCCACGCTGATCTCGGTGTTGATCGGCATCCCCCTGGGGATTCTTTCGGCCCGCAGCAACCGCTTGCGCTCGGTGCTGATGCCGCTGCTGGACATCATGCAGACCATGCCCAGCTTCGTGTACCTGATCCCGGTGCTGATGCTGTTCGGCCTGGGCAAGGTGCCGGCGATCTTCGCCACGGTGATCTACGCTGCGCCGCCGCTGATCCGTCTCACCGACCTGGGGATCCGCCAGGTGGACGGCGAGGTGATGGAGGCGATCAACGCCTTTGGCGCCAACCGCTGGCAGCAGCTGTTCGGTGTGCAACTGCCTCTGGCCCTGCCGAGCATCATGGCCGGGATCAACCAGACCACCATGATGGCCCTGTCGATGGTGGTGATCGCCTCGATGATCGGCGCCCGCGGCCTGGGCGAGGACGTGCTGGTGGGCATCCAGACCCTCAACGTCGGGCGTGGCCTGGAAGCGGGATTGGCGATCGTGATTCTGGCGGTGGTGATCGACCGCATTACCCAGGCCTACGGTCGTCCACGTCATGAGGTGAGCAAATGAGCAGTGTTGCCGTGAGCAAGATCGAAGTCAGGAACGTCTTCAAGATATTCGGCAACCGCCCCTCTGATGCCTTGGCGATGATCCGCCAGGGCCAGAGCAAGGATCAGGTGCTGGCCCAGACCGGCTGCGTGGTGGGGGTCAATGACCTGTCGCTGAGCATCGGCACCGGTGAGATCTTCGTCATCATGGGCCTGTCCGGTTCCGGCAAGTCGACCCTGGTGCGCCACTTCAACCGTCTGATCGACCCCACCAGCGGCGCGATCCTGGTGGACGGCGAAGACATCCTGCAATACGACATGGAGGCCCTGCGCCAATTCCGCCGGCACAAGATCAGCATGGTGTTCCAGAGCTTCGGCCTGCTGCCCCACCGCAATGTGCAGGACAACGTCGCCTATGGCCTCAAGGTGCGTGGCGAGAGCAAGGCACTGTGCGCCGAACGGGCCCTGCACTGGATCAACACCGTGGGCCTCAAGGGCTATGAGAAGAAGTACCCGCACCAGCTGTCCGGCGGCATGCGCCAGCGGGTCGGCCTGGCCCGGGCCCTGGCCGCGGACACCGACATCATCCTCATGGATGAAGCCTTCAGCGCCCTGGACCCGCTGATTCGCGCCGAGATGCAGGACCAGTTGCTGGAGCTGCAGAAGACCCTGCACAAGACCATCGTCTTCATCACTCACGATCTGGACGAGGCCGTGCGCATCGGCAACCGCATCGCGATCCTCAAGGACGGCCGCCTGATCCAGGTGGGTACGCCGAAGGAGATCCTGCATTCGCCGGCGGACGAGTACGTCGACCGTTTCGTCCAGCGTCGTGCCGCCACCGTCTAGGAGCCGGCTGGCCGGCCAAAGGTCCGGCAAAGCGGCAGACAACCCAAGGTTTGCAAGAAGAGGTCTCCGATGTCCCAGGCTGAAAAAATCGTTATCGCCGACGCCCCCCTGGGTTGGCAGGATGTAGTCGCCGTCGCCCGTCATGGCGCGCAGCTTGAACTGTCGGCCCAGGCCTGGGCGCGTATCGACAATGCCCAGGCCATCGTCCGCCAGGTGGTGGACAGTGGCGAGCGCGCCTATGGCATCAGCACGGGGCTTGGCGCCTTGTGCAACGTGGTGCTGGCCGGTGAGCAACTCAGCCAGCTGTCGCGCAACACCTTGCTCAGCCATGCCTGCGGCGTGGGCCCGGCCTTGGCCGATGAGCAGACCCGGGCGATCCTTTGTGCCGCCATCATCAACTACAGCCATGGCAAATCCGGCATCCACCGCCAGGTGGTCGAGGCGCTGCTGGCCCTGCTCAATCGCGGCATCACCCCCCAAGTACCGTCCCAGGGCTCGGTGGGTTACCTGACCCATATGGCCCACATTGGCATCGCCTTGCTGGGCGTCGGTCAGGTCAGCTATCGCGGTCGTGTTGTCAGCGCCGAACAGGCCCTGGCCGAAGAGGGGCTGCAGCCGGTGCAACTGGGGGCCAAGGATGGCTTGTGCCTGGTCAACGGCACGCCGTGCATGACCGGCCTGAGTTGCCTGGCCCTGGCCGACGCCAGCCGCCTGCTGCAGTGGGCCGATGTGATCGGTGCCATGAGTTTCGAGGCTCAGCGCGGCCAGATCGACGCCTTCGATGCCCAGATCATTGCCCTCAAGGCGCACCCCGGCATGCAGGTGGTGGGCAGCAACCTGCGGGCCTTGCTCGACGGCAGTGAAGTCATCGCCGCCAGCCGCGGCATCCGTACCCAGGACGCCTTGAGCATCCGCTCCATTCCCCAGGTGCACGGCGCAGCCCGGGATCAACTGGCTCACGCCGCCAGGCAGGTGGAAACCGAACTCAATGCAGCTACCGACAACCCGTTGCTGCTGGGCACCCCGCAGCAGTACCGCGTGGTGTCCCAGGCCAACCCCCACGGGCAATCGGTGGCGCTGGCGGCGGACCTGCTGGCCATCGCCATGGCCGAGATCGGCGCCATTGCCGAACGTCGCCTGGACCGCTTGATCAACCCTCATGTCAGCGGCTTGCCGGCGTTCCTGGTGAGCGAGCCCGGGGTCAACTCCGGAATGATGATCGTGCAATACGTAGCGGCCTCGCTGTGTGCCCAGAACCGTCAACTGGCACAGCCGGCGGTGCTGGACAACTACGTGACCTCGGGCCTGCAGGAAGACCACCTGAGCCTGGGCACCAATGCCGCCCTGAAGCTGCATCAGGTACTGGAGAACTGCACCCAGATCCTCGCCATCGAGTACCTGCTGGCGGCCCAGGCTTTCGAATTTCTCAAGGCGCAGCGCTTCGGCACCGGCACCGGTATCGCCTGGTGCCTGTTGCGCGAGCGGGTCCCGGCTTATGACCAGGACCGTTGGCTGGCGCCGGACATTGCCAGCGCAGCGGCTCTGCTCAGGGATCCGGAGCTGCTGCACAAACGTTTTTCCAAGGTGCAATAAACCGTTTTTTCCATCACCAGCGTGCCAAGGCGTCACTCGTGCAAAACCGCGAATGACGACGGATAACGGAAGCTTCCGGAGCGACTGGTAGTTATTACAAAACTCTCAAAAGGAGCATGAATGTGACTGCGCTTAACCTGATTCCCGGCCAACTGACCCTGGCCCAACTGCGGGCCATCTATCAGCAGCCGCTGACCCTGACCCTGGATGACAGCGCCTCGGCGCAGATCGACGCCAGCGTCGCTTGTGTCGAGCAAATCCTCGCCGAGAACCGCACCGCCTACGGGATCAACACCGGTTTTGGCCTGCTGGCCTCGACCCGCATCGCCAGCGCCGACCTGGAAAACCTCCAGCGCTCCCTGGTGCTGTCCCATGCCGCCGGCGTCGGTGAGCCCATCAGCGATGACCTGGTGCGCCTGATCATGGTGCTCAAGGTCAACAGCCTGAGCCGCGGTTTCTCCGGCATCCGCCGTCAGGTGATCGATGCCCTGATCGCCCTGATCAATGCCGAGGTCTATCCGCATATCCCGCTCAAGGGCTCGGTGGGCGCTTCCGGCGACCTGGCGCCTCTGGCTCATATGTCCCTGGTGCTGCTGGGCGAGGGCAAGGCGCGCTACAAGGGCCAGTGGCTGGAAGCGACCGCGGCCCTGGAAGTCGCCGGTCTCAAGCCGCTGACCCTGGCCGCCAAGGAAGGCCTGGCGCTGCTCAACGGCACCCAGGTGTCCACCGCGTTCGCCCTGCGTGGCCTGTTCGAAGGTGAAGACCTGTTCGCCGGTGCCCTGGTGTGCGGTGGCCTCACGGTGGAAGCGGTGCTGGGTTCGCGCTCGCCGTTCGACCCACGGATTCACGCCGCTCGCGGTCAGCGCGGGCAGATTGACACCGCTGCGGCCTATCGCGCCTTGCTGGGGGACAGCACCGAGGTGTCCGCCTCGCACCAGAACTGCGACAAGGTCCAGGACCCGTACTCCCTGCGTTGCCAGCCGCAAGTGATGGGCGCCTGCCTGACTCAGTTCCGCCAGGCTGCCGAGGTGCTGGTGGTCGAAGCCAACGCGGTGTCCGATAACCCACTGGTGTTCGCTGCCGAAGGCGATGTGATTTCCGGTGGCAACTTCCACGCCGAACCCGTGGCCATGGCGGCCGACAACATGGCCCTGGCCATCGCCGAGATCGCGTCCCTGAGCGAGCGCCGTATCTCGCTGATGATGGACAAGCACATGTCCCAGCTGCCGCCGTTCCTGGTGGCCAATGGCGGGGTCAACTCCGGCTTCATGATTGCCCAGGTCACCGCTGCGGCCCTGGCCAGTGAGAACAAGGCCCTGGCCCACCCGCACTCGGTGGACAGCATTCCCACTTCCGCCAACCAGGAAGACCACGTTTCCATGGCGCCGGCCGCCGGCAAGCGCTTGTGGGAAATGGCCGAGAACACCCGCGGTGTGCTGGCCGTGGAATGGCTGGCGGCCTGTCAGGGCCTGGACCTGCGCGAAGGCCTGAAAACCTCGCCGACCCTGGAAAAAGCCCGCGCCACCCTGCGCGAGAAGGTGGCGTACTACGAGAAGGACCGTTTCTTTGCACCGGATATCAACGCGGCCAGCGAGTTGTTGGCTTCGCGCTGCCTGAATGGGCTGTTGCCAGCCCAGTTGTTGCCGAGTCTGTAATGCACGCCGGGTCACCCGATCACTCCGCGCTCGGCCGAGAGCGGTGGCCCGAGAGGGTTCGCTTCACCTGCAAGACGGGCGCGGAGCGCCCGCTGATGTCGCCCCGCGCTCCGGCGTGGGGCGCACTTGTCCGATAACAATAAAAGGGACGATGACATGCAATCGCAAGAAACAGGATTACGTCGGGGGCTGACGGCTCGCCATATTCGCTTCATGGCCCTGGGGTCGGCCATTGGCACCGGATTGTTCTACGGCTCGGCCTCCGCCATCCAGATGGCCGGCCCGGCGGTGCTGCTGGCCTACCTGATCGGTGGCGCTGCCGTGTTCATGGTGATGCGCGCCCTGGGGGAGATGGCGGTACACAACCCGGTGTCGGGCTCCTTCGGGCAGTACGCCAGTCAGTACCTGGGGCCCTTGCCGGGCTTCATCCTGGGCTGGACCTACGCCTTCGAGATGCTCATCGTCTGCCTGGCGGACGTCACGGCCTTCGGCATCTATATGGGCTTCTGGTTTCCCGAGGTGGCGCGCTGGATCTGGGTGCTGGGCATCGTCCTGCTCATCGGCGGGTTGAACCTGTGCAGCGTCAAGGTCTTCGGCGAAATGGAGTTCTGGCTGTCGCTGCTCAAGGTCGGGGCGATTATCGCCATGATCCTCGGCGGCTTCGGCATCATGCTGTTCGGCATGGGCAGCGCGCTCACTGAGCAGGCCACCGGCGCCAGCAACCTCTGGGCCCATGGCGGCTTTATGCCCAACGGCATTGGCGGGGTGATCGCCTCCTTTGCGGTGGTGATGTTCGCCTTTGGCGGCATCGAGATCATCGGTGTCACCGCCGGTGAGGCCAAGGACCCACAGCGGGTCATTCCCAAGGCGATCAACGCGGTGCCTCTGCGCATCCTGCTGTTCTACGTACTGACCCTGTTCGTGCTGATGTCGATTTTCCCCTGGCCACAGATTGGCACTCAGGGCAGCCCGTTCGTGCAGATCTTCGACAGCCTGGGTATCAGCTCGGCGGCCACCATCCTCAATATCGTGGTGATTTCGGCGGCGGTGTCGGCCATCAACAGCGACATCTTCGGTGCCGGGCGCATGATGTACGGCCTGGCCCAGCAAGGGCAGGCGCCCAGGGGCTTTGCCCAGGTGTCCAAGGCCGGCGTGCCGTGGATGACCGTGGTGGTGATGGCGGTGACCCTGTTGGGCGGCGTGGTGCTGAACTACCTGATCCCGGAAGACATCTTCCTGCTGATCGCTTCCCTGGCCACTTTCGCCACGGTCTGGGTGTGGCTGATGATTCTGCTGACCCATGTGGCCATGCGGCGCTCCATGACCGCCGAGCAAGTGGCCCGGTTGCAGTTCAAGGTGCCGTTCTGGCCTTGGGCGCCGGCGGCGGCGATTGCCTTCATGCTGTTCATCTTTGGCGTGCTGGGCTATTTCCCGAAAACCCAAGCGGCGCTGATGGTGGGCGTGGTGTGGATCGTTCTGCTGGTGGTGGCCTATCTGTTGTGGGTCAAGCCGGCGGCGGGGCAGGCTCAGCAGATTCGCGTCGATTCTTCTTTACCTACTGATCATTAACGGAGGCCTTGGATGAGAACTCTTTGGCAACACTGCAACGTCGCCAGCATGGCCCAGGGCACTTACTCGATCATCGAGGACGCGGCCATCGTGACGTCAGGGGCGCACATCGAGTGGATCGGCCGGCGCCAGCAGGCGCCGGTCGCCGATGACTACCAGGTCCAGGACCTGGGCGGCGCCTGGGTCACCCCGGGGCTGATCGATTGCCACACCCACATCGTGTTTGGCGGCAACCGCAGCGGCGAGTTCGAACAGCGCCTGCAGGGCGTGAGCTACGCGCAGATCGCCGCCGCCGGTGGCGGTATTGCCAGCACCGTGCGGGCGACCCGCGAGGCCACCGAAGAGGCGTTGTTCAGCAGCGCCCGCAAGCGGCTGCTGAGCCTGCTGCGCGATGGCGTCACCAGCGTCGAGATCAAGTCCGGCTACGGCCTGGACCTGGCCAGCGAGCGCAAGATGCTGCGGGTGATCCGCCGTCTTGGCGAGGAGTTGCCGGTCAGTGTGCGCAGCACCTGCCTGGCGGCCCATGCCCTGCCGCCGGAATACGCCGAGCGCAGCGACAACTACATCGAGCACATCTGCGCGGAAATGCTCCCGGCCCTGGCGGCTGAAGGGCTGGTGGATGCGGTGGATGCCTTCTGTGAATACCTGGCGTTCTCCCCTGAGCAGGTGGAACGGGTGTTCATCGCTGCGCAGAAGCTCGGACTGCCGGTCAAGTTGCATGCCGAGCAGCTGTCGTCCCTGCACGGATCGAGCCTGGCGGCGCGCTATCGGGCGCTGTCCGCCGATCACCTGGAGTTCATGACCGAGGACGATGCCATTGCCATGGCGGCCTCGGGAACCGTCGCGGTGCTGTTGCCGGGGGCGTTCTATTTCCTCCGGGAAACCCAACTGCCGCCGCTGGCCGCCCTGCGCAAGCATGGGGTGAAGATCGCCGTGGCCAGCGACCTCAATCCCGGCACCTCGCCGGCGCTGTCGCTGCGCTTGATGCTGAACATGGCCTGCACCTGCTTGCGCATGACCCCCGAGGAGGCGCTGGCCGGGGTGACCTTGCACGCGGCCCAGGCCCTGGGCATGGACACGACCCATGGCTCGCTGGAAGCGGGCAAGGTGGCGGACTTCGTCGCCTGGCAGATCGAGCGTCCCGCCGACCTGGCCTACTGGCTGGGCGGCGACCTGGAAAAACGTGTCGTGCGACACGGCATTGAAGTGACTGTCTAGGAGAAGGCTTGTGGATAAGGTTCTGACTTTCAAACAAGGCCGGGTGCCGCTGCTGATCAGCATGCCCCACGCCGGTACGCGCCTGACCCCGGAAGTGGCGGCCGGGTTGGTGCCCCAGGCGCAGAGCCTGCCGGATACCGACTGGCACATCCCGCGGCTGTATGAATTTGCCGAGGAGATGGGGGCCAGCACCCTGGCCGCCGAGTACTCGCGTTTCGTCATCGACTTGAACCGGCCCTCCGATGACAAGCCGCTGTACGTCGGTGCTACCACCGGTTTGTATCCGGCGACGCTGTTCGATGGCGAGCCGTTGTTCGTCGAAGGGCAGGCGCCGTCCAGTGAGGAACGGCAGCAGTACCTGCAGCAGGTCTGGGTGCCCTATCACCGCACCCTGCAGGAGGAGCTGGCGCGGCTCAAGGCCGAGTTCGGCTATGCCTTGCTGTTCGATGCCCATTCCATCCGCTCGCTGATTCCGCACCTGTTCGAGGGCAAGCTGCCGGACTTCAATCTCGGCACCTTCAATGGCGCCAGTTGCGATCCGCAACTGGCCGGTCGTCTGGAGAGCATTTGCGCGGCCCACGGCGATTACACCCACGTGCTCAACGGCCGCTTCAAGGGCGGGCACATCACCCGGCATTACGGCAACCCGGCCGCGCATATTCATGCGGTGCAACTGGAGCTGGCACAGAGTGCCTACATGGAGGAGTTCGAGCCGTTCCGCTATCGCGAGGATCTGGCGGCGCCGACCCAGGTGGTACTCAAGGCATTGCTGCAGGGGCTGCTGACCTGGGGCCAGGAGCGTTACCGCTGACAGGGCTGTCGCCAGCAAGCGCGCTCCTGGCGCCGATGCCGCCTTCCTGCCGGAGCGCGCTTGCTGGCGAAACGCTCTGCGCTACGCGTCGCTATCCCCTGAACAACCCTGTTTTCTTCAAGGACATGCTGATTGCGTGATTCGGGTTTATGATGCCGAACGGCAGAATAAATGAAGTCCCACCAGGGATGAACCCGACCTCCACGGAGCGCGTAATGCAGACTTTGTACCCGCAGATCAAACCCTATGCCCGGCACGATCTGGCCGTCGACGAGCGCCATGTGCTGTATGTCGACGAAAGCGGTTCACCGGAAGGGTTGCCGGTGGTGTTCATTCATGGCGGGCCGGGGGCCGGCTGCGATGCGTCCAGCCGCTGCTACTTCGATCCGAACCTGTACCGTATCGTCACCTTCGACCAGCGCGGTTGCGGGCGCTCCACCCCTCACGCCAGCCTGGAAAACAACACCACCTGGGACCTGGTGGCCGACCTTGAGCGGATTCGCCAGCACTTGGGCATCGACAAATGGGTGCTGTTTGGCGGCTCCTGGGGTTCGACCCTGGCCCTGGCCTACGCGCAAACCCATCCCGATCGGGTGCTGGGGCTGATCGTGCGCGGGATCTTCCTGGCCCGTCCCCAGGAAATCCAGTGGTACTACCAGTGTGGCGCCAGCCGCCTGTTCCCCGACTACTGGCAGGACTATGTGGCGCCGATTCCCCTGGAGGAGCGTCACGATCTGGTCAGCGCCTTCCACAAGCGCCTGACCGGCACCGACCAGATCGCCCAGATGCATGCGGCCAAGGCCTGGTCGGGCTGGGAAGGGCGCACCGCGACCCTGCGTCCCAATCCGTTGGTGGTGGACCGTTTCTCCGAGCCGCAGCGAGCGCTGTCGATCGCCCGGATCGAATGCCATTACTTCATCAACAATGCGTTCCTCGAACCCGACCAGCTGATCCGCGACATGGGCAAGATCGCCCATCTGCCCGGGGTCATCGTCCATGGTCGCTACGACGTGATCTGCCCGCTGGACAATGCCTGGGAGCTGCATCAGGCCTGGCCCAACAGCGAGCTGCAGGTGATTCGCGACGCCGGTCACGCCGCTTCCGAACCGGGCATCACCGATGCTCTGGTGCGTGCCACTGATCAGATGGCACGTCGCCTCCTCGATCTGCCGCCCGAAGAAGCATGAAGGGGCTGTTGCAACGCGTAACCGGCGCGCGGGTCGAGGTGGCCGGAGAAATCGTCGGTGCGGTGGACCAGGGGTTGCTGGTGCTGGTGGCGGTGGAGCCCGAGGACACTCGGGCCAGCGCCGACAAACTTCTGCATAAGCTGCTTAACTATCGGGTGTTCAGCGATGCTGAAGGCAAGATGAACCTGTCCCTGAGCGATGTGCAGGGCGGGTTGCTGCTGGTGTCGCAGTTCACCCTGGCAGCGGACACCAAGAGCGGGTTGCGCCCGAGCTTCTCCACGGCTGCGCCGCCGGCCCTTGGCGAGGCGCTTTTTGACTATCTGGTAGTGAAGGCGCAACAGTTGCATGGCAAAGTGGCATCAGGGCGTTTCGGCGCGGACATGCAGGTGCATCTGGTCAATGACGGCCCGGTAACCTTCCTGTTACAGACCTGAAAACGCCTGAAACAGCTTTTTCCACCGAATTGCGGCGCAAACAGCTGTTTTTCGCGATAAATACTTTGTTACCCCTGATGCGTTGTAACGCGGGCTACTAGATAATCGCGCGCTACGGGGATCAGCGTTCGTTGGTCCATTTTGACTTAAGTAGAGACTTGTCCACGGCCGCTTGGGGAATCATTTAGCCCCATCGGAGTCGGAACAATGCTCGCCAACCTGGCATATAGATAGCTGGCCGTTGGTTTTTTGATCTGTTTTCGGCGAGGGTTGCTCGTGATTGTTAGTCCCTGTAATGCACCAAACTTGTTTGCCAAACGGTTACGAAACGCACTGGTGACGGGCTCTGCGCTGGTCTGCCTGTTCGGTGCCGGTCAACTCATGGCATTCAATCTGGATGATGTGTCGGCCAAGGCCAAGGACCTGGCCGGGCAGAAGTACGAGGCCCCGCGCAGTAACCTGCCGAACGAGTTCCGTGAGATGAAGTTCGCGGACTACCAGAAAATCCGCTTCCTCAGCGAAAAAGCCGAATGGGCCGATCAGAAGACCCCGTTCAAGCTGTCGTTCTATCACCAGGGCATGCACTTCGACACGCCGGTGAAGATCAACGAGATCAGCGCCAACACCGTATCCGAGATCAAGTACGACCCGAACCGTTTCGATTTCGGCGACGTGAAGTTCGATCCCAAGGCCACCGAGAAGCTCGGCTATGCCGGTTTCCGCGTGCTGTACCCGATCAACAAGGCTGACAAGCAAGACGAAATCATGACCATGCTCGGCGCCAGCTACTTCCGCGTCGTTGGCAAGGGCCACACCTATGGCCTGTCCGCCCGGGGCCTGGCAATCGACACCGCCTTGCCGTCCGGCGAAGAGTTCCCGCGTTTCAGCGAGTTCTGGATCCAGCAGCCCAAGCCGACCGACAAGCACCTGGTGATCTACGCCCTGCTGGACTCGCCACGGGCCACCGGTGCCTATCGCCTGACCCTGCGTCCGGGCGCCGACACCATCGTCGACGTCAAGGCCCGGGTGTTCCTGCGGGACAAGGTCGGCAAGCTGGGCCTGGCCCCGCTGACCAGCATGTACCTGTTCGGCGCCAACCAGCCGTCGAAAGTCCTCAACTACCGTCGCGAGCTGCATGACTCCAGCGGCCTGTCGATCCATGCCGGCAATGGCGAGTGGATCTGGC
This sequence comes from Pseudomonas sp. St29, assembly GCF_001547915.1. NCBI lineage: Bacteria > Pseudomonadati > Pseudomonadota > Gammaproteobacteria > Pseudomonadales > Pseudomonadaceae > Pseudomonas > Pseudomonas sp. St29. Next base: position 456,615 of record NZ_AP014628.1, read on the forward strand.
GTCCGCTGAACAACCCTAAACACCTGGCCGTGAGCAACTTCTCGGTGGAAAACCCGCGTGGTTTCGGCCTGCTGCAGCGTGGCCGCGACTTCAGCCACTATGAAGACCTCGACGACCGCTACGACAAGCGTCCGAGCGCCTGGATCGAGCCGAAGGGCGACTGGGGCAAGGGCACCGTCGACCTGGTAGAGATCCCGACCGCGGACGAAACCAACGACAACATCGTGGCCTTCTGGAACCCGGAAAAACAGCCGGAGCCAGGCCAGCCGCTGGACTACGCCTACCGCCTGCACTGGACCATCGACGAAGCTGCCCTGCATTCCCCGGACAGCGCCTGGGTGCAGCAGACCCTGCGTTCCACCGGTGACGTCAAGCAGTCCAACCTGATCCGTCAACCCGATGGCAGCGTGGCTTACCTGGTGGACTTCCAGGGCCCGTCCCTGGCGGCATTGCCGGAGAACGCCGAAGTTCGCAGCCAGGTCAGTGTCGGTGACAACGCCGAACTGGTGGAAAACAGCGTGCGCTACAACCCGGAAACCAAGGGCTGGCGCCTGACCCTGCGGATGAAGATCAAGGACGCGAGCAAGTCCACCGAGATGCGCGCCGCCCTGGTCCGTGACATTGCGCAGCCCGAGCCGGCCAAGGCGTCGATGCCGAACTCCAACTCTTCTGTGGCCAAGGCCGACAAGCTCGCCGCCAAGCAGCAGGAGAAGAAGGACAAGGAAGCCGCCGCAGCGGCCGCCAAGCAGGCTGAAGCCAAGCCGGTCAAGGATGCCAAGAGCACCAAGGACAAGGACCACAAAGACGCCAAGCAGCCTGCTGCTGCCGAAGCGGCCCCTGCCACACCGGAACCGGTTAAAACTGAACAAGTCCTGACCGAGACCTGGAGCTATCAGTTGCCTGCCGATGAGTAACTCTCAACTACAGCCAGAGTCTCTTGCCGAGTACCTGGCGCACCTGCCGATGTCGGACCAGCAGCGCGCGGAACTCGCGGGCTGCCAGTCCTTCAGCGAATTGCACCAACGCCTGTCGTCCAGCACCTTCGACGCCCCCACCGATGCCGCCCAGGCCTCGGTGGGCCAGCGCCTGAACATGAGCACCGCCGCCGAACTTGAAGAAGCGGAAATGCTCGGTGTCGACGCCGAAGGCCGGGTCTGCCTCAAGGCCACGCCGCCCATCCGCCGTACCAAGGTGGTACCGGAGCCGTGGCGCACCAATATCCTGGTGCGTGGCTGGCGGCGCCTGACCGGGCGCAGCAACCCGCCAGCGCCGAAGAAGGACGAACGCGTGCTGCCGGCTGCCCGCTGGCGCACCGTGGGTTCGATCCGTCGCTACATCCTGCTGCTGTTGATGCTTGGCCAGACCATCGTCGCCGGCTGGTACATGAAAGGCATCATGCCGTACCAGGGCTGGTCGTTCGTCGACCTGGAAGAGGTCATGCATCAGCCGCTGATGCAGACCGCCCAGCAAGTGCTGCCCTATGCCTTGCAGACCAGCATCCTGATTCTGTTCGGGATTCTCTTCTGCTGGGTGTCGGCCGGTTTCTGGACCGCCCTGATGGGCTTCCTGGAACTCTTGACCGGTCACGACAAGTACCGCATTTCCGGGGCCAGCGCCGGCAACGAGCCGATCCCCAAGGATGCGCGCACCGCCCTGGTCATGCCGATCTGCAACGAAGACGTGCCGCGGGTGTTTGCCGGCCTGCGGGCGACCTTCGAGTCGGTGGCAGCCACCGGTGACCTGGACCGCTTCGACTTCTTCGTCTTGAGCGACAGTAACGACAGCGATATCTGTGTCGCCGAGCAGCAGGCCTGGCTGGATGTCTGCCGCGAAGCCAAGGGCTTCGGCAAGATCTTCTATCGCCGGCGCCGGCGCCGGGTGAAACGCAAGAGCGGCAACCTCGACGACTTCTGCCGTCGCTGGGGCGGCGACTACAAATACATGGTGGTGCTCGACGCCGACAGCGTGATGAGCGGCGAATGCCTGACCAGCCTGGTACGCCTGATGGAAGCCACGCCGGACGCGGGGATCATCCAGACCGCGCCACGGGCCTCGGGCATGGACACGCTGTATGCGCGCATGCAGCAGTTCGCCACCCGGGTCTACGGCCCGCTGTTCACCGCCGGCCTGCACTTCTGGCAGTTGGGTGAATCCCACTACTGGGGCCATAACGCGATCATCCGCATGCAGCCGTTCATCGAGCACTGCGCCCTGGCGCCGTTGCCCGGCAAAGGCGCCTTCGCCGGTGCGATCCTGTCCCACGACTTCGTCGAAGCCGCGCTGATGCGCCGTGCCGGTTGGGGCGTGTGGATTGCCTACGACCTGCCGGGCAGCTACGAAGAGCTGCCGCCGAACCTGCTGGACGAGCTCAAGCGTGACCGTCGCTGGTGCCACGGCAACCTGATGAACTTCCGCCTGTTCCTGGTCAAGGGCATGCACCCGGTGCACCGCGCGGTGTTCCTCACCGGGGTGATGTCCTACCTGTCGGCGCCGCTGTGGTTCTTCTTCCTGGTGCTGTCCACGGCCCTGCTGGCGGTCAACACCCTGATGGAGCCGCAGTACTTCCTCGAACCACGGCAGCTGTATCCGCTGTGGCCGCAGTGGCACCCGGACAAGGCCATCGCGCTGTTCTCCACCACCATCGTGCTGCTGTTCCTGCCGAAGCTCCTGAGCATCATCCTGATCTGGGCCAAGGGCGCGAAAGAGTTCGGCGGCAAGTTCAAGGTGACCCTGTCGATGCTCCTGGAGATGCTGTTCTCCATGCTGCTGGCGCCGGTGCGGATGATTTTCCACACCCGTTTCGTTCTGGCCGCGTTCCTTGGCTGGGCCGCGACCTGGAACTCGCCGCAGCGTGACGACGACTCCACGCCATGGAGCGAAGCGGTGCGCCGCCATGGTCCGCAGACCCTGCTGGGCTTCTGCTGGGCACTGCTGGTGATCTGGCTGAACCCGAGCTTCCTCTGGTGGCTGGTGCCGATCGTCGGTTCGCTGATGCTGTCGATCCCGGTGTCGGTGATTTCCAGCCGGGTCGGCCTGGGCCTGAAGTCCCGTGACGAGAGCCTGTTCCTGATCCCCGAGGAATACGCTCCGCCCCAGGCGCTGCTGGCCACCGACCAGTACACCCACGAGAACCGCTGGCACGCGCTCAACGACGGCTTTATCCGGGCCGTGGTCGATCCGCAGCAGAACGCCCTGGCCTGTGCCCTGGCGACGTCCCGTCACACCCAGGCCGAGCCGATCGAATGGCTGCGTCAGGAGCGGGTGCGCCATGCCCTGAAAGCCGGTCCGGCGGCCTTGAACAACAGCGAGCGCCTGGCGCTGTTGAGCGATCCGGTGGCCCTGGGACGCCTGCACGAGCAGGTCTGGAGCGAGGGGCACAGCGAATGGCTGAGCGCCTGGCGCCAGTCGGTGGATACCGATCCCCATGCTCCCCTGCTGCCGTTGCAGCCGCTGAACGCGGCGCCGCAACCCGCCTGAAGCCAACGCCCTTGAGCTCCTGCTCAAGGGCGTTTTGCTGTATGCGGCCAATAGTCTCCATCCCCTGGGCAAGCAACAAAAATCCTTGTGCAAATGGCCGAGTGCGTTAGCATCGCACCCGCAAATTTCTGTGCGTGATCGATAACGCCTTGATCGTCGAAGACTTTCCTTTCCGGGCCCGCCGCGTGCAGACACCACAATAAAATGGCTTCAGGGGACTTGAGATGAAGAAGTATCTTTCGCTGCTGCTGGCAGGCGCTGCCGCCCTGCTGGCGGTCAATACCGCCCAGGCCGGCGCCATCGATGATGCGGTCAAGCGCGGCACGCTGAAAGTCGGCATGGACCCGACCTACATGCCGTTCGAAATGACCAACAAGCGTGGCGAAATCATCGGCTTCGAAGTCGATCTGCTCAAGGCCATGGCCAAGTCCATGGGGGTCAAGCTGGAGATGGTTTCCACCGGCTATGACGGCATCATCCCGGCCCTGCTGACCGACAAGTTCGACATGATCGGCAGCGGCATGACCCTGACCCAGGAACGCAACCTGCGCCTGAACTTCAGCGAACCCTTCATCGTGGTCGGCCAGACCCTGCTGATCCGCAAGGAGCTGGAAGGCACCATCAAGTCCTACAAGGACCTGAACAGCGCCGATTACCGCATCACCTCCAAGCTGGGCACCACCGGTGAAATGGTTGCCAAGAAGCTGATCGCCAAGGCCAAGTACCACGGCTACGACAACGAGCAGGAAGCGGTGCTGGACGTGGTCAACGGCAAGGCCGACGCCTTCATCTATGACGCCCCGTACAACGTGGTGGCCGTCAACAAAGTGGGCAATGGCAAGCTGGTGTTCCTCGACAAGCCGTTCACCTACGAGCCGCTGGCCTTCGGCCTGAAGAAGGGCGATTACGACAGCATCAACTTCATCAACAACTTCCTGCACCAGATTCACGAAGACGGCACCTACGATCGCATCCATGACAAGTGGTTCAAGAGCACCGAGTGGCTCAAGGACATGGAATAGGCGTCAGGCAACTGATTTGCGGTTGATCGCGAGCAAGCTCGTTCCTACAGGGCGTACAGCGTTTTTGTAGGAGCGAGCTTGCTCGCGATGATGCCCACCCAGGCTCTGCCGAACCTCCCCGCTGCAACCCGCTGGAACCTGCAAAGTGAACAAACAGAAAAAAGCCCAATGGCCCTGGCACGTGCTGACCGTGCTGGTGCTGATCGGTCTGGCCGGCGCGCTGTACTACGCCACCTCGTTGATGTCCTACGAGTGGCGCTGGAACCGTGTCCCCCAGTACTTCGCCTATCAGGCTGAAGAGTCCCAGCGGGCGGCGGAGATCTCCACCGTCGCGGAGGTTGTGCGCCAGGGCGGCAAGGCTCAAGTCACCCTGCGCGGTGATTCGGGTGCCGAGCAGCATCTGAGCGTCGATGAAAGCAGCCTGCAAGTGGCCAACGGCGATGACGTGGGTGAGGGCGACGTGATCGGCGTAACCCGGCACTGGGCCGCGGGGCCGCTGTTGTGGGGCCTGTGGACCACCCTGTGGCTGTCGGTGGTGTCCGGGGTGCTGGGGTTGATCATCGGCCTGGGCACCGGCCTGTGCCGCCTGTCGAACAACCCGACCCTGCGCGACCTGTCGACGATCTATGTCGAACTGGTGCGCGGCACGCCGCTGCTGGTGCAGATCTTCATCTTCTATTTCTTCATCGGCACGGTGCTCAACCTGTCCCGGGAGTTCGCCGGGATCGCCGCACTGTCGCTGTTCACCGGGGCCTATGTGGCGGAGATCGTCCGTGCCGGGGTGCAGTCCATCGCCCGCGGGCAGAACGAAGCCGCCCGCTCCCTGGGGCTCAGCGCCGGCCAGTCGATGCGTCATGTGGTGCTGCCCCAGGCCTTCAAGCGGGTGCTGCCGCCCCTGGCCGGGCAGTTCATCAGTCTGGTCAAGGACACCTCGCTGGTGTCGGTGATCGCCATCACCGAGCTGCTCAAGAGCGGTCGGGAAGTCATCACCACCTCGTTCTCGCCGTTCGAGATCCTGTTCTGTGTGGCGGGCCTGTATTTGTTGATCAACCTGCCGCTGTCGAAGATGGCCAGCCGGCTTGAGCGGAGGCTCGCGCAAAGTGATTGAAGTCCGCGATCTGGTAAAAGTCTTCGACACCCGCGGCCAGGTGGTGCGCGCGGTGGATAACGTCACCACCCGAGTGGCCAAGGGCGAGGTGCTGGTGGTGATCGGTCCTTCCGGTTCCGGCAAGTCGACCTTCCTGCGCTGCCTCAACGGCCTGGAAGAGTTCGACTCGGGCTCGGTGAGCATCGACGGCCTGCAACTGGCCGATCCCAAGACCGACGTGAACGCCTATCGCCGGGAAGTCGGCATGGTGTTTCAGCATTTCAACCTGTTTCCCCACATGACCGTGCTGGAAAACCTCTGCCTGGCGCAGAAGGTGGTGCGCAAGCGAGGCAAGCAGGAGCGCGAGGCCAAGGCCCTGGCGCTGCTGGAGAAGGTCGGTATCGCGCAGAAGGCCCATGAGTTTCCTTCACGGCTTTCCGGCGGTCAGCAGCAGCGGGTGGCGATTGCCCGGGCCCTGGCGATGGAGCCCAAGGTGATGCTGTTCGATGAGCCGACCTCGGCCCTGGACCCGGAAATGGTCGGCGAGGTGCTGGACGTGATGAAGACCCTGGCCCTGGAAGGCATGACCATGGTTTGCGTCACCCACGAAATGGGTTTCGCCCGGGAAGTGGCGGATCGGGTGCTGTTCTTCGATCACGGCAAGCTGCTGGAAGATGCGGCGCCGGATGTCTTCTTCGAGGCGCCGAAAGACCCGCGGGCCCAGGCTTTCCTGCGTCAGGTGCTGTAAGGCCTGTGCCGACAGGCCGGCTCCTATTTTTCCCTGTAGGAGCCGGCTTGCCGGCGAAGCGGCTCAGACCCGGAAGCGCCCCACCAGGCTCTGCAAGTGAATCCCCAACCGCGCCAGCTCGGCGCTGGAGGCCGCGGTTTCCTCGCTGGCCGATGATGTCTGTTCGGACACATCCCGCACATTCAACACACTGCGATTGATCTCTTCGGCGACGGCACTCTGCTGCTCGGCGGCGGCGGCGATCTGCTGGTTCATCGCCTGGATCGCCGACACGGTGCGGGTGATGTTCTCCAGGGAACCGCCGGCTCGGCGGGTCAGCTCGACGCTGCTGTCGCTCAGGCTGCGGCTGGTGTCCAGGGTGCTGGCCACTTGCTGGGTGCCGCTTTGCAGGCCGACGATCAGCTCGGCGATTTCTTCGGTGGATTGCTGGGTGCGTTGGGCCAGGCTGCGCACCTCGTCCGCAACCACGGCGAAACCACGTCCGGCCTCGCCCGCGCGGGCGGCTTCGATGGCGGCGTTGAGGGCCAGCAGGTTGGTCTGCTGGGCCACGGATTTGATCACGTCCAGCACGCTGCCGATCTTGTCGCTTTCCTGCTTGAGGTGGCCCATGGCTTCGGTGGAGTTGCCCACCTCGCTGGCCAGGCGCTCGATCTGGGCGATGGCTTCGTTGACCACCCGATCACCTTCGCGTGCCTGCTGGTCGGCGGCTACTGCGGCCTCCGACGCCTCTTCGGCGTTGCGCGCCACTTCTTGCACCGTGGCGGCCATTTCATTCATGGCGGTGGCCACTTGGTCGGTCTCGACTTTCTGGCTGTTGACCCCGGCGCTGGTCTGCTCGGTGACGGCGGACAGCTGTTCGGCGGCGCTGGCGATCTGGGTCACGCCGTCGCTGATACCGCCGATCAGCTCCCGCAGGCCCAGGGTCATGCGCTGCATGGCGCGTTGCAGCTGGCCCAGTTCGTCGCGGCGATCGACTGTCAGGTCCTGGCTGAGGTCGCCGGAAGCCACGCGCTCGGCGGCCTTGAGGGTCTGTTGCAAGGGCTGGATGATCTGCCGGGTGATGGCCCAGGCAGCGACCATGCCGAATACCAGCGCCAGTAGCGTGGCGATCAGCAGGGTGCTCTTGGCCTGGCCGGCCTCGCTGTCACGCTTGGCGGTCTGAGCGGTGGTCAGTTGCTTGCTCAGGGTCATCAGGTGGTCGCCCTGGGTGGCCATGCGCTTGAGGGCGGCGGCGCTGGCTTCCTCGGAGTCGCTGAAGGCACTGACCGCGGCGCGGTAGGTCTTGAGCGAGTCGCTGGCCTGTTGCAGGTTGGCGATGTGCTGTTCCGGCAGGCGCGAGGGCAGGCCGGTGAGGTTGTTCAGGGCGTTGTCGATGGCGTCCAGGGCCGGCTGCTTGGCCTCGGGCTTGGCGCTGTAGGTGTAGCCGCGAACCTGGAAGCGTGCCTGCTGGATCAGCCTGGAAAGCTCGATGACGTTGTTGAACTGGGCCACGCTGTCGCCTTGCAGCAGCGATTTCTCGACTTCGGCTACCCGGGCCGCGGCGTTGTCCGCGCTGGCGCCGAGCTGTGAGCGGGCGGCTTCGCGGGCGGCGGTGGCGCGGGTCATGTCGTTGAAGGCCCGGTGATACTCGGCAACGGCTTCCAGCTGCTGCTCGAGCATCGCGATGCTTTCGGGTTGCTGCAACTGTTGGCGGGCAGCCTGCAGGCCTTCGTCGAGCTGCTGGAGTATGCCGTTGACGGCATCGGGACCTTGTTCGCCATGGAGCATCTCGTAGTTGAGGCGAGCGATGCGCAGGTCCTTGGTCATGGCGTAGAGGGTGGAGATGTTACCCAGCTTATCGCCACGATCGATGACCCCCGCCAAGCCCGTCCAGCCGGTGGCGGTGATCAACAGGGTCAGCAGCAGTACCAGGCCGAAGCCGATGCCGAGCTTGAGGCTGACGCTCAGGTTTCCCAGGTTTTTGGCTAGCCAACCGTACATGCTGCGAACTCCCTATTAGCAATATGGCTTAACCATAGGCTATCGGCGGGAACCCTGGATTCTATAGCAGTAATGGCGGTTTGATATTGCTCGCGACAGACCCGGCTGTGGCCGGGTCCATCCTCAGAACAGGCGGGCGAGAAGGGCGGTGACGGCGGTTTCCACCCGCAGGATGCGTTCGCCCAGTTGTACCGGTTGCAATCCGGCCTTGCCCAGCAGGTCGATCTCGTAGGGAATCCAGCCGCCTTCCGGGCCGATGGCCAGTGTCACCGGTCGATCCACGTCGCGTGGGCAGGGCGGGTACTGGCCCGGGTGACCCACCAGTCCCAGGGTTCCGGCGCAGAGGGTCGGCAAGCGGTCCTCGACGAAGGGCTTGAAGCGTTTCTCGATCAGCACTTCGGGCAGCACGCTGTCGCGTGCCTGCTCCAGGCCAAGGATCAGTTGTTCGCGAATGGCTTCGGGTTCAAGGAACGGGGTCTGCCAGAAGCTCTTCTCGACCCGGTAGCTATTGACCAGCACCAGCCGCGGCACACCCATGGTGGCGACGGTCTGAAACACCCGGCGCAGCATTTTCGGCCGCGGCAGGGCCAGCACCAGGGTCAGTGGCAGCTTGGCCGGTGGCGCCTGCTCCAGGCTGATTTGCAGTTCGGCTTCGGCTGTTTCCAGGCGCAGGACCCGGGCGCTGCCCATCAAGCCGCCGATGCGCCCCACGCGCAGGCTGTCGCCCACGGCTACCCGATGCACTTCCTGCATGTGGGTCAGGCGTCGATCGCGCAGCACCACGCGGTCGGCCGCGATGAAGTCGGCCTCCTCCAGAAGCAGCAGGTTCACGCTTGGGTCGCTGGCGGCTGGTCGTTGTGATCGTCGGCCGGGGCGTCGTCCGGATGCTCGCCGCGCTTGCTGATCAGCCCGCCGAACAGCACGCCGATCTCGAACAGCAGCCACATGGGCACGGCCAACAGGGTCTGGGAGAAGATGTCCGGCGGCGTGAGGATCATGCCCACCACGAAGCAGCCGATGATCACGTAAGGCCGGATCTTCTTCAGGTAGGCCACGTTGACCACGCCGATCCACACCAGCAGGACCACGGCCACCGGGATCTCGAAGGCCACGCCGAAGGCGAAGAACAGGGTCATGACGAAATCGAGGTAGCTGGTGATGTCGGTCATCATTTCCACGCCGGCCGGGGTGGCGGCAGCGAAGAACTTGAAGATCAGCGGGAACACCAGGAAGTAGGCGAAGGCCATGCCGACGTAGAACAGCAGGATGCTCGACACCAGCAAGGGCACGGCAATGCGTTTCTCGTGCTTGTACAGACCGGGTGCGATAAAGCCCCAGATCTGGTGCAGGATCACCGGAATGGCCAGGAACAGCGAGACCATCATGGTCAGCTTCAGCGGCGTCAGGAACGGCGAGGCGACGTCGGTGGCGATCATCGTCGCGCCGACCGGCAGGTACTGGCGCAGTGGCGTGGAGACGATGGTGTAGATCTGCTGGGTGAAGGCGAACAACCCGGCGAAGATGATGAAGATCGCCGCTACGCAGCGCAGCAGGCGGGTACGCAGCTCGGTGAGGTGCGACACCAGCGGCATGTGTTGGTCGTTCTCTGGGATATCGCTCATGGTGCTCGCGGCGGCAAGGTGGAGTCGTGGGTGGTCGTGGTGGCGGGTGTTACCACCGGGGCCGCTGGCTCTGCGGTCGGTGCCGATGTCGGTGTCGCGGGGGCGGGCACCTCGCTGGCTGGCGAGGCTTCGGCCTGCGGCGCGGTGCCTGGCGCGTGGATCGTCTGCTCGGCCACCGGTTCCACCGGAGTCGGTTGCTGCTGGGTCGGGGCGAGGATCTTCCGCGCCTCCTGTTCCAGGGACAGAATGTGCTCGTTGTGCAGTTGCCGACGAATTTCATCGGCCCCGATTTCACGTTCAACTTCCTGTTTTATCGCGTTGAAGCTGCGCTTGAGACGCCCGACCCACAGGCCGGCGGTGCGCGCAGCGCCGGGCAGGCGCTCGGGGCCGAGCACCAGCAGGGCCACCAGGCCCACCAGCAGCAGTTCAGAGAAGCTGATACCAAACATTAGTCAGTGCTCACGAGTCTTTGCGGGTCGGCTCTTCGACTTTCTGGGCCTGCACGTCGATGGTGTGCGGCTGGTTCAGCGGTGCGCTTTGCTGGGGCTGAACCGGTGGCACCGGTTGGGCCGCTGGAGGAACCACTGGCTCGGCCGGTTTTTCGTCGTCGTTCATGGCCTTGCGGAAGCCCTTGATCGACTCGCCGACGTCAGTGCCCAGGTTCTTGAGTTTCTTGGTGCCGAATACCAGTACCACGACCACCAGGATGACGATCCAGTGTTTCCAGTCAAAAATGCCCATGCTGCGTTTCCTCTTAGAAAGTTGTTCAGGCGGACGGGCGCGAGGCTTTCTCGGCGTGTCCGGACAGACCGAAGCGGCGGTCCAGCTCATCGAGCACGGCCTGGGGATGCTGCCCCAGCTGCGCCAGCATGACCATGGTGTGGAACCACAGGTCCGCGGTTTCGTAGATCAGGTCGCTGCAGTCGCCGCTGATGGCGGCGTCCTTGGCGGCGATGATGGTTTCCACCGACTCTTCGCCGACCTTTTCCAGGATCTTGTTCAGGCCCTTGTGATACAGGCTGGCGACGTAGGAGCTGTCGGCTGCGGCGTCTTTACGCTCTTCCAGCACCTGGGCCAGACGGGTGAGGGTATCGCTCATGTCAGTGTCCTGCAGAATAAATCGCGTGCGGGTCCTTGAGGACCGGTTCGACGGTTTTCCACTCGCCGTCTTCGTAGACGCGGTAGAAACAGCTGTGGCGGCCGGTGTGACAGGCGATGTCGCCGATCTGCTCGACCATCAGGATGATCACGTCGGCGTCGCAGTCCAGGCGCATTTCATGCAGTTTCTGCACGTGCCCGGACTCTTCGCCCTTGCGCCATAGCTTGCCACGGGAACGTGACCAATAGATGGCGCGATGCTCGGCGGCGGTCAGGCTCAGGGCCTCGCGGTTCATCCAGGCCATCATCAGCACGCGCCCGGTCTTGTGGTCCTGGGCGATGGCCGGCACCAAGCCGTCCGCGTCCCATTTGATCTGGTCCAGCCAATCTTTCATGTTCGACTCCGACAACCGGGCGCAACCCGCTGGTGGCGCCTCGGCGATTGCGACAGTTTGCCAGCAGGTCGCGCCACTGGCTATCGGCGCACGATCAGATACAGACCCACTGCGATCATCACGCCGGCCGGCCAGTGCCCCAGTTCCTGCAGCGGGCCGCCGGCGGCCAGAACGGCGCCGCCGCCCAGATGGGCAGTGCCCAGCAAGCGCAGGAACCAGTCGTCCTTGCGTCGGTGCCAGGGGGCCGGCGGATCGGCGGCGTGGGGCTGCGACATGCGTTCCAGCAGGTCGCGGGTCATGTTGGCCAGGTGCGGCAATTGCTCGATCTGGCTGTGGATATTGCCGAGCACGGCCTTGGGGCTGACCCGCTCGCGCATCCAGCGTTCGAGGAAGGGTTGCGCGGTGTTCCACAGGTCCAGGTCCGGGTACAGCTGGCGGCCCAGGCCTTCGATATTGAGCAGGGTCTTCTGCAGCAGCACCAGTTGTGGCTGCACTTCCATGTTGAAGCGCCGGGCGGTCTGGAACAGGCGCATCAGCACCTGACCGAAGGAAATATCCTTCAGCGGCTTTTCGAAGATCGGCTCGCACACGGTGCGGATCGCCGCCTCGAATTCGTTGAGCTTGGTTTCTGCCGGGACCCAGCCGGAGTCGATGTGCAACTGGGCCACGCGACGGTAGTCGCGCTTGAAGAAGGCGAACAGGTTGCGTGCCAGGTAGTCCTGGTCTTCCGGGGTCAGGCTGCCGACGATGCCGCAGTCGATGGCGATGTACTGCGGGCTCCAGGGCTGCACGGTGCTGACGAAGATGTTGCCCGGGTGCATGTCGGCGTGGAAGAAACTGTCGCGGAACACCTGGGTGAAAAAGATCTCCACGCCGCGCTCGGCAAGCATCTTCATGTCGGTACGCTGGTCGGCCAGGGTCGCCAGGTCGGTCACCTGAATGCCGTAGATGCGCTCCATCACCAGCACTTTAGGCCGGCACCAGTCCCAGTAGACCTGGGGCACATACAGCAGCGGCGAGCCTTCGAAGTTGCGCTTGAGCTGGCTGGCGTTGGCCGCCTCGCGCAGCAGGTCAAGCTCGTCGTAGATGGTTTTCTCGTAGTCGCTGACCACGTCCACCGGATGCAGCAGGCGCGCGTCGGCGGAGAGCTTTTCCGCGGCGCGGGCGAGGATGAACAGCCATGCCAGGTCCTGGGCGATGATCGGCTTGAGCCCGGGGCGGATCACCTTGACCACCACTTCTTCACCGGTCTTGAGCTTGGCGGCGTGAACCTGGGCCACCGAGGCCGAGGCCAGGGGTTCGATGTCGAAGCGGCTGAACACGTCGCTGATCTTCTTGCCCAGTTGCTCCTCGATCAGGGCCACGGACTTTTGCGAGTCGAAGGGCGGCACCCGATCCTGCAGCAGCATCAGCTCGTCGGCGATGTCTTCCGGCAGCAGGTCGCGGCGGGTGGAGAGGATCTGCCCGAACTTGATGAAGATCGGGCCCAGGTCCTGCAGCGCCAGGCGCAGGCGGGCTCCGCGGCTCAGGTCCAGCGGTTTGCGCGGGAACCAGCGCCAGGGCAGGGCAAAGCGCAGGGCCAGGAGAAACCAGGGCAGGGGCAGGGCGAACAGCAGGTCATCGAGGCGGTAGCGGATCACGACGCGCTGGATGCGCAACAGACGGCGGACGGCAAGCAGCTTCATGCGTTATCGCTTGGGTCAAGGGAGCGGGAAAGGCGCTCGAAGCGCGCCTCGAGACGTTCCAGGTCGAGTTTGGCCTGATCCAGCTCGCGAAAGCGCGCTTCGGCTTCGCGCTGACCCACCAGGGTCCGCGACTCTTCGGCAAGGAATTCGGCAAGGTTCTGATTCAGGCTGGCAAAGCCCTGTTGATACCAGCGTGCACGGCTGCGCACATGGCCACTGAACAGCTGGGTGGCCACCGGCCCCAGCCAGCGCGACAGTTCGTATTCCCAGTCCAGCTCCAGATCCTGGAGGATGGCTGCCAGGTCCAGCAGCACGCCGCTGTCGCCTTCCAGCTCCACGTCCGGCGCGTGCAGAACAGCGGTCTTGTCCTTGCTCAGGGCCAGGCGTATCAGGCTCGATGCCGGCGCGCGGAGGATGCAGTCAGGGTCGGCGGCCCACTGGCTGGCCAGTATCAGGCCTTCATCGCTGGGCAGGATGAACAGCTGCAATGCCGGGCTGCGGCAGTCGACGGCGATCACCTTGCCATTGAGGTGCTGCAGGCGCGGCAGGGCCGTGCTGTCCAGACGCAGCACCCGGTTGATGCCGGTCTCGACGCTGGCGAGCAGGCCGCTGAGCAACATCAGGGCTTGATGCCGCGGTGCAGGGCGACGATGCCTGCGGTCATGTTGTGATAGGTCACGCGGTCGAAACCGGCCTCGACCATCATCGACTTCAGGGTTTCCTGGTTGGGGTGCATGCGGATCGATTCGGCCAGGTAGCGGTAGCTTTCCGAATCGTTGGTGATCAGCTTGCCGGCCAGGGGCATGAAGGCGAATGAATAGGCGTCGTAGACCTTGGACATCAGGGCGTTGGTCGGCTTGGAGAATTCCAGCACCAAGAGGCGGCCACCGGGCTTGAGCACCCGCAGCATGGAGCGCAGGGCATCTTCTTTGTGGGTGACGTTGCGCAAGCCGAAGGCGATGGTCACGCAGTCGAAATGGTTGTCCGGGAACGGCAGTTTTTCCGCATCGGCCTGGACGAATTCGACGTTGCCAGCCACACCCAGGTCCAGCAGGCGGTCACGGCCGACCTTGAGCATGGATTCGTTGATGTCCGCCAGCACCACTTGGCCGGTAGGCCCCACCAGGTGGGAAAAGCGCTTGGTCAGATCGCCCGTGCCACCGGCGATATCCAGCACGCGGTTGCCGGCGCGCACGCCGGAGAGCTCGATGGTGAAGCGTTTCCACAAACGGTGCATGCCGCCCGACAGTACGTCGTTCATCAGGTCGTACTTGGCCGCTACCGAGTGGAACACCTCTGCGACTTTTTCCGCTTTCTGGCTTTCAGGAACGTTCTTGAAGCCGAAGTGCGTGGTGGGTTCGGCATCGCTGCCTTTGCGCTGATCAGTCATATCGCTGTCACCAAAAGAGAATGCGCGACATTCTAATCCCGGTGGCGGCCTTTGTCTTGGCAAGGCTGAATGTAAGATAGCGAACCGCCGGGACGTTTTGACGCACACAGGGTCAAGATGCTTCAGGCAAGTCCGCAAACAGCAGGAGTCCTTCGATGGCCCGTATTAGTGTTGAACGCGCCCATGGCCTGGGTAAGCAGGTAGCCCGTGAAAAGGCCGACAAACTGGCGCAGAAACTCGCCGATCAATATGGCCTGGAGCCGCAATGGGCGGGGGATACGCTGAACCTCAAGCGCTCCGGGGTCAAAGGCGCTGTGCATGTGGGTGAGGCGTCGATCCGGATCGATGTGGAACTGGGCCTGTTGATGTCGGCCATGAGCGGCACCATCAAGTCCGAAATTGAAAAAGCCCTGGACAAGGCCCTGGCCTGAGCCCCGATCCCCAGGCGCCGGCTTGCAGGCAAATCGCAGGCGCTGCGACGGCGCCACGCTCAAGAGCCTCGCCGGCGAGCCGGCCCCTACATCAATTGATGACATTCGTTAGGGTGCCGATTCTAATTTTTCTCTCTAGGTTGTGCCTCAGGTCCTCGTTCCGAGGACAGTTCCTCAAACCTTCCGCGCGTGAGGTGCACCATGGCCAAAGTGATTCTGAAGAAAAAAGTTGATGTTCAATCGACTGCTCTGAGCGAAGTCAAATCCTATGCCCGCAAGATCTGGCTGGCTGGCCTGGGTGCCTACGCCAAAGTCGGTCACGAGGGCAGCGAATACTTCCAGGAGTTGATCAAGGCCGGTCAATCCGTTGAAAAGAAAGGCAAAAAAGTTGTCACTGAACAACTTGAAGCGGCCAATAGTCAGATAGACAGCGTTAAAGGGGATGTCAGTACTCTTAAAGGCAAAGTCGAAGTGCAACTGGACAAGGTCGAAAAGGCCTTTGACACGCGCGTCGCCAGTGCCTTGAATCGCATCGGCATTCCGTCTAAACATGACGTCGAGACACTCTCTGCTAAGCTCGATGAGCTGACGGCGTTGCTCGAACGTGTCGCGCGTAAACATTAAGGAGAACGGGATGGCTGGTAAAAAGAATACTGAAAAAGAAGGCAGCTCGTGGATCGGGAAAGTCGAAGAGTACTCCCGTAAAATTTGGCTTGCTGGTTTAGGCGTGTACTCGAAAATCGACTCTGACGGCAGCAAGCTTTTCGAGACATTGGTCAAGGATGGTGAGAAAGCCGAGAAACTGACCAAGAGTGTAGTCGGCAAGAAAGTTGATGCCGCCAAAGACTCCGCCAGTTCGGCCAAGTCGCGCATCAGCGACGTCAAGGACCGCGCCCTGGGCAAGTGGGACGAACTGGAAGGCGCTTTCGACAAGCGTTTGAACAGTGCCATCTCGCGCCTGGGCGTACCGAGCCGCAATGAGGTGAAAGCGCTGCATGACAAGGTCGATACCCTGACCAAGCAGATTGAAAAACTCACAGGTGCCAAGGTCGCGCCGGTTGCGGCCAAGACCGCCGCTGCCAAGTCTGCGGCAAAACCTGCAGCCAAGCCTCTGGCCAAAGCTGCCGCTAAACCCGCCGCCAAGCCTGCCGCAAAAACCGCTGCCGCCAAACCGGCTGCCAAAACCGCTGCCAAGCCTGTTGCAGCAAAACCTGCGGCCAAGCCCGCCGCCAAGCCAGCGGTGAAAGCCGCCGCCAAACCCGCCGCCAAGCCTGCGGCTAAGCCAGCTGTGGCGAAAAAGCCTGCCGCCAAGAAGCCTGCTGCCAAGCCCGCGGTGGCGGCCAAGCCTGCAGCGCCAGCCCCGACGGCTTCGGCCAGCTCGGCAAACTCTGCTACAGCCCCCAGCCCGGCGGTAGCGCCGACTGCTGCGCCAGTTCCAGCGACGCCAAGCAGCCAGTCCTGATTGCATCGGGCACAAACAACGCCCGGCCTGTAAAGGCCGGGCGTTTTTTATTGGGCCGCGTTTGGTACTCGCCAGGCGCGCCTATGCCTGTTCTTCCAGGTAGCGCAACGCCATCTGTTCGGTGGCCAGCTTCGCCGGCGGCAACAGGTGCGGAGCTACCAGCATCATGATCTGGTAGACCACCAGGCGCACTTCCCCTTCGCGATCAAGAATCCGCTGGTAGTCCAGGGAAAACAGCAGGGTCAGGGTGATCTGTTCCACCAGTTGGCCCAGGGCCTGGGTCCCGCTGACCAGTTGTCCCTGGGTCTTGAGTCGGGCCAGTAACGAAGCCAGGGTGCGCTTGAGGGCGTTGAGCAGGTGGCGAATGCCCTTGGCCAGTTTCGGCAGGCGCCCCGCCAGGTTGGACAGATCCTGGAACAGGAAGCGGTAGTGGGCCAGGCGTTCGACAATCAGGTGCAGGAACAGCCAGTAGTCCTCCGGCGCCAGCCGGGCATCGGACGGTGGATCCAGCAGCGGAGTCAGCTCGTTCTGGAAACGTTCGAACAGGCCGAGCACCAGGGGCTCCTTGCCATGGAAGTGGTAGTAGAGGTTGCCGGGGCTGATGCCCATCTCATTGGCCACCTCCATGGTGGAGACATTGGGCTCGCCCTTCTGGTTGAACAGTTGCAGGGCACATTCGAGTATCCGGTCGCGGGTCTTCATCCTGACTTCTTGTTGGTCCATTGGCGGGCACGACTCCAGCATGGAGTCGTGGAGCAAAGTGTTTTCAGCGCACGCGCACGTAGGTGCCCGGAGCATCCTCCATGGGCGGATAGTTCTGATTGCCGAGGGTGGTCAGGGTTTCCCGCTGCGCTCCTGAGCGCTCCTGGACCCAGCTCAGCCACTGGCCCCACCAACTGCCGTCGACATGCTTGGCGTCGTAATACCAGGCTCGCGGATCGCTGCTGAGCTTGTGGTTTTCCACGTAGTTGGCCTTTGGGTTGCTCGGCGGATTGAGAATGCTCTGCACATGCCCGCTGTTGGACAGCACGAAGCGCCGCTCTCCGCCCAGCAGCAGGGTCGAGCGATACACCGCATCCCAGGGGGTGATGTGATCGTTGATACCGGCCACGCTGAAGCTGTCCACCGTGACCTTCTGCAGATCGATCGGAGTGCCGCAGACTTCGAGTCCGCCTTCGTGGCTCAGCGGGTTGTGCTTGAAAAAGTCCAGCAGGTCGCCGTGCAAGGCTGCGGGCAGGCGGGTGCTGTCGTTGTTCCAGTAGAGAATGTCGAAGACTGGCGGCTCCTTGCCCAGCAGGTAGTTGTTGACCCAGTAGTTCCAGATCAGGTCGTTGGGACGCATCCAGGCAAACACCTTGGCCATGTCGCGGCCATCGAGCACCCCATGCTGGTAGGAGCGACGCTTGGCCGCTTCCAGGGTTTTTTCATCGGCAAACAAGGTGGCCGGGCTGTCCAGCTGGCTGTCCAGCAGACTCACCAGGTAAGTGGCGCTGGCCACCCGGCGCAGCTGGCGCTTGGCCTGCAGGTGACCTTGCAGGGCGGCGATGGTCAGGCCGCCGGCGCAGGCACCTACCAGGTTGACTTCCCGACTGCCGGTGATGGCCCGGGCGACATTCAGTGCCTCTTCGGTAGCCTCTACGTAGCTCGACAGGCCCCACTCGCGATGGCGCACGTCCGGGTTGCGCCAGCTGATCATGAATACCTGCAGGCCGTTCTTCAGGGCGTACTGGACGAAGCTGTTGTGCGGGCTGAGGTCGAAGATGTAGTACTTGTTGATTTGCGGCGGCACGATCAGCAACGGCTTGGCGTACTGTTTTTCGCTCATGGGGCTGTACTGGATCAGTTCCAGCAGCTCGTTGCGAAACACCACCGAGCCTGGGGTCACGGCCAGGTTCTTGCCGATCTCGAAGGCGTGCTTGGTCACCTGGCTGGGCAGTCCGTTGTTGTGCAACAGGTCGTCCAGCAGGTTGCTGATGCCGCGCACCACGCTGTTGCCGCCGGTGTTGAAGATTTCCTTGAGGGCCAGGGGATTGAGCAGGGTGTTGGAGGGCGACACCGCGTCGTTGAGCAGGGAGAAGGCGAAGTGCGCCCGGGCCCGATCGTCCTCGTTCATGCCGCTGTCGTCGATCCAGTGCCGAACCTGCTTCTGCCAGCTGAGGTAGGCCTGCAAGCCTCGTTTGTAAAAGGGATTGAGGGTCCAGGCCGGGTCGGCGAAGCGGTTGTCCTTGGGGTTGGGTTTATGCAGGGTTTCCCCCAGCAGCACACGTCCCAGCTGGCCACCCAGGGCCAGGGTGTGGCGGGCGCTGTGCAACGGGTTGCGCAAACTGTGGGCCGCAATGCTGCGCAGTGTCGAGAGCAGATCCCGGCCGCGCAGACCGGTGATCGCGCTCTGTGCGTTGATGTAGGCCGCAGGGGCCGGAAGCGAACACTGTGCAGGCTTGTCTTGCATGAGTCAACACTCCTTCGTCAAACCACTAACAAGCAGACCAATCCAAGACAGACAACATAGTCGCTCCTGGCCTTTCTTGCGCGCGACGATCCTGTCGGCAGCGTTGTTTTATTTCGTTGGGTGCGATGGCAGTGGATGCGGGTGCATCACGGCGCGTTGTCGCTCTTCCTGGAGGAATTTCATGATGATCGGGGCGACGGCCTCGGCCCGGGTGATCAGGAACAGGTGACCGTCGTCGATGATGTGCAACTGCGCGTTGGGAATCCGCCAGGCCAGCATGCGCATGTTGATCAGGGGGATCAGCGGGTCATCGTCGCCGGCCAGCACCAGGGTCGGCTGGTGGATCTTGTGCAGCCAGTGGATGCTGGTCCAGCCCACTCCGGCGAACAGTTGCCAGTAGTAGCCCAGCTTGCCGGCCGAGCGGACCTTGGCTGCGTGTTCGGCGGCCAGGTTCGGATCGCGCCGGAAGGCACCGCCATAGATCAGCGGCGCGATGCGCATCACATGGGAAGGCTGCACGTAGCGCCGTGGACTGGCCATCATCCACAGCACCTTGGGCTTGCCGGGGACCATGAAGGCGCCGGCGGCGGTGGCCGCCAGTACCAGTTTCTTGCAGCGTTCGGGGTAGTCGTAGGCGAACTGCTGGGCCAGGGCTCCGCCCCAGGACACGCCCACGGCGTTGACCTGGCCGTAGTCCAGGTAATCGAGCATGCGGGCGGTCAGCTTGGCCAGGCCGGGAAAACGATAAGGCCGGCTTGGGGTCGAGGAGCCGCCCACGCCGGGGACGTCGAAGGCAATGACCTCCAGGTCCGGATCCAGGGCCTGGACAAAGGGAAAGACCAGCTCCAGGTTGGCGCCGATACCGTTGAAGATCAGCAGCGGCGTCAAGTGCGGCTTGCCGGGGCGTACCGCCGTGCGGATGGTCTGTCCATCCAGATCAACGGTGCGAAAGATGAAAGAGTGTGGCATGCCGTAGCCCTGTGAATTGAACCATGGGCAACGCCGTCCTGGGCGTCGTCCGGATTTTCCGAGGCCGGGCCTCGTACCAAGCATAGGGCGTGGCGACGCCTCCTGGCGTCGCATCGTTCAATGCCCGGACTCAGCGCTCGTGGACGTAGGTCCCTGGTGCGGCCTCGGCGGCGGCGTACTTTTTGTTGCCCAGCGTGCTGGGGGCCGCTTTCAGTTCGCCGGAACGCTCCGCCTGCCAGGCTTGCCAGTGCAGCCACCAGGAATCGGTGTGCTTGATCGAGTTTTCCTGCCATTGATCGGGGCAGACCGGGATCTCGGTGCTGGTCATGTAGCGCGCCTTGGGATTGCCCGGCGGATTCAGGATGCTCTGGATATGCCCGCTGCTGGACAGCACGAACTCCACGTTGCCGCCAAACAGTTGCGCCGACTTGTAGCAGGACTTCCACGGGGTGATGTGATCGTTGGTGCCGGCCAGGGAAAAGATATCGGCGGTCACCTGTTTCAGGTCGATGGGTGTGCCGCACACTTCCAGTGCATTGGGGCGCACCAGGGGATTGTTTTTGAACATCTCGATCAGGTCGCCATGGAACGCTGCGGGCAGGCGGGTGGTGTCGTTGTTCCAGAACAGGATGTCGAACACCGGTGGTTCGTTGCCCAGCAGGTAGTTGTTGACCCAGTAGTTCCAGATCAGGTCGTTGGGGCGCATCCAGGCAAACACCTTGGCCATGTCGCGACCTTCGAGCACACCGGCCTGGTAGGAATGGCGCTTGGCCGCTTCCAGGGTCTGCTCGTCGACGAACAGCGCCACCTGGGTATCCAGGGTGGTGTCGAGGACGCTGACCAGCAGGGTCAGGGCATTGACCTTCTTTTCTCCGAGCGCGGCGTAGTGGCCCAGCAGCGCGGTACAGGTGATACCGCCGGAGCAGGCCCCGAGCATGTTCACATCCTTGCTGCCGGTGATGGCGGTGACCACGTCGACCGCCTCCTTCAGGGCCTCGATGTAGGTCGACAGGCCCCATTCCCGTTGTGCCTTGGTGGGGTTGCGCCAGCTGACAATGAAGGTCTGCACGTTGTTGCGCAGGCAGAAGCGCGCCAGGCTCTTGTCCGGGCTGAGGTCGAAGACGTAGAACTTGTTGATCTGGGGCGGCACCACCAGCAGCGGCCGCTCATACACCTGTTCGGTGATCGGCCGGTACTGGATCAGCTCCAGCACATCGTTGCGGAACACCACCGAACCTTCGCTGGTGCCGAGGTTCTTGCCCACTTCAAAGGCGTCCATGTTGACCTGGCTGGGCATGCCGCCGTTCTGCACCAGGTCCTTGGCCAGATGGGACAGGCCGTCCAGCAGGCTCTTGCCGCCGGTTTCGAAGAAGCGCTTGACCGCTGCGGGGTTGGCCATGCTGTTGGTCGGGGCCATGGCTTCGGTCATCAGGTTGATCACGAAGTGGCCGCGGCTGATGTCCTGATCGGACAGGTTGCTGTCGCCGATCCACTCGTGGAGCTCCTTGCGCCACGCCAGGTAGGTTTGCAGATAGCGTTTGTACAGCGGGTTCTGGCTCCAGGCCGGATCGTTGAAGCGACGGTCGTCGCTCTCCGGTTGCAGGGTCGATTTGCCGAATATCACGTTCTTCAGCTCAAGGCCGAAATGGGCGACATGCTTGACGCTGTGGATGGGTTGTTTAATGGCCTGGGTGAGCACCATTCGAGCAGAGGTAAGCAGATCCTTTCTACGCAAGCCGATGACCGGATTGAGCCCCAGTGTGTTTTCCGAGGCTTGGCGTTTCAGGTCATCGATATTCTTGTTACTCATCTACGACGCTCCATTGTCCTGAGACGAGTACCGGACCTGCTGTGCAGTCACACAGCACGATGCCAGGTACTACTGCTCGGGTGACCGTTGATTGCGTACCGCTGCTTTAAAAGTGCAGAGAACTCTGCAGGGAACTTGCCAGTTCCATTGGTTACCCGAGTTTAATTTTTTTCGCAAGCAGGCCATTCATTGGCCATACAGCCCAGCATTCAAACAGATGGAATTAGAAAATGCCCTCTAAACAGCCGGAGGCTCGGACTAGAGCATCAGCTTGATTATCGACTCATTCGGATCGCGGGATTTTCCGGCGGCTTTGAGCTCTGCCAGATAATCGCTCCACAGTTCGTCCTGACGCAGAGCCAACTGATACAGGTAGTCCCAGGTGAACAGTCCACTGTCATGGCCGTCGTCGAAGGTCAATTTCAGTGCGTACTGGCCAGCCGGTTCAACCTTGCTCAGGCCCACGCCGAGCTTGCCGAACTGCAGGATGGGTTTGCCGTGGCCCTGGACCTCGGCGGAGGGGGAGTGCACCCGCAGGAACTCTGCAGGCAAGTGATAGACCTCGTCCGGCCCGTAGGTCAGGGTCAGGGTTTTCGAGGCTTTGTGCAGGTTGATGCCAGAGGGGAGTTTAGTCATGAGGGCAGCTTAAAGCTGCAAGCTACAAGCTACAAGATGACCGCGATCAACTTGCAGCTTGAGGCTTGAGGCTTGAAGCTTGTCGCTTAGAGGATATAGCGGGACAGATCTTCGTTCTGCGCCAATTCGCCCAGGTGGCTGTTGACGTAGGCCGCGTCGATGCGGATCGGCTCTTCGCTGTGGGCGCTGGCCAGGTCGCCGGCGCTGAACGACACCTCTTCCAGCAGGCGCTCGAGCAGGGTGTGCAGGCGACGGGCACCGATGTTCTCGGTCTTCTCGTTGACCTGCCAGGCAATCTCCGCCAGGCGCTTGATGCCTTCAGGCAGAAACTCGATGTTCAGGCCTTCGGTCTTGAGCAGCTCACGGTATTGCTCGGTCAGCGAAGCGTGAGGCTCGCTGAGGATGCGCTCGAAATCTTCCGGCGACAGGGCCTTGAGTTCGACGCGGATCGGCAGGCGCCCTTGCAGCTCCGGAACCAGGTCGCTGGGCTTGCTCAGGTGGAAGGCACCGGAAGCGATGAACAGGATGTGGTCGGTCTTGACCATACCCAGCTTGGTGTTGACGGTGCAGCCTTCGATCAGGGGCAGCAGGTCGCGTTGCACGCCTTCGCGGGACACATCGACGCCGCCGGAGTTGCCGCGCTTGGCCACTTTGTCGATTTCGTCGATGAACACGATGCCGTGTTGCTCGACCGCTTCCAGGGCCTTGGTCTTCAACTCTTCGTCGTTGACCAGGCGGCTGGCCTCTTCATCCCGTACCAGCTTCAGCGCTTCCTTGACCTTGAGCTTGCGGCTCTTGCGCTTGCCCTTGCCCATGTTGGCGAACAGGTTCTGCAGCTGGTTGGTCATTTCTTCCATGCCCGGTGGCGCGGAGATGTCGACGCCGGTGACTTCCGCCACTTCGATCTCGATCTCCTTGTCGTCCAGCTGGCCTTCGCGCAGGCGCTTGCGGAACAGCTGGCGGGTGTTGGAGTCCTGGGCCGGCGCTTCATCGCTGCTGAAGCCCATGCGGGCCGGTGGCAGCAGAGCGTCGAGGATGCGCTCTTCGGCGGCGTCTTCGGCGCGGTGGCGAACCCGGATCATCTCCTGTTCGCGGAACATCTTGATCGCCGCATCGGCCAGGTCACGAATGATCGATTCGACGTCGCGACCGACATAACCGACTTCGGTGAACTTGGTGGCTTCGACCTTGATGAACGGTGCATTGGCCAGCTTGGCCAGGCGGCGGGCGATTTCGGTCTTGCCGACACCGGTGGGGCCGATCATCAGGATGTTCTTGGGCGTCACTTCAACGCGCAGTTCGGCCGGCAGTTGCATCCGGCGCCAGCGGTTGCGCAGGGCGATAGCGACGGCGCGCTTGGCATCGTCCTGGCCGATGATGTGGCGGTTGAGTTCGTGGACGATTTCGCGGGGTGTCATGGACATAGTAATTGGCGGTCCTCAAGCAAGAATGAATGCCGTGGCGCGAGCGCCGCAACAGGCTTATTCCGCGAGATCCTGCTCCTCGATGGTTTGAGTGTGGTTGGTGAATACGCAGATGTCGCCGGCGATGCCCAGGGCCGTCTCGACGATTTCGCGAGCCGACAGGTCGGTCTTTTTCAGCAGGGCGCTGGCTGCGGCCTGGGCGTAGGCGCCACCGGAACCCATGGCGATCAGGCCGTCCTCCGGCTCCACCACGTCACCGTTGCCGGTGATGATCAGGGAGGCGTCCTTGTTGGCCACGGCCAGCATGGCTTCCAGGCGGCTCAGGGAGCGATCGGTACGCCATTCCTTGGCCAGCTCGACAGCGGCGCGCACCAGATGGCCCTGGTGTTTCTCCAGTTGGCCTTCAAAGCGCTCGAACAGGGTGAAGGCGTCGGCGGTGGCCCCAGCAAAGCCGGCGATGACCTGGCCGTGGTACAGGCGGCGGACTTTTTTCGCGTTGCCTTTCATCACGGTGTTGCCGAGAGAAACCTGGCCGTCGCCGCCCATGACGACTTTGCCGTGGCGGCGGACTGAAACGATGGTGGTCAAGGGGGGAGTCTCCACACAGCGGGGCGAAAGTGCCCTGATGGAAACTCATATGGGGGTGGCTGGGAGTTTTTCAACCGGAGGCTGTAGCGGGGGACCAGCGGTCTTTGTTGCAAGCTGCAAGCGCTTCGCGGGCAAGCCCGCTCCTACGAGGCGTCGTGTAGGAGTGGGCTGGGCCGCGATCAATCGCGTAGCGGTCGGCTTAACGGCTCTGGCGCTGTTGTAACAGCAGATTGCTAAAGCCGGCGCCGGCCAGTTGTTTCTGCGCCACGGTCAGCTGTTCGCGGTTGCTGAACGGGCCCACCAATACCCGGTACCAGGTTTCATCCTTCACCGTGCCGGATTCCACCGCCACCGACTGGCCCAGCAGGATGATCTGCGCTCGTACCTTGTCGGCATCGGCTTGCTTGCGGAACGAGCCGGCCTGGAGGAAGAACTTGGTCACCGGCGCCGCCTTGGCCACCGGTGGCGCCGGCGGTGGGGTGATGCCGGCCAGGGCCGCCTGGGCCCGGGCGGTGTCGATCTTCGCGGCTTCCGCCGGGGTGACCGGGGTGGTCGGCACCGGCGGCACTTGAGGCGTCGGCAGGGTTTTCTCCGGCACCGCTTCCGGCGGCACTATGACCTCCGATTCCGGCAGCAGGGTATAGAAGTCGTACTTCGGCTTCACCGGTTGCTGCGGGCTCGGCGGGGTCTTGTTGGCCTCGGCGATCTTGCTGGCTTTCTGCTGTTCGATCTTCTCGCGCTTGACGCTGTCGCCGCCCTTGCCGGGTTCGAGCTTCATCAGGAACACGATGAAGGCGCCGATGGTCAGGCCGATGGCCAGCCACAACCAGCCCGGGATCGGCTTCTTGGCCGGGGCCTGGTAGCGGCTGGCGCCACGCTTGGGTGCAGGTTTTTTCTTGGCAGCCAACTTACATTTGCTCCAGGACTTTGAGGCCCAGCAGTTCCAGACCTTGCTTGAGGGTGCGGCGGGTCAGCTCGGTGAGGCGCAGGCGGCTGTGCATCTGCGTCGGAGTCTCGGCCGCCAGGATCGGGCAGTTCTCGTAGAAGCTGGAGAACAGACCGGCCACGTCGTACAGGTAGGTGCAGAGGATGTGCGGGGTGCCCTTGTCGGCGACGTTGTTGAGGATCTCGCCGAACTGCGCCAGCTTGGCCGCCAGCTCCAGTTCCTGGGCTGCGTGCAGTTCGATCTGGCCGCCGACTTCGCTGAAGTCCTTGCCCAGCTTGCGGAACACGCCGGCGGCACGGGTATAGGCGTACAGCAGGTACGGCGCGGTGTTGCCTTCGAAGTTGAGCATCAGGTCGAAGTTGAAGCTGTAGTCGCTGGTACGGTGCTTGGACAGGTCGGCGTATTTCACCGAATCGATGCCCACCACCTTGGCAATGCCGCGCAGATCGGCTTCCGGCAGTTGCGGGTTTTTCTCTTTGACCAGGGCGTAGGCGCGTTCCTCGGCTTCGGTCAGCAGGTCGATGAGCTTCACGGTGCCGCCGTCGCGGGTCTTGAACGGACGGCCGTCGGCGCCGTTCATGGTGCCGAAGCCCATGTGTTCCATCTCCATCGGATGGGTCACGAAGCCGGCCTTGCGGGCCACGGCGAACACTTGCTGGAAGTGCAGGGCCTGGCGCTGGTCGACGAAGTACAGGGCGCGATCGGCCTTGAGCTTGCCACTGCGGTAGCGCACGGCGGCCAGGTCGGTGGTGGCGTACAGGTAGCCGCCGTCGGCCTTGACGATGATCACCGGCAGCGGCTCGCCTTCGGCATTCTTGAACTCGTCGAGGAACACGCACTGGGCGCCGTTGCTCTCCACCAGCATGCCCTGGGCCTTGAGGTCGTTGACCACGTTGATCAGGTCATCGTTGTAGGCGCTCTCGCCCATGACGTCGGCCATGGTCAGCTTGACGTTGAGCAGCTCGTAGATCTTCTGGCAGTGGGACAGGGAGATGTCCTTGAACTTGGTCCACAGCTCCAGGCAATCCGGGTCGCCGGCTTGCAGCTTGACCACCAGGCCGCGGGCGCGGTCGGCAAAGGCTTCGGATTCGTCGAAGCGCTGCTTGGCGGCGCGGTAGAAGTTCTCCAGGTCCGACAGCTCATCGCTGGTGATCGGGTTCTCTTCCAGGTACGCCATCAGCATGCCGAACTGGGTGCCCCAGTCGCCGACATGGTTCTGACGGATCACGGTGTCGCCGAGGAACTCCAGGACCCGTGCCACGCCGTCACCGATGATGGTGGAGCGCAGGTGGCCGACGTGCATTTCCTTGGCCAGGTTGGGGGCCGACATGTCGATCACGGTGCGCTGCGCCGGGCCGGCCTTGCGCACGCCCAGGTGCTCGTCGCCGAGGGCGGCGTCCAGGCGCGCGGCCAGGGCCTGGGTGTTCTGGAAGAAGTTGATGAAGCCCGGGCCGGCGATTTCCGCCTTGCTCAGGTCCTCATGGGCCGGCAGCGCGGCGATGATTTTTTCTGCCAGGTCGCGGGGCTTCATGCCGGCGGGCTTGGCCAGCATCATGGCGATATTGCTGGCGAAGTCGCCGTGGGTCTTGTCGCGGGTGTTTTCGACCTGGATCGCCGGCGTCAGGCCTTCTGGCAACACACCTTCGGCGACGAGTTGGGTGATGGCTTGCTGGATGAGCTGGCGAATGGTGTCTTTCATGGTCTTCTCGTTCGACCGCTGGCGCGGCGGCGCGTTGGTGCGCGGGTGGAAAAACTGGGCATTATCCGTTGCTGGAACGGCCTTGCCAACTATAGAGGGCTGCTTGGGGATCGGTGGCGGCATTCGAGTGCCTTCGCCGGCAAGCCTGCTCCTGCGGGTTTGATGCAGCCCATTGTAGGAGCGGGCTTGCCCGCGAAAACGCGATATCGATCAATACAAATCCACCGGGTCCACATCCAGCGACCAGCGGACCTGGCGTCCGCTGGGCATCTGCTCCAGCACCAGCAACCAGCTGCTCAGCAGTCGATGCAGCGGTGCCCGGGCATTGGCTTGCAGCAGCAACTGCGCACGATAACGCCCGGCGCGCCGCTCCATCGGCGCCGGAACCGGCCCCAGCAACTCGATGCCCCCCAGGTTCTGTTCCGCCAGCAGGCGCTCGGCCTCGCTGCACGCCTCATCGAGAAAACCTTCGGCCTGCCCCGGCTTGTGGGCCTCGGCCCGCAGCAGGGCCAGATGGGCGAAGGGCGGCAGGCCGGCGGCGCGGCGCTCGCTCAGGGCCTGTTCGGCGAAGGCGAAGTAACCCTGCTCGGTCAGTTGCACCAGCAGCGGGTGGTCGGCGAGGTGGGTCTGGATGATCACCTTGCCCGGTTCTTCGGCACGCCCGGCGCGCCCGGCGACCTGGACGATCAGTTGCGCCATGCGCTCGCTGGCGCGGAAGTCCCCGGAAAACAGGCCGCCGTCGGCGTCGAGGATCGACACCAGGGTGACCCGGGGGAAGTGATGCCCCTTGGCCAGCATCTGGGTGCCCACCAGGATGCACGGATGCCCCTTCTGGATGGTGGCGAACAGCTGGTTCATCGCGTCCTTGCGCGAGGTGCTGTCGCGGTCCACCCGTAGTACCGGGTAGTCGGGAAACAGGATGCCCAGGCGTTCTTCCGCGCGCTCGGTGCCGGCGCCCACGGGGCGCAGATCGACCTTGCCGCATTGCGGGCAGTGCCGGGGCACTCGCTCCACATGGCCGCAATGGTGACAACGCAGTTCGCCGGAGCGCTGGTGCACGGTCATGCGGGCGTCGCAGCGCTGGCATTCGGACATCCAGCCGCAGTCGTGGCAGAGCAGGGTCGGGGCGAAACCGCGGCGGTTGAGGAATACCAGGACTTGCTGGCCGGCGGCCAGGGTCTGGCCGATGGCCTGCTGCATGGGGCCGGAAATGCCGCTGTCCAGAGGGCGGCTCTTCACATCCAGGCGCAGGAAGCGCGGTTGCTTGGCGCCGCCGGCGCGCTCGTTCAGGCGCAGCAGGCCATAGCGGCCGGTGTAGGCGTTGTGCAGGCTTTCCAGGGACGGTGTGGCCGAGCCCAGGACAATGGGGATGTCTTCCTGGCGGGCGCGCACCAGGGCCAGGTCGCGGGCATGGTAGCGCAGGCCTTCCTGCTGCTTATAAGAGCCGTCGTGCTCTTCATCGATGATGATCAGCCCGGGGTTCTTCATCGGCGTGAACAGCGCCGATCGGGTGCCGATGATGATGTCGGCTTCGCCATCTCGGGCGGCGAGCCAGGCATCCAGGCGTTCGCGGTCATTGACCGCCGAGTGCAGCAGGGCGATGCGGGCGTTGAAGCGCTGTTCGAAGCGCGCCAGGGTTTGGGGCCCCAGGTTGATCTCCGGGATCAGCACCAGGGCCTGTTTGCCGGCTTCGAGGGTTTCGCGGATCAACTGCAGGTAGACCTCGGTCTTGCCGCTGCCAGTGACCCCGGCCAGAAGAAAGGCGTGATAGCTGTCGAACCCGGCGCGGATCGCTTCGTAGGCGGCGCGCTGCTCGCTGTTGAGCGGCAGCTCGGGCTGGGCCAGCCAGTGTTCATGGCGCACGCCTGGCGCGTGCTTGCGCACTTCTACCTGCACCAGATCCTTGGCCAGCAACAGGTCCAGGCTGTCCTTGCTCAGCATCAGCTTGCTCAGCAGAGCGTGGGGCACGCCATGGGGGTGTTGGGCCAGGGTGGCCAGTGCTTCGCGCTGACGCGGGGCGCGGGCGATGCGCGGGTCATCCAGGCGGGCGCCGGGGGCTATCGACCAGAAACGTTCCTGACGGGCCTCGGCCAGCTCGCCCTGGCGCAGCAGCACCGGCAAGGCCCAGCTCAGGGTGTCGCCGAGGCTGTGCTGATAGTACTGGGCGGTCCACAGGCACAGCTTGAACAGGGCCGGGGGCAGCGGTGGCGTGGGGTCCAGCAGGGCCAGGGCCGGCTTGAGCTTGTCGGCCGGCACTTCACTGTGATCCGCCACTTCCACCAGGATGCCGATCATTTCCCGGCGACCGAAGGGCACTCGCAGGCGCATCCCCGGATGCAGCTGGGCGCGCAGCACACCGGCCGGGGCACGGTAGTCGAAGAGGCGGCGCAGAGGCGAAGGCAGGGCGAGGCGCAGAATGGCGTCGGGCACGCGGGACAATCTCGATGAGCGGACGGTAAATAGGCTCCGGAGCCTAACAGACGAGCCGTGGGGTGTCCTGTATAAGCGTGCGTGCTCCCCGGTCTGCGGAGGTTTTGCCGCGGCCGAGCAGGCACCTCAGTGCCGTGCGTGGCAAAGCCGGGGCTGTCAAGGTTGCGCCGGCTTTTTCTGATGGGGGTACTCAGGATCTCTTGCGCGTTTGACGCGGTCTGGTAGAATCCGCGCCCTAATTCGTGCGGTATTCAACAATAGTGTTGGGTGGCGGCACGCTAGCCTGAGGAATACACCATGAAAGCCGATATCCATCCAGTATACGAAGCCGTTACCGCTACCTGCAGCTGCGGTAACGTCATCGAAACTCGCTCCACCCTGGCCAAGCCTCTGAGCCTGGACGTGTGCAACGAGTGCCACCCGTTCTACACCGGTAAGCAAAAGACTCTGGACGTTGGCGGTCGTGTCGACAAGTTCAAGTCGCGCTTCGGTGCTTTCGGCGCAACGAAAAAGGCCTGAGGCTGATCGTTCTGGAAAGCCGATACCGACTTTCCTCGCTGATGAAAAAGGCGTCCCATGTGGGCGCCTTTTTTGTGTCCGCGATTTGGCTGACCGCCGCCCAGGCGTTTTGCCCGGCCCCCGAGGGGCTGATTCCTGCAACGGTCCAGCGGGTGGTGGATGGCGATACCCTGCATCTCAAGGATGGTCGCAGCGTGCGCATGATCGGCCTCAATGCGCCGGAGCTGGCCAGTCGGGGGCGCCCGGCCGAGCCATTTGCGGTGGCGGCGCGGCAACGTTTGCAGCGCCTGGTGGCGCAGAGCGGTGGTCGGGTCGGCTTGTTGCCCGGACTCGAGCGGCTCGATCGCCATGGGCGGACGCTGGCCCATGTCTACGACGTCAGCGGAACCAATCTGGAAGCCCGGTTGATTGCCGAAGGGCTTGCCTATCAGATCGCCATCGTGCCGAACGTCGCTCTGGTCGCTTGTCAGCAGGCTGCGGAAAACCACGCGCGTCGAGCGGGGCTGGGCCTCTGGCGCCGTTCAGCTGTACTGAAAGCGGAGCAGATCCGCCGTTCCGGCTTTGTCGTGCTCGAGGGGCGTGTGAGCAAGGTCGAACGCAATCGTGGCGGGGTTTGGATCACATTGCGCGGTGCAGTTGTATTGCGTATTGCACCCAATGTTCTGGGACGTTTCGATCGTCAGTGGCTCAAGGGGCTTTCCGGGCGGCGGATCGAGGCTCGGGGCTGGGTGCTGGCACGTTCGCGTTCCGGCGGTTTTAGGTCGAGCGGGGCAGGCTGGATGTTGTCGCTGACTGACGTTTCCATGCTCAGACTTCTCTGATAAAGAAAAATTGTAGACATTTTTTAATTGGATTGTGAACAGTTGAAAGCCTTGTACCCCGTGGCTCTTGGCCCAAAGTCGTACGCTACGGGCCTTGACAGGGGTGACTGGGCAGTCTTGTAGGGACTATGCGACACGCGTATCCTCGGCGGTCCGTCTGTCCAACAGTAAAAAGCGGAATGCCCACATGTCTGATTTGAAAACTGCCGCTCTCGAATATCATGCCAATCCTCGTCCAGGAAAGCTGAGTGTCGAGCTCACCAAGGCCACTGCTACCGCTCGTGATCTGGCGCTGGCCTACAGCCCCGGCGTAGCCGAGCCGGTACGCGAAATCGCTCGCGATCCGGAACTGGCCTACAAGTACACCGGCAAAGGCAACCTGGTTGCCGTCATTTCCGATGGCACCGCGATTCTCGGCCTGGGCAACCTCGGCCCACTGGCCTCCAAGCCGGTGATGGAAGGCAAGGGCGTGCTGTTCAAGCGTTTCGCCGGCATCGATGTATTCGACATCGAAGTCGATTCCGAAAGTCCGCAGGCTTTCATCGACACCGTCAAGCGTATCTCCATCACCTTCGGTGGCATCAACCTGGAAGACATCAAGGCGCCAGAGTGCTTTGAGATCGAACGTGCTCTGATCGAGCAGTGCGACATTCCGGTGTTCCACGATGACCAGCACGGCACCGCGATCGTGACCGCTGCCGGCATGATCAACGCCCTGGAAATCGCTGGCAAAACCCTGGCCGATGCCAAGATCGTCTGCCTGGGCGCCGGTGCGGCCGCCATCTCCTGCATGAAACTGCTGGTGAGCATGGGCGCACAGATCGAGAACATCTTCATGGTTGACCGTACCGGCGTTATCCACGCTGGCCGTGACGACCTGAATCAGTACAAGGCAGTCTTCGCCCACACCACCGACAAGCGCACCCTGGCCGACGCCCTGCAAGGCGCCGACGTGTTCGTCGGTCTGTCCGGTCCGAACCTGCTGAGCGCTGAAGGCCTGAAGTCGATGGCGCCGAACCCGATCGTGTTCGCCTGCTCGAACCCGGATCCGGAAATCGCTCCAGAGCTGGCTCACGCCACCCGTGACGACGTGATCATGGCCACCGGCCGTTCCGACTACCCGAACCAGGTGAACAACGTGCTGGGCTTCCCGTTCATCTTCCGTGGTGCCCTGGACGTTCGCGCCAAGCGCATCAACGAAGAAATGAAGATCGCCGCGGCCAACGCCCTGCGTGAACTGGCCAAGCTGCCAGTGCCTCAGGAAGTGTGCGACGCCTACGGTGGCATCAAGCTGGAATTCGGTCGTGAGTACATCATTCCGAAGCCGATGGATGCCCGTCTGATCACCGTGATCTCCGATGCCGTGGCCAAGGCCGCTATCGAGACCGGCGTGGCGACCCTGCCGTATCCGAAGAACTACCCGCTCAAGAGCGTGGACGATGTGTTCAACGGCTAACAGCCGCCCATAAAAAAACCCGGCCATCGAGCCGGGTTTTTTTATGGGCAGGCAATCAGCGGCTAGTTGCAAGTTTCCAGCTGCAAGAGCGGGGCGCGCTCTTGCTTGCCGCCGATCACTTGCAGCTTGCCGCTGCTCTTAGAAGAGGTCGATTGGCGCCGCTTCGTCCGCCGGCAGCGGGCTGCCCGGTGCGACGCCATTGCCCAGCTCGTTGACCGAGGGTGGGGTGTCTTCACTCTTGAACAGCTCGAAGTAGGCATTCGGTGTGCCCGGGGTGGCGGCGCGGCCGCTGACCGGGTCGACCCGCAGGCTGAGGATGCCTTCCGGTTCGGCCTGGGTGTGCGGCGGCTTGCCCTTGAGGGCAGCGCCCATGAAGTTCATCCAGATCGGCAGGGCCACAGTGCCGCCGTATTCGCGACGTCCGAGGCTTTCCGGCTGGTCGAAACCGGTCCAGACCGTGGTCACGTAGTCGGCGTTGTAGCCGGAGAACCAGGCGTCCTTGGACTCGTTGGTAGTACCGGTCTTGCCGGCCAGGTCCGAACGGCCCAGGGCCAGGGCTCGGCGCCCGGTGCCCAGCTTGATCACGTCCTCGAGCATGCTGTTGAGGATGTAGGTGGTGCGTCCGTCGATGATCCGTTCGGCGACGGCGGGCGTCTGTACCGGAGCCTGTACCGGGTTTTCGCCGGCCACGGTGTTGACCGTGAAGTTGTGCTCTGGCGCCGCGATGCCGCTGCTGGCGGTGTTCCCGGTGGGGACGCTGGGCGGGTTGGCGCTGAACAGCAGCTCGCCGTTGCGGCTTTCGATCTTGTCGATGATGTACGGGGTGATCTTGTAGCCGCCGTTGGCAAAGGTGCTCCAGCCGGTGGCGATCTCCATGGGGGTCAGGGTCGCGGTGCCCAGGGCCAGGGACAGGTTGCGCGGCAGGTCCTGCTTGTTGAAGCCGAACTTGCTGATGTAGTCGATGGTGTGGTCCACGCCCATGCTCTGCAGCAGGCGGATCGACACCAGGTTGCGCGACTTGTACAGCGCTTCGCGCATGCGGATCGGGCCGAGGAAGGTGTTGGTGTCGTTCTTCGGCCGCCAGACCTTGTCCAGGTACTCGTCGACGAACACGATCGGCGCGTCGTTGACCAGGCTGGCCGCGGTGTAGCCATTGTCCAGGGCCGCGCTATAGACGAACGGCTTGAAGCTCGAGCCGGGCTGGCGCTTGGCTTGCATCGCGCGGTTGTAGTTGCTCTGCTCGAAGGCAAAGCCACCGACCAGGGCGCGGATCGCACCGTTTTGCGGGTCCAGGGTCACCAGGGCACCCTGGGCGACCGGGACCTGGCTGAACTTCAGGGAGTTGTCCGCCTGGCGCTGCACGCGAATCAGGTCGCCGACCTGGGCCACGTCCGCCGGCTGGCGAGGAGCGGCGCCCATGCTGTTGGTGTTGAGGAACGGCCGGGCCCATTTCATGCTCTCCCAGGCCACATGTTCCTCGCCGTTGCGGGTCAGCACCTGTAGGCCGTTCTTCTCGACCTGAGTGACGATCGCCGGTTCCAGGCTGCTGATGGTCCGCTGCTTGGTCAACTCTGTGGCCCAGGCGGCATGGGTCTTGCCGGGCAGGCGCGACTCAGGACCACGGTAGCCGTGGCGCTGGTCGTAGGTCATCAAGCCTTCCTGGACCGCGGTATTGGCCATCTCCTGCAGGTCGCTGGGCACGGTGGTGGTGACGCGGAAACCTTCGGTATAAGCGTCGCTGCCATAACGGCCGACCATCTCGGCGCGGGCCATCTCGGCGATGTACGGCGCGTTCACTTCCGGCGTCGGCACGTGGTAGCTGGCGTTCAGCGGCTCGTTGATGGCTTCGGTGTAGGCCGCTTCGGTGATCTTGCCCAGCTTGTACATGCGGCCGAGGATCCAGTCGCGGCGCTCCTTGCTGCGCGCCGGATTGGCCAGCGGGTTGAAGCGTGACGGGGCCTTGGGCAGGCCGGCGATCATCGCCATCTGCGCCAGGCTCACGTCGCGAATGGACTTGCCGTAGTACACCTGGGCTGCCGCCTCGATCCCGTAGGCGCGGTTGCCCAGGTAGATCTTGTTGACGTACAGCTCGAGGATCTCGTCTTTGGTCAGTTGCCGCTCGATCTGCAGGGCCAGGAGAATCTCGGTGGTCTTGCGCGAAAAGCTGCGCTCACTGCTGAGGAAGAAGTTCTTCGCCACCTGCATGGTGATGGTGCTGCCGCCGGACTGGATGTGTCCGCTCTTGACCAACTGGGTCGCGGCGCGCATCAGGCTGCTGGGGTCAACTCCGTAATGGTTAGCGAAGTTGTCGTCTTCAGCACTTAGTAACGCATTGATGAAGTTGGGTGGAATTTCGGCGAAACGTATGGGGGTACGGCGCATTTCGCCAAATTCTGCGATCAACTTGCCGTCGCTGCTGTACACCCGCAGAGGAATCTGCAACTGGATGCTTCTCAGGGCCTCAACCGATGGAAGGCCGGGACTAAGATAAAGAAACGCACCGGAGAGGGCGAGAAGCAGCCCGCAGAACACAGCGACGATGGACCACCCGAAAAACTTCAGCAGACGAATCAAGGCTTTTGGATTTCCAGAGAAAGGAATGAATTAGGCGTCAGGGCATTCAAGGTAATCAGGGACCGACCCACGCAGCAGGAAAAGCGGGAAAAAACGCTGGGCATTATAAGCATTTTCCGCCGAGAGCGTCATTTGCCCGTCTGTCAAGGTGTGGCGATTGAATGCGCTGCTGCTCCTGGGGTTCGTAAGTCACGGATAGGCAAAGGGAATTGGTGTGCTTGGAGTCTTCAGCAGAAAGTCGAGTTCCCTGTTGGGGATCGATATCGGCGCCACATCGGTCAGGCTCCTGTCCTTGAGCCGGGAGGGCCGGGGCTACCGGGTCGAGGCGTATGCCCGGCAAGACCTGGCACCCGACTCATTTCTCGAATCGGGCGGTGTCGACGCCGAGGCGCAGGCCGTGGCGTTATGCCAGGCCTGGCGCACAAGCGGCAGTCGCCTCAAGGCGGCCGCGGTGGCGGTGCCCGGTGAAGCGGTGATCAGCAAACTGATCGACATGCCGGCGGAACTGGATGAAGCGGAGTTGGAGTACCAGCTCAGTCTGGAAGCGGGCCAGTACATTCCCTATCCCCTGGAAGAGGTGGCCACCGACTTTGAAGTGCAGGGCAGGGTGCCGGGCAATCCTCGGCGGGTCCAGGTGTTGCTGGTGGCCTGTCGCCACGAGACGGTCGAAGCCCGGGAGGCGCTGCTGGCCCGGGCCGGCCTGACGCCGCAGGTGGTGGAGAGCGCGCCCCTGGCCCTGGAGCGTTGCCTGGCGCTGTTGACGGCGCAGAGTCCGGCGGCCACGCAGTCTGCGGTGGCGCTGTTGGACGTAGGGTCGGGCGTCAGCAGTTTCAGTGTGATGCGCGACCGGCGAATCATTTACAGCCGCGAGCAGCTGTTCGGTAGTCGGCAGCTGACCCAGGTCCTTGGGCAGCGTTTCTCGTTGACCCTGGATCAGGCGCTGCGAGCCGAGCGCCAGGGAGGTTTGCCGTCAGTCTGTCTCGAGGAGGCGCTGCGGCCCTTTGAGCAGGACTTGCTGCACAACGTCCAGCGCGCCTTGCAACAGTTCTCCGAGTCGCCACAGCGGCAACCGGTGCAGTGGTTGCTGCTGGCTGGCGAGGGCATGCGCCTTGCCGGGCTGGAGCGGCGGATCGAACAGCAACTGGGGATAGCCACGACCCTTGCCAATCCGTTCGTCGGCATGAGCGTCGGGCCCCGGGTCGATGCCCAGGCGCTCGCCGAACAGGCGCCTGAGCTGCTGCTGGCCTGCGGTCTGGCCCTGAGAGGGTTCGACTGATGGCCCGGATCAACTTTCTTCCCTGGCGGGAAGCTGCGCGGGCGCAGCAACAGCGGCGCTTTTTGCAGATAGTGGCAGTCATCCTGCTGCTGGGCTTGGGGCTGGTGCTGCTGATTGATGTCGGCATCGAGCGCGTGAGTGCTCGGCAGCAGGCCCGCAACCAGTACCTGGAGCAGGCGAACGTGGACCTGGATCAGCAGATCGCCGCTGTTCGCGAGCTCAAGGCTCAACGCCAGCAACTGCTTGAGCGCATGCAGGTTATCGAGGCCCTGCAAGACAGCCGCTCGACCCGGGTACGGATGTTCCAGGAGTTGACCCGCAGCGTGCCCGATGGCCTGCATTTCACCGAAGTCGATCTGCAGGGGCAGAACTTGAGTATCAGTGGAGTTGCCCAGGCCAATGGCCGGATCTCCGATTTGCTGCGCAATCTGCAGGCGACCGCAGGATTTGCCGCTCCCAGCCTGGCCGAAGTGAAAAAGACCAGCGAGGTGCAGCCGCAGCCGAGCCATCTGTTTCGGCTCAGTGTCGGGTTGATGCCGCCGCTGCCTGAGGAGACGACGCGATGAGGCCGAGCGGGTGGCTGGCGCAGCTGCGTGGCACCGATTTGCGAGAGCTGGAGCTGAGCAACCTCGGCTCCTGGCCTGCGCCGTTGAGGGCGCTGACGGCGGCCTTGCTTCTGCTGGTGATCCTGGCAGCAGGTTACGGCCTGTACCTGAGCCCTCATCTGCGGCAACTGCAGCAGGTGCGTCACGAAGAAACCCGCCTCAAGCAGCAGTTCGCCAGCAAGGCTCGGCAAGTGGCCAATCTCGAGCTGTATCGGGCGCAGCTCGCGGCCCTGCGCAGCCGTTTCGAGCAGTTGCTGCATCAGTTGCCCAGCGACGGCGAAGTCCCGGGGTTGCTTGAAGACATCAGTCGCCTGGGCTTGGGCAGCGGTCTGGCGCTCGAAGAGATCAAGTTGCAACCGCCCGTACCGCGTCCGTTTTATGTCGAGCTGCCGATCCAGATCACGGTGACAGGTGGCTATCACGATCTGGCGACCTTCGTCAGCGGCGTCGCCGGCCTGCCGCTAATCGTCACCTTGCATGATTTTCAGCTCAGGCCCCTGGAAGCGGGTGATCCTGCGCGCTTGCGCTTGAGCATCGGGGCGCGAACCTACAGCTACGACAGCCCGGAACCGCACTCATGAAGGCCTGGCGCTGGCTGATGTGGGCCTGCTTTGGTATGGGCTTGTGCGGGTGCGAAGGGGCCGCCGACTTCGCTGAAACCCAGGCTTTTATGAAGCAGATGCGGCGGCAAGCGCCGGAGCCGATTGAGCCGCTGCCGGTTGTCCGCTCCAGCCCCGCTTTCACCTATGACGCCAGTGGGCTGCGCAGCCCGTTCCAGCCCCCGCAGAGCGTCGAACGCGTCGAGCGTCGATGGAGCGAGCAGGCAGTCCGGCCGGATCCGCAGCGACCCCGGCAGTATCTGGAGGGCTTTGATATCGAGCGGTTGCAGATGGTCGGAACCATGTCCGGCACCAGCGCCAGCTTCGCCCTGTTGCGCAGTGCCGAGGGTGTCCACCGGTTGCAGATCGGTGACTACCTGGGGCGAAGCGAAGGTCGGATCGTGGCGATCAGCGAGTCACGGGTCGAGGTGTTGGAAATTGTTGCCGATGGGGCGGGGGGCTGGCAGGAACGACCACGGACGCTGCTGCTGAAAAAACACTCTTAGGTGGAGTCTTCACAATGAACAGGACTGTTTCAGCCATCGGTGTGGCGCTATGGATGGCGCTGCTGGCACCGCTGGTCGGCGCCGCCGAACTCAAGACCACTCCGGCCGCTGAGGCCGCTCGGGCATCCGCGCCGCTTCAGGCGGGGGACCCAGCCCCGACGCACTCGCTCGGCGGCGCTGTGGCCGGGCCTGCTTATGGCGGCGCCAAGCTTTCGTTGAACTTCCAGGACATCGAGGTGCGTTCGGTGCTGCAACTGATCGCCGACTTCACGGGCCTCAACCTGGTGGCCAGCGACACGGTGCAAGGCAGCATTACCCTGCGCCTGCAGCGTGTGCCCTGGGATCAGGCCCTGGATCTGGTGCTCAAGACCAAGGGCCTGGACAAGCGCCAGGTGGGTGATGTCTTGCTGGTGGCCCCGGCGGATGAAATGGCCGCCCGGGAACGTCAGGAACTGGAGTCGCAGAAGCGGTTGCAGGATCTGGCACCGCTGCGCCGGGAGCTGCTACAGGTCAACTACGCCAAGGCCGCGGACATCGCCAAGCTGTTCCATTCGGTGACCGGCACCGAGGACCAGGCTGGCGAACGGGGCTCGATCACCGTGGACGAGCGCACCAACAACATCATTGCCTACCAGACCCAGGAGCGCCTCGATGAGCTGCGGCGTATCGTTGGCCAGCTGGACGTTGCGGTGCGCCAGGTGATGATCGAGGCACGGATCGTCGAGGCCAACCTCGATTACAACAAGAGCCTGGGAGTGCGCTGGGGCGGTTCGCTGGGCAACAGGGGCCATTGGCAGGCTTCCGGGGTGCAGGGCGGCGGTTCATCGGCGGTCAGGGCGCCGGGCAGTGGCAGCGCGCCGTTCGTCGACCTTGGGGCTGTTGCCAATACCTCGGGCATCGACATCGCCTACCTCTCCGACAACGTGCTGCTGGACCTGGAACTGAGCGCCATGGAGAAGACCGGCAATGGCGAGATTGTTTCCCGGCCCAGGGTGGTCACCTCCGACAAGGAAACCGCGAGGATCCTCAAGGGCACCGAGATTCCCTATCAGGAAGCCAGTTCCAGTGGCGCCACGTCCGTGTCGTTTCGGGAGGCTTCGCTGTCCCTTGAGGTGACGCCGCAGATCACCCCCGACAACCGCATCATCATGGAGGTCAAGGTCACCAAGGACGAGCCGGACTACCTGAACAAGGTCCAGGATGTGCCGCCGATCAAGAAGAACGAGGTCAATGCCAAGGTCCTGGTTCGTGACGGAGAAACCATCGTCATTGGCGGGGTTTTTTCCAATACCCAGAGCAAGGTTGTAGATAAAGTGCCATTTCTTGGCGATGTGCCGTATCTTGGCCGCCTTTTCCGGCGTGACGTGGTGTCGGAGAAAAAATCCGAGCTGCTGGTATTTCTCACTCCGCGTATCATGAACAACCAGGCGATTGCTGTGAGTCGTTGATTCTGTGCGAAATTTGATTCTTGTTGGGCCGATGGGGGCTGGAAAAAGCACCATAGGCCGCTTACTGGCCAAAGAGCTGCGCCTGCCATTCAAAGATTCCGATAAGGAAATTGAACTGCGTACAGGCGCGAACATCCCGTGGATCTTCGATAAGGAAGGCGAACCGGGCTTTCGCGATCGCGAGCAGGCAATGATCGCCGAGCTCTGTGGCACCGACGGCGTGGTCCTGGCCACCGGTGGTGGCGCGGTCATGCGCGAGGCCAATCGTCGGGCACTGCATGCCGGCGGACGAGTGGTCTATCTGCATGCTTCGGTGGAGCAACAGGTTGGTCGGACTGCCAGGGACCGCAATCGTCCCTTGCTGCGCACCGCCGATCCGGCCAAGACCCTGCGCGACTTGCTGGAAGTCCGCGATCCGCTTTATCGGGAAATCGCCGATCTGGTGGTGGAAACCGATGAGCGGCCGCCGCGAATGGTGGTGCTGGACATCCTGGAGCGCCTGCAGCAGTTGCCACCCCGTTAATGCGCCGAGCGAAATGCGCTATTCTCGGCGTCGCGCCATGACCGCCAGGGTGTGGCGCAGAGCTATCGGGCAGCGTCAGAAGACCTGACGAGGCCCATCGTCAATACAAGGCACAACGCCTGCTTCCATCTTCACTGTGGGGACACATGCAGACACTTAAGGTCGATCTAGGCGAGCGCAGCTACCCGATTCACATTGGTGAAGGATTGTTGGACCGGCCCGAGCTGCTGGTGCCACATATCGCCGGACGGCAAGTGGCGATCATTTCCAATGAAACGGTCGCGCCGCTGTACCTTGAGCGCCTGAC
This sequence comes from Pseudomonas sp. St29, assembly GCF_001547915.1. Classification (NCBI taxonomy): domain Bacteria; kingdom Pseudomonadati; phylum Pseudomonadota; class Gammaproteobacteria; order Pseudomonadales; family Pseudomonadaceae; genus Pseudomonas; species Pseudomonas sp. St29. The sequence goes on from NZ_AP014628.1 coordinate 496,597, forward strand.
CCGCAGCCTGGAGCAATACTCGGTGATCTCGGTGGTCCTGCCCGATGGCGAGGCCCACAAGAACTGGGAAACCCTGCAGTTGATCTTCGATGGCCTGCTGACCGCGCGTCATGATCGGCGCACCACCCTGATTGCCCTCGGTGGCGGCGTGATCGGCGACATGGCCGGCTTTGCCGCTGCCTGCTATCAGCGCGGCGTGGACTTCATCCAGATCCCGACCACTCTGCTGTCCCAGGTGGACTCTTCGGTGGGCGGCAAGACCGGTATCAACCATCCACTGGGCAAGAACATGGTCGGCGCCTTCTACCAGCCGAACGTGGTGCTGATCGACACCGCCAGCCTCAATACCCTGCCCAGCCGCGAGCTGTCGGCGGGCCTGGCGGAAGTGATCAAGTACGGCCTGATCTGCGACGAACCCTTCCTCACCTGGCTGGAAGAAAACGTCGATCGCCTGCGGGCCCTGGACCAGCAGGCGCTGACTTACGCCATCGAACGCTCCTGTGCGGCCAAGGCCGCCGTGGTGGGTGCCGACGAGCGTGAGTCCGGGGTGCGCGCCACCCTCAACCTGGGGCACACCTTTGGCCATGCCATCGAAACCCACATGGGCTACGGTGTCTGGCTGCATGGCGAGGCGGTTGCCGCGGGCACCGTCATGGCCCTGGAAATGTCTGCACGCCTGGGCTGGATCACCTGCCAGGAGCGTGACCGCGGTATTCGCCTGTTCCAGCGCGCGGGCCTGCCGGTCATCCCGCCTGAAGAGATGACTGAAGCGGATTTTCTCGAACACATGGCAATTGACAAGAAAGTGATCGACGGTCGTTTGCGTCTGGTGCTGTTGCGCCGCATGGGCGAAGCCGTAGTGACCGACGATTATCCGAAAGAGGTTTTACAGGCCACGCTGGGAGCGGATTACCGCGCCCTGGCTCAGCTTAAAGGTTAATAAAATCCCGATGACTAGTTTGCACGCCGACGAGGCTTTCCTCGGCCATTACCAGTTGAGCCATGATCCTTTCGCTCCCCGGGTTCCTGGCTTCAAATTCTTTCCTGCCCAACGCAAGCCTGTGTTGGGGCAATTGCATCACCTGGCTCGCTATAGCCAGTTATTGCTGGTGGTGACCGGCCCCCAGGGCAGCGGCAAGACCCTGCTGCGCCAGGCGCTGGTTGCCAGCACCAACAAGCAGTCGGTACAGAGCGTGGTGGTTTCCGCCCGCGGTGCCGGCGATGCCGCCGGCGTGTTGCGCCAGGTGGCCCAGGCGCTGAATGTGGCCCAGGCCGAGATCGGCGCGATTCTGGCCCAGGTGGTGCAACTGGCCCTGACCGGCCAGGAAGTCTATCTGCTGGTGGATGATGCCGAGCAGCTCGACGAGTCCGCGCTCGAGGCGCTGCTGGCTCTGGCGGCAGGGGCTCCGGAAGGCCGCCCTCATGTCTTCCTGTTCGGCGAGTCGTCGCTGATCGCCACCCTGGATCAGTTGAGCACCGAGGAAGAACGCTTCCACGTCATCGAACTGCAGCCCTACACCGAAGAGGAAACCCGCGAATATCTGGCCCAGCGCCTCGAAGGCGCGGGTCAGGGCATCGAACTTTTCTCTGCAGATCAGATCAGTGATATTCACGAAAGCTCCGATGGCTGGCCGGGCAACATCAACCAGGTCGCCAGGGATGCAATGATCGAAGCCATGATCGCCAGCCGCTCTGCGGTCAAGCGTCCAAGTATGGGGTTCAACATGCCGAAGAAACACGTATTGGCCATTTCCGCTGTAGTGGTGGTGGCCGTGGCTGCCGCCTGGCTGATGCCGGGGCGCAGCAAGGCACCGACCAGCGGTACGCCGACCAATGAACAGGCGCAGTTGCCGCTGGGTCAGACGCCGACGCCAAATGCCAATGGCAGTCCATCTGTGGAGTTCGCCGGTTCATCCCAACCGATGCCTCTGCCGTTGGTCGGCCAGTCGCAGCCAGTGATGCGTGGTCCTCTGGCGGAAGCCGCAGGCGGCATTACCGAGGGGGATGACGGGGTTCCGGTGGAAGGCTCCAGCGCGGTTCCGCCCACCGTGACCACCACCGCGCCACCTGCCGGCGCCGTGGCCGGTCCGGCACCGACTCCGGCTGCGCGGCCAACCCCGGCGCCGACCCAGGTCGCCACCGCCAAGCCGACGCCAGCGCCCAAGCCGGTGGAAAAACCGGTTGCCGCCAAGCCTGCTCCAGCCGCCAAGCCGGCGGAGAAGCCGGTCACCGTGGCCAAGGCCGCCGGTGGCAGCTGGTACGCCGGTCAAGCGCCGGGCAACTACGTGGTGCAGATCCTTGGCACCAGTTCGGAAGCCACGGCCCAGAGCTTCGTCAAGGAGCAGGGCGGCGAGTACCGTTACTTCAAGAAAGTCCTCAATGGCAAGCCGCTGTATGTGATCACCTACGGCAACTTCTCCAGCCGCGATGCCGCGGTCAGCGCCATCAAATCCTTGCCAGCGAAGGTTCAGGCTGGTAAACCTTGGCCTCGCACTGTCGCTAGCGTTCAACAAGAACTGGCAACAACTCGCTGAAGATTCGGCGGCCTTACCCAGGCCGCCTCTCCCGGCAACCTCAAATTTCCGCATCGGCATGCTGCCTTACAGGCCGCGTGCCTTGTGGCGTCTGCGTCACAGTAGTTTTTGAGTCGCGGCAGTCAAAAGCAAAACTTTTTGACTAGCACAGCATATCGCTTTAAAACGTTCATAAATGCGACATAAATTTGCGACAGATCGTCGCCAAATTTGTGGGGCTTTGTGTCGGTGTGTACAATGACCTCCCTTTTGCCCCCGCAAAGTCGGCGTACGTTCGGCGTGGATGGTAAGTGGTTGAATTGAAAAGAAATTTGTCTCGATAAGAGGCAGCCTGGTGAGAAAGTGTCTATGAAAGCAGGTCTGTACCAACCAGATGAATTTAAGGATAACTGTGGTTTCGGCCTGATAGCCCATATGCAGGGCGAACCCAGTCATACCCTGTTGAAAACGGCCATTGAGGCCCTGACCTGCATGACCCACCGCGGTGGGATCAACGCGGACGGCAAGACCGGCGACGGTTGCGGTCTGCTGATGCAAAAGCCCGACCTGTTCCTGCGCGCCGTCGCCAAGGAGCATTTCGGCACCGATCTGCCCAAGCAATATGCAGTGGGCATGGTGTTCTTCAACCAGGATCCGGCCAAGGCCGAAGCCGCTCGCGAAAACATGAACCGCGAGATCCTGGCCGCTGGCCTGCAACTGCTGGGCTGGCGCAAAGTGCCGATCGATACCAGTGTGCTCGGGCGTCTGGCCCTGGAGCGCCTGCCGCAGATCGAGCAAGTGTTCATCGGTGGCGAAGGCCTGAGCGATCAGGATTTCGCCGTCAAGCTGTTCAGCTCCCGTCGTCGCTCCTCGGTGGCCAACGCTGCCGACACCGATCACTACATCTGCAGCTTTTCCCACAAGACCATCATCTATAAAGGCCTGATGATGCCGGCGGACCTCGCCGCCTTCTATCCGGACCTGGGTGATCCGCGCCTGCAAACCGCGATCTGCGTGTTCCACCAGCGCTTCTCCACCAACACCCTGCCGAAATGGCCGCTGGCCCAGCCATTCCGCTTCCTCGCCCACAACGGCGAGATCAACACCATCACCGGCAACCGCAACTGGGCCCAGGCCCGGCGCACCAAGTTCAGCAACGATCTGATGGATCTGGAAGAGCTCGGGCCGCTGGTCAACCGCGTGGGTTCCGACTCCTCGAGCATGGACAACATGCTCGAACTGATGGTCACCGGCGGCATCGACCTGTTCCGCGGCGTGCGCATGATCATTCCGCCGGCGTGGCAGAACGTCGAGACCATGGACCCGGACCTGCGGGCGTTCTACGAATACAACTCCATGCACATGGAGCCCTGGGACGGCCCGGCCGGCGTGGTCATGACCGACGGCCGCTATGCCGTCTGCCTGCTGGACCGCAACGGCCTGCGTCCGGCCCGCTGGGTCACCACCAAGAACGGCTTCATCACCCTGGCTTCGGAGATCGGCGTCTGGAACTACCAGCCCGAAGACGTGATCGCCAAGGGCCGGGTCGGTCCGGGGCAGATCTTTGCCGTGGACACCGAAACCGGGCAGATCCTCGACACCGACGCCATCGACAACCGTCTGAAATCGCGCCATCCGTACAAGCAATGGCTGCGCAAGAACGCCCTGCGCATCCAGGCCACCATGGAAGACAACGACCACGGTTCGGCCTTCTACGACGTCGACCAGCTCAAGCAGTACATGAAGATGTACCAGGTCACTTTCGAAGAACGTGACCAGGTCCTGCGTCCGCTGGGCGAGCAAGGCTACGAAGCAGTGGGTTCGATGGGCGACGACACGCCGATGGCGGTGCTGTCCCAGCGCGTGCGCACCCCTTACGACTACTTCCGCCAGCAGTTCGCCCAGGTCACCAACCCGCCGATCGACCCGCTGCGCGAAGCCATCGTCATGTCCCTGGAGATCTGCCTCGGTGCCGAGCGCAATATCTTCCAGGAATCGCCCGAGCACGCCTCGCGCGTGATCCTCAGCTCGCCAGTGATCTCCCCGGCCAAGTGGCGCTCGCTGATGAACCTCGACCGCCCGGGCTTCGAGCGGCAGATCATCGACCTCAACTACGACGAAAGCGTTGGCCTGGAAGCGGCGATCCGCAATGTCGCCGATCAGGCGGAAGAGGCCGTGCGCGCCGGTCGCACCCAGATCGTCCTCAGCGACCGCCATATCGCTCCGGGCAAGCTGCCGATCCACGCTTCCCTGGCCACGGGCGCGGTACACCACCGCCTGACCGAAAAAGGCCTGCGTTGCGACTCCAACATCCTGGTGGAAACCGCCACTGCCCGCGATCCGCATCACTTTGCGGTGCTGATCGGTTTCGGTGCCTCGGCGGTCTATCCGTTCCTGGCCTACGAAGTGCTGGGCGACCTGATCCGTACCGGTGAAGTGCTGGGCGACCTCTATGAGGTGTTCAAGAACTACCGCAAGGGCATCACCAAGGGCCTGCTGAAGATCCTGTCGAAGATGGGCATCTCCACCATCGCTTCCTACCGTGGCGCGCAGCTGTTCGAAGCCATCGGCCTGTCCGAGGAAGTCTGCAACCTGAGCTTCCGTGGCGTACCGAGCCGTATCAAGGGTGCACGTTTCGTCGACATCGAAGCCGAGCAGAAAGCCCTGGCGACCGAAGCCTGGAGCCCGCGCAAGCCGATCCAGCAAGGCGGCCTGCTGAAGTTCGTCCACGGTGGCGAATACCACGCCTACAATCCGGACGTGGTCAACACCCTGCAAGCCGCCGTGCAGCAGGGCGACTACGCCAAGTTCAAGGAATACACCGCGCTGGTGGACAACCGCCCGGTGTCGATGATCCGTGACCTGTTCAAGGTGAAGACCCTGGACACGCCCATGGACATCAGCGAAGTGGAGCCCCTGGAGTCGATCCTCAAGCGCTTCGACTCCGCGGGCATCTCCCTGGGTGCCTTGTCCCCCGAGGCCCACGAAGCCCTGGCCGAAGCCATGAACCGCCTCGGTGCGCGCTCCAACTCCGGTGAAGGCGGTGAAGATCCGGCGCGCTACGGCACCATCAAGAGCTCCAAGATTAAGCAAGTGGCCACTGGCCGTTTCGGCGTGACCCCGGAATACCTGGTCAACGCCGAAGTGCTGCAGATCAAGGTGGCCCAGGGCGCCAAGCCCGGCGAAGGCGGCCAACTGCCCGGCGGCAAGGTCAACGGCCTGATCGCCAAGCTGCGTTACGCCGTGCCCGGCGTGACCCTGATCTCACCACCGCCGCACCACGACATCTACTCCATCGAAGACCTGTCGCAGCTGATCTTCGACCTCAAGCAGGTCAACCCTCAGGCCCTGGTTTCGGTGAAACTGGTGGCGGAAGCCGGTGTCGGCACCATCGCCGCCGGCGTGGCCAAGGCCTATGCCGACCTGATCACCATCTCCGGCTATGACGGCGGCACCGGCGCTTCGCCGCTGACCTCGATCAAGTACGCCGGCGCGCCGTGGGAACTGGGCCTGGCGGAAACTCACCAGACCCTGCGCGGCAACGACCTGCGCGGCAAGGTCCGGGTGCAGACCGACGGCGGCCTGAAAACCGGCCTCGACGTGATCAAGGCGGCCATCCTCGGCGCCGAAAGCTTCGGCTTCGGCACCGCGCCGATGATCGCCCTGGGCTGCAAGTACCTGCGCATCTGCCACCTGAACAACTGCGCCACCGGCGTCGCCACCCAGAACGAGAAGCTGCGCAAGGATCACTACATCGGCACCGTCGACATGGTGGTGAACTTCTTCACCTACGTCGCCGAAGAAACCCGTGAGTGGCTGGCCAAGCTCGGCGTGCGCTCCCTGGAAGAGTTGATCGGCCGCACCGATCTGCTGGAGGTGCTAGAGGGCCAGACGGCCAAGCAGCACCACCTGGACCTGACCCCGTTGCTGGGCAGCGATCACGTCCCGGCGGACAAGCCGCAGTTCTGCCAGGTGGACCGCAACCCACCGTTCGACCAGGGCCTGCTCGCCGAAAAAATGGTCGACATGGCGCGTTCGGCGATCAACGACAAGAGCGGAGCCGAGTTCGAACTGGATATCTGCAACTGCGACCGTTCCATCGGCGCACGCATCTCCGGCGAGATCGCCCGGCTCCACGGCAACCAGGGCATGGCCCAGGCGCCGATCACGTTCCGCTTCAAGGGCACTGCGGGCCAGAGCTTCGGCGTGTGGAACGCCGGCGGCCTGAACCTGTACCTGGAAGGCGATGCCAACGACTACGTGGGCAAGGGCATGACCGGCGGCAAGCTGGTCATCGTTCCGCCCAAGGGCAGCGTCTACAAGACTCAGGACAGCGCCATTATCGGCAACACCTGCCTGTACGGCGCCACCGGCGGCAAGCTGTTCGCCGCCGGCACCGCGGGCGAGCGTTTCGCCGTGCGTAACTCCGGTGCCCACACCGTGGTGGAAGGCACCGGCGATCACTGCTGCGAGTACATGACCGGTGGTTTCGTCTGCGTACTGGGCAAGACCGGTTACAACTTCGGCTCGGGCATGACCGGCGGTTTCGCCTACGTGCTCGACCAGGACAACACCTTCGTTGACCGGGTCAACCACGAACTGGTGGAAATCCAGCGGATCAGTGGCGAAGCGATGGAAGCCTACCGCAGCCACCTGCAAAACGTGCTGAACGAGTACGTCGCGGAAACCGACAGCGAGTGGGGGCGTGAACTGGCCGAGAACCTCGACGACTACCTGCGTCGCTTCTGGCTGGTCAAACCCAAGGCAGCGAACCTGAAGTCTCTGCTCACCAGTACTCGTGCGAGTCCGCAATAAAGCAGCTGCAAGTGGCAAGCCTCAATCTGCAAATGAAGCAGTGCGAGGTTTGCCGGGCATACGTGATCGACTTGCGGCTTGCAGCTTAGAGCTTGCAGCTGCTGTATAGAGGTTTTTGAAAATGGCTGAACGTCTGAATAACGACTTCCAGTTCATCGATGTCGGGCGCAAGGATCCGAAGAAGAAACTGTTGCGTCAGCGCAAGAAAGAGTTCGTGGAAATCTACGAGCCCTTCAAACCCCAGCAGTCGGCCGACCAGGCCCACCGCTGCCTGGGTTGCGGCAACCCGTACTGCGAATGGAAGTGCCCGGTGCACAACTTCATTCCCAACTGGCTCAAGCTGGTGGCCGAGGGCAACATCCTCGCCGCCGCCGAGCTGTCGCACCAGACCAACACCCTGCCGGAAGTCTGCGGCCGGGTCTGCCCGCAGGACCGGTTGTGCGAGGGTGCCTGCACCCTCAACGACGGCTTCGGCGCGGTGACCATCGGTTCGGTGGAGAAGTACATCACCGACACCGCCTTCGCCATGGGCTGGCGCCCGGACATGTCCAAGGTCAAGCCCACCGGCAAGCGCGTGGCGATCATCGGCGCGGGCCCGGCGGGCCTGGGCTGCGCCGACGTGCTGGTGCGCGGCGGGGTGACCCCGGTGGTGTTCGACAAGAACCCGGAAATCGGCGGTCTGCTGACCTTCGGCATCCCCGAGTTCAAGCTGGAAAAGACCGTGCTGAGCAATCGTCGCGAAGTCTTCAGCGGCATGGGCATCGAGTTCCGCCTCAACACCGAGGTGGGCAAGGACGTGACCATGGAGCAACTGCTCGCCGAATACGACGCGGTGTTCATGGGCATGGGCACCTACACCTACATGAAGGGCGGCTTTGCCGGCGAGGACCTGCCGGGGGTGTATGACGCCCTGGACTTCCTGATCGCCAACGTCAACCGCAACCTGGGCTTTGAAAAGTCGCCGGAAGACTTCGTCGACATGAAAGGCAAGAAGGTGGTGGTGCTGGGCGGTGGCGACACCGCGATGGACTGCAACCGCACTTCGATTCGCCAGGGTGCCAAGTCGGTGACCTGCGCCTACCGCCGTGACGAAGCCAACATGCCCGGCTCGCGCAAAGAGGTGAAGAACGCCAAGGAAGAGGGCGTGAAATTCCTCTACAACCGCCAGCCGATCGCGATTGTCGGTGAAGACAAGGTCGAAGGCGTGAAGGTGGTCGAGACCCGTCTCGGCGAACCGGACGCCCGTGGCCGCCGCAGCCCCGAGCCGATCCCCGGTTCCGAGGAGATCATCCCGGCCGACGCCGTGGTCATCGCCTTCGGTTTCCGCCCGAGCCCGGCACCGTGGTTCGAGCAGTTCCAGATCCAGACCGACAGCCAGGGCCGGGTCGTTGCACCTGAACAAGGTCAGTACAAGCACCAGACCAGCAACCCGAAGATCTTCGCCGGTGGCGACATGGTGCGTGGTTCTGATCTCGTGGTGACGGCGATCTTCGAAGGGCGCAACGCCGCCGAAGGCATCCTCGACTACCTGGGCGTCTGACCGCCATCCCTTGTAGGAGCGTGCTTGCTCGCGATAGCGGTGTATCAGCCAACCACCGATGTTGCCTGATGCGCCCCCATCGCGAGCAAGCTCGCTCCTACAGGTACGTGGGTTGTGGCGCGACAAATTGACCTCATAGACATAAAGAAACGGCTCTTGCCGTGCCTTTTATGCCCGGCTCTGAGAAAATGCCCCCACTTTTTTTCCGGATGCCGACATGACTGCCCTGAAGAACGACCGTTTCCTTCGTGCCCTGCTCAAGCAACCCGTAGACGTCACCCCGGTGTGGATGATGCGTCAGGCTGGGCGCTACTTGCCTGAATACCGCGCCAGCCGTGCCAATGCCGGTGACTTCATGAGCCTGTGCATGAACCCGGCGTTCGCCTGCGAAGTCACGCTGCAGCCTCTGGACCGCTATCCCCAGCTGGATGCGGCGATCCTCTTCTCCGACATCCTGACCATTCCCGACGCGATGGGCCAAGGCCTGTACTTCGAGACCGGCGAAGGCCCGCGCTTCAAGAAAGTGGTCAGCACCCTGGCCGACATCGAAGCCCTGCCGATTCCCGATCCGCAAAAGGACCTGGGTTACGTGATGGATGCGGTCAGCACCATTCGTCGCGAACTCAATGGCCGCGTGCCGTTGATCGGTTTTGCCGGCAGCCCCTGGACCCTGGCCACCTACATGGTCGAAGGCGGTTCGTCGAAAGACTTCCGCAAGTCCAAGGCCATGCTCTACGACAATCCGCAAGCCATGCACCTGCTGCTGGACAAGCTGGCGCAGTCGGTCACCTCCTACCTCAACGGGCAGATCCTGGCCGGTGCCCAGGCGGTGCAGATTTTCGACAGCTGGGGCGGCAGCCTCTCGGCGGCGGCCTATCAGGAGTTCTCCCTGGCCTACATGCGCAAGATCGTCAGCGGCCTGATCCGCGAGCACGACGGGCGCAAGGTGCCGGTGATCCTGTTCACCAAGGGCGGCGGCCTGTGGCTGGAAAGCATTGCCGATGCTGGCGCCGATGCCCTGGGCCTGGACTGGACCTGCGACCTCGGCGAAGCCCGCCGCCGCGTCGGCAGCAAGGTCGCCCTGCAAGGCAACATGGACCCCACCGTGCTCTACGCCAACCCGCAGGCGATCCGTGGCGAAGTTGCGCGTATCCTCGCCAGCTATGGCCAGGGCAGCGGCCATGTGTTCAACCTGGGCCATGGCATCACCCCGGAAGTGAAGCCGGAGCACGCCGGGGCCTTCCTGGAAGCGGTGCACGAGTTGTCGGCGCAATACCACGCATAAGCGTCACCCCATACAAACGCCCGGCACCTGCCGGGCGTTTTCATTGGCGAACACTTTTTTGTAGGAGCCAGCTTGCTGGCGAATAGGCCCTCGAGACCTGCACCTGTCTGGTGGCCGCCTTCGCTGGCAAGCCAGCTCCCACAAGGGCCTGCCGGCACAGACCCAATCCGTGTAGTAGCCGGCTTGCCGGCGAATAGGCCCTCGAGCCCTGCACCTGCCTGGCGGTCGCCTTCGCTGGCAAGCCAGCTCCTACAAGGGCCCGCCGGCACAGACTCGATCCGTGTAGGAGCCGGCTTGCCGGCGAATAGGTCCTTGAGACTTGCGCCTGCCTGGTGGCCGCCTTCGCTGGCAAGCCAGCTCCCACAAGGGCCCGTCTGCACAGACCCGATCCGTGTAGGAGCCGGCTTGCTGGCGAAAGGGCCCTAGAGACCTGCACCTGCCTGACGAACGCCTGCACACAGGCCAGGCGTCACAACGGCGGGAGTTTCGCCAGTTTCATGGCAATCAGCAGTGCCCCGAGCAACAGGGCGCCGATGAACAGGCCAATGCCGTTCCACCCCGCCAGGTGCCAGAACACCCCGCCCGCGGTGCCGGCAATGCTCGACCCGGCGTAGTAGCTGAACAGGTACAACGAAGAGGCCTGGCCCTTGGCCTTGGTGGCGCGGCGGCCGATCCAACTGCTGGCCACCGAGTGGGCGCCGAAGAAGCCGAAGGTGAACAGCAACATTCCGACCAGCACCAGGGCCAGTGGGGCGAGCAGGGTCAGGGCAATGCCCGCGAGCATCAGCACGATGGTGCCCCACAGCACCCGGCGCCGGCCCAACTGGTCGGCCAGGGCACCGATCTTCGCCGAGCTGTAGATGCCCGACAGGTAGACCACCGACAGCAGGCCGACCAGGGCCTGGCTCAGGTGATAGGGCTCGGCCAGCAGGCGATAGCCGATGTAGTTGAACAGGGTGACGAAGGCCCCCATCAGCAGGAAGGCTTCGAGAAACAGCCAGGGCAGGCCGGCGTCGCGAAAGTGCATGTTAAAGCCGTCCAGCAGGCTGCGCGGGTGCAGCGAGCGCGGGCGGAAGTTGCGCGACTCCGGCAGGATGCGCCAGAACACGGCCGCCGCCAGCAGGGCCAGGCCGCCAATCACCAGCATCGCCGTGTGCCAGCTGACAAAATCGATCAGCACTCCGGTGATCAGCCGTCCGCTCATGCCGCCAATGGCGTTGCCGCCGATGTAAAGGCCCATGGCCAGGCCGATGTGCTGAGGGTGGATCTCTTCGCTCAGGTAGGTCATGGCCACTGCCGCCAGCCCGCTCAGGGACAACCCCACCAGCGCCCGCATCAGTAGCACCCCGTGCCAGCTGGGCATCAGCGCACTGGCGATGGTGCACAGGGCGGCGGCCAGCAGGGCGGCGAGCATCACCGGCTTGCGGCCGATGCGGTCGGAAATCGGCCCGGTGATCAACAGACCGATGGCCAGCATGCCGGTGGCGACCGAGAGGATCAGGCTGCTCTGGGCCGCATTGATGGAAAACTCCGTGGACAGCAGCGGCATCATCGGTTGCACGCAATACAGCAGGGCGAAGGTGGCAAAGCCCCCGGAGAACAACGCCAGCACCGTGCGCATGAACAGCGGCGTGCCTTTTTCGATGTACACCTCGTTGAGCTGGGCGAGCACCTCGTCCGCGGGCGTGGAGGGGATTTCGTGGGCAAGGGGGGCGACAGCGATTTTCACGGGAACCTCGGGGGGAGCGCAGCCGGTCAGGCAATGGAAAAAAGCATATAGCTGGCTAATGTTCCTTTCCAATATATTGTTCGACCTGTTTGATAGCTTTAACGACTTAATGGAACCGCCCCATGGAATTGCGTCACTTGCGCTACTTCATCGCCGTCGCCGAAGAGCTGCATTTCGGCCGCGCGGCCCAGGTCCTGGGCATTTCCCAGCCACCGCTGAGCCAGCAGATCCAGGCCCTGGAGCAGGAGGTGGGCGCCCGCCTGTTCGAGCGCACCAATCGTCGGGTCGAGCTCAGCGAAGCCGGACGCCTGTTCCTCGAAGAGGCGCGCCTGGTGCTGGCCCAGGTGGACAAGGCGGCGGACGTGGCCCGGCGCGCGCAATTGGGTGAGCTGGGGGAACTGAAGATCGGCTTCACCTCGTCGGCGCCGTTCAACTCGACCATTCCCCAAGCGATCTTCGCCTTTCGCCAGCGCTTTGCGGCGGTGCACCTCAAGCTCAAGGAAATGAGCAGCACCCAGGTGGCCGAGGCGCTGGTGGACCAGTCGATCCAGGTCGGCATCATGCGGCCCCTGCCATTGCCGGACTCGCTGTCGGTGGTGGAGCTGCTGCGCGAGCCGCTGGTGGCGGTGCTCAGTTCCAAGCACCCGCTGGCGGGCGGCACTGAAGAGGGGCTGCACCTGGCGGCGCTGGCCCAGGAGCCCTTTGTGTTCTTCCCCCGCAGCTACGGCAGCGGCCTGTATGCCCAATTGCTCAGCCTGTCCCGGGACGCCGGCTTCACCCCGCATTTTGCCCAGGAGGCGGCGGAAGCCATGACCATCATCGGCCTGGTGGCGGCGGGCCTCGGTGTTTCGGTGCTGCCGGCGTCCTACCAGCGCATGCGCATCGACGGCGTGGTCTACCGCCGGCTGCTGGACCCCGAAGCCATGACCGCGGTGTGGCTGGTGCAGCGCAAGGATCAGTGCTCACCCATGGCCAGGGCCTTTGTCGAACTCCTGACGCGCAAGACCGGGGCCGCGTCCTGAGCGGCTGGCTTGCAATCAGCGTTGTACTGGCCAGGTTGGTTCCTGGCGGAGTGGAAAGGGCTATTAGCGTCACGTCGGACGGAGCCTGGGTTGAAAGCGCAGGCAGAAACTTTGAGACGGATCTTATAGATCCCGTTTGCTTCTCTTTGCTAGGTTCTTGCGCTTGCAACAAGTGCAGCACGCTCAAGACTGGATGCCAACTCCAGCCCACGCATGACAAGGAACCGTCATATGCGCCAAAGGGACTTGAAGTTCACGTTTTCCGTTACTTCAGCGCAGGTGGAATTCGAGGTTGTCGAATTCACCCTGGAAGAGGCGATTTGCGAGCCTTATCGGCTCGCACTGGAGTTGGCCAGTTACACACCTAACATCGATTTTTCTCACATCCTCGATCAACCCGCCTTGCTGACGATCTGGCAGGGCGGCACTGCCGTGCGCTACGTCCACGGCCTGGTTTCCAGCTTTACCCAAGGCACCACGGGTTTTCGTCGCACGCGTTACCGTGCGCTGGTCGAACCGCCGTTCGCCCGGCTGGGGTTGAGTTCCGACTGGCGTATTTTTCAACACAAAAGCGTGCCGGAGATTCTCAAGTCGGTATTGGATGAGCACGGTGTTCTGGATTTTCAGCAACGTATCTACACCGACCACTTGCCCCGTGAGTACTGCGCCCAGGTGGGTGACAGCGACCTCTATTTGTTCGAACGGCTTTCGGCAGAAGAAGGGCTGTTCTATTTCTTCAAGCACCAGGACAGCATTTGTACGTTGATTCAGAGCGACAAGCTGTATGTTCAGGAACGCATCGAAGGAGAGCCGGTGCTATTTAGCGGGCAACCGGCAGGGGATGCTGAACAGCCGGTGCTGTATGCCTTCAGCTACACGGAAAATGTTCGCACGGCCGAGCAGACTCAACGTGATTACAGCTTCAAGCGACCGGCGTTCAACCAGCAACAGCGCAGTGTGGGCGATGACCTTGAACATCAGGCTCGGCACTATGAGCGCTATGACTACCCTGGCCGCTACAAGGTCAGCGCTACCGGTAAACCCTTCACGCGAAACCGTCTGCTGGGCCTGCGCCGCGATGCTCGGGTAGCGATTGTGCAGGGTGATGATCCGCGCCTGATACCGGGATTTTCCTTTCAACTGACAGGTCACCCGAGGGCTGACTTCAATCGTTGGTGGCGCACGGTCAGGATTACTCACAAAGGGATTCAGCATGCCAGCCAGCAAGAAGAGTCAGCTGGTGCTGAAAGAGGCGTGAGCTATGACTTCACCGCGCAGGTCGTTACCGAGGAAACCGAATGGCGCCCGCAGCCACTGCCCAAGCCGGTGGTCGACGGACCGCAGATCGCGACAGTGGTCGGCCCGCAAGAGGAAGAAATCCATGTGGATGAATTTGGCCGGGTGAAAATTCAGTATCCATGGGATCGAAAAGGCCAGAACGACGCGTTCAGTTCCTGCTGGGTACGGGTGTCGCAGAATTGGGCGGGCGGGGAATGGGGACATATGGCGATCCCGCGTGTTGGTCAGGAAGTGATAGTCGATTACCTGGACGGCGATTGCGACCAGCCGATCATCACCGGGCGTACCTATCGCAAGTCTCATATGCCGCCCTATCAACTGCCGAATCACAAGACCCTCAGTACGATCAAAAGCAAGGAATACAGGGGGACGCGAGCCAACGAGTTGCGCATCGACGATACCACCCGGCAGATCAGCGCGGCCTTGATGAGTGATCACGGCAACACAGCACTGCACTTGGGTTACCTGACCCATCCACGACCCGCTGGTGGAGCGGCTCGTGGCGAGGGTTTCGAGCTTCGCACCGACGAGCACGGTGCGTTGCGTGCCGCGAAAGGACTACTGCTCAGCACCGAGGAGCAATTGAAGGCTGACGGCGGGCAACTGAACCGGGCTAGCGTGGTTCAAGTGCTGGAGGCGGCATTGCAACTGGCCAAGGGATTGGGCGAGTACGCCACCGGGCACGCTGGCGTGGCGCATGACAGCACGCCTCAGGAAACGCTCAGTGAAGCGGTTCGCGAGCTGGGGCGCGGGGCCAACGATGAACCGGGTGGTAACGGCGGCAAGCCAGCCATCGCCCTGAGCGGTCCCGCAGGTATCGCGGCTGCTTCCCCGCAGAGCATCACTCTGGCCGCTGGCGAACATATTGACAGCGTGGCCCAACAGAACCAGCAGCTGACTTCCGGGCAAAAAATCCTGCTCAACGCAGGTGCCGATCTGGGGTTATTTGCCCAAGGTGGCGAAATTCGGCAGATCGCTCATCAAGGGCTGATGCTGTTGCAGGCGCAAAATAACAGCATTCGCCTGGAGGCTGACCAGAGCCTGGAGCTCAGCGCGAGCAAGCGGCATGTGCTGATTTCGGCCAATGAGCACATCACCCTGATGTGCGGTGGCGCCTACCTGACCCTCAAGGGGGGGAACATCGAACTGGGCATGCCGGGCAACTTTACCGTCAAGGCGGCGAAGCACAGCCTGCTTGGAGGGGCCGATCTGGCGGCTGAACTTCCGAAGTTCAACGTCGGGGATACCCAGCGTCGCTTCGTGCTCAAGCAGATCGATGGCCAGTCGCCGATGCCTAACGTGCCCTACACCATCACTCTGGCCAATGGCGAAGTCGTTGAAGGCATAACGGATGCGCAAGGCGCGACGCAACTGCTGCAGAAAGACGCCATGAGCATCGCGAGCGTGAGTATGAAGCGTTCGAACATTCCACGGGTAGCTGCAGCTGTCACAGGCATCGCCGCTCTCGCAACCAAGGTTTTCTCCGAGCCTGGGAATGAAAAAGGGCGTGCTTTGACGGAGGGGGAAATCACCCTGGCGAAAAGTGTATTTGGCGACTCCATCGATTACGACAAGGTACGCCTACGTGATGAGAACTATGTGCCCTGGCAGGGCAAGAACTATGTCATGGCGCCCAATGGACACATCTACTTTGGGGAAGATTTGCGAGGTATTTCGGATTGGAGCTTGCAGCCGTCATATGACCGGGGCTTGTTCATTCACGAGATGACACATGTCTGGCAACACCATCACGGGGTCAATGTCCTGCTGGTGGGAGCCTATCAGCAGGCAAAACAGTTCTTGGTAGGTGATCAGTATGCGTATCGGTTGGAGCCAGGAAAAACGCTCAAGGACTACAACATCGAGCAGCAAGGAGACATCGTGCGGGATTACTACTTGAGCCTGGAGACGGCAGATACCGCGGCACAGGCGAAACTCAAGCCCGTATTGGGCCGCTTTCCGGCGGGGTACTGAACCATGAAGCATTCGATATGGGCTGCGTTGTGTACGGCATTACTGGTTCAGTCTCCGGTATGGGCTGCCTCCAAACGCCCTCCGGATGTTCCGGTGATCATGGAATCCGGTCGTCCGGTGGCCGACCTTCGACTTTTGCTGGCCGATACCAATGACCTGGAGATCAGCCAAGTGTTTCTCTGTCGTCGCACCGCCAGCAAGTGTTATGAAACCCTATGGGACATTGACCTCCCCGCAGGCTGGGTCCAGCCGAAAATAGAGCTGTTGGGAAATTATCCAGGCGCACTCGTCAGAACCTATAACCCAGCAGCCCTCCAGCCGGGAGGTAGTTACAACCTCCGCATTCACTTCAATGAACGCAGCCGCTGGCATAAGCAGACAGTCTCCAGCACCTTGTTGGAATTCTGTGTGATAAGCGTTGGCGACGTGTGGCAGGTCCAGGAGCCGGCTCTTTGCCTGGCTCGAAGGAATACCGAGGAACACCAGTCGCGCCCCTGAAACGTGCTGACATGAGCCGGCGGCATGTTCAGGACGAGCATGGGCCAACGTGATCAAGGAGGAAAACCTCAGATGAATGATTCCGTCCACATGCGCAGCATTTGCACGGCAGAGGCCATCACCCTGCCGGGCGGAGGTGATGTGCACATGATTGCTCCCCCACCCAAACCCTGCGTGACCATCGTCGTGCACGGGGTCAATGATCTCGCCGGTTGCTATGAACGTATCGAACGGGGCCTGTGCCAGGGGCTCAATGAGCGTCTGGACATGCCGGCACAGCTGCCCAATGGTGCGAGCAATCCAGGGTTTCTCCAGTCGGCTAGCTACAGCCTGCCCCAGGACGATGGCGGCAAGGCCGGCAACCCCGATGCGGTGTATTACCGGCGCAAGTTCAGTACCTCGGGTAATGGCAGCGCGCCACGCAGCGTGGTGATCCCGTTCTACTGGGGTTTTCGCGAAGAAGAGCAGCACATCAACAAGACTGAGCCCCACGGTGAATGGCTGGACCGCCATAACAACCGCCTGGACAAGACTGGCACCAAGGAAGGCGGCCAGTTCGCCAATGCCACCACCAATCTGCCCGATATGTGGGGTGAGGGCTTCAACGGCTATCCGTTCGGCATCCTGCCGCTGAACCTGATTGGCGGTAAGCGGACCCATCCATTGTTTTCAGCGGCTGGGCGCCGCTACATGGTACTGGCGGCCATGCGTCTGGCCATGCTGATCAAGATCATCCGCAAGCGTTATCCGAACGACACCATCAATCTGGTCGGTCACAGCCAGGGCACGTTGCTCGGGTTGTTGGCCCATGCCTTTCTCAAGGACCAGGAACAGCGTCCCGTTGATAGCTTCATCATGCTCAACTCGCCGTACAGCCTGTTTCAGCCCAATACCGAAAAGACCCAGAAATGGCTCGAACAGCAAACCACGCCAGCGCGCATTGCCACCCTCAAGGGGATTCTGCAGTTCATTGCACAGAGTCCGAATCCGGTTCCGGCGCTGTCCAGCGTGGCCCTGAAAAACTGCCAGGGATATGGCGCCATCGGTGGGCCGGGCTGGAGCGGAGGCCCTGCGTCGCAGGCCACCATCGACGGGGAAAAACGGTTGTTCGACGAACGTGACAACCGAGGTTGCAGTTACCTGTATTTCACGCCCCAGGATCAGACCGTGGGCCTGGGCAACGTTCAGGGGATTGGCTGGCAGGGCATTGGCGACAGCGTGGAGGGCCAGCCTGCGCGAACGCAGTTACCACTGAGCTTCCATCAACGGATCTTTACCGTGCGCAAGCGCAACAACGCCAAGGAAGAGATCGGCAAACAGGTTCCTCCTTATGCCTACCCTCTGTTGCTTGAGGGTGAGGCAACCTGGGAGGACACCGGTTTAGGGCTTTTAGACCGCGGTGGCAGGGCCACGCTCAAACCCGGTACGACAGTGATCTTGAGCGCTGCGCAGTTGCCGGTGCCGGCGATGGCGGATTTCTCGACCGATGGCGTCATGACCGCTCCCGGGGCCGGATCGGCCAGCGGTGTGTACCAGATGATGGACAAGCTCGACCCCATCGATGCCGCTATCGGCCTGAGCAACGACAAGTCGCTACGGATCAAGCCGGCCTGGCGTCCGAAGGATACGAAATACGCGCGTCAAGAGATGATGGATCAGAGCATCGCTTTCAAATACGGTCGCGATGCCGCCAGCGTGAAAGAGGCCCGCGATGAGCTTTACGAGCTGTCCCAGCGGGCCCATGTGTTTGCCGTGCGGTCCATGGGGGATGGCCAGGTGCTGGTGACCCGGGGAGAAACACCCTACGAAGCCCGACTGCGCCTGCAAGGCGAAGACTATCAAGAACCGCAGTCGTTTCACTCGGGGATTCCGAATAATCCGGAGCACAGTCGGCGGGTCCTGGCCTATGACGTGGCCATTGGGGCGGGGGAGAGCGTGGATGATCTGACGTTCTATGAGTATCTGTGCCGGGTGGCGGATTGGCGGTTGGATTGGAAGAGGACTGATGACGGGATAATTGATCAACATTATGAGGAGCCTGATCTGACAAATGAGGCAGTTGAAGTGCTCTATTTTCAAGAGGAGGCCAATAATCGCCAACTGATTGATGGCACGGTTGAATACCGTTCTACAGGGGTACTACCTAGTTTAGTGGGGGACAATATGCCCTCTTTAGTAGCCAGCCAGACCTGGGGTGGAAAAAAGCTCGGTAAATCCATCCGCTTCGGAGGAAAAGTCTGATGCGCCTATTACTCCAGTTCTTATCCGTGATCGGCATTCTGTCGAGTAGTCATCTGGTTCAGGCGGCTGAGATTTCTCTGGCGTCTACTCGCTGTTTTGCTAGCCCAGCCGCGCCCGTTACTACTCACCCTGTCAAGGAGATCGCTCCAATGCCCACTGACACCCGTTACCGTGCGCCAAGCGCTTCGCCCCACTTGGAAACTTTGGACGTACTCAGCATCGGTGTGAGTTTGGATGTGTTTCGTCAAGGCGAACTCTGGAAGGCCTTGCAAGAGCAGCATGCGAGACAGCCAGAATCGTTGCACGTTGGCAGTATCCTGCCCATGGACTCGAAGAAGTATCCGGTGACTGCTGATGACAAAAATATGGCTTACAGCAAACGGAAAGCTGATGCATTGGAGTTGGGGTTACGCAACTTTTTGGAAAAATGGCCGGTTCCAACCATTACGGTGGTCCGTAGCTGGAGTGCCCAAACTCCGAATTTGCGTTTTAGACCTGAAAGAACCCAGGAAATGTTGGCCAGCATGGTGAACAGCTACCGAACTGATGCCGGCCTACATTGGCACCGAATCCGCAATCTGCAGAACGGCATTGTCTGTAATGACACCCCCGAAGGATTACTGGAAAACCTGTTTCAATTATTCGAGCGCAACCCTGATCTTCCCGCTGTTCTGATTTACAGCGTTGAAGGCATCAATATGGCGGGCGCTCTATCAAGCAGGGATATTTCTTTAAAGTCGCTCGGCGCTGTCGCGGGCCCACGTCAACCAGACAAACTAACCGACGCCATGGTCGCTCTGGTCGTTGGCCGCCCGGAACGGGTCGAATGGCTGCGCTACTACGCCCAATTCACCAAGACCAACAAGAACCCCATCGACCCCGAATTCACTGGCTGGGGTTGGCGCAAACCTGCGGTCGAGTTCCAACCCTCGCCGTTCATTCCGCAACCCTGGACCCAGCGTGCTTTCGAGCAGTGGGATGCATTGCCGGTGCTGGCGCGCATTCATCGCCCCGTTACCGTATCGCTGCAACGTCCGGATACCGGTGAACGCCTGAAGCGCGAAGCCCTGACCACGCAGTTGGCCGGTGCCTGGAAAACCGCCACCGACGGGCTGGTTTCTCCACCTTCGCGAGTGTTTTATGACGGCGGCCTGAACAGCGTGCCGCTGGCCGATCTGGCACCGGCACTCAGCGCTGCCCACAGCTCACTGGACCTGCTCGACTCACGCGAGGGCTACAACCTGACCCAGCGCCTGGGTGACACCGGCGCGGCATCGCCCTTCGTGGGCCTTGCCCTGGCGACCATGGCCAGCTACCTGAATGCCGACACCAGCGTGGTGGTGCCCATGCGCCGTCAGGACCAGGCGACGATCATCGGCGTGACGTCGCCGACCCCGGGGGAAAAGCCGGCCAATCAGTATTTTGGCGTGAGGTTGATGCCGCAGACCGCCAGCGCTGATGATCCTGTTGCGCCCGCTGCGACGCCAAAGCCTTCCCGAGCGCTGAGCGTGGAGGAGCGCCAGGCGCTGGAGGAGCATTTGGTCAAGGTCGAGCCTGACAAGGCCTGAGCGGATACACGAAACGGTAGACAGGCATGGATATTGTTCGACTCGGTGATTCCACCACACATGGTGGCACCGTGATAGAAGCTTTCAGCCAGACTGACTTGAATGGCAAGCCCGTGGCAGGGCTGGGGCATCAGGTGATATGCCCTTTGTGCAAGGGCACGTTTCCCATCGCGCAGGGCAGTGCTTTGTTGAATTTTGGCGGTGTGCCCGTGGCGCTGGACGGGATGAAAACCGCCTGTGGTGCCAGTCTGATCGCCAGTAATCCCAAAGGCCACGCGCTGAGTTGAAGGAGCGACGCCCTTCTCATCTCTTGTCGCTACAAAAGCGAATGCCCCGAGCCAGTCGGGGCATTGGTGTGAAATCACCGTCCGGACGTTTCACATCCTGTTGGCAACGATCCGCTCACTGAACCTTGGACAGATCCCCGCGCAGCGCCACGCCCGCCATGATGGCGCCGGCATGGCACTCATAGGTGCTGGCGTCCTTGCGCTCACGGCTCTTGTAGAAGCTGGCGATGTCGGTCACGGCGTTGGCCCCGACTTTCTTCGCCGCTTCATGCAGGGTGATCAGCGCCGATTGCAGGGCCCACTCGCAGGCCACCTGATCGGCCTTGCCGAAGGCGTTGGTCTTCTTGTTGGTCACCGCGCCCGGGCTGAGCACGCTGACCTTGCCGGCCGGCTTGTTGCCCGCCAGGTAGAACTTCACGCTGCCATCGATCTTGCCGGTGCTGATGGCCTCGGCGACCACCTTGTCGAACGGCAGGAACAGGGTGGTGTCGCGGGCCTGGCTGACGCCGGGCAGGGTGCACAGCAGCAGGGTGGCGGTTGCCGCCAGGGTCTTCAAACGCATCGCAGTCTCCTTGACTTGAAAAGGGGGCAAAGCAGCCCGGTGACCGGGGTCACAGGGGGATGATCATTGGCCGGCCGGGAAGCTCTTGGTCGCAGCGTCTGACAGTTGTTGCGCGGTCCGCTCGTTCTGGTTGTCCCGCAGCTCGCGCAGGATGCCCTTGTCCAGCAGGCGCACCCAGCGGATGTAGTTCTTGTGGATCTTGCCGTCCTTGTAGTCCAGGTCGCGGCTGTCGCGGTAGACGATCTTGTAGGCGCTGGCGCTGTACGGAATATCGATCTCGGCGTGGAACTGCCCGCGCACGGTGATCTCGGCCTGGATCAGCTCCGGGCTGATGCGCTGCACGGTCCACTTGCGGGCCACCAGGTTCTTCAGGATCGCCTGTTTGACCTGCTCCTGGCTGGCCTGGATGGTGGTCGGGATCACCCGGTTCGGGGTGTACATCGGTTTGCTGGTGCAGGCGGCCGTGCTCAGCAGGGCCAGGAGGATCAGCGTCGCGCGAAACAGGGAGGACATTCCATTTCTCCAGTGGGGTTGGGCGTTAAGGCCAGCGGCGGAAGATCAACGAGGTGTTGACCCCGCCAAAGGCAAAGTTGTTGTTCATCACGAATTCGTGGCTCATGGCCCGGAAGCCGCCCTGCAGGTAGTCCAGCTCGCCGCAGCGTGGGTCGACCTGGTCCAGGTTGCAGGTGTGCACATACAGGTCGCGGTTGAGCATCTCGATGCTGAACCAGGATTCCAGCGCGCCGCAGGCGCCCAGGGTGTGGCCGAGAAAACTCTTCTGCGAACTGATGGGCATCCGGCTGCCGAACAGGCTGTTGGTGGCCAGGGTCTCGGCGATATCGCCCTGCTCGGTGGCGGTGCCATGGCCGTTGACGTAGCCGATGGCCGAGGGGGCCAGGGCCGCGTCTTCCAGCGCCAGCTCCATGGCCCGGCGCATGGTGCTCTGCTCGGGACGGGTGGTGTGCTGGCCGTCGGCGTTGCTGCCGAAACCGACGATTTCCGCGTGAATCCGCGCGCCCCGGGCCAGGGCGTGTTCCAGCTCTTCGAGCACCAGCATGCCGCCGCCTTCACCGATCACCAGGCCGTCGCGGTCGGTGTCGTAGGGCCGGGGGCTGGTGTGGGGCGCATCGTTTTTCAGGCTGGTGGCGTAGAGCGCGTCGAACACCATGGCTTCGGTGGGGCACAGCTCTTCGGCGCCGCCGGCGAGCATCAGCGGCAGACGGCCGAACTTGATCGCCTCGTAGGCATAGCCGATGCCCTGGCTGCCGCTGGTGCAGGCGCTGGAGGTGGGAATCAGGCGCCCGGTCAGGCCGAAGAAAATGCTGATATTGGCTGCGGTGGTGTGGGGCATCATGCGCACGTAGGAGTTGGCGTTGAGCCCTTCGGCCACCGAGTTCAGCAGCATGTTGCCGAAGGCCTTGATCTCGTCGGTGCTGCCGGTGGAAGAGCCGCAGGCCACCCCCATGCGCCCGTCCTTGATCGACGGGTCGCCCAGCAGCCCGGCATCGGCCAGGGCCTGCTCGGCGGCGCCGACCGCCAGCCGCGAAACCCGGCCCATGCTGCGCAGTTGCTTGCGGGTCCAGTGCCCCGGCACCTGAAAGTCATCGATGGGGCCGGCCAGGCGGGTGTTGAGTTCGCTGAAGCGGTCCCATTCGTCCATGCGCCGGATGCCGCTGCGGTTGGCGGCAAAACGCTCGGCGATGCTGACCCAGTCGCTGCCCAGGGAGGTGATGCCGGCCATGCCGGTGACGACCACGCGTTTCATCAGCACAGGCCCCCGTTCACCGCCAGCACCTGGCGGGTGATGTAGGCGGCCTCGGCGGACATCAGGAAGTTCACCGCCCCGGCCACCTCTTCCGGGGTGCCCATGCGCTGGGCGGGAATCATCTTCATCAGCTCGTCCACCGGCACGTTCTCATCGAGCATGGCGGTGTCGATCAGCCCCGGGGCCACGCAGTTGACGGTGATCTTGCGCTTGCCCAGCTCGATGGCCAGGGCCTTGGCGG
The DNA here is from genome assembly GCF_001547915.1 of Pseudomonas sp. St29. NCBI lineage: Bacteria > Pseudomonadati > Pseudomonadota > Gammaproteobacteria > Pseudomonadales > Pseudomonadaceae > Pseudomonas > Pseudomonas sp. St29. The sequence goes on from NZ_AP014628.1 coordinate 519,936, forward strand.
CGCCGATCAGGCCGGCCTTGGAGGCGCTGTAGTTGACCTGGCCGCGGTTGCCGATCAGCCCCGACACCGAGGTGATGCAGACAATGCGTCCGGCGGCGCGGCGGCGGATCATCGGCATCATCACCGGGTGCAGGACGTTGTAGAAACCGTCGAGGTTGGTGCGCAGCACCTGATCCCAGTCGTCTTCGCTGAGGGCCGGGAAGGCGCCGTCGCGGGTCAGCCCGGCATTGAGTACCACGCCGTAATAGGCGCCATGGGCTTCGACGTCGGCCTCCAGGGCCGTCCGGCAGGCCTCCCGGTCCGATACATCGAATTGCAGGATGCGGGCGCCGCGGCCCAGGGCTTCGATCTCGCCCTTGACGGCTTCGGCTTCGCTACGGCCGCAGCGGCAGTGCAGCACCAGGTCATAACCGGCCCGGGCCAGACGCAGGGCGATGGCACGGCCGATGCCACGGCTGGAGCCGGTGACCAGTACGGAGTCAGTCATGAGGGAGTTCCTGTAGAAGAGGCAGGTGTTTCATGCAGATAGTCGGCGGCCTGGGGCGGACGGTACACGTTCAGGCGCGCCGTGGCGGCAATGCCGGGGCCGCTGAGGTGGCATTCGAACACGCCCATGCCGTTGTCGTCTTCGAGGGAGCGCAGGGCGTGGATCTCCAGCAGGCTGTCGACCGGGAAGTGCTCGACATTGCATTCGAACTTGCGAGTGCCCAGCAAAAAGCCCAGCTCCACCGGCAGGCCTTGCTGGCGCGCGCGACAGCCGGCGTAGGCGGCCACGCTCTGGGCCATCAGCTCGATCCCGACCCAGGCCGGCAGGCTGCCGTCGGGGCGATTGAACAGGCCGCCGGGGCGAACCTGGAGGCGGGTGCGGATCTGTTCTTCATCAAAGTCCAGGACCTGATCGATGAGGATCATGTCCCCGGCGTGGGGCAGCAGTTCGGCGAGCGGCCAGTCGATCATGGGGCGTCTCCGATTATCAGGCTGACGTTGTTGCCACCGAAGGCGAAGGAGTTGCTCATCAGGTGGCGTGGTGAATGCGCCGCCAGGCGGTCGGCCGGGGTCACCCAGTGCAGGGGCGGCAGGGCCGGGTCGGCCGCGCCGTCCCAGACATGGGGCGGCAGCGCCTGGTCGGGGTTGTCGGCACTCAGGGCCAGCCAGCAGAACGCCGCTTCCAGGGCTCCGGCGGCGCCCAGGGTGTGGCCGCTCATCGGCTTGGTCGAGGAGCAGGGCAGGCCCTCGGGAAACAGCTGGGCCACCGCCAGGCTTTCCATGGCGTCGTTGTGCTGGGTGGCGGTGCCGTGCAGGTTCAGGTAGTCGATCTGCTGCGGCTGCAGGCCGGCGCTGCGCAGCGCCAGGCTCATGGCCTGCAAGGCACCGCGGCCATCGGGGGCCGGGGCGGAAATATGGTAGGCATCGGAGCTGGCGCCACCGCCGAGCAGGGCCACAGGGGCGTCGCCTGCGGCTTCCCTGCTCATCAGGAACAGCACTGCCGCCTCGCCAATGTTGATCCCGTCACGGTTGCGCGAGAACGGATTGCAGCGCTGCCCGGACACCGCTTCCAGGGCGCTGAAGCCGTTCAGGGTGAGCTTGCACAGGCTGTCGACCCCGCCGCACAGCACGGCGTCGCACAGGCCCAGGTCCAGCAGGCGCCGGGCGCTGATCAGGGCCCGGGCGCTGGAGGTGCAGGCGGTGGAAATCACATAGGCCGGGCCGCACAGTTGCAGCCAGTCGGCAAGAAAGTTGGCCGGCGCGCTGAGTTCCTGCTGGCGGTAGTCGTAGTCCGCCGGGAATTGCCGGTCCTGCAGATAGCGGGCAATGCCGCGGCTGGCCTCGTCGATGCCCGAGGTGCTGGTGCCCAGGACGATGCCGATGCGGCCGCGGCCGTAGCGCCGGATCGCCTGGCGGATGTCGTCCTCGATCTGCAGCGTGGCCTCCAGCAACAGCTGGTTGTTGCGGCTGCTCTGCGCCTGCAGCCCGGCGGGCATGCTGGCCAGCGCGCCGCGCACCGCCGCCACCGGCAGGCTGCGGTCGGGCACCCAGTGGCTTTCGGCGCGCAGGCCCGAGCAGTCCCCGGCCCACAGGCTGCGGGCGACTTCCCGGCGATTGCGCCCCAGGGCGCAGATCACTCCGAGGGCATTGAGGTAGGCCGTCATGGCATGCCCCCGGTGCTCAGTGGGCTGATGTGGTAATGCGGGCCTTGGGGCAGGTTCAACTCGAAATCCAGAGGTTGTTGATAGTCAATCCGCCAGCGTGGGCCGAGGGTGCGTCGAGTGCCTTGCTCAAGGGCGCCGGGGTAGTTGGCCCGCAGTTCGGCCTTGGGGGTGAGGGCGAACAGCAAGGCGGCGAACAGCTCCCGAGCTTCCGGGTTGGGCGGCAGCAGACCGTCGGCCTGCCAGTGGCCGGCCACCAGGCGCTGGCGGGCCTGGGGGATGCCCAGGGGGTCCATCAGCGACCAGCGCAGGTCCGGGCCTTCGGCCTGGATCACCAGCAGCCAGTCCTGGCGTTGTCCGTCGGCCTGGCGCTCGACATGCAGCTGCAATGGCAACGCCAGGGTGGGCATGCGCTCGGGCAGCGGAGCCTGACTGACGCAAGCGCTCAGCAACAGGACACAACCGAGCAGCAGAGCGCGGATCATGCCGACTCACCTGCCCCGGCAACGCTGGCATCCAGAGGCTTGCGCGCCACCACGTTGACCAGGGTTTCCTCGCGTTGGCCCACCGGCGGCGGCTGGCGCAGACCGAGGCGCTCCAGCAGGCCGAAGTCCTTGGCGCGACTCCACCACAGGTAGGGATAAGACACGTTCTGCGGGCCGAATTCAAAGCCCTGCCGACGAATCATCTGCAAATATTCGGCGGCGCTTTTCTGCACATGCATCGGATGGCGGAACAGCCAGCGGATCACCCAGGTATCGATGTAGGCCTCGGTGGATTCGGCGAACAGCAGGTAGCCCCCGGGCTTGAGCACCCGGTAGAACTCGGCCAGGGCCTTTTCCTGTTCCACCAGGTGATGGAAGGTCTGGTGGCAGAACAGCAGGTCGACACTGGCGTCGGCCAGTTGCAGGGTCGCGCAGTCGCTGCCGATCAGCTCCACCTGCAATTGCTGGCGCCGGGCTTCTTCGGCGCTGAGCTTTAGGCTGTGAGGGTCGGCGTCGATGCCGATCAGGCGCTGCGGGGCGAACACCTGGCGCAGGTGCTGGAACGACTTGCCCTGGCCGCAGCCGGCATCCAGCAGCACCGGATGGGCGGGCGGCTCGCCGTCGAACAGCGAGCGCAGGTCGTTGATCGCCACCCGCAGCACATGGTGCTGCCAGGTGTGGCTGCGCAGGAACCAGAAACCGAAGCGGGTTTCCTCGACGTAGCTGGGGCTCAGGTACTGGCCGCTTTGCTCGCTCATGCCACGTCCCTCGCGCAGACTTCCGACAGGGCCTTGAGCCGGCGCTTGGGCTCGCTGACGAAGGGGTTGCGTTCATCCCAGGCGTAACCGGCGAGGATCGAACTGATCATGCGGCGGATTTCCGGCGAGCTGCCCGGGTGGTAGATCACGTCCTGGAAGGTGCCGGCGTACCAGCCCTCGACGTAGCAGCGGAAGGTGTCGACGCCGCGCTTGAGCGGCTCGGCGAACTCGCTCGCCCAGTCGACGCTTTCGCCCTGCAACTGCCGGTGCAGCACGGCGGCGGCCATGCTCGACGAGCGCATGGCGATGGTCACCCCGGAGGAGAACACCGGATCGAGGAACTCCGCGGCATTGCCCAGCAGGGCGAAGCCCGGGCCGTGCAGGGTGGTGACGTTGGCCGAGTAGCCGCCGATGGTCCGCGCCGGGGTGTCCCATTCGGCGTTTTCCAGGACCCTGGCCAGGCTCGGGGTTTGCTCGATGAAACCGCGCAGGCAGGCGTCCAGGTCGCCATCGCGCCCGGCGAAGTGTTCATCGGCGGCCACCACGCCCACCGAACAGCGGCCGTTGCTGAAGGGGATGCTCCAGAACCAGATGTCGCGGTGTTGCGGGTGGGTGGTGATGAGGATCTTGTTGCGGTCGAAATGCTCGCAGTCGATGCGGTCTTCGACATGGGTGAACACCGCCCGGCGTACCGGGAAGTTCGACGGCGCCTCCAGCTCCAGCAGGCGCGGCAGCACCCGGCCATAGCCGCTGGCGTCGAGGATGAAGTCGGCTTCGATGCGGTACTGGCTGCCGTCCTCGCGACGGCAGTCGAGCTGCGGCATCGGCCGCGCCACGTCCACCGCGATGATCTCCTCGCCGTAGCGGATCTCGACCCCTTGCAGCGCCGCCTGATCGGCCAGCAGCTTGTCGAAGTCGGCGCGCTGCACCTGGAAGGTGGTGGGCTTGCCGTGGCTGAAGGTGTCGCCGAAATCGAAGGTGCTGTAGTGCTCGCCCCAGGCGAACGCCGCGCCGTTTTTCAACTGGAACCCGGCGGCCTGCACGGCCTCCAGCATCCCGGCTTCCTCGACGAAATCCAGGCAGTGGGACAGCAGGCTTTCGCCGATGGAGAAACGCGGGAAATGTTGCCGCTCGACGATCAGCACGTCGTGGCCCTGGCGCTTGAGCAGCGCGGCCGCGATGGCCCCCGAGGGGCCGGCACCGATCACCACGACCTGGCGACGTTGCATTTCAACTGTTGGCACTGGGGCTCCTTGCCGGTTTGGCGATGTTCAGATTCAAGGGGGCAGCGTGGGTCGCTGCCGGAGGCGTTCGGTGCATCCCGGCCAGGGCCGGCAGCAGGGTGGCGATCAGGCCCATGAGCATCAGCGCGAAGTACAGCGCCGGGCTGATCAGCTGTTGTTGCAGCAGCAGGTTGAGAAAGACGATCTCGCTCAAGCCGCGAATGTTCAGCAGCAGGCTTTCCCGCCAGCGGCTGGCGCCCGTGAAGGAGGCGCCGGCCCAGCGCAGGCCCAGCCAGTTGCCCAGCAGCTTGCTGGCAATCGGCAGCACCAGCAGCGCTGCCAGTTGCACCCAGCCGAGGCTGTCCATGGCGCTGTGCACATTGATCTGCACGATGCCGAACGTGAGGATCAGCGGGATGGCGATGCTGCTCTGCAAGCGGTTCATCCAGGCAGCCTTTAACGGCAGCACCAGCGGCAGCTTGAGGGCGGCCATGCACAGCAGGTAGCCGATGCCGAAGATCAGCGCATTGAGCTTGTAGTGCTCGGCCACCACCAGCAGGCCGAAGAACCCCAGGCTGTGCAGCAGCGGCTGGCGCAGGCCCAGGCCACGCAGCAGCAACGGCAGGCAGGCGCCGGCCAGGGGCAGCAGCAGGCTGCTCAGGTGCAGGCTGCCCTGGGCCAGGGCGAACAGGCTCCAGCAGGTCAGGTCGATGAGAATCGCCGTCTGCACCAGGCGCCGGGTGGCGGCGGGCGGGTACTGGATGTGCCGCAGGTACAGGTAGAGCACCGGGATCGCCGTGATGGCGAACAGCAGGCCCACCGCCAGGGAGCTGATCCAGGGTTGCGCCGGCAGCAGCCAGAAGGCCGTGGCCAGGCCGCAGGCGAAGGGAATGCCGAAGCTCGGCACGGCGATCTTCAGGCTCTGGCGATCCAGGCGCAGGTCGATCACATCACTGAGGATGTGCCCCAGCAGCAGGGCGAAGCTCAGGCCGTAGAGGAACTTGAGCCATTGCGGCGATACCAGCTGCGCGCCGCCCAGCTGCCAGTGCGGCTCGATCCACAGCAGCATCAGTAACGGCAGGCCGAAGGTCGCCAGCAGCAGTTGGCTGACGATCGGGATCAGGCCCAGGTGCCGCCCGAGATGGGTGGCCAGGGCGAACAGCCCCAGGACCAGCAGCCAGAACAGCAGGATCAGCATGGGCCGCGCTCCGCCTCGGGCGTCGGGTGCGGCGTGTGGCCGGCCCAGGGCGCGAGGATAAAGCTGAAGGCCAGCCCCAGGCTCACCGCCAGTCCGAAGTTGCTCACCGCCGGGGTGCTGGACACCGCCAGCAGGCCGAACGACAGCCAGGTGGTCAGGGCCGCCAGCAGAGTGCCCAACAGGCTCACCGCGGCACCGCCGATCTGCTCGCGCATGAGGATCGCGTAGTCGACACTGATGGCCGTCACCAGCAACAGGCCAAACAGGCTGAACAGGGTCAGGGGCTGGCCCAGCCAGCCGAGGCTGGCCAGGCTGCACAAGGCGGCCAGCAGCGGCAGCGCCACCAGGCGCAAGGCGCCCCCGAAGCCGAAGGGCAGGATCAGCAGCAGGACGATCAGTACGCAGGAGGCCAGCTTGAGTTCGGCGGCGCTGACCTGGGTCGCGGCGAACACCCGGTTCAATTCACCGAGGCGGTCCACCAGTTGCACCCCGGGCAGATCGTCGGCCTGAACCCGCAGCAGGGCGGCGTCGTTCAACCCTTGCAGGCTGACCATGGCGGCCACGCCGTCGGCGTTGGGCCCCAGCCACAATGGGCGATAGGGCTCGGCCAGGGGGCCGTTGAGGGCGCTGTCGATATCGCTGGGCGGCAGTTCCTGCAGTTGCTGCAACTCGGCCTGCAACGCCTCCAGGGGCACGCCCAGGGCCAGCAGTGGCTGCCAGAACTGCGGCAGTTGCTGCAGCGCCTGGCGCAGCCGCTGCTGGTCCCGGGCCTGGCTGAGCAGTTGCTCCAGGGACAGGTAGCCCTTGAGCTTGCCCAGGTTCACCAGTTGCTGCAGGCGTTCGTCCAGGGCGCCCAGACGTTGCAGCAATTGCTCCTGGCTGGTCGCGCGTACCAGAAAGAACTGGCTGGTGGGTTGATAGCCGGTGATCCGGGCAATGGCCTGGGCCTCTTGCAGCAGTTGCGGCGGTGCGCCGACCCACTGGCGGATATCGTTCTTGCTTTCCAGTTGCCACAGGCCGCCCGCGCAGAACAGCGCCAACAGGGCCAGCAGCGCCGGGCTCGGCACACGCTTGAGCAGCGCTTCACGCACCCTGAGCAACGCTTCGGCGACCCGCAGCGGCCATTGCGCCGGATGCAGTTCGACGCCCTTGAGCAGCGCCGGCAGCAGGCACACCGCCGACAGGTAGGCCCCCAGCAGGCCGGCGGCGGAGAACGCGGCGATCTGGGTCAGTGCCGGGAACGGGGTCCAGGCCAGGGCCAGGTAACCGATGCAACTGGTGATCAGGCTCAGGCTCAGCCCCGGCAGGGTCAGGCGCAGGGCCGGCCAGCTGCGCCAGGGCTTCAGGCTCCAGCTCTTGGACAGGTAGTGCAGCGGGTAGTCGACGGCCACGCCGATCAGGCTCGACCCCAGCACCAGGGTCATCACGTGCATGTGGCCGAACAGGGAGACACAGGCCACCGCGCCGAACAGCATGCCCACCAGCACCGGAACGAAGGCCAGCAAGGCCCGCCAGCGGCGGAAGGCCAGGAGCAGCAGCAACAGGATCCCCAGGGTCGCGCCACCGCCGACCCAGGTGATCTCGCGGCTGGCCTGCAGCTGACCGTTGGCGGCGTACAGCAGGCCACTGGCGGCCAGCAGCTGGACCCCGCCCTGGCTCGCCTGTTCCCGGCTGTGGCGCAGCAGCTCGGCCACTTGCAGGGGCAACTGCATGTCGAACGCGTTGCCGCGGGTATGGGCCCGCAGCAGCACCCAGTGCCGGCCCTCGGCTTCGGCCACCAGGGCGCCGCTGCCGATATCCAGCAGCACCGCGCCATGTTGCGGCTGGCTGTTCTGGATGCGTCCGGTCAGGCCCAGCCAGTCATCCTGGCTCGGCACCAGGGAGAAGCCGGCAAAGGGGTCGAACAGGCTTTGCACCCGCTGCTCGATGAACGCCTGGGGCTGGTTGATCAACTGCTCCCGGTCCTTGGCCGCGAGCATCGCCAGCCGTCCTTGGAGCAATTGCTTGCGCAAGGCCGGCAGGTCGGCCTCAAGGTTCCACTGCACCTTGTCGAACAGCCCGCTGGCCTGCCATTGCTCGGCCAACTGGCGGGCCATGTTCAGCGCCTGCGGGCGCTCGGCGTGACCCACCAGCACCAGGATTTCCCGGTTCAGCGGCTCTTGCATGCGTTGTTCGGCCTGCAGCTCCAGGGCATCGGGAGCGGTGCCGGGCACCAGTTCCATGAGGTTGGCCGACAGCGGCGCGCCGTGGCGCCATTGCCAGGCACCCAGGGCCAGCACCGCCAGCAGCAGGATCAGGAAAGCACGGGGCAGCCAGCGTTCACTCGGCAAAATCATGTTGCTCCGTCGCGCTCAGCGGCTCGGCGCTGCTGCTGTCCTGCATGATCAGCAGGGTGCGGTCGCCCTGGGCTTCCAGCAGTTCGATGCGTTGCACCAGTGCGCCGCCGTCGATGTTGATCTGGTTGAAGATCTGTTTCAGCAGCAGGGAGCGGGGGATCAACTGCAGGTGCCAGTCTTCGGCGCTGCCTTGCAGCTTGAGCTCGAAGTCCCGTTGCAGGCCGCTGCTGTCGCCTTGCAGCACGGCCAGAAACAGGCGGTTCTGCTCGGCCCCGGCGCTCTTGCCGGGGAGCATCTGCCAGCCGCCGGCATCGCGCCGGGCAATGCCTTGGGCGGTGATGCGGTAGTCCTGTTGCAGCGGGGTTTGCAGCAGCCACAGCAGGCCGTGGTTTTTCGCCAGGACGAAGTGGCCCTTGCTGGTCAGCGGCTGGGGCAGGGCGCGCAGGTGTTTCTCCTGGACGAAGCGGCCGTGGATCACCTCCGGCCGCGCCAGCTGATCGCTCAGCTGTTGCAGGTCGAAGGCCTGGGCCAGGCCCGGAACACAGCACAGCACCCAGAGTGCAGGCGCGAGCTTGCTCGCGAACCGCCGCAGCACGGTGCGCAGCGCCGTGCACTGGGCAGACAGACCGACCCGCTTCGCGAGCAAGCTCGCTCCCACGGTCACGGCAGGGCCCTCGCAACGGCGTCGGTGAAGACTTTGGGCGAGGCCAGCTGCATCTCCCGGCTGGCGATCTCCACCGCCACCTGCACCGAGCTGGCGCGGGTCAGGCGCTCGCCACTGGCCAGGTCGGTGATCAGGTAGTTGATCTTCAGGCGGTTCTCCCACTCCACCAGGCTGGCGCGCACGTTCAGGGTCTGGCCGAACACCGCGCCGCGCACGTAGCGCAGTTGCAGGTCGATCACCGGCCAGGCGTAGCCGGATTCGAGCATCTGGTTGTAGTTGTGGCCGAGCTTGTCCAGCAGGGCGCAGCGGGCCACTTCCAGGTACTTGACGTAATGCCCGTGCCAGACGACGTGCATGGTGTCGACGTCGAAGAACGGCACCAGCACCTGGGTGTCGGCGTGGATCACTCCCTTGCTACGCATGCAGCCTCCAGTGTTGTTCGGCGATGCGCTGCAGGCACAGGCGCAGTTCGCGCTCCAGGGCGCGGTCCTCGATCACCGGTGGGAAGTCCGCGGCCAGTTGCCGGTGCATGGCATCCAGGGCCGGCGGCAACGGCCGGGCATCGGCTTCCTGGCGGCGCAGCCAGACGCCCTGGTTGGCCGCGAGCAAGGTGGCGGCGGCCACTTGTTCGGTCAGTTCCAGCACCCGGATGGCGTCGCGGGCGGCGATGGTGCCCATGCTCACCTTGTCCTGGTTGTGGCACTCGGTGGAGCGCGAGAACACGCTGGCCGGCAGGGTGTTCTTCAGGGCTTCGGCGGTCCAGGCGCTGGCGCCGATCTGCACCGCCTTGAAGCCGTGATTGAGCATGGCGCGTTCGGCGCTGGCGCCGGACAGGTTGCTCGGCAGGCCGTGGTTGTAGCGCACGTCCACCAGCAGCGCCAGTTGCCGGTCCAGCATGTCGGCGACGTTGGCCACCAGGTTCTTCAGGCTGTCCATGGCAAAGGCGATGTGGCCGCCATAGAAGTGCCCGCCGTGCAGCACGCGCTCGGCTTCGGCGTCGATGATCGGGTTGTCGTTGGCGCTGTTGAGTTCGGTTTCGATAAAGCTACGCAGCCAGTTCAGGCTGTCGGCCAGCACCCCGAGCACGTGGGGCGCGCAGCGCAGCGAGTAGCGGTCCTGCAGGCGGTGCAGGGGCGCGGTCGGTGCATCGATCGCCAGGTCCTGGCGCAGCCACGCGGCCACTTGCATCTGCCCCGGGTGCGGCTTGGCGGCGAACAGGCGCTCGTCGAAGTGCTCCGGGTTGCCTTGCAGGGCCACCACGTTGAGGGCGGTGATGCGGGTCGCCAGGCGCAGCAGGTAGTCGGCCCGGGCAAAGGCCAGGCAGGCCAGCCCGGTCATCACCGCGGTGCCGTTCATCAGCGCCAGGGCTTCCTTGGGCCGCAGCACCAAGGGCTCCCAGCCCAGCTCGCGGTGCACGTCGGCGGACTCACGACGCTCGCCACGGAACAGCACCTCGCGTTCGCCGGACAGGGTCGCCGCCACATAGGACAGCGGCGTCAGGTCGCCGCTCGCGCCCACCGAACCCTCTTCGGGGATCAGCGGCAGGATGTCCTGGTCGAGGAAGGCCTGCAGGCGTTCCAGCAGTTCCACCCGCACCCCGGACACGCCGTGGCACAGCGACTGCAAGCGCGCCGCCAGCACCGCGCGGGTGGCCTGGGCGTCCAGCAGCTTGCCCAGGCCGCAGCCGTGGAAGGTGTACAGATGCCGGGGCAGGGCCTCGACGTGCTGCAGCGGCACGGCCACCACGCAGGAGTCGCCATAGCCGGTGGTCACGCCATAGATCACCCCTTCCTTGTCCAGCAGGGAATCGAGGAACTGCGCGCCCTTGGCGATCCGCTGGCGCCAGGCGGCGTCGTCTTGCAGGCGGGTCGGCGCCTGGCGGTTGGCCAGGGCCAGCACGTCTTCGATGCGCAGGGGGTGTTCGCCGAAGGTTACCGGCTCATGGGTCGAGGTCGTCATCGGTCTTCCAGAATGGGTAAAAGTTGAACCATTGTTGCGGTGCCTGCAGGCAGTACTGGCCCAGGCGCTCGGCGTAGCGGGCGGTCCACTGGGCGATCACCTGCTGGCGGTCGTTGCGCTTCCACTGCACGGCCTCGGCGAAGGGTTCCAGGGTTACCTGGTAGCGGCCCTGCTGTTTCAGGCACAGCAGCAGGTTGACCGGGCACTTGAGCAGCCCCGCCAGCAGCCAGGGGCCCTGGGGGAAGGCCGCCGGATGGCCGAGGAAATCCACCCGCACATTGCGCCCGCCGTGCAGCGGCACGCGGTCGCCGGCAATCGCCAGCCACTCGCCGCGATCCAGGCGCTGGCTCAGTTGCAGCATGATCGCCGGGTCCAGCTCGCTGACCTGGATCAGCCGCAGGTTGCTGGCCCCGGCTTCGCCCAGCAGGCGGTTGAAGCGTTCAGCGTGCTTGGTGTGCACCAGCACGTTCATGGTCACCTGTTCCCCCAGCTCGGCCAGGGCCCGGCAGACTTCCAGGTTGCCCAGGTGCGCGCCCACCAGCAGTTGCCCGCGTTCACCGCGCAGTTGGTGGCGCAGCATCGCCGGGTCGATGATCTCGATCTGTTCGATGCGCAGCTTGCCGTTCCACACGTCGAGCTTGTCCAGCAGGGCATCGGCAAAGGCCATGAACTGAGCGAACACCCGCCCGTGGCTGGGGCGCAACTCTGCGCGCCCGCTCCATTGCGCCAGACGCTGCTGGTACTGCCAGATGCTGCGCCGGGCGCGGCGGCCGAACAGGAAGAAATAGAACACGATGACGTACAGCACCGGGCTCAGGACGCGGCGTCCCAGGACCCGCACGCCGAAGGCGGTGAGCTTCATCAGCCAGAAGCTGCCGCGCTCCTGGTGCTCGGCCCAGTGTTCGTTGGGGGGCGTCTGGCTCATGGGCGCCACCGGCGCCAGAGGATCAGCGGCAGGCGCGCCAACATGCCGCAGAACAGCTTGGCGTGCATCTTGGAAATCAGCGCGTTGTCGTGGAACAGGCGAAAGTGCGAGAGGCCGTCCTGCGGGTAGTGCACCCGGGTCGGCAGCCAGTGCATGGGCTGGTTGCGCCAGGACAGGCGCACCAGGATCTCCGGGTCGAAGTCCATGCGCCGGCCCAGTTGCACCGAGTCGATCAGCGCCAGCGCCGCAGGCAGGGGATAGACCCGGAAGCCGCACATGGAATCCGGGATCTGCAGCGACAGGCTGTTGATCCAGACCCAGACATGGGTCAGGTAGCGGGCGTACAGGCGGCCCTTGGGCACGCTGGCGTCGTACTGTGGATAACCGCAGATCAGCGCTTCGGGATGGGCTTGGGAGCGTTGGATGAAGTGATCCACATCCGTGAGGTCGTGCTGGCCGTCGGCGTCCACCTGCAGGGCGTGGCTGAAGCCCAGCCGCGCGGCTTCGCGCAGGCCGGCCATGACCGCGCCGCCCTTGCCCTGGTTGACCGCCAGGCGGATCAGGAACACCTGCTCGCGCCCGGCCATTTGTTCCAGCACCGCCGCACAGGCCGGGCTGCTGGCATCGTCCACCAGCACGCAGGGCAGGCCCCGGGCCAGGAGCGCATCGATCACCGCGGGCACGGCGGTTTCATGGTTGTACACCGGAATCACCGCACAAGGCCTATGCATGGCCGCAGGCCCCTGCACGGCAGGAGCCGGGGTGCCGGGTTCCATTTCCTGCAACTTATCCACAGCTGGCCTCCAGAACGATCCGCCCACTGGAGCAAGGAGCGCCGTCATTGAGGTAGGCGAAATACAGTTTCTGGCGCTGGGCATCGAAGCGCAGGTTGAGCTGGATACGATCACCGGGGCGCACCAGTTGCTGGAACTTCAGCACTTCCATGCCGGCGAAGCGGCCCGGCAGGTCGAGCAGTTGCTGGCCCAGGGCCAGGGCCCAGTCCACTTGCACGACCCCCGGCAGCACCGGGGTGGCGGGGAAGTGCCCGCTGAAGTAGGCCAGGTCCGGCGGAACCGCCAGTTGCAGTTGCCATTCATCGGCGTGCTGCAGCTGTTCCAGCACCTCCGGCGCTTTGGGGCGCGGCGCCAGCAGCAGGGCCTGGACCTCGGCCTGGGGCAGCTTGCCCTGGTTGTTCAGCGGCAGTTGCCGCACCAGGCGCCAGCGTCGCGGCAGGGCCAGGGCCTCACAGTGCCGGGACAGGTGCTGGCGCAGGGTCTGGGTCAGGTGACGCCGACCCTGATTGCGCAGGGCATGCAGGCCGGATTCGCTGAGCACCAGCAGGGCGCCGAGGTAGGCGCGGTTGTCTTCGACCACCCCCAGGCGCGCTTCCGCCACCCAGTCGTGGCTTTCCAGGGCCTGTTCCAGCATGGGCAGGGAGAGGCGCTTTTCTTCCAGTTTGACGATGCGGTCCAGGCGGCCCAGCAGTTCGAAGCGGCCGTCGGCGGCAATGCGCGCGGCGTCGGCGGTGTGTTCGACATGCCCGGGCGGCAGATAGGGCGAGGCGATCAGCAGTGCGCCGTCAGGGTCCTGGCTCAGGCGGACGTCGGCGAAGGGTTGCCACAGGTCCGCCCCCTGGCGCCAGGCGATACCGCCGGTTTCCGAGCTGCCGAGGATTTCCGTCGGCCACTGCTGCAGCCGTTGCTGCAGGCTGTCGGCGGCTTCGGCCGGCAGGGCGCCACCGGAAGAGAACACCCGGCGCACCGGGCTCAGGGCCGGCCAGTCGAGGTTGTCGCCCATGCGTTTGAGCAGCGCGGGGCTGGCCACCCAGGCGAAGGCCGGGCATTCGCGGCTGGCCCGTTGCAGGTCTTCGGGGAAGGGCAACTGGCGGCGCACGAAGGGGCGCCCGGCGCACAGTGGCCAGAGCACGCGGAACAGCAAACCGTAGATGTGCTGGGTGGCGACGCTGCCGATGATCCAGGCCGGTCCCAGGTCGGCGCCCCACAGGTGCTCCAGGGCCTGGACCTCGTTGGCCAGCTGGCGCAGGCTTTTGTCGATGCGCTTGGGCTCGCCGCTGGAACCGGAGGTGCACAGGCTCAACCGGCAGGCGTCCAGGTCCAGCTCGGCCGGCTCCAGGGGCTGGGCCTGCAACTGCTGCAGCGGCGTGTCCTGATCGGTCAGCCACAGGTCGACGTCCGCCGCCCAGCGTTGGCGGGTCTGGGGCTGCAGGTCGGCGGGCAGCAGCACGCTGACCCCGGCACGCCAGGCGCCGAGCAGGGCCACGGCCAGGTCCACGGCGTCTTCCAGGTGCAGCGCCAGGCGGCTCACGCCGCGCTGCTGCAGGGCGGCGGCCAGGCTCAGGGCCTGTTGCTGCAGACCCTGCAGGTCGATCCCGGGCTGGGCACTGACCACGCGCGGTACTTGGGTCTTGAGCAACAGCCGCTCAAGGGCAATCCAGTTCATCTACGGCCTCGTACCCGTTGTCGTAAAAGCCATTCAATGGCAAACAGCAGACCCATCAGCCCATAGGCGATCAGGCCGTTGTACAACGTCCACCAGCTCAGCGGCGCCCACAGGGTCAGGGCCGCGGCGAGCACGCCGTTACAGAGAAAAAACACGCTCCAGGCGATGGTCACCTGGCGGGTATAGCGGATGGCTTTTTCCGGCAGGTCCGGCTCGCCAAGGCGCGCCAGGCGTTCCGCCACCGGCGGGCCATATTTCAGGCTCAGGCCGAACAGACCGAGCATGAAGCTGCTGATCAGCACTGGGTACCAGCGCAGCAGCGCCGGGTTGTCGAACCAGGCCAGGAGCAGGCAGAACGCGATTGCCACAATGGCCATCCACAGGCTGCCGGGGCGGCGTTCGCCGGTCAGCGCCCGGGCCAGCCACAGGCCGCCCAGCAGCAGACCGAACTGCCAGGGCGCGAAGTGCTCCATGCCGAAGTACACCGCGAAGGGGTAAAGCAGGCCGGCCAGCAACAAGCCCAGGCCGATCAGCCGGCTCATGCGGCCGGCTGGACCAGACGGTAGACCGCCTCGACCACGTCGTTGACGGTGCGCACCGACTTGAATTCCTCGGCGGCGATTTTCTTGCCGGTCTGACGCTTGATGTGGTCGATCAGGTCGACGGCGTCGATGCTGTCGATTTCCAGGTCCTGGTACAGGTTGGAGTCCAGGCTGATGCTGTCGGGGGCCAGTTCGAAGAGTTCGACCAGGGCATCGCGCAGGGTGTTGAAGATGTCGTCACGGGTTTGCATGGTCGGTTCTCAAGCTGCCTGTTTTGCAGTGACGAACGCCGCAAGGCTCGCCACGTTACTGAAGTGGTTGCGGGTGTCCTTGGCGTCGGCATCGATCTTGATGCCGTACTTTTTCTGGATCGCCAGGCCCAGTTCCAGGGCGTCCACCGAGTCCAGGCCGAGGCCTTCGCCGAACAGCGTCTGATCGTTGCCGATGTCCTGGGCACTGATGTCTTCGAGGCCCAGGGCGTCGATGATCAGCAGTTTGATTTCAAGCATCAGGTCCGGGTGTGTATCGCTCATCTCTGGCGAGCTCCTTAATGAAGTAGTGGTGCAAGTGCTTATTGAGCTTGCGCGAAGCCTGGGGCGCCGGGCCTTGGGCTGCAAAGGTCTGTGGGTCTATATCGGCACCGACGTGAAAACTGAAGTGCACACGGCGTTGTGGAATGCGGTACCAGGGCTCGGCCTTGGTCAGGGTGGTGGGGCTGACCCGGATCACCACCGGCGTGATGATTTTCGCACCGCGCAGGGCAATGGCCGCAGCCCCCCGATGAAAGGCGGGGGCGCTGCCGGGCTGGGTGCGGGTGCCTTCGGGAAAGACGATCAGGGTCTGGCCTTCCTGCAGTGCCCCGGAGGCCGCATCGAGCATGTCCAGGCTGCCGTCGTTGCTGATGTACTGGGTGGCGCGCACCGGGCCGCGGGTGAAGGGGTTGCTCCACAGGCTCTGCTTCACCACGCAGTTGGCGTCGCGCACCAGGCCGATGAGGAACACCACGTCGATCAGCGACGGGTGGTTGGCGATGATCATCTGCCCCGGTCGCCCGAGCCGTTCGGCGCCCTGCACCTCATAGGTGAGCACGCCGCTCTTGGCCATGAAGCGGATGAACAGCCAGAACAGCCGGCTCACGGTGTTGCGCGCCCGCTGGCGGTGGCTGTGGGCATCGCCGGGCAGGCAGGCAAGCAGCGGGAAAATCACCAGGCGCAGGCACAAACCACCTATTCCGAACAGTGCAAAGCTCAGAGCGGTGGCCATCAGGCGCCAGTGGTAGGCATTGCGGCCCTTGGCGCTCAGTGCTTGTGTTGCCAGGTCCATACACGATTCATCCAGGCATGTTGGCAAGTGTTCTGTGCACCGAGCAGCAGGCGCAGCAGGTTCAGGGCGTGGGGCCACGGGGCCTTGGGGGTTTGACCGTCGTCGCAGCCCAGCGACAGCTGCCAGTCGTCGCCCGGCGTCAGCAGCAGGCCCAGGGCGTAGGGGAACGGCACGTCGTCGATCCAGCTGGCATAGGCTTCGGGCGGCTGCTCCTCGGTGATCACCAGCAACACGTGGGGCGCGCCGTCGGCCAGCAGGCTGGCGGCTTCCAGCAGGCCGTGTTCCAGGCCATCGCCGGCGGCGGCCAGAGCGGTCATTTCGCTGGTTTCGCCGCGCATGATCGACCACAGGCCGATCACCGCGTTGTGCACCGACAGGCTGAACTGGGTGGGCGACAGCGGCTGCTCGGCGGCCAGGTCGCTGAGGATGTCGAAGGTGCGCGGGGTTTCGCCATGCCGGGAAATGAACACCAGCGGCAACTGCTCCAGGCCCTCGGCCAGGGGCCAGCCGACGCTGAAGGCCATGCGCGCCAGGCGGCTGAGGCGCCGGCGCTGCATGGCGGGCAGAAAGGACACATCGGGAGCGGCATCGCTGCTTTCCGGCAGGGTCGGCTGGTGGCTCCAGGCCTGCCAGGCGTCCACGCTTTCGAGCCCAGGGGCCCACGCACGCCATTGAGCGATGTTGAACTTGATCACTTGATTTCATCCCGCCCCTGCGGGCTTCCTTGACGCGGTGTATCGCTTCGATTGGCGATTGACCTGGGTGACGCGAAGGCGTCAGTGGCGCGCATTATCCCGGTGCGACTGGCTTGTAGCAAATGCTGCTTGGGTTGTTGGTCGCAAAAACGCCGAATCTGATCTTAGAGAAGGTGTCTATTTGCCACTATCGGGGACCGCTCTGAGCGCAAGCCGCCGTGGCCAAGCCTTGGTCCGGCCCGACCCAGCGTTGCCAGGACTGCGCAAAGTCTTGCGCTGTCGAGGTAGCTAAGGGCCGACGTGGCCTACTACACTCGGTGATCTTTGATACAGGGAGGTCTAGACATGCGGCGTGTGGTGTTCAATCAGAAAGGTGGCGTCGGCAAATCCAGCATTGCCTGCAATCTGGCGGCGGTCAGCGCCAGCGAGGGCTATCGCACCTTGCTGGTGGACCTGGATGCCCAGGCCAACTCGACTCAGTACCTCACCGGCCTGACCGGCGAGGACATTCCCATGGGCATTGCCGATTTCTTCAAGCAGACCCTGTCGTCCGGGCCGTTCGCCAAGAAGAACCAGGTGGATATCTACGAAACGCCTTTCGACAACCTGCACGTGGTGACCGCCACCGCCGAGCTGGCGGACCTGCAGCCCAAGCTTGAGGCCAAGCACAAGATCAACAAGCTGCGCAAACTGCTGGACGAGTTGGCCGAGGATTACGACCGGATCTACCTGGACACCCCGCCGGCCCTGAATTTTTATGCGGTATCGGCGCTGATCGCCGCTGATCGCGTGCTGATCCCCTTCGACTGCGACAGTTTTTCCCGTCAGGCGCTGTACGGCCTGCTGGCGGAGATCGAAGAGTTGAAGGAAGACCACAACGAGGGCCTGGAGGTCGAGGGCATCGTGGTCAATCAGTTCCAGGCCCGGGCCAGTCTGCCGCAGCAGATGCTCGATGAGTTGATCAGCGAAGGTCTGCCGGTGCTGCCGGTTTACCTGGGCAGTTCGGTGCGCATGCGTGAATCGCACCAGGCCAGCATGCCGCTGATCCATCTCGACCCACGGCACAAGCTGACCCAGCAGTTCGTCGACCTGCACAACCTGCTGGAAAACGCCTGACCCTCAAGTCCTTGTGAGCGCAGGCTGTGTCCTGCGGCTCATGACGTCGCGTTAGATCCCCTGGCTGCGCAACCAGCCCAAGAGTTGTGGCAATGGCAAGGCGCCGCTTTGCCGGGCCACTTCCCGGCCGTTCTTGAACAGGATCAGGCTGGGAATCGAGCGAATGCCCAATTGCCCCGAGAGCTGCGGGTTGGCTTCACTGTCCAGCTTGGCCAGCCGGCACTTGCCACTCAGTTGCGTGGCGGCCTGCGCGAAGATCGGCGCAAAGGATTTGCACGGCCCGCACCAGTCGGCCCATACGTCCACCAGCAGCGGCAGGTCGCCCTTGATCTGGCTGGCGTAGTCGCCCTGTTTCAAGTCAAAAGGCCTGCTCAGCAAGACCTCGGCCTTGCAGCGTCCGCATTTGGGGTGATCGCCCAGGCGTTCGCCGGGGATGCGGTTGAGGCCGTTGCAGTGCGGGCAGGGAATCAGCAGTGGCTCGGACATGATGGGCTCCGCAAATAGGTGGAGCGCCTTAGATGGCGGCGCCCGGGGTGAATATCAAGTTGGCGCTCGCCGGGCAGATGTCGCCATGGCCTCACGTGCTGGGCGGGGCCAGTTCGACGCTGAGCAGACGGTCCATGGAGCGGCCGATGTAGAAGGTAAAGGGCCGGCCAAGCTCCATGGCCATGCCCTCGCACCTGCCCATGAAGCCTATGTGCTGAAACGGAGAAATCTCCCCATCCTCGTGGTACTGCAAGCCCAGGGAACCGACACTGAAGCCGACGCGGTCGGCGCGGCGATCCACTCGCGAGCCCCAGGAGGTCTTGATCGCGGACAGTTGGATGCGGTTGTCGAACAGCATCTGGTTGAGCGTAGGGTTGGCGAACCTGATGTTGCCGAACAAGAACTGCGCCGGTTCGCGCTTGTGGTCTTTCCACTCCAGATACACGTTGTAGTCCCCTGGTCCGCTCCCGGCCTTGCTGCCCATCTGGCTGAACGGCATGCCCGGCGCCTGGAGGGTGGCCTGGTATTGGCAAAACGCCTCGTTGGGCGTGCCGGTGGCCGAGAGCTTGCCGCTGATCAATTCCTCCATCGAGTAATGAAACATCACCGCGGCGTACTTCACCGGCTCCAGCGCCAGGGAGAAGTGGCGCGGCAAGGCCATGGCTCTTTTGCGGTACTCGGGGCTGGTGTATTTCCCGGTTTCCGGGGCGATCTCCAGAACGGCCTCGAAGGTGCCGGCTGCGCGCGCCTCGACAATTTCGTTGAACAGCGCCCGCAGACGCTGGCGCTGGCTGTCGGGCACGCTGCTGTCCAGGCTGATATGCAGGGTCTTGTCGTCCTTGCGGTCCATCTCCAGGCCGATGGCGTCGGGTTCGATGCCGATCCCGGTGGCCATCTGAGTGATGGTCTCTGCAAAGTACGGCACGATCCGGGCCTGCTTGGGGTCGCCCACTTCGTCCTGGAAATGCAGGGTCAGGTAGGTCTGCTTGCAGCCGGTCAGCAGCATCAGCAGCAGGGCTGCCGTGCAGAGGCGTCGGTTCAATGGAGGTCCTTGTTGCGCAATGGCGCTTAGCGGAAATCGACGCTGGTCAAGCGATCCAGGGTCCGGCCTATTTGAAAGGTGAATGGCCGACCCAGGGTCTGCATCTTTTGATCGCACAGCGCTTGCAGCTCGTCCTTGCGGGTGTCGAAGGGCAGGGCCGAGGTCAGGGTCTGGACGCCGATGGAGCCGATGACGATGGCGAATTCGTCGAGGGGCACCGGTGCGGGCCGGGTGATCTTCGAGCTGGATGGCCAGGCCTGGACGGTTTTCTGCTGCAGGAGCCGGTTCAGGTCAGGGTCATCGAAATGCACCTTGAGTGGCACCTTGGCAATGCTGCCGCTGCGGGTCAGCAAGGAGATCAGGCCGCGCTCGCTGTTGTCCTGTTCAAGGGCTTCGTAGGCGATCAGTTTCAAGGGCATGGGCAGCGTCAGGCGCGCGGTGATCTTGCAACTGACCGGGCCTTGGATTTCGCTCGCGTTGACGATGGCCTGCATGCTGTCTTCGTAGCTGCGGTCCAGCAGCATGCCGAACTCCGGCTCGAACGCCAGGCCGGCGTCGAGGCTGTCCGGCAAGTCGCTGCTGCCCGACGGGGTGACCTTGGCTTGGGCGTTGTCCAGTTCCAGGTGCAGATTCATCGAGCTGGCCTTGCGCGCCTCGGTGACCTGCTCGAAGACGGCCCTGAGGCGGCCCCGTTGTTCCGGGCTCAGGGAGTAGTCCACCAGACGCAGCTGGATCACCTTGTCATCCTCCTTGTCGCGCTCCAGGGCAATGGCATCCGGGTCCAGGCCCTGGGCGCGGAGCGCCGTGTAGATACTCTGCTTGTACGCCTCGTGTACCAACTGGTCGGAGTATTGCGGGCCGGCCTTGGGATCGGAGCGCACCGAGTCCTGGAAGTGCAGGGTGGCGAAGTCTTCCTTGCACCCGGTCAGGGCGAACAGCAGGGGCAACAGCAGCAGGTAGCGAGGTTTCATGGCGGACTCTTGCAGGGTGTCGACGGGGGGGGGCAGGGCTCGTGGCATGGGCGAGTGGTGAAGGTGGCAGTCGGGCCGCCGGTGCGTCACAGGGCCAGGCGATGCCCGTTGAGGCCGATGACCACGGCGAACGTCTTGGCGATCACCACTTCGGCCTGGTTGCTTTCAGCCAGGAAGCTGGCCATCGGGTAGGGGAACTCCACGGGAATACCGGCGATCGACACGTGTTTTATCGATAGCGCCTGCAGTTCCAGCCCGTCGCTCGCGGTGCCGCCGCTAATCAGATAGACGCTGTCGCTGATCGGCTCGTAGGAGATGCCGCCGCTGCCCTGGATACGTTGCAGGCTGGCGGTCTGTTTGGCCAGTTCGTCCCGTTCGGCCTGGGTAATGGTGCGGTGCGGTTTACCGTGCAGGCGCAGGTCCTGCAGGTTCATGCGGTACTTGGCGCGACGGCTCAGGTAGATGACGGCCGATACCAGGGTGATCACGCCCAAAGCCAGGGTGACCAGGGTCAGGAACAGGTTCATGCGCATCCTTGCAGGTACTGGACATCAGGGGCGGGCATTATCCGCATCTGCTGCCGAGGGGTCCATGCGCAATCTTGTGTTTGGCGCTTTTCTGCACGATGGCCGAGGCGTTGGCCCTGGCACTCGATGAGCTGTTGGACATCATGGGCGAAGACGAATCGCACCCACTGGCTTCGCTGGTGGACATCATGGGTGACTGGATCGAGGCCTACGACGAAGAGCACCATCCGATGCCGGCGGTCAGCGCCGTGGAAGTTCTACGTTCGTTGATGGGTGAACATGGCCTGACTCAAAGCGACCTGCCCGGGGTGGGCGCGCAGTCGGTGGTGTCGCAAGTGCTCAGCGGCAAGCGCCAGCTCAACCTGCGGCAGGTCCGCTGGCTGGCCGAGCGCTTCAAGGTGTCGATGGAGACCTTCGTCTGACTCAGGACGAGCAGCTGATTTCCAGGTGCTTGCCCCACTCTGGCGGACGTTCGGCATACCCTTGCATGCCCTCTTGTTCCTCAAATGGCCGGCTCAGCACCTGGTGCAGGCGCCGCACTTGCGAGTAATCCCCTGATTCGGCGGCGTCGATGGCCTTCTGCGCCAGATAGTTGCGCAGGATGTACAGCGGATTGACCGCGTGCATGCGCTGCCGGCGCAGGTCCTGGCCCTGGATCGGATCCCGGGCGACCCGTTCCCGGTACTGCTCGGCCCAGGCATCGAAGCCGTCGCGGTCGACGAAATCGTCCCGCAGCCGGGCCAGCGCCTGCTCCGGCGCCTGGTCCCCCAGGCGGCGGAAGAACAGGCTGTAGTCGACGCCGCTGTTCTGCATCAGTTGCAGCAGGCGTTCCACCAGTTTCTGGTCGTCGTCCTCGGCCTGGGTGAAGCCCAGGCGCCGACGCATCAGGTCCAGGTAGTGAGCCTGATACAGCGGCAGGAACAGACCGAGACTTTCCCGCAATGCCTCGACGCTGATGAACGGCGTCAGGGCCTGGGCCAGGGCGCTGAGGTTCCACTGGCCGACGGGCACCTGGTTGCTGAAGGAGTAGCGGCCCTGGTCATCGGAGTGGTTGCAGATGAAGTGGGCGTCGAAATCATCGAGGAAGGCGAACGGGCCGAAGTCGAAGGTGATGCCCAGGATCGACATGTTGTCGGTGTTCATCACCCCGTGGCAGAAGCCGTAGGCCTGCCATTTGGCGATCAGCTCGGCGTTGCGTTCGACGATCTCGCGGAACATCGCCAGGTAGGGTTCCGGCTGCTCCAGGCACTCGGGGAAATGCAGGGCCAGCACATGCTCTCCCAACTGCTTCTGCTGTTCGGGTTTCTTGGTGTAGTAGAAGTACTCGAAATGGCCGAAGCGGACATGGCTCGGCGCCAGGCGCAAGACCATCGCCCCGCGCTCCTGCTTCTCGCGCCACACCGGGGTGTCCGAGCCGATCACGCACAGCGCGCGGCTGCTGGGAATGCCCAGGGCATGCAGGGCCTCGGAGGCGAGGAACTCGCGGATCGACGAGCGCAACACGGCACGACCATCGCCCATGCGGGAGTAGGGCGTTTGCCCGGCGCCCTTCAGGTGCAAGTCCCAGTGTTCTCCCGCCTGGTTGTAGACCTCGCCCAGCAACAGGCCGCGACCGTCCCCCAGTTGCGGGTTGTAGGAGCCGAACTGATGCCCGGAATAGACCATGGCCCGGGGCTCGGCCTCGGCCCACAGCTTGTGTCCGCCGAACAGCTCGGCGAACACCGGGCTTTCGGCCACGGCCGGGTCCAGGTCCAGCAGCGCCATGGCCGCCGGGCTGGCTGCCACCAGCCTGGGGTTGTCGAGAGGTTCGGGCAGTACGTGGGTCGAGAAGGCGTCGCCCAGGCGAGCGAAGCGGTTGTCGAAGGTCAGTTCGTCGAGGGCTTTCAACGGCCATCTCCCAGCAGAATGTCCGAGCATTCTGCTAGGGATAGAGGCCTTAGTCGAGTTTGCTTGGCGGCGGTTCCTGCAGCGGCTTGCCTTCGGCCACCGGGACGATGGTCTTGGCCTCCGGCTCGATGGGCACCATCTTGTATTCCTGGCCGTGGAGGTTCTTCAGGTAGACCTCCATCTGCCGGAACGAGATGTTGATGTGCTGCTTCTTGAACTCGCGGTTGATGAAGCGGTTGACCTCGTCCACCACCGGGTTGCGGTCCCCCAGTTCGCGAACGTGCATGCGCAGTTCGTGGTCCAGGGTGCTTTCGCCGAAGTTGAGGAAGTACACATGGGGCTCCGGCTCCTTGAGCACCCGCGGGTTGTCCCGGGCGGCCTTGAGCAGCAGCTCTTTCACCAGGTCCAGGTCCGAGCCGTAGTCGACGCCGAGCTTGAGGGTCACCCGGGTCACGGTGTCGGTCAGCGACCAGTTGATCAGTTGCCCGGTGATGAAGGTCTGGTTGGGGACGATGATGTCCTTGCGGTCGAAGTCGGTGATGGTGGTGGCGCGGATGCGGATCTTGCTCACCGTGCCCGACAGGTTGCCGATGGTGATGGTGTCGCCGATGCGCACCGGCCGCTCGAACAGGATGATGATGCCGGAGATGAAGTTGGCGAAGATCGCCTGCATGCCGAAACCCAGGCCTACCGACAAGGCCGCCACCAGCCACTGCAGCTTGTCCCAACTGACGCCGAGGGTGGCCAGGGTCGAGACGAAGCCGACCCCGGCAATGGCGTAGGACAGCAGGGTGGTGGTGGCGTAGGCGCTGCCCTGGGCCAGGTTCAGCTTGGACAGCACCAGCACTTCCAGGAGCCCTGGCAGGTTGCGCGCCAGGGCGAAGGTGATGCCGACAATGATCAGTGCACCGATCACATCGCCGATGCTGATGGGCACCATGCTCATGTTGGCGCCGGTGCCGCTGGTGTATTCGTAGAGGGTGATGTTGTCCAGGTAGGAGAACACCGTGATCAGGTCCGACCAGACCCAGTACAGCGCGGCGATGAAGCCGCCCAGCAGGGCCAGGCGGATCAGGCGCAGGGACTGTTCGTTGACCTTCTCGATGTCCATGGTCGGCTCTTCGACCACCGCGTCGCCGCTTTCCCCGGCTTCCTTGGCCGCCTGGCGCTTGCTCAGGGCCCGCTGGTAGGCCAGGCGCCGCGCCGCAACCCCGAGTCCGCGAACGAAGGTGGCCTCGATCACCAGCCAGAACATCAGCAGGTACAGGGTGTTGATCAAGCGGTCGCTGAGCTTGAGCGCGGTGTAGTAGTAGCCGAAGCACACGGCGATGAACAAGGCGATCGGCAGCAGGGTGAACAGCAGGCCCACCGCCTTGCGGAACAGCGAGGCATTCTCGTGGGCCGGGCTGCTCAGCAGCAGGCGACTCAGCAGCCAGGCCATCAGCCCGTAGCAGGTCAGCACCACGGCGATGCCCAGCACGTCATCGGCCAGGGCCGCGGGTTGGTGCTCGGCCACGGCCACCACGGCCACCAGCGCCAGGACCACCAGCCCCAGGCGGCGGACCCAGCCCTGGAGGAATTCCACCTGGGGTTTTTCCCAGCGGAAATGCAGTTCCGCCACGCCGCCAGGGGCGAGGATCCGATAGGCGGTGTAGAACACCAGCCAGGCCTGGGCGATCTGCAGCAGCGCCGCGCCGAGGTTGGCGTTCTGTCCCCGGGCGTCGATCTGCAGGGCATAGCCGCACAGCGCCAGGCCCAGGGTCACCGGCATCGCCAGGAGAATGTTGACCAGGATCGCCAGCGGCGTGTGCCACTGGCTGTCGCGTTTGAAGTGGCCGATGTCCTTGTGCACCTTGCTCAGGCGCGCGTAGAGGTTCTTGCGCCGCCACAGCAGGGCGCCGATCAGCAGCGCCAGGGGCAGGAACAGCAACGGCCGCTGCGCCAGGCCGTCGGTCAGTTCACTGAGGCTGGAGGCCCAGGGCAGGGTGGTGACCTGTTTCTGTAGGCGCTGGGGCACTTCCTGCAGCCACTCGGCGTCCAGGGGCTTGTTGCTGGGGATCCAGAACATCTGCTCGTCGAGGGTCGCCCGCAGGCTCTGGGAGGTGCTCAGCAACTGCTTCTGGTTCAGCTGCAGGGTGATGGACTCGTTGAGCAGGGCGCTGAGTTCGCGGTTCAGGCGCTCCAGCAGATCGGCGCGGGTCATCGCCAGGTCGATCAGGGTCCGGCGCAGTTGCGGCGTGACCTGCTCCGGCGGCTGGCTCTTGAGCAGGTTGTCGACGTAGGTGCTGGGGCTGCCCAGCAGTTCCCGCTGCTGGTTGACCTCGAATTGATAGAGGCGGATATCGGCGATTTCGTCCGCCAGGTCGCGGTCCAGCTTCAGGCGTGGCAAGGCCTGTTTCTGTTTGTAGAGAATCTTCGACAGCAGCAGGCTGCCCTTGAGCACGTTGATCTGCTCGTCCAGGGCCGCATCGCTCTGGGTCACGCTGTCCAGCTGCTGTTTGGTCTGCAGGTTCTGCTGGGTCAGTTCGTTGAGGCGGTCGGTGCTCTTGAGCAGGTAGTCGGAGAGCTTGAGGTTGGTGGCGCTTTCGGTGGCCAGCAGGCTGCTGCTTCCGGCCTTCTGCGCCTCGATGGACTGCTGGGTCACGGTTTCCTGGGACTGGGCCAGGCGCTTCTGGTTGATCAGGGTCTGCAGGTCCTGGATTTCCTGCTCCAGGCGCGCGGTCTTTTCCATCAGCAGGTCATGCTGGCTGCTGCCCAGATCCTGCAACTGGCTGTTGCCCGCCAATTCCTGGCGGCGCAGGGGAATCAGGGCGTTGATCGCCGCCAGTTCGGCATTCAGCAGGTTGCGTTGATCGGCGCCGAGCAGCTTGCCGCCGTCCTTGCCGGACTTGAGTGCGGCGTTGATCTGCAGGATGCGGGTCTGGCTGCTGCTGATTTCCGCCTGGGCCCGCTCGGGCCGGGTCTGGGCGGTGATGGTCAGGGTGTTGGCGTCGGCCAGGGCCTTTTGCAGCTCCCCTTGCAGGGTGGTGCGTTCGCTCAGCAGTTGCTCCAGTTGCGACACCGCCAGCGAGCCGTAGCGCTGGGCCACCGGCACCACTTTGCTGGCCTTCAGGCGTGCCAGTTCCCGCTGGTTTTCCGTGGTCTGGCGCGGGGCGTTGCTCAACTGCTGGCGCAGGTCGCTGAGGCGTCGCTCGTAGTCCTGCTTGTTGTTCAGCTGATTCAGGGTGTTTTGCAGCAGGGTCTGCAGGGCCTTCTGATCGGCTTCCGGCAATTTGCGTTCGGCGATCTTGTCCAGGCTTTGCTGGACCGACTCGGCACTGGGCGGATCGCCGCCCTGTGCGGCGCCGACAGAGAGACTCAGGCCCAGCAGGGCAACAGCGAAGAATTTACGCAGGTTAGGCATAGAAGTCGGTCAAGCAAATAGGAATGGGGGGACGCGTCGCGACCAGGTCCGACGCGCTCCGCAGTTTAGAGGAAGAGGCCGGGGCCGGGGCGACTTCCTTCGGGGAATCTGACGCCCACCTTGCCGATCTTGTTCCCGTCCATCACCGCCACGGTCCAGATGGTGTTGTTCCACTCCACCTGGTCGCCGACCACCGGTGCACCGCCGACCTTCTGGGCGATGAACGCCCCCAGCGGCATGTCCGCGTCCTGGCCGTCGAGCTTGAGCCCGTAGAGCGCCGACACCGCGCCCAGCTGGGCGTCGCCTTCGAGGACGAAGTCGCCGAAGAAGCGCAGGTCCAGCCCGCGCTCCGGCGCCTGGCTGAAGAGTTTGCCCAGGGCCGGAAGGTTGTGTTCATGGCCGATCACGCACAGCAAGTCATCGGCCTCAAGCACGGTACTACCCGACGGATGGAGCAGTTGCTGGCCGCGAAACAGCGCGGCGATCCGCGTGCCTTCGGGCATCTTCAGCTCACGCAGGGCGGCGCCGATGCACCACTTTTCCGCTCCCAGGCGGTAGACGAACATCTCCCACTCGCTGGTGACATGGACTTCCAGGGCCGATCGGGAGATCGGCGCCGGGTCCGGCGGCACCGTGACCTTCAGCCACTTGGCCACCCACGGCAGGCTGGTGCCCTGCACCAGCAGCGAGATCAGCACGATGAAGAACGCCAGGTTGAAGTACAGCTGGGCGTTGGGCAGCCCGGCCATCAACGGGAACACCGCGAGAATGATCGGCACCGCGCCCCGCAGGCCGACCCAGGAGATAAAGGCCTTTTCCCGGCCGTGGAAGGCCTTGAACGGCGCCAGGCCCACCAGCACCGACAGCGGCCGGGCGAACAGGATCATCCACAGCGCCAGGCCCAGGGCCGGCAGGGCGATGGGCAGCAGGTCGTGGGGGGTGACCAGCAGCCCCAGCACCAGGAACATGCCGATCTGTGCCAGCCAGGCCATGCCGTCGAGCATGTGCAGGATGCCGTGGCGGCTGCGCACCGGGCGGTTGCCGATCATCAGGCCGCACAGGTACACCGCCAGAAAGCCGCTGCCGTGCAGGGCGTTGGTCAGGGCAAAGACCACCAGGCCGCCGGCGATCACCAGGATCGGGTACAGGCCGTTGGCCAGGTGGATGCGGTTGACCAGTTGCAGCATCAGCCAGCCGCCGCCCAGGCCGATCACCGCGCCGATGCCGAATTCGCGGACCAGGTCCCCCAGCAGGCCCCAGTGCAGGCCGGTGTGGCCGCTGGCGAGCATGTCGATCAGGGTCACGGTGAGAAACACCGCCATCGGATCGTTACTGCCGGACTCAATCTCCAGGCTGGCGGTGACCCGTTCGTTGAGGCCCTTGCCCCCCAGCAGCGAGAACACCGCCGCGGCGTCGGTGGAGCCGACGATGGCACCGATCAGCAGGCCCTGGATCAGGTTGAGGTCGAACAGCCAGGCCGCGGCCATGCCGGTCAGCCCGGTGGTGATCAGCACCCCCACCGTGGCCAGGGACAGCGCCGGCCACAGGGCCACGCGGAAACTCGCCACCCGGGTGCGCAGGCCGCCGTCCAGCAGGATCACGGCCAGGGCCAGGTTGCCCACCAGGTAGGCGGTCGGGTAGTTGTTGAAGATGATGCCGCCGCCGTCGACCCCGGCGGTCATGCCCACGGCGAGGATGATCACCAGAATCGGGATGCCGAGCCGGGAGGACAGTGAACTCACCAGAATGCTCGCACCTACCAGCAACGCGCCGATCAAGAACAGGCTGTTGATGGTCGTCGCATTCAAAGGCAGTACTCCAGGGTGAAAAAGGCGGGCGCAAACTGACCATGCAGTCTGCGTGCCAGCGATTCTAACCTGTTGAAATGTGCCGCTGTCAAAAAGCTTTCAATGGCACCGGCCGATCCGGCGCACGTGCTGTGCGCCGGGTCTTTGCCGAGCCTGGCCCGGTGCTTCAAAGGCTGAAGCGCGCCACCAGGCTGTTGAGGTCCACGGCCAGGCGCGACAGCTCGTTGCTGGCTGCACTGGTCTGGTTGGCGCCGGTGGACGATTGCACCGACAGGTCGCGGATGTTCACCAGGTTGCGGTCCACTTCCCGGGCCACCTGGGCCTGTTCCTCGGCGGCGCTGGCGATCACCAGGTTGCGTTCGTTGATCTCGATGATGGCGCTGTTGATGGTGTCCAGGGACAGACCGGCGCCACGGGCGATGTTCAGGGTCGACTCGGCGCGTTCGGTGCTGTTGCGCATCGAGTCCACGGCGTGTTCGGTGCCGCTCTGGATGCTGCCGATCATGCGTTCGATTTCGCTGGTGGACTGCTGGGTACGGTGGGCCAGGGCGCGCACTTCATCGGCGACCACGGCAAAGCCGCGGCCGGCCTCGCCGGCACGGGCGGCTTCGATGGCGGCATTGAGCGCCAGCAGGTTGGTCTGGTCGGCCAGGCCGCGGATCACGTCCAGCACCTTGCCGATGTCCCGCGACTCGTTGGCCAGATCGCCGATCAGGCTGGCGGTGCTCTGTACGTCCGAGCTCATGCGCTCGATGGCGGACACGGTTTCCTGCACCAGGTCGCGACCGTCGCCGGCGGAGGTGGTGGCGTTCTTCGAGGCTTCGGAGGTGCTGACGGCATTGCGGGCCACTTCTTCCACGGCGCTGGTCATTTCATTGACCGCCGTCGCGGCTTGCTCGATCTCGTTGTTCTGCTGGGTCAGGCCACGGGCGCTTTCGTCGGTGACGCTGTTGAGTTCCTCGGCCGCCGAGGCCAGTTGGCCGGCGGAGCCGGAGATGCGTTGCAGGGTGTCGCGCAGTTTTTCCTGCATCTTGGCCATGGCCTGCAACAGGCGCCCGGCCTCGTCGCTGCCGTCGATCCGGATCGGCCGGGTCAGGTTGCCTTCGGCGATTTCTTCGGCGGCACTCAGGGCGTTGGCGATCGGTACGGTGATGCTGCGGGTCAGCAACCAGGCGAACAGCAGGGTCAGGCCGGTGGCCAGCACCAGCAGGGCCACCACCAGAGCGAAGGCCGAGGAGTACTGCTCGGCGGCTTGCTGGTTGGTGTCCAGGGTCTGCTGGGTGTTGATCTCCAGCAGGCGGTTGAGCACGGTGTTCATGGCTTCGGAGTTGTTCAGCAGGTCGGTGTTGAGCAGGTTGCGCAACTCGTCCACCTGATTGCTGCGGGACAGGCTCTTCATCCGCTCTTCGATCTGCCGGTACTGGCCCAGCAACTGCACGTACTGGTCATAGGCGGCTTTTTCCGCCGGGCTGCTGATCAGCTTTTCATAGGTCGTCTGGGCCGTGCGGATCTGCTGGTTGCGCATCTCCAGCAGTTCCACGGTCTT
Organism: Pseudomonas sp. St29; assembly: GCF_001547915.1. NCBI lineage: Bacteria > Pseudomonadati > Pseudomonadota > Gammaproteobacteria > Pseudomonadales > Pseudomonadaceae > Pseudomonas > Pseudomonas sp. St29. The sequence continues at coordinate 549,437 of NZ_AP014628.1, forward strand.
TTGCTGCACATCCGGCTCGCGGTTGACCAGCAAACGGTAGGACAGCACCCGCAGGCGCAGGGTCAGCTGGGTGAATTCGTCGAGGCTCTTGATGCTCGGCACGCTGCTCAGGGTGATGTCCTCGGCGGCACCGCGGATCTTGCTCATCTGATTCAGGGCGAACACCCCGAGGATCAGCATCAAGCCGCCGATCATGGCAAAACCGAGGAAGGCCCGCGGAGCGATATTCATATTACGAAGGGACATGGTGAGTACCAAAAAGGGCGCATCCGTGCGGGGCTTGAGACTGATCTACCGTGACATATCGGTCGTACGACTAAAGTCTTGAGTCACGCAGCGGATTTAGCCGCCCGCCCATGCACCGCCCTGGCAGCGCCAAGCGCCGCTACCCCTGGCTCCAGCCCCCGCACTAGAGGGCTGGAGCAGGACGCAAGGGGGGGTTACAGCTGGAACCGGGTCACCAGATTGTTCAGGTCCACGGCCAGGCCCGACAATTCGCTGCTGGCGGAGCGGGTCTGGTTGGCCCCGGTGGTGGATTGCACCGACAGGTCGCGGATGTTCACCAGGTTGCGGTCCACTTCCCGGGCCACCTGGGCCTGTTCCTCGGCGGCGCTGGCGATCACCAGGTTGCGTTCGTTGATCTCGATGATGGCGCTGTTGATGGTGTCCAGGGACAGACCGGCGCCACGGGCGATGTTCAGGGTCGACTCGGCGCGTTCGGTGCTGTTGCGCATGGAGTCCACGGCATGTTCGGTGCCGCTCTGGATGCTGCCGATCATGCGTTCGATTTCGCTGGTGGACTGCTGGGTGCGGTGGGCCAGGGCGCGCACTTCATCGGCGACCACGGCAAAGCCGCGGCCGGCCTCGCCGGCACGGGCGGCTTCGATGGCGGCATTGAGCGCCAGCAGGTTGGTCTGGTCGGCCAGGCCGCGGATCACGTCCAGCACCTTGCCGATGTCCCGCGACTCGTTGGCCAGATCGCCGATCAGGCTGGCGGTGCTTTGCACGTCGCCGGTCATGCGCTCGATGGCGGCGACGGTTTCCTGAACCATGTCCCGTCCGTCCCCGGCGGACCGGGTGGCGTTCTGCGAGGCTTCGGAGGTGCTGACGGCATTGCGTGCCACTTCTTCCACGGCGCTGGTCATTTCATTGACCGCCGTCGCGGCTTGTTCGATCTCGTTGTTCTGCTGGGTCAGGCCGCGGGCGCTTTCGTCGGTGACGCTGTTGAGTTCCTCGGCCGCCGAGGCCAGCTGGCCGGCGGAGGCGGAAATGCGTTGCAGGGTGTCCCGCAGCTTTTCCTGCATGGTGAGCATGGCCTGCAACAGGCGGCCGGCTTCGTCGCGGCCATCCACGGTGATCGGTTGGGTCAGGTTGCCTTCGGCAATGGTTTCGGCGGCATGCAGAGCGTTGGCGATCGGCAGGGTGATGCTGCGAATCAGTCGCCAGGCGAACAGCAGGGTCAGGGCGCTGGCCAGTACCAGCAGGCTCACCACCAGATTGAAGGCGGTGGTGTATTGCTCGGCCGCGTCTTGATCGGCGGCCTGGGAGTACTGGGTGTTGATCTCCACCAGTTGGTTGAGGAGGGCGTTGATCTTTTCGGCGCTGGCCATCAGTTCGGTGTTGAGCAACTGCTGCATGCTTTCGAGCTGGTTGTTGTGCGACAGCTCGATCAACTGGGCTTCCAGTTGGCGGTGGTGGCTCAGCAGCTCCAGGTACTGATCGTAAGCGGCTTTTTCCTCGGGGCTGCTGATGAGCTGTTGGTAGCGGGCCCGGGTTTCATCGATCTTCTGGTTGCGCTGGCTGATGGAGTCCAGGGTCTTTTGCTGTTCCTCGGGGTCGCGGTTGAGCAGCAGTCGATAGGCCTGGACCCGCAGGCGCAGGCTCAGTTGGGTGAAGTCGTCGACGCTCTTGATGCTGGGGATGGTGTCCTGGGTGATGCGTTCGGTCGCCGCGCGGATCTTGCTCATCTGGTTCAGGGCAAAGATCCCCAGAAACAGCATCAAGCCACCTATCAGGGCAAAACCGAGGAATGCCCTCGGAGCGATATTCAGGGTACGCAGGGACATTGAACCTACCTCGGATGTGCGCAGCTTGCGCGTGTGGGGCTGGGAAGTACCTGTGCTATCGCGTTGAAAAAATGCTTCTTGAATCGTCAGGAGCAGTTTCAGAAAAGTCTGAGTGCTCGTTGGGAAATTTCAGAAAAGTCCCGACGGCCCGACGGAACGTCAGGAACCCACGGGGCGAATGACAGTCTCTAGCAGCTCTCGCGGAAGGGTCATCGCCAGTAAAATCAAGGCCTTGCGCCTGGATAACCCTGGTATCCAAGGTGACTTTTCTTTATCGTACGCGCCCTTTGCAAAAAGCCCGGAAGATCAAAATGTTGGAAGCATCCCTCAGCCAATTGGAACAGCTGGTCAGCGACCTGGTGCTACAGAACCAGGAGCTGCTCGGCACGAACGCAGCCCTCAAGGAACAACTGGCCCAGGCCAAGGATGAAAACGAAAGCCTGCAATTGAGCCTGATGGAACAGGAAGAGAAACAAGGCGCGACCGCAGCCCGCATCCAGGCCCTGGTTGAGCGCGTCAGTGCGAGCCCGGCCAACCCATGAGACACCATATCGATGGGGTGAAGGTGATCTCGATCCTGGGCGAGGATTACTCGATCAAGGCCCCGGCCGGTGAGGAACAGACCCTCATGGACGCCGCGCTGATGCTCAAGGCGGCCCTGGCCGACACCAAGAAGAAATACCCGACGCTGATTGGCGAGCGCCTGCTGGTGCTGGCGGCGATGAACCTGTGCTCGCAGCAGATCGAGATGCAAAAGCGCCATGCCCAGGAACTGGCCCGTTATGAGGAGCAGGTGAGCGCCACCGTCGAGGTGATCGCCAAGACCATTCAACAGAATTGATGGAAGTGCACACAGCCGGCGGGTAACGGGTTGGACAAGCAGGGTCAATGTTTGTATACAACTTCCCGCGGCTGGCGCGGTATCTCAGCCTCTTATAACCATAAGAAAGAGGTGTTCCATGCAATTCTGGCGACGCAGTATTCAATGGCAGCTGATCCTCAGCATGGGGTCGGCCCTGTTGGTCAGCCTGCTGGTGGTAGTAGCCATCTACACGGTACTGATCAATCACCTGACCCAGAACTATCTGGTGGACAGGGCGCTACCTTCGAGCATCGAAGCCATGCGCAACGATATCGAGCGCATTCTCACCCAGCCGCTGACCGCCGCCCGGGACCTGGCCGGCAACGGCATGCTGCGCGACTGGCTGGCGGCGGGCGAAGACCCGGCTCGGGCGCAGAGCTTCATCAGCTACCTGGAAGACATCCGCGCCGAGAACCAGGCGTTCACCACCATGATGGCCAGCCCGCTCAGCCATCATTACTACAACCAGAAAGGCCTGGACCGGACCCTCAGCCGGGACAATCCCAAGGACGCCTGGTTCTATCGCTTTATCGACAGCGGCAAGCCGCGAGTGCTGAACATCGATATCGACGTTGCCAGCGGCGAGCTGGCGCTGTTCATCAACTACCGGGTCGAGAAAGACGGTGCGCTGGTGGGCGTCACCGGCCTGGGCTTGCGCATGACCGAGCTGTCGAAGCTGATTCACGACTACAGCTTTGGCGAGCGCGGCCGGGTGTTTCTGGTGCGCAGCGATGGTTTGATCCAGGTCCATCCGGACGCCGAATTCAGCGGCAAGCGACAGTTGTCCGAGCAGATCGGCGCGACCGCCGCCGAGGCGCTGATGGGGCACGAGGGGCTGACCAGCAGTCATTTCGAGCGTGACGGCGAAGACTTCCTGGCCCTGAGCCTGCCCCTGCGCGGCTTTGGCTGGAGCCTGGTGGCCGAGGTGCCGCAGGAGCAGATCTACGCCGAGGCGCATCGGGCGATCTGGCTCACCAGCCTGATCGGCCTGGGCATTGCCGCGGTCTGCCTGTTGCTGGTGGTGCTGCTGGCCCGTGGCCTGGTGCGTCCGGTCCGGCAAGTGACCGAGGGGCTGGTGGCCATCGGCAGCGGTGGCGGTGACCTGACCCTGCGCCTGGACGCCAGCCGCGCCGACGAACTGGGGGACCTGGCGCGGGGCTTCAACCGCTTCCTCGACAGCCAGCGCGGCATGATCGGCGAGGTGCTGGCCACCACCGAACGCCTGCGTTCCTCGGTGAGCCAGGTGGCGGCGGTGGTAGAGAACACCGCCGAGCGCTCCGGACAGCAACAGGAAATGACCGACACGGTGGCCACCGCGGTGCACCAGATGGGCCTGACGGTCCAGGACATTGCGCGCAATGCGGGGCAGGCGGCGGACGCTTCCCAGGCGGCCCGGGACGAAGCCTTGCAGGCCCGGGAGGTGGTGGGCGGCTCGATCCGGCATATCGAGAGCATGTCCGGGGACATTGCCCTGGCCGCCGGCGCCGTGAGCGAACTGGCGGAGCAGGTGGCCTCCATCGACCAGGTGCTGGCGGTGATTCGCGGGGTTTCCGAACAGACCAACCTGCTGGCCCTCAACGCTGCCATCGAAGCGGCCCGGGCCGGCGAGATGGGCCGTGGCTTTGCCGTGGTCGCCGATGAAGTGCGCACCCTGGCCCAGCGCACCCAGACCTCCACCGATGAAATCCAGCAAATGATCCAGGGCCTCAAGCAAGGCGCGGAGAACGCGGTGTCCTCGATGCATGCCGGGCAGACGGCGACCGGCACCGGCGTCGAATCCAGTCAGCGCACCGGCGCCTCGCTGACCGCGATCACCGGGCAGGTGGAGCGCATCAGCGACATGAATCAGCAAGTGGCCACGGCCACGGAGCAGCAGTCGACGGTGACCGAAGAGATCAACCGCACGGTGCAGGGGATTTCCGATCTGGCCCGGGCCACGGCGGCCGAAGTGCATGGCTGCCGTGAAGACTGCCGGACCCTGCAGCGCCTGGCCGAGGATCTGGTGCGCCAGGTGGGTGGTTTCAAGCTGCACTGACCAGCCTGTAGGAGCTGGCTTGCCAGCGAACCTCGGGCCGCGCAATGCCAGGCCGGACGCTTTCGCCGGCAAGCCGGCTCCTACGGGTGTGGAGTGAAGGTTCTGGTAGGAGCTGGCTTGCCAGCGAACTGCGCGCCGCGCAATGCCAGGCCGGACGCTTTCGCCGGCAAGCCGGCTCCTACGGGTGTGGAGTGAAGGTTCTGGTAGGAGCTGGCTTGCCAGCGAACCGCGCGCCGCGGTGTGTCAGGTCGCCTGGGCCTCAGAACCAGGCGTCCTGCATCTCCAGGCAGGTGGCGTCCCGTGCTTCCAGCAGGGTCAGCTCATGCTGGCAGGCCGGCACTTCCCAGGTCAGGAAGTAGCGCGCGGCCTGCAGCTTGCCCCGATAGAAATCCCGATCCGCCGCCACTTCCCGGGCCAGTCCTTCCTCGGCCCTGATGGCCTGTTCCAGCCAGCGCCAGCCGATCACCGCGTGACCGAAGGCCTTCAGATACAGCGCCGAGTTGGCCAGGGTCGCCGTGACCTTGCCAGTGGCCAGATCCCCCAGCAGACCCAGGGTCACGCCCTGCAGGCGCGACACCAGTTGCTCCAGAGGCTGGCGCAGGGCATCCAGCGACGGATGGGCGCGGGCCCGCTCGCCGGTCTCGGCGATCAGGCGGATCAGGCGCTTGAGCCCGGCGCCGCCGTTCTGCGCCAGCTTGCGGCCCAGCAGGTCGAGGGACTGGATGCCGTGGGTGCCTTCATGGATCGGGTTCAGGCGGTTGTCGCGGTAGTACTGCTCCACCGGGTATTCCCGGGTATAGCCGTGGCCGCCGAGGATCTGGATCGCCAGCTCGTTGGCCTTGAGGCAGAACTCCGACGGCCAGGATTTGACGATCGGGGTCAGCAGGTCCAGCAGTTCGTGGGCCTGCTGGCGTTCGCCGTCGTCGGCCAGGGTGGTGGTGTCGTCGAACAGCCGCGCCGCATACAGCCCCAGGTCGAAGGCGCCTTCGACGTAGGCTTTCTGGGTCAGCAGCATGCGTCGCACATCGGCGTGCTGGATGATCGAAACCGGTGCGGTGGTGGGGTCCTTGCTGTCCGGCAGGCGACCTTGCGGGCGTTCGCGGGCGTATTCCAGGGAATACAGGTAGCCGGCATAACCCAGCATCACCGCGCCCATGCCGACGCCGATCCGCGCCTCGTTCATCATCTGGAACATGTAGCTCAGGCCCTGGTGCGGCTGGCCCACCAGATAGCCGACGCAGTGGCCGTTATCGCCGAAGTTCAGCGCGGTGGAGGTGGTGCCGCGCCAGCCCATCTTGTGGAACAGCCCGGCCAGCAGCACGTCGTTGCGCGGCCCCAGGCTGCCGTCGTCGTTGACCAGGAACTTGGGCACGATAAACAGCGAAATGCCCTTCACCCCGGGCGGTGCGTCCGGCAGCTTGGCCAGGACCATGTGCACGATGTTCTCCGACAGCGGGTGGTCACCGCCGGAGATGAAGATCTTGTTGCCCTTGAGCCGGTAGCTGCCATCGCCTGCCGGTTCGGCGCGGGTGCGGATATCGGCCAGCGAGGAGCCGGCATGGGGCTCGGTCAGGGCCATGGTGCCGAAGAAGCGGCCGTCGATCATCGGTTGCAGGAAGCGTTGTTTCTGCTCGTCGGTGCCAAAGCTTTCGATCAGGTTGGCCGCGCCCATGGTCAGGAACGGGTAAGACGTGGTGGCCGCGTTGGCCGCCTGGAAATGGGCGAAACAGGCCTGGGACAACAGGGTCGGCAACTGCATGCCGCCCGCGTCGAAACTGCGCGCGGCGTTGAGGAAGCCGGCTTCGAGGAAGGCGTCCACCGCCGGTTTCACTTCAGGAATCAGCACCGCCTGGCCGTCTTCGTAGCGCGGCTCGTGTTCATCGCCCTTGCGGTTGTGCGGGGCGAAGTACTTCTCGGCGATGTTGCGCGCGGTGCCCAGGGCGGCATCGAAGGTTTCGCGATTGTGCTCGGCAAACCGCTCGCGCTGGGTCAGGCCCTCGGCGTCGAGCACCTCATACAGTTCGAAAGCCAGATTGCGGGAACTGAGCAGCGTCTCGGACATGGCGGCATACCTGTTGGCTAGGGAATGGACCGAGTCTAGGCGCGTGAATAAAGGCTGAATAGAAAGATTGATAAAGGTGATGGAGGGGCAGAAGCAGCTACAAGCTACAAGCTGCAGGCAAAGGCGTTGCACCCTTACTTGCCGCTTGTAGCTTGCAGCTTGTCGCTGCTCTTAACCGATGGTCATCAGGCTGGCGTTGCCGCCGGCCGCCGCGGTGTTGACGCTCAGGGCGCGCTCGATCACCAGGCGTTCCAGGGCAATCGCCGTCTCGCCCTGGGACAGGCCCTGGACGCCGACGATGGCGCCGGCACGCTGGGCCACTTGCTGGCAAACGCCGCGCAGTTGGTCAGAGTCGCCGTGGTGCAGGACGGCGTCGAACACCACCTCGTCCTTGGTCCAGTCGGCCACACGCTGGATGCGTGCCTGCACGTCCTTCGGCAAGCGGGCGAACAGTGCCTTGCTGAGCTCGCTTTCCGGCCACACCGCCGAACCGCCGACTGCCAGCACGGCCGCCAGTTGGGTCAGCAGATCGCCTTCGATGTCCGCCAGGCACAGCACGTGCTCGCGAGGCAGGATGGCGTAGCTGTTGCGTTCGCCGGTCGGGCCGGTCAGTTGCCGGGTGATGCCGCTTTGCGATTGGCCGGCGAACTGTTTGCACAGGGTCGCCAGTTCCGCCAGCTTGTTGCTCTCGGCCCAGGCTTGCAGGGCATTGAGCGGCTTGCCGAGGACTTCGCGCAGGCGCAGGTCCGGAGCGTTGGCGGCATCGGCGCGGGCGAAGGATTGCTCGATGGCGTCCACCGGACGGGTCGACAGCAGGCGGTACAGGTACAGCGGGCCGCCGGCTTTCGGGCCGGTGCCCGACAGGCCTTCGCCGCCGAACGGCTGCACGCCGACCACGGCACCAACGATGTTGCGGTTGACGTAGACGTTACCGGCGTGGACGTTGTCCACCACCTTGGCGATGGTTTCGTCGATCCGGGTGTGCACACCCAGGGTCAGGCCATAACCGGAGGCGTTGATCTGGGCGATCAGTTGGTCGATGTCTTTGCGCTTGTAGCGCACCACGTGCAACACCGGGCCGAAGATCTCGCGTTGCAGCTCATCGAAGCTTTCCAGCTCGATCAGGGTCGGCATGACAAAGGTGCCGCGCTTGCATTCTTCGCTGTCGGCAATGGCCATCTGGTACACGCTGCGACCTTTGTCGCGCATGGCCTGGATGTGCTTCTCGATGCCGGCCTTGGCTTCGGCGTCGATCACCGGGCCGATGTCCACCGACAGGCGCTCCGGGTTGCCCAGGCGGCTTTCGGCCATGGCGCCCTTGAGCATTTCGATCACGCGGTCGGCGGAATCTTCCTGCAGGCACAGCACGCGCAGGGCCGAGCAACGCTGGCCGGCGCTGTCGAAGGCCGAGGACACCACGTCGATGACCACTTGTTCGGTCAGGGCCGAGGAGTCGACGATCATCGCGTTCTGGCCGCCGGTTTCGGCGATCAGCGGGATCGGGCGGCCCTGGTTGTCCAGGCGCCCGGCGATGTTGCGTTGCAGCAGGCGCGCGACTTCGGTGGAACCGGTGAACATCACGCCCTTGACGCGCTCGTCACCGACCAGGCGGGCACCGACGCTTTCGCCCTGGCCCGGCAGCAGTTGCAGCACGCCTTCGGGAATCCCAGCTTCCAGCAGCAGGCGTACGGCCTGGGCCGCCACCAGCGGGGTCTGTTCGGCCGGCTTGGCCAGTACCGGGTTGCCGGCGGCGAGGGCGGCGGCAACCTGGCCACTGAAGATCGCCAGCGGGAAGTTCCACGGGCTGATGCACACCACCGGACCCAGCGGACGATGGGCGTCGTTGCTGAAGTCATTGCGAGCCTGCACCGCGTAGTAACGCAGGAAGTCCACGGCTTCACGCACTTCGGCGATGGCGTTGGCGAAGGTCTTGCCGGCTTCGCGGGCCAGCAGGCCCATCAGTGGCTGGATCTCGCCTTCCATCAGGTCGGCGGCGCGTTCCAGGATCGCGGCGCGTTCGGCCGGCGGCGTGGCCTGCCAGATCGGCGCGGCGTTGAGGGCGCACTGGATGGCGTTGTCGACGTCTTCGACCGTGGCTTCCTGTACGTGGCCCACCACATCGCGATGGTCCGACGGGTTGAGGACCGGCGCCGGGGTTTCGTTGCTGGCGGCGCAACCGAGCATCGGCGCGGCCTTCCAGTTGTTGTGGGCGGTGGCCAGCAGTGCGCAGGACAGCGACGCCAGGCGGTGTTCGTTGGCCATGTCGATGCCGGCGGAGTTGGCGCGTTCGGCGCCATACAGGTCACGCGGCAGCGGAATGCGCGGGTGCGGCAGGCCGAAGCCGCCTTCCAGGGTGGCCATCTGCTCGATCTGGCTCACCGGGTCGGCCACCAGTTCCTGGATCGAGATCGACTGGTCGGCAATACGGTTGACGAACGAGGTGTTGGCGCCGTTTTCCAGCAGGCGGCGAACCAGGTAGGCCAGCAGGGTTTCGTGGGTGCCGACCGGTGCGTACACGCGGCACGGACGGTTCAGCTTGCCATCGGCGACCTTGCCCACCACTTGCTCGTACAGCGGTTCGCCCATGCCGTGCAGGCACTGGAACTCGTACTGGCCGGGGTAATAGTTCTGACCGGCAATGTGGTAGATCGCCGACAGGGTGTGGGCGTTGTGGGTGGCGAACTGCGGGTAGATGACTTCCGGCACCGACAGCAGTTTGCGTGCGCAGGCGATGTAGGAAACGTCGGTGTACACCTTGCGGGTATAGACCGGATAGCCTTCCAGGCCTTCGACCTGGGCGCGCTTGATCTCGCTGTCCCAGTAGGCGCCTTTCACCAGGCGGATCATCAGGCGGTGACGGCTGCGACGGGCCAGATCGATCACGTAGTCGATCACGTACGGGCAGCGCTTCTGGTAGGCCTGGATCACGAAGCCGATACCGTTCCAGCCGGTCAGTTGCGGCTCGAAGCACAGGCGTTCCAGCAGGTCCAGGGACAGCTCCAGGCGGTCGGCTTCCTCGGCGTCGATGTTCAGGCCGATGTCGTACTGCTTGGCCAGCAGGGTCAGGGACAGCAGGCGCGGGTACAGCTCTTCCATCACGCGCTCGTACTGGGCGCGGCTGTAGCGCGGGTGCAGGGCCGAGAGCTTGATCGAGATGCCCGGGCCTTCATAGATGCCGCGGCCGTGGGAGGCCTTGCCAATGGAATGGATGGCCTGCTCGTAGGAGGCGAGGTATTTCTGCGCGTCGTGCTCGGTCAGTGCCGCTTCGCCGAGCATGTCGTAGGAATAGCGGAAGCCCTTGGCTTCGAACTTGCTGGCGTTGGCCAGGGCTTCGGCGATGGTTTCGCCGGTGACGAACTGCTCGCCCATCAGGCGCATGGCCATGTCCACGCCCTTGCGGATCATCGGCTCGCCGCTCTTGCCGATGATGCGGCTCAGGGAAGAGGTCAGGCCGGCCTCGTTGTGGGTCGACACCAGCTTGCCGGTGAGCAACAGGCCCCAGGTGGCGGCGTTGACGAACAGCGACGGGCTGTTGCCCAGGTGCGGCTGCCAGTTGCCGGTGCTGATCTTGTCGCGGATCAGCGCGTCACGGGTGCCCTTGTCGGGAATGCGCAGCAGGGCTTCGGCCAGGCACATCAGCGCCACGCCTTCCTGGGACGACAGGGAGAATTCCTGCAGCAGGCCCTGGACGATACCGGCACGGCCGCCGGCGCTCTTCTGGTTGCGCAGTTTCTCGGCGATCGAGGCCGCCAGCTTGTTCGCGGCTTCGGCGGTGGCGGCCGGCAGGCGCGCCTGCTCCAGCAGCATCGGCACCACTTCCGGCTCCGGACGACGGTAGGCGGCGGTGATCGACGCGCGCAGCACCGATTGCGGGAGGATGCTCTCGGCGAACTCCAGGAAGCATTGGTGAGCGTGATCGGTCTGCACCTCGCCGGCGTCATCGCCGTCTTTGGCGGTGACACTGCTCAGCTCGGACAGGGTTGCACCACCCTCGAGTTTTTCCAGGTAATTGAAAATCGCCTGCTTGATCAGCCAGTGCGGCGTACGATCGATCGAGGCCGCAGCGGCCTTGAGGCGCTCGCGGGTTGGGTCGTCGAGTTTGACCCCGAGGGTGGTGGTAGCCATATTTTTATCCTCATGTTTGCCACGCACGTGTGGCATCAGCTGGCGGCAAGATTATCCGCGCGCTGAAATAGGTGCAACCGGGTGCAACCCATTTTCGGACGGAAAAAACCGCAGCTTGTCAGGAATAAAATTCCTGCCTGATCCGGCTTGCCTCCTGATGGTGCATTTACTTCTGAAAAACCGGTTTCTTGCTCCAAAAGGGAGCAAAAGCGTCGCTGGCAGCCGATTATTCGACAAGGTGCAACTTAATCGCCGCAAATTGGTTGCACCTTGTTCATTTTGTTGCATAGGATTCGCGCCCAAGGTGCAACCGACCCCTTTTTGGGGTGGTTCATCGGCTGATGGCTTTCCTGGGGAAACATCAGTCATAAATGCGCGGCTCGCCTGACCGTCTGCCAAATACCATCGTTTGGCGTCGGCGGGCAGTGACCGCCGCACCATAAAAACAAAGCCAGGGCGTAACTCAATGAGTGCAAGCAATCCCACCCTGATCACCTTCGTGATCTACATCGCAGCAATGGTGCTGATCGGCTTCATGGCCTATCGCTCCACCAACAACCTTTCCGACTACATTCTGGGCGGCCGTAGCCTGGGCAGCGTGGTGACTGCGCTTTCCGCCGGTGCTTCCGACATGAGTGGCTGGTTGCTGATGGGCCTGCCGGGCGCCATCTACATGTCCGGTCTGTCGGAAAGCTGGATCGCCATCGGCCTGATCGTCGGCGCCTACCTGAACTGGCTGTTCGTGGCCGGTCGCCTGCGGGTACAGACCGAGCACAACGGCGATGCCCTGACCCTGCCGGACTACTTCTCCAGCCGTTTCGAAGACAAGAGCGGCCTGCTGCGGATCATCTCTGCGGTGGTGATCCTGGTGTTCTTCACCATCTATTGCGCCTCGGGCATCGTTGCCGGCGCCCGTCTGTTCGAAAGCACCTTCGGCATGCCTTACGAGACAGCCCTGTGGGCCGGCGCGGCCGCGACCATTGCCTACACCTTTGTCGGTGGTTTCCTGGCAGTGAGCTGGACAGATACCGTACAAGCCACCCTGATGATCTTCGCCCTGCTGCTGACCCCGATCATCGTGCTGCTGGCCACCGGTGGCGTCGACACCACCTTCCTGGCCATCGAGGCTCAGGACCCGACCAACTTCGACATGCTCAAGAACACCACCTTCATCGGCGTGATCTCGCTGATGGGCTGGGGCCTGGGCTACTTCGGTCAGCCGCACATCCTGGCGCGCTTCATGGCGGCGGACTCGGTGAAATCGATCGCCAACGCTCGTCGCATCTCCATGACCTGGATGATCCTGTGCCTGGGCGGCACCGTGGCCGTGGGCTTCTTCGGCATCGCCTACTTCTCGGCGCATCCGGACGTGGCCGGCCCTGTGAGCGAAAACCCTGAGCGGGTGTTCATCGAACTGGCCAAGCTGCTGTTCAACCCGTGGGTTGCCGGTGTGCTGCTGTCGGCCATCCTGGCGGCGGTAATGAGTACCCTGAGCTGCCAGTTGCTGGTGTGCTCCAGTGCCCTGACCGAAGACTTCTACAAGGCCTTCCTGCGCAAGCACGCCTCGCAGCTGGAACTGGTATGGGTCGGTCGCGCCATGGTGCTGGTGGTGGCGCTGATCGCCATCGCCATGGCGGCCAACCCGGAAAACCGCGTACTGGGCCTGGTGAGCTATGCCTGGGCCGGTTTCGGCGCCGCCTTCGGTCCTGTGGTGCTGATCTCGGTGATGTGGAAAGGCATGACCCGCGACGGCGCGCTGGCCGGGATCATCGTCGGTGCCGTCACCGTGATCCTGTGGAAGCACTTCGCTCTGCTGGGCCTGTACGAAATCATCCCGGGCTTCATCTTCGCCAGCCTGGCGATCCTGCTGGTGAGCAAGATGGGCGCGCCGACCGCTGGCATGGTTCAGCGTTTCGAAGCGGCCGAGAAGGATTTCAAGCTCAACCACTGAGTACGAAGGCCTGGCCCTGATTCTCCAGGGCGCTGAACAACGGCCCGCTGCGTTATCGCAGCGGGCCGTTTTTTTTTGCGGTTCGGCTAGCGGCTGCCGCAGGCTGCGAACCTGATGGGCGGCATTCCGGCGCAGCGGTGGCGGCGCTCTGAAGAACGCCAAGGCTCGTCTGGCAATCGCCAGGCAAGGCCTTGCCATGGCTCGGCAGCGGCTACAACCAATGCCGATCCGAGATTGGTGTAGCCGCTGCCGCAGGCTGCGAACGGCCCGAAGGGACGCGGCGCTCTCACGGCCGATGAGCTCCGACGAGGGATCGCCAGGCAAGGCCTTGCAGACCTTTGCGTAGCCTCGCCATGGCTCGGCAGCGGCTACAACCAATGCCGATCCGAGATTGGTGTAGCCGCTGCCGCATGCTGCGAACGGCCCGAAGGGACGCGGCGCTCTCACGGCCGATGAGCTCCGACAGGGGATCGCCAGGCAAGGCCTTGCAGGCCTTTGCGCAGCCTCGCCATGGCTCGGCAGCGGCTACAACCAATGCCGATCCGAGATTGGTGTAGCCGCTGCCGCAGGCTGCGAACGGCCCGTTGGGACGCGGCGCTCTCAAGGCCGATGAGCTCCGACGGGAGATCGCGAGGCAAGGCCTCACAGGCTCGGCGGCGGCTGGGTTAGTGCAGTTCTGCGTCCGGCTGGTTGAGGAAGATCAACACGCCAAGGATCGCCATGTAGAACTTGAAGGCGGCGTCCTGGCCGTTCCAGACCTTGGATTGCCACATCATGAACCACTCGCCGCCCACCACCATGAAGCCGAAGAACCAGACGCAGAAGCCCAGGCAGAAGCCGGCAATGGCCCAGCCCTTGGAGCGGTTGAAGTAGCTGGCCACGCCGTGCCGTGCCAGCCACAGGCGCAAGGCGCCGACGACCAGCAGCACACCGGTCAGGGCTTCGCCGCCGATGATCAGCCAGTAACCGAGGTTCCACAGCAGCGGCAGGGTCACGGCGCGGTCGGTGGCGGTGTTGTCGGGGAAGACGCTGTCCATGCTCAGTACATGCTGGACAAAGGCAAAGTTGGAGCCGTAGTCGCTGATGTTGTTGTAGGCCACCAGCAGCGCGAAGGCCGCGACAGCCAGGGTCATGGTGATCTTTACGTAACGCACAATCATGGTTGAGTCCTTTGCGGGTAAGAGAGGTTCCTGGGGGCTGTCGGTGGGGAGGGCGCGCCGGTGCCGACGCGGGTTGCTCAATGCTTGGGGCACGGGCCCGCCACCCTCGGGCGGCGGGCCTTGCGGGGTCAGGCCTGGCGCAGCGCCTGATCGAGGTCCTCGAGCAGGTCTTCGATGGCTTCGATGCCCACCGAGAGACGGATCATCTCCGGCTTGACCCCGGCCTTGGCCTGCTCTTCTTCGTTCATCTGCCGGTGGGTGGTGGAGGCCGGGTGGCAGGCCAGGGACTTGGCGTCGCCGATGTTCACCAGGCGCTTGAAGATCTGCAGGGCGTCGTAGAAGCGCACGCCCGCGGCGTAGCCGCCCTTGAGACCGAAGGACAGGATCGCCGACGGCTTGCCCTGCATGTACTTGCGCGCCAGTTCATGGTGCGGGTGATCGGGCAGGCCGGCGTAGCTGACCCAGGCTACCAGCGGGTGCTCCTTGAGAAACTGCGCGACCTTGATGGCGTTGTCGGTGTGGCGCTCCATGCGCAGGGCCAGGGTTTCCAGGCCTTGCAGCAGGAGGAAGGCATTCATCGGCGCCAGCGCCGCGCCGGTGTTGCGCAGCGGCACGGTGCGGGCCCGGGCGATAAAGGCTGCCGGGCCGAATTTCTCGGTGTAGACCACGCCGTGGTAGGCCGGCTCCGGGGTGTTGAGGCTGGCGAATTTCTGCGGATGCTCGGCCCAGGGGAAGTTGCCGCTGTCGACGATCACCCCGCCCAGGGAGTTGCCGTGGCCACCGACGTACTTGGTCACCGAGTGCACCACGATGTCGGCGCCGAACTGGATCGGCTTGCACAGGATCGGCGTTGCCACGGTGTTGTCCACCATCAGCGGCACGTTGCGGGCGTGGGCGACCTGGGCCAGGCCCTCGATATCGACGATGTTGCCCGCCGGGTTGCCGATGCTCTCGCAGTACACCAGCTTGGTCTTGTCGTCGATCAGCTCGGCGATGGCTTCGGGGGAATCGTCCCGGGCGAAGCGCACTTCGACGCCGAAGCTGGGCAGCAGGTGGGCGAACAGGGTGTAGGTGCCGCCATACAGCTGCGGGGTGGAGACAACGTTGTCGCCGGCCTGGGTCAGGGTCTGGATCGCGTAGTGGATCGCCGCGCTGCCGGCGGCCACCGCCAGCCCGGCGATCCCGCCTTCCAGGGCGGCCATGCGCTGCTCCAGCACATCGTTGGTGGGGTTCATGATGCGGGTATAGATGTTGCCGGGCACATCCAGGTTGAACAGGTCGGCCCCGTGCTGTGCGTTGTCGAACTCGAAGGCGACGTTCTGATAGATAGGCACGGCCACGGCCCTGGTGGTCGGGTCCGACTTGAATCCGTGGTGCAGCGCAATCGTTGCGTCTTTCATAAATCCTCGACTCAGTAGCAATCCGTTTATGAGCACAGCCAGGCAGGTCGTGTGCCCGCGCAGCAGTCAGTGGTCCCGTGTGTCTGAGTCGCCAGCAACCGCTTGATGTGCCCGCCGCTCGGTGGCGGGCGGGCGCGTCAGTGTCCAATAGGCGTGGCGGATCGGCAAGGGGAGCGCAGGCGTTCCGCGAGAGTGGCGGCCATCCTTGGCCACTGGAGCGTTTCAGCGTGGCTGTGACCAGCCTTGGGAGCGCTTGACCGCGGCGCTGAAGGTGCGGCGCCAGGCGTCTGCCGTGGCCCGGTCGATGCGCGGGTGGTAGTCGGTGCGGGTGTTGTCCAGCTCGGGCAGCTCCAGGCCCAGGCCGCGGGCAGCCAGGGCGGCGCAGCCCAGGGCGGTGAGTTCGTCGAAGCGCTGGGTGACGATGGTGCGCTGCAGGATGTCGGCGAGAAACTGGGCGAAGTACGGGCTGCGGGCCAGCCCGCCGTCGATCGATAGCTGGTCGGTGACGCTGAGGTGATCGTCCATCGCGGTGATGACTTCGGCGCTGCGCAGGGCCACGCCTTCCAGTACCGCCTGGCACAGGTCCTGGCGGCTGGTGGCGGCGTTCATGCCGATCCACACCGCCCCGGCACTGCGGTCCCAGTGCGGGCAGGCGAGCCCGGACAAGGCCGGGACGAAGGCCAGCTCACGGGAGATCGCCGGAGGCGGGTCAAAGGCAGCCAGCTCCGAAAAATCACTGAACAGCCCCAGCCGCCCGGCCCACTCCACCGCGGCGCTGGCGTCATAGACGCCACCGTCCATGGCATACACCGGTTGGCCGTCGGCCTGCCAGGCGACGGTGGCCAGCAGGCCTTTTTCCGGGGCGCGGATGATCTGCTCGCCCGTGACCGTCAGAGCAAAGGCGCCGGTGCCGAAGGTGATCTTGGCATCTCCGGGTTTGCGGCAGCCGTGACCATAGAGCGAAGCCTGCTGGTCGACCACCGAAGCGCTGATGGGGGTTTGGCCGATGCGCCCGAAGTCGCCGACCGTGGCGCGGATTTCCGGCAGGGCCTGCAGGGGCACGCCGAACAGCGCGCACAGCTCCGGGTCCCACTGGCCGCTGGCGAGGTTCATCAGCGAAGTGCGCGAGGCGGTGGTGATGTCGGTGGCATAGACCCCGGCCAGGCGGTCGAGGAAGTAGGCATCGGTGGTGCCCAGGCGCAGGCGGCCGGCGCTCAGGGCTGCTTGCGCCTCTGGCAGGTTTTCCACGATCCAGGCCAGCTTGCTGGCGGAAAAATAGGCGTCCAGGGGCAGCCCGGCGCGTTCCAGGGTCAGGGCTTCGGCGCCATTGGCCCGCAGTTCTTCGATGCGTGCGGCGCTGCGGTTGTCCTGCCAGACGATCACCGGGGACAGCGGTGCGCCACTGATGGCGTCCCAGGCCAGGCAGCTTTCGCCCTGGTTGGCCAGGCCGATGGCGTCGACCCGGCCGGTGGCTTCCAGGCAGCGTTGCAGGTTGGCCAGCAGTTCCAGCGGGTCGTGCTCGACCCAGCCCGGACGCGGGTGGTGCTGCTGGTGGCGCAGCGCCAGTTGGATGTCGGCACGGCCTTGCATGTCCACGACCAGTACGCGGGTGCTGGTGGTGCCCTGGTCAAGTGCGGCTATTCGCATGGTCTTTTCTCTTGTTGTGGGACGGGCCTAGTCGATGCGGATGTCCAGTTGGTCGAGGTGTTCCGGCAGTTGCAGTTCCTTGAGGGGAATCAGCAGGCGCCGTTCCGGCAGTGCCGAGACCGGGCGGCTCCAGAGGTCCAGGCCCTGGGCGCGGACCCGCAAGGTGCCACTGACCGCCCGGCTGACCCGCAGTTGGATGTGTCGCAGGCCCGCAAGCTCGCCGCGCACCAGCCTGCTCGGTACGCCGAGCTTGATCGGCTCTGCGTATTTCAGGGTCAGCGCGTCATGCGGGGCGGGTAGTTGGCCGCACAGGGCCAGGGCCATCAGGCTGCCGATGCGCCGCCCTTCACGGTACGACCAGCCGGCGGTCTCGATCGGCCGCAGCAGGTTGCCGGCGGCGAAGTAGGCCGGGTCCGAGCAGCGCCCGTACTGGTCGATCTTCGGCCCGCCGCTACCGCTGTCCAGTTGCAGGTGGCTCTGGCGCACCAGGCTCGATTCCGGGGTGAACTGGCCCGTGAGCAGCACGCCGTCGCAGGCAATCTCGCGCAGCTGACCGTCGGCCAGGCGCACCTGGGCCGATTCCACCCGGCCGGTGCCATTGATTGCCAGCAGTTGCGCGCCGAAATGCATGGGGATGCCCAGCAAGCGTGGAAACAGCGACAGCGGCCAGCGCGCGGTTGCCCGGGTGTTGGCTTCGAGCACCGCCACCGG
This sequence comes from Pseudomonas sp. St29, assembly GCF_001547915.1. Taxonomy (NCBI): domain Bacteria; kingdom Pseudomonadati; phylum Pseudomonadota; class Gammaproteobacteria; order Pseudomonadales; family Pseudomonadaceae; genus Pseudomonas; species Pseudomonas sp. St29. The sequence continues at coordinate 567,456 of NZ_AP014628.1, forward strand.
GCGGATTCCGGCGCGCCGGCAACTGAGCACGGCGGACAGGCTGACCAGTTCGGTGCCGACGATCAGCGGCCGCTCAAAGGGCTTGAGGTGCTGCATATAAAGGAAGTTCTGCAACGCTCCGGTGTTGATCACGCCCACTGGGCGGTCGCCGGACAGCAGGCGTGCCGAGCGCGGGGTTTCCCGGGCGCCGGTGGCGATCAGGACCTTTTGTGCCTGGATCTGCCGCGGCCCGTCGGGGCTGGCCAGGCGCAACAGGCCGCCGGGTTCCAGGCTGACCACGGTGTGGCGCAGCAGCACGACCACGCCGGCCTGCAACGCGGCCTCGACATTGCGCCGAGCGTAGGCCGGGCCACTGAGAACACGCTGGTATTCACCCATGCCGAAGGGCGGGTGAGCGCAGTGCCGGGGAATGCCGCCGGCCTCGCTTTCACGCTCGATGACAATCACCGGGCCGATGCCCTGGCGCCGCAGTTCAATGGCTGCCGCGAGGCCCGCCGGGCCGCTGCCGATAATGGCCGCTTCGGCCTGAAGAAGTTCAGTGCTGTTCATGGCAACGACCTGTGGCAAGTGGGACGGCCAGCTGGCTGGCACTGAGTTCGGCGACCTGGGCCGAGCAATAGAAACCCTGGCAGCGTCCCATGCAGGCGCGGGTGCGACGCTTGAGCCCGCCCAGATCGCCAGGGGGCAGGGGGCTGTGCAAGGCGCTCTCGATTTCGCGACGGGTCACCAGTTCGCAATGGCAGACGATTTCGCCATAGCCGGGGCGTTGCCAGTCGCGGGGCAAGTGCTCCGCGAGGTTGGGCATCTGCGGCCAGACCGGCTCCCGCACCGGATGGTGCTGGCGGCGCTGGCTGTACAGGCCATAGACGTGCCGGGCAATGCCCAGGGCGGCGGTGAGCCCGGTGGAGCGGATGCCGCCGACGGTGATCCAGTGCCGGGAGTGGTCGGCCTGGATCCGGTATTCCTTCTTTTCGCTGGCGGGGCGCAGCCCGGCGTAGGTGGCGGTGACCGGCATCCCCGCGAGGGCGGGAATCCGCTCCACGGCGGCGTCGATCAGGCTTTGCAGGGTCGGGCCGTCGAGCCCTGCATGCACCCGGTCTTCCTGTTCTTCGGCGGTGGGCCCCACCAGCAGGTTGCCGTAGACGGTGCGGGTCAGAACGATGCCCTTGGTGCGTTCGTTGGGCACCGGCAGGACGATGCGCTCCAGCAGTTTGGTCGCGGCCTTGTCGAAGACCACGAACTGGCCCTTGCGCGGCATGATGCGAAATTCGCTGTGGCCCAGCAGGTTGTGCTCCAGGGTGTCGCCGAACAGCCCGGCGCAGTTGATCACCTGGGCGCTGCGCAAGGTGCCCTGGTTGGTATGCAGGGTCCAGGCGTCACCGTCGAACTGGCCTTGCTGCACCTCGCACTGCAACTGCACCCGGGCACCGTGGGCCATGGCCTGTTGCAGGTAGCCCAGGGGCGCGGACCAGGGGTCGATCAGGTGTTCGTCGGGCACCAGCACCGCGCCCACGGCGTGATTGGCCAGATGCGGTTCAAGGGCGAGGATCTCGCTGCGTTCCAACAGGCGCGCATTGTCGACCCCATTGGCCTGGGCCTGGGCGAGGATCCCCGGCAGCTTGGCCTGGTCCTCGGCGTTCCAGGCCACCACCAGTGCCCCGCACTTGAGCAGCGGCAGATTCATCGCCGAGTGAATTTCCAGGTATTCCTGGTAGCCGGCCTGCATGCACTGCAATTCCAGGCTGTCACTGGGGGCATCGAAGCCGGTGTGCAGGATGGCGCTGTTGGCCTTGCTGGCGCCGGAAAGAATGTCGCTGCCCTTTTCCAGCACCACCACCCGTGCGCCTTCCAGGGCAAAGCGCCGGGCCATGGCGCAACCGACGACCCCGCCACCGACGACGGCCACATCGAAAGTCACATTGTTCGGATAAAGTTCGGTCATATAAAAGCCTGTTTCCTGCGGTAACACCCAAGGATCTGTGCAGGAATCAAAGCATAATGCGCGCCATATTTGTTGTTTTTATTTTCTATTCGGTCATTTATCGGTCGCTATACTGTGGTTTTTGCTGTGGAAAACTATTTCCTGCAATAGCCCGGGGCTCAGGGCTGTGTCACGACATGCACGTCCACGCCGGCCTTCTCCAGTGCGGCCAGCAGCTCGGCACCGGGCTGGCGATCGATCACCAGGCGGTCGATGCGCTCCAGCGGGAATACCTTGAACAGGCCACGGCGTTCCAGCTTCGATGAGTCGGCGATGACCGTCAGTTGGCGGGCCTGGGCAATCATCGCGCGGGCCACTTCGGCTTCTTCGATGGAGAAATCCATGGCGCCGTCTTCATTCAGTGCACCGATGGTGATCACGGCATGCTCGGCGTTGAAGCGGGTGATCTGCTCCAGGGCCAGGGTGCCGACGTTCTGGGTCGAGTCGGGGCGATATTCGCCACCGATCATGAACACCCGGTTGCCCGATTCGCCAATGCAGCCGGCGATCGGCAGGGAGTTGGTGATGACCGTCAGGCGCGTGTGCTGCGCCAGTTCGCGAGCGAAGAACAGGGTGGTGGTGCCGGTATCGATGAAGATGCTGTCACCGGCGCAGAACAGGCCGGCGGCGTAGCGGGCGAGGGCGCGTTTCTCTACCGCATGTTCGTTCATGCGGGTCTGGAAGGTGTTTTCGTGCTCGCCGGTCGGTGGTAGCGCCGCACCGCCGTGGAACTTGGTGACCAGGCCGCTTTCCGCCAGTTCGCTGAGGTCGCGGCGGATGGTTTCCTGGGAGGTGGCGGTGATGCGCGCCAGCTCTTCCACGGAGATCCGCTCGCGCTGGCGCAGGAGTTCGAGAATGTGCTGTCGTCGTTCGTTGGGGCGCATGGTGTTTTCCGTTAGTGGTACTTCGCCACACAAATGGGCATTTTTTGTTACTTAGGCACACTCATGACTCAGAAATGTGCGTATTCGGTCAAGTTCGCTGGAAAAGTTAAGCATTTACTTGCACGTTTCACAATGCTCAGCAGTCATGAGATTTCAATAGGGCTGTCGGCCTATCGGGGCAACACCGAGCGCTTTTTTTGACCGATATTTGGTTATTTGTCTGTAAAAACCACAACTAATACACATTGTGGCACGGGATATGCCCTGTGTTTCCTCACCTGCTCCATCGCCACCTGTGCGATGGGTAACCCGTGCTGGCCTCAACAAGAACTTCCCCGATGGGGGAACCCTATAAATGACGCGCAGAGAGATGAACCCACATGGCTGAATTTGGAAACTACGTCATTTACCTGATCATGCTGGGCGCCGTGATCGGCGCCTTGTCATCCATCATCAAGCCCGAGAGTGGCCTGGGTAAGGAGTTCGTCAACGGTATCCACTCCATCGGCCCGGTGTTCCTGGCCCAGGCCGGGATCATGGTGGCGATTCCCTACCTGTCGCAGGGCATTTCCCATGCGTTGGGACCGTTTTTCAACGCCCTGGGGTCGGATGTGTCGATTGCGGCGCTGTCGATCATCGCCGTGGACATGGGCGGCTACCAGTTGGCCAATGCGCTGACCGCCAACCGTGATCTGTGGATCACCGCGATGCTGGTGGGCTACACCTCGGGGGCGACCATCGTCTACCTGATCCCGGTGGGCCTGACGATGCTCGAACGCAAGGACCACAAGTACCTGGCCCTGGGCGCCATGGCCGGGCTGATCAGCATTCCCTTCGCGGTATTGATGTCGCTGTTGATCATCACAGCGACCCAGCTGCCGGTGCGGGACATCGTTTCCACCAACTCCGAGGCGCTGTATTACCTGTCCCTGGGCTTCGTCGACATGCTCAAGCTGCTGGCGCCGCTGTTCGTGTTCTGCTTCCTGCTGGCGGCGGGGCTGCGTTACCGGCCGCAGATGATGGTCAAGGGCTTCCTGGTGTTCGGCAAGATCATGGACGCGGCGATCAAGCTGATCCTGGCGCTGAGCATCGTCGAGCACTTCACCAAGTTCTTCAGCATCAACTTCGGCGGCTGGGGCTTCGACCCGATGTTTGCCGACGAGAAGGAGCTGTTCCGGGCCATCGAGATCGCTGGCTACATCGGCATCATGCTCGCTGGCACCTTCCCCATCTGCTACCTGTTCCAGCGCTACTGCAAGAAGCCCATGGAACTGCTGGGGCGCCAACTGAACCTGTCGAGCACCGGTGCGGCGGGCTTTGTCATGGTGTTCGCCAACATCATCGCCACCTACCACCTGTTCAAGCACATGACTGCCCGCGACAAGGTGCTGTGCGTGGCCCTCGGGGTCTGTGCCCAGGCGCTGATCGGCGACCACCTGGCGTTCACCGCGAACTTCCAGCCAAGCCTGATCCTGCCGATTCTGTTCGGCAAACTGTTCGGCGGCCTGCTGGCGGTGGCGATCGCCATTCGTATCTCGGTGCCGGCCGCCCAGCGTTATGAGCAACAAGAGCAGGAACAGGCCGCGGCCTTTGCCCTGCAACCCGCGCGGGCCTGAATGGCCCGCTCCACCTCCCCATGATTTCGAGGTCACGATGCGCAAGATTTTCCTCGCCTGCCCCTACAGTCACTCCGAGCCGGCCGTCATCAATGAGCGTTTTCTCAAGTGCAACCAGGTGGCGGCGCAGATACTGGAAGCCGGGCATGCCGTGTTCAGCCAGGTGAGCATGTCCCACCCGATCAACCTGTGCCTGGTGGGCAAGGACAACGCCGCCATCGGCAAGCTCTGGGCGCCGGTGGATGCGCTGTACATGGCGATGATGGAGGAGCTGATCGTGCTCGACCTGCCTGGCTGGAAGGACAGCGGCGGAATCAAGCGCGAGATCGAGGTCTTCGAATCCTCGGGACGGCGGGTCAGCCTGTGGTCCGAGGTCAGCCACGAGTTCGCCTGAGCCACTCCCCCGTACCCGTCGTCGACTGCGCCGGGTACGGGCCTGCCGTGAACTGACGACAGGCTGCACACAAGGTAAACTTGCGCTCCTGCGCAGGAGCAACCATGAACTATCGTCACGCCTTCCACGCCGGCAATCACGCCGACGTCTTCAAACACCTGACCTTGACCCGCCTCATCGCCCTGATGTCGCGCAAGGAGCAGCCGTTCGCCTACCTCGACAGCCACGCCGGCATTGGTCTGTATGACCTCAAGGGCGATCAGGCGAGCCGTACCGGCGAGTATCTGGAAGGCATCGCCCGCTTGTGGGGCGAACAGGATCTGCCGGCGCTGACCGCCGACTACATGCAGGTGCTGCACAAGATGAACCCCGATGGCGAGCTGCGTTACTACCCGGGGTCGCCGGAGCTGGCGCGGCGCCTGACCCGCTCCCAGGACCGGGTGCTGCTCAATGAGAAGCACCCTGAAGACGGCCTGTTGCTCAAGGACAACATGAAGGGCGATCGGCGGGTGGCGGTGCACCTGGGGGAAGGCTGGCATGTGGCCCGGGCCTTGCTGCCGGTGGCGGAGAAGCGCGCGGTGATGCTGATCGACCCGCCTTTTGAACAGCTGGACGAAATGCAGCGCTGTGCGGCATCGCTCAAGGAAGCCATTGGCCGCATGCGCCAGACCGTGGCGGCCATCTGGTACCCGGTCAAGGACCAGCGCGCCCTGCGGCGTTTCTACCAGGACCTGGCCGGCACCGGTGCGCCGAAACTGCTGCGGGTGGAGTTGCTGGTGCATCCGCTGGATACGCCCAACAGCCTCAACGGCTCGGGCCTGGCGATTGCCAATCCGCCTTGGGGCCTGGAGGAGGAGCTGCGCGAGCTGCTGCCCTGGCTGTCGAAGAAGCTCGGCCAGACCCAGGGTGGCTGGCAGATGGACTGGCTCATAGCTGAGTAGCAGCTACAAGCCGCAAGCTATAAGCGGCAAGCGGCAAGCGACAAGCCTCAAGTCGACGGTGAACCTCTTGCAGCTTGAGGCTTGCAGCTCGCAACTGCTTCAAATGGGGCAAGTCACTCCGGTGCCGCCGATCCCGCAGTAGCCTTCAGGGTTCTTCGCCAGGTACTGCTGGTGGTAAGCCTCGGCGAAGTACACAGTCGGCGCTTCTTCGATTTCCGTGGTGATGGTGCCCAGGCCGGCCTTGGTCAGCTCCGCCTGGAACACGTCCCTGCTGTGCAGCGCCTGCTCCAGCTGGGCCGGGTTGGTGGTGTAGATCACCGAGCGGTACTGGGTGCCGATGTCATTGCCCTGGCGCATGCCCTGGGTCGGGTTGTGCAGTTCCCAGAACATCGCCAGCAGTTCTTTGTAGCTGACCTTGGCCTTGTCATACACCACCAGTACCACTTCGGTGTGGCCGGTTAAGCCCGAGCAGACCTCTTCGTATGTCGGGTTCGGCGTGAAGCCGCCGGCGTAACCGACCACGGTGCTGACCACGCCCTCGCGCTGCCAGAAGCGACGTTCGGCGCCCCAGAAACAGCCCAGGCCGAAGATCGCGAAGTCGACGTCCTGGAAGAACGGACCCAGCAGCGGGGTGTCTTCGAAGACAAAGTGCTTTTCAGGCAGTGTCATCGGGGTTTCGCGGCCAGGCAGAGCTTGTTCTTTGGTAGGTAGCACGTTTTTTTTCACCAGAATTTCCGAGCGCAGAACCATGATCAGTCCTCTCAGTCAGGGTGGGATCGAGTAATTAATCAGACACGCAGTTTGCCCGAGTGTTACAGCGCTGTCAGGCAATTGGGCCGCGGGGATAGCGCTTGAGCTTGGCGATCAGCTCGGTGCCGGGAATCGGTCGGTCGAACAGGTAGCCCTGGCCGACGTCGCAGCGATGGCGACGCAGGAACGCCAGCTGCTCGGCGGTTTCGATGCCTTCGGCGACCACCTTGATCTTCAGGTTGTGGGCCATGGCGATCACCGCCGAGGTGATTTCCATGTCGTCCTGGTTGTCGGGGATCTCGTGGATGAAGCTGCGATCGATCTTGATGATGTCGATGGGGAATTTCTTCAGGTAGCTCAGGGACGAATAGCCGGTGCCGAAGTCGTCCATGGCCAGGGTCAGGCCGAGCTTTTTCAGCTGTTCCAGTTGCTGGTGGGTGTCCTCGGTGGCTTCCAGCAGCAGCCCCTCTGTCAACTCAAGCTCCAGCAGTGAGGACGGCAGTTGTTCTTCCCTGAGGATGCTGGCGATGGAGGCCACCAGATCCGGGTCGGAGAACTGCTTGGGCGACAGGTTGATGGCCACGTGCAGGTTGCCCAGGCCGGCGGCGGTCAGCTGTTTGCTCATGCGGCAGGCCTGACGGGCGATCCACTTGCCGATGGGGATGATCAGGCCGGTTTCTTCCGCCACGCTGATGAACTGATCCGGACGGATCATGCCCTTTTCCGGGTGATTCCAGCGCAACAGCGCTTCCATGCCCAGCAGGCGGCCGCTGCGCAGGCACAGCTTGGGCTGGTAGAACACGTCCAGCTCGTTCTGGGTCAGGGCGCGACGCAGGTTGTTCTCGACGAACAGTTTGTAGCTGGCCTCGGCGTTGAGGGCTTCGGTGAACACCTGCACCTGGTGCTTGCCGTTGGCCTTGGCCTTGTGCAGGGCCAGGCCGGCGTTGCGCATCAGGGTCTGGGGGTCGCGGCCGTGCAGCGGCGCACTGGCCAGGCCCACCGAGCCGGTGACGCTGATCAGTTGGTTGTCGACGAACATCGGCTTGTCCAGGGTCATCAGCAGTTGGCTGGCGATCTGCTGGCCGGATTCCAGGTCGGTGTTGTCCAGCAGTACCGCGAACTCGTTGCTGGCAAAACGCGCCAGGCTGCCGCTGGGGCTCAGGCTGTTGCGCAGGCGCCGGGCCAGGCTGATCAGCAGTTTGTCGCCGGTCTGGTGGCCGAGGCTGTCGTTGATCCGCTTGAAGTTGTCGATATCCACCAGCAGCAGGCTGATCGGGGTATCGCTGTCTCGGGCGAAACGCTCATCCAGGTTGCGGATGAACGCGGGGCGGTTGCCTAGGTTGGTCAGGTTGTCGGTGTAGGCCAGGCGCTCGATGCGCTGCTGGGCCAGCTTGGTCTGGGTGATGTCTTCGTAGATGCCGATGTAGTGGGTCAGCTCGCGATTGTCGCCGTAGACCTTGGAGATCGACAGCTGGCCCCAGTAGGGCTCGAGGTTCTTGCGCCGGCTCTTGAACTCGCCTTGCCAGCTGTTGCTCTTGGCCAGGCTGGAGGGGGCATCGAACAGCAGTTCGCTGAGGTTCTCCAGGGCCGGAAGTTCGGACAGGCGATGGCCATGAACCTCTTCGGTGCTGTACTGGGTGATGGCGGTGAAGCTCGGGTTGACGTACTCCACCACGCCGTCGCAGTTGACCAGCAGGAAGGCGTTGGCGCTCTGTTCCACGGCGCGCTGGAACAGATGCAGGGCGCTGGTGGCGGCACGCCGGTTGTGATTGTTGATGACCTGGGCGAACTGGTCCGCCAGCTCGCCAGCGAAGGCGATTTCGTCGGACTGCCAGGCGCGGGTCATGCCGGTCTGTTCCAGGCAGAGGACGCCGACCACCTGGCCATCGATACGGATGCTGGCGTCGAGCATGGCGTTGACGTCCCTCGGGCGCAGGCTCTCGGCCATCTCCCGGGTGCGCGGGTCACGCATGGCGTTCTGCGCATCGATGGCGCGGGAGCTGTGCAGGGCTTCCAGATAATCGGGAAAGCTGCTGGCGTCGATGGGCTCCGGCATCCGGTATTCCTGCGGGCCGCGATGGTAGGCGGCAATCGGCACCAGTTGCCGGTCTTCCAGGTTCCAGATGCTGGCACAGTCGATCTGGTAGATATCACAGGCGCAGCGGGTGATCAGTTCGGCGGCTTCCTTCAGGGAGTTGCCGCTGCTGTAGCGCTGGCGGGTCAGCAGCAGAATCAGGTCCTGCTGGGCACGCACCCGTTCCAGGTGCTGAAGTTGTTCCTGCTGGGCCCGCTGGTTGAGTTCCAGGGCGATCTGCAGTCTGGTGTTCTGGGTTTCCAGGTCCTGGGTCGGCAGGGGCGCGGAGCCGCTGAACAGGCCGTCGACGACCAGCAGGTAGCCGCGCAGCAGGTGCCGGTTGTGCTGTTTGTAGGCTTCCCCCAGCTCCAGGATGCTCAAGGGGCCCTGGCCGGTGTGCAGGGTGTAGCGGATCAGGTAATGGGGGCTGCTGCTCAGCTGTTCCTGGATGGTGTCGTGCAGTTGATAGCGCGCTTCGGGCTCCATCAGGCTGGCGTAGGGCGAACCCACCAGGGCACAGAGTTCGACGGCGGGCAGACCGAACTGGCGTTCGCAATTGGGATCGAGAAATAGCAGCGCCCAGCTTGCTTCATTCAGCCGTTCGAAACGCAACATGCCGAGCCGCGAGGGCACGGGCAACTGCGTCACTACCTCGGCCGCCATACGGCTGGCGGCATCGGGTTGGCTTTTCATGGGGAAACTCGCTTCGAAATTGCTGATCGCGCCGGGCTCACGCCCTCTTTACTGTTGCCTGCGGCAAGGTTGCATCATGGCGCATCGACTGACAAGTAAGATGAAGGCTAAGTGCTATAAACCTGTATCGGCAGGCACAAGTATTTCTGCAAAGTTACTTTTCTGGGCCTTTGACTCACGGATTGACGGGCCAATGGCGAGGTTTTTTCGGCAAAAAAAAGCCCCGCCAAATTGACGGGGTTGAGGTACGAGCGTGGCGCTCGGAAAGCGTGCGATACCGGCCCGCCCTTGTCGGTAGGGCCGGTTCGCGGGTTACAGCAGAATGGTGCGGATGTCCGCCAGCAGGTCGCTCAGACGCTTGGTGAAGCGTGCGGCGGCCGCGCCGTTGATCACACGGTGATCGTAGGACAGGGACAGTGGCAGCATCAGCTTCGGCTGGAAGGCCTTGCCGTCCCAGACTGGCTGGATGGTGGCCTTGGACACACCGAGGATCGCCACTTCCGGCGCGTTGACGATCGGCGTGAAGCCGGTGCCGCCAATGTGCCCTAGGCTGGAGATAGTGAAGCAGGCGCCTTGCATCTCGTCCGCGGAGAGCTTCTTGGTCCGGGCTTTTTCGGCCAGGGAAGCGGCCTCGGCGGCCAGTTGCAGCAGGCTCTTCTGGTCGACGTTCTTGATCACCGGCACCAGCAGGCCATCCGGGGTGTCCACGGCGAAGCCGATGTTCACGTACTTCTTGCGGATGATCGCCTTGCCACTTGGGGCCAGGGAGCTGTTGAAGTCAGGCAGTTCCTTGAGCAGGTGGGCGCAGGACTTGAGCAGCAGCGGCAGGATGGTCAGCTTGACGCCGGCCTTCTCGGCCACGGCCTTCTGGGCAACGCGGAAGGCTTCCAGTTCGGTGATGTCCGCCGAATCGAACTGCGTCACGTGTGGCACGTTCAGCCAGCTGCGGTGCAGGTTGGCGGCGCCGGCCTGCATCAGGCGAGTCATCGGCACTTCTTCGATTTCACCGAAGCGGCTGAAGTCCACGACCGGGATCGGCGGGATGCCCGCGCCACCGGTTGCGCCGGCAGCCGGTGCTTCCTTGGCCTTCTGCATCATCGCCTTGACGTAGACCTGCACGTCTTCCTTGAGGATGCGACCGTGTGGGCCGCTTGGGCTCACGGCACTCAACTCGACGCCGAATTCCCGGGCCAGTTGACGCACGGCCGGGCCGGCGTGAACTTTCGCGCCAGGCTTGGCCGGTGCGGCAACCGGGGCTGCAGCGGCAGGCGCGGCGGCGGCAGGAGCAGCTTCAGCTTTCGCCGGGGCAGGGGCGGCGGCAGGTGCCGGAGCGGCTGCCGGGGCGGCGCCCTTGACCTTGAGCTTGAGAATCAGGTCGCCGGTGCCGACTTCGTCGTCCAGCTTGATCGATACGCTTTCCACGATGCCGGCGGCTGGCGATGGGATTTCCATGCTGGCCTTGTCGGATTCGAGGGTGATCAGCGATTGGTCGGCAACCACGCTGTCGCCGGCCTTGACCAGGACTTCGATGATCTTGGCCTTGCCGGCCGAGCCGATATCCGGAACGTGGATGTCCTGCACGCTGTCGGCCACCGGGGCGGCGGGTGCAGCGGCTGGCGCAGGTGCGGCGGCCGGCGCTGCGGCCTGGGCCGGGGCGGCAGCGGCAGGCGCCGAGGCACCGGCCACTTTCAGGGCCAGGATCAGGTCGCCCGTGCCAACTTCATCGTTGAGCTTGACGCTGATGCTCTCGACCACGCCGGCAGCCGGCGATGGGATTTCCATGCTGGCCTTGTCGGATTCGAGGGTGATCAGCGACTGGTCAGCCTCGACGGTGTCGCCGACCTTGACCTGGATCTCGATGATCTGGGCCTTGCCCGACGAGCCGATATCCGGCACGTGAACCTGTTGCACCGAAGCGCTGGCCGGTGCGGCAGCCGGAGCGGCAGCAGCAGGCGCAGCGGCTGGCTGTGCAGGGGCTGGCGCAGCGGCGGCAGGGGCAGGGGCCGCAGCAGCGGCGCCCTCGACTTCCAGCTCCAGCAGTTCGTCGCCTTCTTTCAGGCGGTCGCCCAGCTTCACTTTCAGGCTTTTGACCACGCCGGACTTCGGTGCAGGGATTTCCATGCTGGCCTTGTCCGACTCGAGGGTCAGGATGCTCTGGTCGGCTTCGATGCGATCGCCGACCTTGACCATCAGTTCGATTACTTCACCTTCACCGCTGCCGATGTCAGGTACGCGAATGAGTTCGCTCACAGAAAGTCTCCTCAGCAGTCCAGTGGGTTGCGTTTTTCCGGGTCGATACCGAACTTGGTAATGGCTTCAGCCACGACCTTGGGTTCGATGTCGCCACGGTCAGCCAAGGCTTCCAGGGCTGCCAACACCACGAAGTGACGGTCTACTTCGAAGAAGTGACGCAGTTTCTTGCGGCTGTCGCTGCGGCCGAAACCGTCGGTGCCCAGGACTTTGAATTCCTTGGACGGCACCCACTGGCGGATCTGTTCGGCAAACAGCTTCATGTAGTCGGTAGAGGCAATGACCGGACCCTTGCGGCCGCTCAGGCACTCTTCGACGTAGCTCAGCTTCGGCTTCTGGCCAGGGTGCAGGCGGTTGCTGCGCTCTACGGCCAGGCCATCGCGACGCAGTTCGTTGAAGCTGGTCACGCTCCACACGTCGGCTGCGACGTTGAACTCGTCACGCAGGATCTTCGCCGCTTCGCGGACTTCGCGCAGGATGGTGCCGGAGCCCATCAGTTGCACGTGGTGCGCGGCTTCGCGGGTGTCTTCTTCCAGCAGGTACATGCCCTTGATGATGCCTTCCTCGACACCTTCAGGCATGGCTGGCTGCTGGTAGGACTCGTTCATCACGGTGATGTAGTAGAAGACGTCCTGTTGCTCTTCGGTCATCTTCTTCATGCCGTCCTGGATGATCACCGCCAGCTCGTAGCCGTAGGTTGGATCAAAGGTGCGGCAGTTCGGGATGGTCCCGGCCAGCATGTGGCTGTGACCGTCTTCGTGCTGCAGGCCTTCACCGTTGAGGGTGGTACGGCCGGCGGTGCCGCCGATCAGGAAGCCGCGGGTGCGGCTGTCGCCGGCAGCCCAGGCCAGGTCGCCAATACGCTGGAAGCCGAACATCGAATAGAAGATGTAGAACGGCAGCATCGGCTGGTTGTGGCTGGAGTACGAAGTACCGGCCGCGATGAAGGAGCTCATGGCGCCCGCTTCGTTGATGCCTTCTTCGAGGATCTGGCCCTTCTTGTCTTCGCGGTAGAACATCACCTGGTCTTTATCGACTGGCTCGTAGAGCTGGCCGACGGAGGAGTAGATGCCCAACTGGCGGAACATGCCTTCCATACCGAAGGTACGGGCTTCGTCCGGGATGATCGGCACGATGCGCTGGCCGATTTCCTTGTCCTTGACCAGCTGCGCGAGGATCCGCACGAAGGCCATGGTGGTGGAGATTTCGCGATCGCCGGAACCGTCGAGGATGGCCTTGAGGGTATCCAGTGGCGGAGTCGGGATGCTGAAGCTCTTGGCGCGACGCTGAGGCACGAAACCGCCCAGTGCAGCACGACGCTCGCTCAGGTAGCGGGCTTCGGCGCTGCCTTCTTCAGGCTTGAAGAACGGCAGGTTTTCGAGGTCGTCGTCTTTCACCGGAATGTCGAAGCGGTCGCGGAACAGACGCAGGCTTTCAACGTCGACTTTCTTGGTGTTGTGCGCGGTGTTCTTCGCTTCGCCGGCGCCGGTGCCATAACCCTTGATGGTCTTGGCCAGGATCACGGTCGGTTGTTCTTTGTGGTTGACCGCCTCGTGGTAGGCCGCATAGACCTTGTACGGGTCGTGGCCGCCACGGTTGAGCTTCCAGATCTCGTCGTCGGACAGATCGGCAACCATCGCCTTGAGTTCAGGGGTGTTGAAGAAGTGCTCACGGACGAACGCGCCGTCCTTGGCCTTGTAGTTCTGGTACTCGCCGTCGATGACTTCGTCCATGCGGCGTTGCAGGATGCCGTCGACGTCCTTGGCCAGCAGCGGGTCCCAGAAACGGCCCCAGACCACCTTGTTGACGTTCCACTGGGCACCACGGAACACGCCTTCGAGTTCCTGGATGATCTTGCCGTTGCCGCGAACCGGGCCGTCGAGGCGCTGCAGGTTGCAGTTGATGACGAAGATCAGGTTGTCCAGCTTCTCGCGGCCGGCCAGGGAGATCGCGCCCAGGGATTCCGGCTCATCGCACTCGCCGTCGCCCATGAAGCACCAGACTTTCTGCTTGCCGGCCGGGATGAAGCCGCGGGCTTCCAGGTACTTCATGAAGCGCGCCTGGTAGATCGCCTGGATCGGACCCAGACCCATGGAAACGGTCGGGAACTGCCAGAAGTCAGGCATCAGCCAAGGGTGTGGATAGGACGACAGGCCGTTGCCATCCACTTCCTGGCGGAAGTTGTTCATTTGCTCTTCGGTGATGCGACCTTCCATGAACGCACGGGCGTAGACGCCTGGCGATGCGTGACCCTGGAAGTAGATCAGGTCGCCGCCGTGTTCGTCGGTCGGGGCCTGGAAGAAGTAGTTGAAGCCGATGTCATACAGGGTGGCGCTGGAGGCGAAGCTGGAGATGTGACCGCCCAGGTCAGAATCTTTCAGGTTCGTACGCATGACCATGGCCAACGCGTTCCAACGTACCAGCGAGCGAATGCGGCGTTCCATGAACAGGTCGCCAGGCATGCGTGCTTCGTGGGTGACGGGAATCGTGTTGCGGTACGGCGTGGTGATGGCGTAGGGCAGTTGCGAGCCGCTGCGGGTCGCGAGTTCGCCCATACGGGTCATCAGATAGTGAGCACGGTCTTCGCCTTCTTTGTCGAGAACCGATTCCAGGGCGTCCAGCCATTCCTGGGTTTCGACGGGATCGAGGTCTTGCATGGCTTGCTCCAGGGCGGAAAGGCTTCCAGAATCGGTTGCCTGAGTTTGCGACTGGCCTTGTGGGCAGACGATTATAAATTCTTGGATTGCCGGAGGTTGATCCGGCGGCGTGTAGTTTTACTACAAATCGTCGGCCATTTCAGCCTTTCGAATGTATATACGAGTAGTAAAACTACAGAAGAGCGGCTTATGGCCTCCTGCTGCGTTGTGAGAATAATCGTTACTGTTGGTCGGTGACTAACGGGAATAGGTAAAAAATTAATGCCGGCTGCCAAAAAAAACCTATTTTCAGCTATTTCTAACTTTTGTTCGACAGTCCATCAGGCTGCTTGCCCTCGATATCCCTCTCCGCCTGCCTTTTCCACGCCGATCAAGGATAGCCCATGAGTCTGCCCGCGCTTGCCCCAGTTCCCGCGATTCTTCTGCCATTGGTCAGCCGTGCAGAGCAGTCGTTCCGCGCTGCGGTGGCGGCCCTGGAAGACAGCCCCGGCGTCGCGGATTGGACTGCCGAGCGCTGGGCCGAGTTTGCCCGGGTCGGTGCCGCCAGCGACTTCGTCATTGAACAGAGTCTGCGTGACCCTTTGATGTTGCTGGAGCTGGTGCGCAGCGGCGAACTCGATCGCGGTTTCGCCCCCGGAGAGTTGTGCGCACAGATTGCCGCAGCCGTGCACACCGCCGAGAGCGACGACCAATTGGGGCGGGTGCTGCGGCGTCAGCGCACCCGGCAGCAGGTGCGGATCATCTGGCGCGATCTGACCCGCCGGGCGGATCTGGTGCAGACCTGCCGCGACCTGTCCGATCTGGCCGACGCCTGCATCGACCAGGCCTATCAATGGCTGTATCTGCGTCATACCCAGCAATTCGGCGTGCCCACCGGTGGCCGCAGCGGCGAGCCGCAGCAGATGGTCATCCTCGGCATGGGCAAGCTGGGGGCGGTGGAACTCAACCTGTCGTCGGACATCGACCTGATCTTCGCGTACCCCGAAGGCGGCGAGACGGTGGGGGTCAAGCGTGCCCTGGATAACCAGGAGTTCTTCATTCGCCTGGGCCAGCGGCTGATCAAGGCCCTGGACCCGATGACCGTCGACGGTTTCGTGTTCCGCGTCGACATGCGCCTGCGGCCCTACGGTTCCGCCGGGGCCCTGGTGCTGAGCTTCAATGCCCTGGAGCAGTACTACCAGGATCAGGGGCGCGACTGGGAGCGCTACGCCATGATCAAGGCCCGGGTGGTCGCCGGGGATCAGGTGGCCGGGGCGCAATTGCTGGACATGCTGCGGCCCTTCGTCTATCGCCGTTACCTGGACTTCTCCGCCATCGAGGCGCTGCGCACCATGAAGCAGCTGATCCAGCAGGAGGTGCGGCGCAAGGGCATGGCCGACAACATCAAGCTGGGTTCGGGAGGCATTCGCGAAGTCGAGTTCATCGCCCAGGCCTTCCAGCTGATTCACGGCGGTCGCGACCTGAGCCTGCAGCAGCGTCCTTTATTAAAGGTGCTGGGCACGCTGGAGGGGCAGGGTTATTTGCCGGCGGCAGTGATCAGCGAGCTGCGCGAGGGCTACGAGTTCCTGCGTTATACCGAGCACGCGATCCAGGCCATTGCCGATCGCCAGACGCAGATGCTGCCGGACAATCCCCAGGACCAGGCGCGAATCGCCTTCATGCTCGGCTTTGCCGACTGGAGCGCCTTCCATGAACAGTTGATGTACTGGCGCGGACGGGTGGAGTGGCACTTCCGCCAGGTGATTGCCGATCCCGATGACGATGACGGCGCGGAGAGCGAAGTGGTGGTGGGCGGCGAGTGGCTGCCGCTGTGGGAGGAGGCCCAGGACGAGGAGGCAGCCTGCCGGCAGTTGCAGGAGGGCGGCTTTGTCGATGCGCCCAAGGCCCTGCGGGCCCTGGCCAGTTTGCGCGGCAGCCCGCAGTTGCGCGCCATGCAGCGCCTGGGGCGCGAACGCCTGGATGCCTTTATTCCACGCTTGCTGGCCCAGGCCGTGGAGCACGCCAATCCGGATCTGGTACTGGAACGGGTGCTGCCATTGGTCGAGGCCGTAGCCCGGCGTTCGGCCTATCTGGTGCTGCTCACCGAAAACCCTGGCGCCTTGCGCCGCTTGCTGACCCTGTGCGCGGCCAGCCCATGGATTGCCGAGCAGATCACCCGCTTTCCACTGCTGCTGGATGAATTGCTCAATGAAGGGCGCCTGTTCAAGCCGCCCCTGGCGCCGGAGCTGGCGGCCGAGCTGCGCGAGCGCCTGACGCGGATTCCCGAGGACGACCTGGAGCAGCAGATGGAGGCGCTGCGCCACTTCAAGCTGGCCCACCGGTTGCGGGTGGCCGCCTCGGAGATCGCCGGCAGCCTGCCTTTAATGAAGGTCAGCGATTACCTGACCTGGCTCGCCGAGGCGATTCTGGAGCAGGTGCTGGCCCTGGCCTGGCGCCAGACCGTGGCCAAGTACGGTGCGCCACTGCGCAGCGATGGCACCTTGTGTGATCCGGGGTTCATCATCGTCGGCTACGGCAAGGTCGGCGGCATCGAGCTGGGCCACGGCTCCGACCTGGACCTGGTGTTCATCCATGATGGCGACCCCCAGGCCGAAACCGACGGTCCGAAACCCATCGATGGTGCACAGTTCTTCACCCGGCTGGGGCAGCGCATCATCCATCTGCTGACCACCCAGACCAACTCCGGCCAGTTGTACGAAGTGGACATGCGCCTGCGGCCGTCCGGCGCGTCGGGGTTGCTGGTGAGTTCCCTGGGGGCCTTTGCCCGCTATCAGGAGAACGAAGCCTGGACCTGGGAGCATCAGGCGCTGGTCCGGGCCCGGGTGCTGGTGGGCAGCCAGGATGTGGGGCAGGCCTTTGAAAAAGTCCGGGCCGTGGTGTTGGGCAAAAAGCGCGACCTGCCGACCTTGCGCCAGGAAGTCAGTGAGATGCGGGCCAAGATGCGCGACAACCTGGGCAGTCGCCTGACCGCCGCCGGAACCGCGGCCAACGCCTTCGAAGCCACGGCGCCGTTCGACCTCAAGCAGGACGCCGGAGGTATCGTCGATATCGAATTTATGGTGCAATACGCGGCCCTGGCGTGGTCCGAAGAGCACCCGTCATTGCTGCGCTACACCGATAACATCCGCATTCTGGAAGGTCTGGAGCAGGTCGGCCTGATGCCGGCGAGCGATGCCAGCCTGCTGCGCGAGGTCTACAAGGCCTATCGTTCTGCGGCTCACCGACAGGCGTTGCAGAATGAGGCCGGAATCATTACCGGTGATCAATTCGTGACCGAACGACGGGAAGTGTTACGGATTTGGCGCGAGCTGGGGCTAAGCTAAGCGGCCTGACAGGGCCACTCCTATTTCGGCGAGCCTTGTGGGCTCGCCCAAACTGAACCGGCGGTGAAGGCCGCGGTGCTGGATTCTCGAGGCGGGGAGGCATATGCCTCCCCGGCTCGTTTATGGAAACCACATGAATATTCTGATCGTTGGGCCCAGTTGGGTCGGTGACATGGTGATGGCGCAGACACTCTTCGAGTGCCTGAAACAGCGTCATCCACAATGCGAGATCGACGTGCTGGCCCCCGAGTGGAGCCGGCCGATCCTGGAGCGCATGCCCCAGGTGCGTCGGGCCTTGAGCTTTCCCCTGGGCCACGGCGCCCTGGAGCTGGCCACCCGCCGGCGGATCGGCAAGTCCCTGGCCGGCCAGTACGATCAGGCGATCCTGCTGCCCAACTCGCTGAAGTCGGCCCTGGTGCCGTTCTTTGCCGGCATCCCCAAGCGCACCGGCTGGCGCGGCGAGTTCCGCTACGGCCTGCTTAATGACGTGCGCAAGCTCGACAAAGAGCGCTACCCGCTGATGATCGAGCGCTTCATGGCCCTGGCCCATGAGCCGGGCGCCGAACTGCCCCAGCCTTATCCACGGCCGAGCCTGCAGATCGATCCGCAAAGCCGTGAGGCGGCCCTGGCCAAGTTCGGCCTGGTACTGGATCGTCCGGTGCTGGCGCTGTGCCCTGGGGCGGAGTTCGGCGAGGCCAAGCGCTGGCCGTCCGAGCATTACGCCCAGGTGGCCGAGGCCAAGATCCGCGAGGGCTGGCAGGTGTGGCTGTTCGGTTCGAAGAACGATCATGCCGTGGGGGAGGAGATTCGCGGGCGACTGATTCCCGGGCTGCGCGAGGAATCGACCAACCTCAGCGGCGAAACCTCCCTGGCCGAGGCCATCGACCTGTTGTCCTGTGCCGACTCGGTGGTGTCCAACGACTCCGGGTTGATGCATGTGGCGGCGGCGCTGAATCGCCCTTTGGTGGCGGTGTATGGCTCCACTTCACCGGGCTTCACTCCGCCCCTGGCGGATCAGGTCGAGGTGGTGCGCCTGGGCATCGAATGCAGCCCGTGTTTCGACCGCACTTGCCGCTTCGGCCATTACAACTGCCTGCGCCAGTTGTTGCCGCAGCCGGTGAATGAAGCCTTGCAGCGCTTGCAGGGCTCCCCGGTCGAGGTTCAATAAGTTGCGGGTACTGTTGATCAAGACCTCGTCCCTGGGGGATGTGATTCACGCATTGCCGGCGCTGACCGATGCCGCGCGAGCCATTCCCGGGATCAAGTTCGACTGGGTGGTGGAAGAAGGCTTTGCCGAGATCCCCACCTGGCATCCGGCGGTCGGCAAGGTGATTCCGGTGGCGATCCGTCGCTGGCGCAAGAACATCTGGCAGACCATCAAGAGCGGCGAGTGGCGTCGCTTCAAGCAGAGCGTGCGCTCGACCAAGTACGACCTGGTGATCGATGCCCAGGGCCTGCTGAAAAGCGCCTGGCTGACTCGCTACGTGCGTGCCCCGGTGGCGGGGCTGGACAAGAACTCGGCCCGTGAGCCCCTGGCGTCGCGTTTCTATTCGCGGCGTCTGGCGGTGGCCCGTGGGCAGCACGCGGTGGAGCGGGTGCGTCAGCTGTTCGCCGTGGCCCTGGGCTACGACCTGCCGCAGGGCCTGGGCGACTACGGTCTGAATGTCGAGAAGCTGGTGGAGCTGCCGCGCAAGAATCCCTTCGTGCTGTTTCTGCACGGCACCACCTGGGACACCAAGCACTGGCCCGAAGCCTATTGGCGCGAGTTGACCGAGCGCATGGGCATGCTCGGGGTGGAGGTCAAGCTGCCGTGGGGCAACGCCGCCGAGAAAGCCCGGGCCGAGCGCATCGCCAGTGGCCTGAAAAATGCCACGGTGCTGCCCAAGCTGAACCTGGCCGGGGTCGCCAAGGTGCTGGCCGATGCCCAGGCCTGTGTGGCCGTCGACACCGGGTTGGGTCACCTTGCCGCGGCTCTGGATGTGCCGACCATTTCGTTGTTCGGCCCGACCAATCCGGGCCTCACCGGCGCCTATGGCAAGGTGCAGATCCACCTGGGCAGCAACTTTCCCTGCGCGCCGTGCCTGCAGAAAAAATGCACCTACCAGCCCTCCGCTGTGGACCAGCAGCGCTATGACATCAAGCGCGAGTGGCCACTGTGCTTCACTCGCCTGAACCCCGAGCGTGTCGCCAGCCGACTGAGCGCCTTGTTACTGGCTGAGGAGCCGCGCTGATGCAATTGGCTTTTGTCCTTTATAAGTATTTTCCATTTGGCGGCCTGCAACGCGACTTCATGCGCATTGCCCTGGAGTGCCAGCGGCGCGGGCACCAGATTCGCGTCTACACCCTGATCTGGGAGGGCGATGTGCCTCCCGGCTTCGAAGTGCTGGTGGCGCCGGTCAAGGCGTTGTTCAACCATCGGCGCAATGAAAAGCTCAGCGCCTGGATGGAGGCCGACCTGGCCAAGCGTCCGGTGGATCGACTGATCGGTTTCAACAAGATGCCGGGGCTGGACGTGTACTACGCCGCCGACGGCTGTTTCGAGGACAAGGCGCAGAACCTGCGCCATTCCCTGTACCGGCGCTGGGGCCGCTACCGGCATTTTGCCGAGTACGAGCGGGCGGTATTCGCCCGGGATGCCAAGACCGAGATCCTGATGATCTCCGAGGTCCAGCAGCCGCTGTTCATCAAGCACTACGACACCCCGCTGGAGCGCTTCCACCTGCTGCCGCCGGGCATCGCCCAGGACCGCCGGGCCCCGGCCAACGCCGCCGAGATCCGCGCCGAGTTCCGTCGCGAGTTCGCCTTGCGGGATGACGAGCTGCTGCTGGTGCAGATTGGCTCCGGGTTCAAGACCAAGGGCGTGGACCGCAGCCTGAAGGCGCTGGCGGCGTTGCCGTCGGCGCTGAAAAAACGCACCCGGCTGTTTGTAATCGGCCAGGACGACCCCAAGGTATTCCAGGTGCAAAGTGCGGCGCTGGGTTTGAGCGATCAGGTGCAGTTCATGAAGGGGCGCAGCGATATCCCGCGGTTCCTGCTGGGCGCCGATGTGCTGATTCATCCGGCCTACAACGAAAACACCGGCACCGTCCTGCTCGAGGCCCTGGTGGCCGGGCTGCCGGTGCTGGTCAGTGCGGTCTGCGGCTATGCCCACTACATCGCCGAGGCCGAGAGCGGCCTGGTGCTGGACGAGCCGTTCGAGCAGAGCCAGCTCAATCAATACCTCAACACCATGTTGACCGACGACGCGGCACGCGCGACCTGGAGCCGTAATGGCCTGGCGTTCGCCGAGACGGCCGACCTTTACAGCATGCCGCAGCATGCTGCGGATGTGATTCTGGCGGAGCAACACCGATGAAGTTGATGCTTGCCGAACCCTTCAAGAGCCTGTGGGCCGGACGCGATGCGTTCGATGCTGTCGAGGGCCTGAAGGGTCAGGTCTACCGTGAGCTGGAAGCGCGCCGTACCTTGCGTACGGAGGTCGCCGGCCGCGGTTATTTTGTGAAGATCCATCGTGGTATCGGTTGGGGTGAGATCGTCAAGAATCTGCTCACCGCCAAGTTGCCGGTGCTTGGCGCCGGTCAGGAATGGCGGGCCCTGGAGCGTCTGCATCAGGTCGGTGTGCCGACCATGACCGCGGTGGCCTACGGCGAGCGCGGCAGCAATCCGGCGGATCAGCATTCGTTCATCGTCACCGAAGAGCTGGCGCCGACCGTCAGCCTGGAAGATTTCAGCATCGACTGGGTCAAGCAGCCCCCTGCGCCGGCCCTCAAGCGCGCGCTGATCGCCGAGGTGGCGCGCATGACCGGCATGATGCACCGCGCCGGGGTCAACCATCGCGACTGCTACATCTGTCATTTCCTGCTGCACACAGACCGGCCCATCACCCCGGAGACCCTCAAGCTCTCGGTGATCGATCTGCATCGGGCCCAGACCCGGCCGAAGATCACCTTGCGCTGGCGCAACAAGGACCTGGCGGCCCTGTATTTCTCGGCCCTGGACATCGGTCTGACGCGCCGCGACAAGCTGCGTTTCCTCAAGGGCTATTTCCAGCAGCCGCTGCGGCAGATTCTGGGTGAAGAGGCGGCGCTGCTGTCCTGGCTCGAGGGCAAGGCGGAAAAACTCTACGCCCGCAAGCAACGTTACGGAGACGCACTCTGATGGCGAGTTGGAATCTGGACCCCGCCTATCAGGAGTTGACGCAGGATTTCGGCAGTCTGGAAGCGGTATTCGCCCTGCAGGGCGAGCACCTGACCCGTGATCCGCTGTCCGAAGTGATTCGCGTCGAACGGGGCGGCATTCACTATTACGTCAAGCGCTACACAGGCGCCGGCAAGAACCTGCGGCGCTACCTGGGCAAGCCGCGGGTCAAGTTCGAGTGGCAGAACCTCAAGCGCTTCGCCAAGTGGGGCATTCCCACGGCGGATGTGGTGGCCTGGGGGCTGGAGCGGCGCTGCCTGGCCTATTCCCGAGGCGCGATGATCACCCGCGAGTTGCCGCGTACCGAGGACCTTTCGGTGCTGGCCGAGCGCAATGATCCACGGCTCAAGGACCGGCGCTGGGTCGATGGCATCAGCCAGCAGCTGGCCACTCATACCCGCGTGATGCACGACCATCGCTTTACCCACAACGATTTGAAGTGGCGCAACTTGCTGGTCGACGACCAGGACCGCTTGTACCTGATCGACTGTCCGAACGGCGATTTCTGGCGTGGATTCTGGCTCAAGTACCGGATCACCAAGGATCTGGCCTGCCTGGACAAGGTGGCCAAATATCATCTGTCGGCCACTCAGCGCCTGCGTTTCTATCTGCAGTACCGCGAGCGCAACCGGCTGAGCGCCTCGGACAAGGAGCGCATTCGCCACGTGGTGAGATTTTTTGAGGGGCGTGAATGACTGATTTCCTGGCGCCGGAGGAGCGTGCGCTGCTGGAGCGCAACGGCCTCGGCACTTTTGACCAGCTGTGGGCCGTGCAATTGGCTGCGGTGGATGAGCCCAATACCAGCCGCGGCGGCAGCAGCAGTGTCTTTCGCCTGGATGTGGAAGGGCAGGGGTTCTATCTCAAGCGTCAGACCAACTACCTGACCCGCACCTTGCACCGGCCTTTCGGCGAGCCGAGTTTCGCTCGGGAGTTCCGCAATATCCGGCGCTATCAGCTGCTGGGCATTCCGGCCTTGCAGGCGGTGTTCTTTGGCATGCGCAAGGTGGCGGGCGAGTCCCGGGCGATTCTCCTGACCCGGGCCCTGGATGGTTGGGACGACCTGGATGGGCTGCTGTTGCGTTGGGATGAGCTCAGCGAACTGCAGCGTCAGGCGGTGCTCAAGGCTTGCGGGCAACTGGCCCGGCAGCTGCACAGCCTGCGTCAGGTGCATGGTTGTTTCTATCCCAAGCATATTTTCCTGCGGGGCCACGGCGATGGTTATCAGGCGCAGTTGATCGACCTGGAGAAAACCCGGCCTCTATTGTTCGGGCAGCGTGATCGGGTCAAGGATCTTGAGCCTTTGCTGCGCCGGGCTTCGGTGTGGAGCGGCGACGAAGTGCGCGCGCTGCTGGCTGCGTACCTGGATCAGTCTCCAGACAGTTCCCTGGTGCAGGCCTGGCTGTCCCGTCTCAGTGCTCGCAGCAGTCATAAGGAATCTCGCTGATGCGTTTGTCCGAGCTGAAGAACAGCGGGCGCAGCCCGGCCCTGCCCCTGAGCCTGGAACTGGCGGATGCCGCCGGCCCGGCGCAACTGCAATTGCTGAGTTTGCTGCGGGTGTTGCCGGGGCAGCGCTATGTGGGCGCCGGGGTCTGGCGAGGCCGCCCGGTGCTGGCCAAGTTGCTGGTGGGGCCCAAGGCCGCGCGGCATTTTCAGCGAGAGTTGAACGGCGTGCGCCTGCTGGCGCAGCAAGGCCTGACCACGCCTCTGCTGCTGGCCGACGGCTTGCAGGAAGGCGAGGGCGGCTGGCTGCTCTTTGAGTTTCTGCAAGGGGCGCAGAGCCTGGGCGAGGCCTGGCAGCAGGTGGAGAACCTGCCGGTGCTGGCCGATGAGCAGACGGCGGTGCTGGCCGAGGCGCTCGGGGCGATTGCCCAGTTGCACGCCAAGGGCCTGTGGCAGGAAGACCTGCATCTGGACAATCTGCTGCGCCATGCCGGCCAGTTGTATTTGATCGATGGCGCAGGGATTTGCGTCGAAGAGGCTGGCAAACCGCTGTCCCGGTCCCGGGTGCTGGAGAACCTTGGGGTGTTCTTCGCCCAGTTGCCCAAGAGCCTGGAGCCCTTCACCGAAGAGCTGCTGGTGCACTACCTGCTCGGCAATGCCGAGCATGCCTTGCCCCTGGAAGCCCTGGAAAAACAGGTGAACAAGGTGCGTGGCTGGCGGCTGCGGGATTTTCTCAACAAGGTCGGCCGTGATTGCACCCTGTTCAGCGTGCAGCGCGGGCCGTTCGCCCTGCGGGCGATCCGTCGCGAAGAAGAGGCGGCGATGCGGCCGGTGCTGGAACAGGCCGATGCCTTGCTCGACCAGGGCCATCTGTACAAGACCGGCGGAGCGGCCAGTGTCGGCCGGGTCGTGGTGGCGGGTCGGACCCTGGTGGTCAAGCGCTACAACATCAAGGGCTTCGCTCATTGGCTCAAGCGTTTCTGGCGCCCGAGCCGGGCCTGGCACTCCTGGCGCGAAGGCAATCGCCTGGCGTTTCTCGGCATTGCCACCCCCAAGCCCCTGGCTCTGCTGGAACAGCGCTGTTTCTGGTTGCGCCGGCGCGCCTACCTGGTCACCGAATACCTGCCGGGGCCGGACATCATCGAGCGTTTTGCGCCGTTCGTGGACAGCGGCGCAGCGCCGGAATCGGAGTTGCTGGCATTGGACCGGCTGTTTGCCGAGCTGATCAAGGAACGCATCAGTCATGGCGACTTCAAGGGCCACAATCTGTTCTGGCACCAGGATCGCTGGGCGTTGATCGATCTTGACTCCATGTGCCAGCACGCCAGCCTGAGCAGTTTCGCCCCGGCTTATGCCCGGGATCGCGCGCGCTTCATGCGCAACTGGCCCGAAAGCAGCAATTTGTATCAAGTGATTGATCAGCGCTTGCCCAAGACTGCCCATTCCACCCAAGCCTGACCTGCGACCCATGGCCGCTGTTGCTGGCAGCGGCTGCGGGCCCTGGTGGCCGCGGCGCCCTGGCTTGCCGCTTGCGGCTAGAGGCTTGCCCCTGCTTTTCAGTTATAATCGCGCCCTTTCGTTGTTTCTCGCCCCTTGCGAGCACACTTTATTTTCAAGGCGCATCGCGCCCGCATGCAGACTAAACGAGGCTAGACCCCTGTGGCATTGACGATTCTTGGCCTGTCCGGCGCCCTTAGCCATGATCCTTCAGCAGCCCTGTATATCGACGGCAAGCTGATCGCGGCTGCTGAAGAAGAGCGTTTCGTGCGCGACAAGCATGCAAAGAACCGCATGCCCTACGAGTCGGCGAAGTTCTGCCTGGAACAGGCCGGTATCAAGCCTTCCGACGTTGACGTGGTAGCGATTCCCTTTGCTCCGATCAGCCTGTTCGGCAAGGCTCGCTGGCATTACGCCAAGCGTTACTGGTACGCCCCGGACCGCGCCCTGGACGCGATCCTGATGGGCAACCGTCGCTACAAGCGCTACCGCAAGAAGATCGTCTGGTGCCTGGAGCAACTGGGCTTTGACCCGAAAAAGGTCAAGATCGAGCCGGTGGAGCACCACCTGGCCCACGCCTCCAGTGCCTACCACTGCTCGGGCTTCAAGGAGAAGACCGCGATCCTCGGGATCGACGGCAAGGGCGAATACGCCACCACCTTCTTCGGCTACGGCGAAAACGGCAAGATCCACAAGATCAAGGAATTCTTCGATCCGGACTCCCTGGGCGGCCTCTATGGCGCGATCACCGAGTTCCTCGGCTTCGAGATGCTCGACGGCGAGTTCAAGGTCATGGGCATGGCGCCTTATGGCGATGCCAGCAAGTATGACTTCTCGCGCCTGGCCAGCTTTGAAAACGGCGAGCTGGTGATCAACACCGACTACGCCAACGTCATCGGCCTGCGCCGCTACAAAGAAAAGGGCAAGGGGTTCTACTTCTCGCCAAAACTCATCGAGTGGCTGGGTCCCAAGCGCGAAGGCGACATCGCCGACGAGCCGTACATCCACTACGCGGCGAGCATGCAGGCGCTGTTCGAGAAGCTGGCCCTGCAGATGATCGACCACTACCTGGGCGACATCCTCAAGGAAACCGGCAAGCTGGCCTTCGCCGGTGGCTGCGCTCTGAACGTCAAGCTGAACCAGAAGATCATTGCCCGTCCCGAGGTCAAGGAACTGTTCGTGCAGCCGGCGTCCGGCGACGCCGGTACCGCCGTCGGTGCCGCGGCCTACGTTTCCCATGCCCGTGGGGTGCCGGTGGAGAAGATGGAACACGTCTATCTCGGCCCGTCCTACAGCAACGAAGACGTGATCGCCGCCTGTGCCCGCCACCCGAACAAACCGGCCTGGCGACAGATCGACAACACCCCGGAACGCATCGCCAAGATCATGGTGGACGGCAATCCGGTGGCCTGGTTCCAGGGGCGCATGGAGTTCGGTCCGCGGGCCCTGGGCGGTCGCTCGATCATTGGTTGCCCGAGCGCCACGGGCGTGGCCGACCGGATCAACGAGCAGATCAAGTTCCGCGAGCGCTGGAGGCCTTTCTGCCCGTCGATGCTCGACACCGTTGGTCCGCAAATGATCAAGGTCGACCATCCGGCGCCGTTCATGACCTTCACCTTCGAAGTGGCTGAAGAGTGGAAGACCCGCGTGCCGGAAGTGGTCCACGAGGACGGCACGTCCCGGGCCCAGGTGCTCAAGCGTGAATACAACCCGCGCTACTACGACATGATGAAGGCCCTGGAAGTCCTGACCGGCAACGGCGTGTCGCTGAACACCTCGCTCAACCGCCGCGGCGAGCCGATGATCTGTTCGCCTACCGACGCCTTGAACATGTTCTATGGGTCCGATCTGCAGTACCTGATCATGGAAGACATTCTGGTGGTCAAAGACGGCGTGGACCCTTATGACACGCTCGGCTGAACGCCATGTGCTGCAGTTCTGTCACGGCTATGACGGGCCGTTCCTGGACTGCGCCCGGCAATACGCCAATCTGTTCGCCGGCAGCGGCTATCGGGTGACCACGGTGTTTCTGACCGGGGCCGCCGATGCCGATGTGGCGGCGGGCTGTGCGTCAGATGAAGTGTTGTTCATGGAATACAGCTCCAAGGCCATTCGTGGCCTGAAGCTGGGCGCGATCCGTGACTTGCGCAAGATTGCGGCCTCGCGCGATTTCAGCTTCTGCATCGCCCATCGCTTCAAGCCGATCTACATTGCCCTGCTGGGCACGGGCTTGCCGGTGATTGGCGTCCATCATGCGTTTTCCGATTACAAGCGTGGCAGCCGCAAGCTGTTTGCCCAGCTGTTCCGCAAACGCTTGAGCCTGCTCGGGGTGTCGGATGCGGTGCGTGACGATATGCGCGCCTGCCTGCCGAAATGGCCGGCGCAGCGCATTCAGACCCTGTACAACCGTATCGACCTTGAGGCGCTGCAAGCCGAACAACTGAGCGCGGCCCAGGCCCGCAGCGAGCTGGGCCTGTCCGCTGAGGCCTGGATTGTCGGCAATGTCGGGCGCCTGCACCCGGACAAGGACCAGGCCACTCTGCTGCGGGGTTTTGCTGCCGCCGTGCCGCAACTGCCGCCACACAGCCAGCTGGCGATCCTGGGTACCGGCCGCCTGGAGAAGGAGCTGAAATCCCTGGCCCGGGAACTGGGAATCGCCGATCGCGTGCTGTTCCTTGGGCAGGTGCCGCAGGCCCGGCGCTACTTCCGCGCGTTCGATGTGTTTGCCCTGAGTTCCGACCACGAGCCCTTTGGCATGGTCCTGCTGGAAGCCATGGCCGCCGGCGTGCCCCTTTTGGCCACCGCCTGTGGTGGTGCGAAGGAGGTGGTCGAGGGCGTGGGCATCCTGTTTCCGTTGGGTGACGTCGAGCACATGGCGCAAGGGCTGCAGCACCTGGCCGCGATGGATGATCATCAGCGGCGGGTCTGCGCCGAATTGATGCTTGATCGCCTGCGTGAGCGTTTCTCCGACCGTGCCGTACGCGACGTATTCTGGCGTTTGCCGCAAGTCACCGATCTGACCGCGAGGGGCTGATGCTCAATCGATTTCAAGGCTGGCGCGAACGCGGCTGGTCAGTCATTGACGCATCGACCTATGCCGATGCCTGGCAGCGCTTTGGTGGCAGCGTGGCGACTCACCCGCTGGTGGTCGAGCAACTGGCGGACCTGGCGCAGATTCCTGTGCGTTATCTGGCCTGGGAACACAACGGCCAGTTGCAGGCGGCCATCGCCACGTGGGGGCGTGATCTGGCGCTGTCCAAGGACGTGCTCAAGCGTGCCGGCAAGAAGGGATTGTTCGATATCGGCAATGCCGAGCTGATCCTGCCGGCCGCCGCGGAGGCCCAGGCCGTACTGCGCCATCGCGGACGTTATCTTTCCGCGCTCAACCAGGGGCGCTTCACCGCCCTCAGGCCCCAAGCCGAACAATTGGCCATGGCCCGCACTCCGGAAGAGTTGTCGAAGAAGTTTCGCTACAACCAGCGCCGCGAACTGCGCCTGCTGGAGGAGGCCGGCGGCGTGGTGCGTGCAGTCACTGATTTCAGCAGTGCTGAGCTGGCGGCGATCTACTGTGATCTGTTCCAGCGTCGCTGGGGTTTTGCCGCGACGGGGGCCGAGCGCATGGCCGAGGTATTGGAGCGCCTGCGCGAGCTGCTGATTGGCTCGGTGATCTTTCTCAACGATGCGCCGATTGCCGTGCAGTTGATCTACCGGGTCGAAGCCCCGCAGTGGATCAGCGTCGAGTACGTCAATGGGGGGGTCGATCCCGAGACGCGGGAGTTCAGCCCCGGCAGTGTGCTGAGTTTCCTCAATACCCAGAGCGCCTGGGAGCAGGCCCGGGCCTTGAACAAACCGCTGCGTTTTTCCTTCGGTCGCGCCGATCGTGAATACAAGGATCGTTGGTGCAATCCTGTGCCGGTTTTCCAGGTGTGAGTCCGTCCATGAGTCGCAAGCAGCAATTGCTCAAGCGCCACCGGCGCAACAAACGAATCGTCCTGTTGGCGGGTCTGGTCCTGTTGCTGCTGGTGGGGGTGCTGGTGGCCTGGTGGTTGCCGCTGCTGTTGGCGGTGCTTGGCTGGCTGGCTCATGAGGCCTGGTTTGCCGATCACCTGTTCTACTCGCCCAAGGATGACTACTGCTACGACTTCGGTCATGAAGCCCGGCAGGTCGCGGTGCGTCTGGAGGCGGGGCGTTTGTTGCTGGATCCGGCGCCAGAGTTGGGCGCGGATGAAACCCTGATTCTCGGAGTGCAGGTCAAGAGCTCCTGGATCGGACGATTTCTCGACCCGGCCATTGAGGTGCTGGGTGGTCCGAGCGCTGATCGCCAGGCGTTCGAGCGCGGGGTCAATGGCCTGCGCTATCTCAACCTCAGTGGCCTGGCCGGTCCCCTGGTTCGCGGCGAGCTGCAACTGCGCGGGCGCTTCTGCCGGATTCAGGTCCAGCCTCGGTTGCTGGCTTGGCGCGACCCCGACTACCGGCGTCAGCGGGTGATGGTGATCGCACCCCATGCCGATGATGCCGAACTGGCAGCCTTCGGCTTGTACAGTCAGGCTGACGAAGCCTGGATCGTGACCCTGACGGCGGGTGAAATCGAGGCCGAACATTATCAGGCCATGGGCATGAGCCCGGTCGAGGCGGCGCGTATCAAGGGCCGCCTGCGGGCCTGGGACAGTATCGCCGTGCCTCGCTGGGCTGGAGTGCCCGAGGCTCACTGCGTGCAATTGGGGTATTTCTGCCTGCAACTGCCGGCCATGCAGGCCGATCCGCAGCAGCCGGTAGCCTCGCGTGAGGCGCAGTTGAACGATATCCGCCTGTTCCGTCAGTTCAATCCGTTCCCCTTGCCTGCCGACCGGGACGGCCTGCCGACCTGGGACAACCTGCTGGCGGATCTGCGGGCGCTGTTGCTCAAGGCCCGGCCTGAAGTGATAGTGCTGCCGCACCCGTCATTGGACCCGCATCCCGACCATATCTGCGCCCAGGCGGCGGTGATGCAGGCCTTGCAAGGGTTGGACTGGCAACCGCACACCGTGCTCGGGTACGCCAACCACCTGCATGACAATGACCGCTGGCCCATGGGCGATTCTGGAGCCGGCGTCGCCTTGCCACCGCTCTTCGATGCTCCGGCCGCCCTGCGTCCGTGGTGCCTGTCGCTGACCCAGGCCGAGCAGTTTGACAAGGCGATGGCGCTGGGGATGATGCATGATTTGCAGCCATCAGCGCCCTTCAAGCGACGTGTCCGACGATACCTGCAGCGTTGGTTGGCCGGCCGTTCAGGGTCGACTTACGGTGAAAACGAGTTTTTCCGCAAGGCGGTTCGCAGGCATGAGTTGTTCTGGCGTTTGTGAGTTGTTGCTTTAAAACTGCCTTGTGCCAAGACAACAGGGCAATGTCGATTTTTTTCTCGGACTGCTCAGCGTCGAAAGGAAGATGATGAAGGTTTTATTTCTGGTGCAGAAAGAACAGCGAGCCATCCTGGATCGTTTGTACGAAGGCGTCGCCGAGAATTGTGAATGCGATGTGCGCTGGCTGAGCAGCGACGAGCAACGCAACTTGCGTCGTTACTTCCGGCGGGAGGTCGATGTTTCCCGTTATGACCGCATCATCTTCTTCCTGCGCTTCAAGCAGGAGATACGCCAGGTCGGGTTCATTCGCACCGTGCCCAACTTGGTGATTCTCGAGCACGATGCTTATCAGAATTACATTCCCTGCAAGTACACGGGCAAGTTCAGTGCCCATTACCGCCGCTTGCCTTGGGCGCGGGTGATCAGTTCAGGGCATATGGTGACCGAGCGCTTGCGCGAGGAAGGT
Source organism: Pseudomonas sp. St29 (assembly GCF_001547915.1). NCBI lineage: Bacteria > Pseudomonadati > Pseudomonadota > Gammaproteobacteria > Pseudomonadales > Pseudomonadaceae > Pseudomonas > Pseudomonas sp. St29. The sequence continues at coordinate 597,958 of NZ_AP014628.1, forward strand.
TTCGACGCGGTGTTCGTACCCAAGGGTTACGATCAGGCGCTTTTGCAGGAGCAAGGGCGTGAGCGTGATATCGAACTGGCCTTTGTCGGCAGTACCAACAGTGTTGCCTATAGCGGCCGCAAGGCATTGCTGGATGAACTGGCGCGGGTTGAACCTTTGGTGGTCACGCGAACCAAGTCAGGCGAAGAGTACTGCGCGACCCTCAATCGGATTCGTTTTTTCGTCAGTGCCGACGTGGGTATGGGCGAGTACATGATCAAGAACTTTGAAGCGATGGCTTGTGGCTGTGTTTTGCTGGCCTTCGATCAAGGGGCTGCCGAGAATGAGGCCTTGGGTTTCAAAGACATGGTCAACGTCGTGTTTTACAAGGACATCCCTCAGTTGCAGGAGAAGTTGGTCCACTTGCGCATGAATCCGTTACTGGCGGCGGATATTGCTCGTAATGGACAGGAACTTGCGGTCAAACAGTTCAGTTTTGCCCAGATTGGCCGGCGTATCGTAGATGCGCTCCAACCGCCCTTGAGAGCGCGTGCTCCCTTGAGTCTGGTGGAAAGATTGCGGTTGCGACTGGGTGTTTGATATCGACTTGTCGGGAATGTTTAGTGGCTTTTTGATATCGTCCGCGTCGGGTTCAGTTATTTGATCAAAGGTCGACCAGGCATCACTGAATTGCACATGGCGGGCTTGCGAAACCACGTATCAAGGTCATTTTTTCAATGAGCATTCTTAACATCATGTGGGCCGGCGGCTCTGCCTTTGCTTCGGTGCAGAAGGTACATCAACAGATACTTTCTCGCGTTGAGGGCTGTGCATCGATCAACACTTGGCTGCTTCAAGGAAGTGCGGGCGTTGGCGATCTGGGCAACCACGTTGTCGAGTGGAATCTGTCTTCTGACCAGCTCAAGGAGCGGCGCATCTGGAAGTTGTTGGCTCCCTGGATGCGCATGCGTTTTAAAAAGGCCCTGCCGAAAGACGTGGAAGTGGTGCTTCTGGATGGTATCGGTGTTGCGCGAGCCTTACTGCCAGTACTCAGGACTGTGCCAGGGGTGCGTGCTGTGGTCATTTTTCATGGCACCACTCGCCTGCGCGGGAGCGATCTCAAACTGTTTGAGAGGTTCTCGGACTCTGAGCTGACGCTGGTTGCTGTGTCGAACACTCTCGCCCAATCCCTTGAATGTGACACGCGCCGGCCTGTTGCAGTCTTGCGCAGCGCCTACGACCCGGTCGCTTTTCGTGCCGGGTCGCTGTCTCGTGAGCAGGCTCGAGCTCGCTTGGGAGTGCCATTGGAAGCCTCGCCAGTGCTGGGTGCGGTAGGCCGCTTGGTGAGTGGCAAGGGCTTTGCCTGTCTGCTTGAGGCCTTTGCTGCCGCGTCGGTGCATCGACCCGATGCGCGCTTGGTCATTGTCGGCGAGGGCCCCGAGCGGCTCGCCCTTGAGGCCGGCATCGAGCGTTTGGGCTTGAGTGGCAAAGTTTTCCTCCCAGGTCATCTGCCAGAGGCCGCAACGCTTTATCGAGCGTTTGACTGGGTAGCCATTCCATCGCTGGACGAGGGGCTGGGCTTGATCTTGCAAGAGGCGGTGATCTCGGGAGTTCCGGTGCTCACCAGTGAGCTTGCGGTATTCCGGGAGCAGTTGGCTGAGGCCGGCTGGTATGCGCCGCCGGACGATGCCGGTGCCTGGAGCAACCTCATGGAGCGCGCATTTTCAGCGTCTGCCGAGGTGATCCTTGATGGTCAGTCGCGAGCGCTGGCGCCGGAGCGGGCCTGGACAGATTTCACTGAAACCTCGCGGCGGCTGTTTTCATGCCGGTAACAGCGCTTGTTCCAGTGCCTGCATTGGAAAGCGTTCGTTCAGCTCTTCGCGCGCAATATAGCGTGCAAAGTGCTGCAAGTTGCGCTTGATCAGCCTGGGAGGCAGCGGCGCCCGCAAGAAACGCATATCGGCTACATCGATCAGCCCCATTTCATTGTCGGGCGTAATCACGATATTGCCCAAGTGTAATGAGCGGAAGTAGATGCCGGCCGTGTGCAATCGACGAATCAGGGCCACCAGCGGCTCGAGGTTCTGTTGCCAGTCAAAGTCTTTCTGGCTGGCCATTTGACGCAGTGTCTGCCCAGGTAATGGTCGATAAAGCACCGCGGTCATGCCGGGGGCACTTAGTTCGAAGAACTTGAGTACGGTCAAGGTGGGGATTCCACGCTTGCGCAACTCCGCCGCGTTGTCGATGAAGCGTTTGGAGTAGGGGTGAAACAACGCTGAAGAAAAAAGGCGTTTGCGGCGAAACAGTTTGAGGATGTCTCCGTCTGCCAGCAGGTAGACTTTAGGACCATAGCTGTCGGCTTCCAATATTCTGGCGCCTTCAGTCATTGAAGTTAGAGCGGCTTGGGAAAGCCTTGAACATTGCATCGTCGGAGCCTTCTCGGAGTCGCGGGCACAGTGGTCGGTAATGATGCCGAAAGTTTTGGGTTTTAACCATGCCGGTCAGGGTGGTTGGCCGTGATGAGGGGGAAGGAATGCAAGCAAATCGTTGGGCGCAGGGATGGATGGTCTGTGGACTGTTATGGTTTTTACTGGCTATTGCATTTGCGCCGACCAACAAGATCTATCAGCAGGGCCTGGTGCTCTTTCTCTGGTTGCCGGCCCTGGTTTTTGCATGGCCTGCCCGTGATCGGCTCAAGGAAGTCTGGCGTTCGCAAACTTGGATCTGCCTGATGATCCTGTTGTTGGCGGTGTGGGGCGGGATCAGTTTGCTCTGGACCAACGTAGAAGATCCTTCCCGTGAGGCCAAGCGCCTGCTTTACATCGGCGTCTTCCTGCTGTTCTTCCCGGTGTTTGCCAATGCTCGACCCGAGCGGGTCATTCGAGTCATGCAGTGGGGAGGTTTCGGACTGGCATTGTCGTCGCTGATTGCAGTGATCAAATTCTATGGCATTGAAGGAAATGCCTGGTATGCCCGTCTTGAGGGGTTAGGCCAGCTGTCTCATCCGATTCTTGGTGCTTACGTCATTGGTTTGGCTGCGGTGTGGATGCTGCACTGGGTGCCTCGCGGCCGTTGGATGCAGGTGGCTTGGTTGCTGGCAATGGGGCTGCTCGCACTCTTTGTGGTGCTGAGCCAAAGCAGAGGCGCCGCTCTGGCACTGCTTCTGAGCATCGTGGCTATGCCTATCTGGTGTCGTGACCGGCGCAGTACGTTGATCGCGGCAGCGGCGGTTGTCGCTGCGTTGGCGGTGTTCTGGGCAATGGAGTCTCTGGTCTTGTCTCGTGGCGTTTCCTATCGTCCTCAGATTTTCATGGCGGCCTTGCACATGATTGCTGAGCGGCCTTGGGGCGGCTTGGGATTGGGCGGCGATTACAAGGTCTTTGCCGATAACCTCTATTTCGATCACTCTCACAATCTGTTCACCCATGTGACCATCGAACTCGGTCTGCCGGGCCTGCTGCTTTGGTGTGGGCTGTGGTTCGGAGTGCTATGGCAAGCGTGGAAGGCGCGTGATACCCAATATGGCAAGGGCATCATCGGGATATGGGGGTTCTCATTTCTGGCGATGCAGTTCGATGCTGCAAGCCTGACAGGCACACCTCGCGCCGAGTGGTTCATCTCCTGGTTTCCAATTGCCTTGGCCAGCGTTTTGGTCTGGGCTCGGGCCAAGCCCGAGGCTTGTGATAAAATTCGCCGTTCTACCTAACCAGTGAGCCCGATGATGAGTGACGCACCGCCCAAAGCGGAACAGGATTCCAGCCTGAAAATCTATTTCCGGCTGCTGGGCTATGTACGGCCGTACCTTGGCATGTTTCTGTTGAGTATCGTGGGCTTCGTGATCTTTGCGTCTACCCAGCCGATGCTCGCGGGAATCCTCAAATACTTCGTTGATGGCTTGAGCAATCCCGATGTGGTGTTCTTCCCCAATGTGCCGTATCTGAGAGATCTGAAGTTGCTGATGGCTGTTCCGCTGCTGATCGTCCTGATCGCCGCGTGGCAAGGTTTGGGGTCGTTTCTGGGCAACTACTACCTGGCCAAGGTTTCCTTGGGGTTGGTCCACGACCTGCGTGTCGAACTGTTCAACAAGCTTTTAGTCCTGCCCAATCGCTATTTTGATACTCATAGTTCTGGGCACCTGATTTCCCGTATCACTTTCAATGTGACTATGGTTACGGGGGCGGCCACCGACGCGATCAAAGTGGTCATTCGCGAAGGCCTGACAGTGGTCTTTCTATTTGTTTATCTGTTGTGGATGAACTGGAAGCTGACGCTGGTGATGCTGGCGATCCTGCCAGTGATTGCCCTGATGGTCGGCAGTACCAGCAAGAAATTTCGCAAGCAGAGCAAAAAGATCCAGGTCGCCATGGGAGATGTGACCCATGTTGCTTCGGAAGCGATCCAGGGGTATCGAGTGGTGCGCAGTTTCGGTGGTGAAGGCTATGAGCAGCGGCGCTTTGCCGCGGCTAGCCAGAGCAACACCGAAAAACAGCTGCGCATGACCAAGACTGGCGCTGTATACACCCCCATGTTGCAACTGGTGATTTACTCCGCCATGGCTGCATTGATGTTCCTGGTGTTGTTCTTGCGGGGCGATGCAACAGCCGGTGATCTGGTGGCCTATATCACTGCCGCGGGTTTGCTGCCTAAACCGATTCGGCAGTTGTCGGAAGTCAGCTCAACGATTCAAAAGGGCGTTGCTGGTGCCGAAAGTATCTTCGAGCAACTGGATGTTGAGCCTGAAGTCGATAGCGGTACGATCGAACGAGATCGTATCAGTGGTCGCCTTGAAGTACGCAACTTGAGCTTCACGTATCCGGAGACCGGGCGTGAGGTTCTCAAGAACATTACCTTCAGTGCCGAGCCAGGGCAGATGATTGCCTTGGTTGGGCGCTCTGGTAGTGGTAAGTCGACATTGGCCAGCCTGATTCCGCGTTTTTACCATCATGAAACCGGAGAAATACTGCTCGACGACGTGGAGGTCGAAGACTACCGGCTGCGTAACTTGCGCCGACACGTGGCTCAGGTCACGCAGCATGTGACGTTGTTCAACGATACCGTTGCCAACAACATTGCATACGGTGACCTGGCCGGTGCGCCGCGTGCGGATATCGAGAAGGCTGCCCAAGATGCCTATGCGATGGACTTCATTGCTGAACTGCCCCATGGCCTGGATACCGAAGTCGGAGAGAACGGCGTGCTCCTTTCGGGTGGCCAGCGTCAACGCTTGGCTATCGCCCGGGCGTTGCTGAAGAATGCACCGTTGCTGATTCTGGATGAGGCGACATCAGCACTGGATACCGAGTCGGAGCGGCATATTCAGGCAGCGTTGGACAAGGTCATGAAAGGGCGTACCACCCTGGTTATCGCTCACCGGTTGTCCACTATCGAGAAGGCTGACCTGATTCTGGTGATGGACCACGGCGAAATTGTCGAGCGTGGTACTCACCTCGAGTTGCTGGCCATGGGTGGCTACTACTCGCGGCTGCACGCCATGGGGCTGGACGCGCCGTCTGAGGCCGATATCGTCTGATATTCCCGGGCGCGCAATGCGCCCGGGCATTTGTATCAATACCCTTACAGGGTTGACCAAAGCTAAATAATTCCTTCTCCAGCGTTTGTTATGTTGACCCTCTCGATTCGAATGATGAACGAGAGGGCTAACCTTCTTGCGTGGATAATCGGATGTTGCAACGTCTGTTGTGGAAACTGCTTCCTAAGAATCAAAGGGCTTTTTTGCTGGGGCGATTGTCAGTGGTTGACCGGCAGGCTGTGAACAAGTCTCTGTCTGCGAACATTGCGCTTCCAAAAAGTTTTGTGACGCATAAGTGTGTGTTCATTCATGTACCCAAATGTGGTGGCAGTAGCCTGTGCTCTGCGTTTTTAGATGGTCGGTGGCCAGGGCATTTACCGTATTACTGGTATCAGCAGCAGTTCCCCGAACACTGCGCGGGTAGTTTCAAGTTCGCTTTTGTCCGCGATCCCTTGGAGCGGGCTTACTCGGCGTACGCTTACTTGCGGGGCAATAACATGGGGCGGCGTGACCGGGAGGCTCAGGCCTTGGTGACCAGCTACCGAGACTTCGACGATTTCGTTGCGCAGTGGTTGCACCCGGACAACCTGCGTCGTCAGCTCCACTTTGCGCCTCAGACAGACTTTCTTGTTGATCAGATGGGGCGGATGTCCATGGATTTTCTAGGCCGGCACGAGCATATTGAGCGAGATTTTCGCCATCTGTGTAAGCGACTCGGAGTGGACACATTATTGCCACATCTGAATGTTTCCCTTGACCGTCGAAATGAGCCGGTCAGGGAGTTTTGCTCCTTGCGTACGCGGCGCTTGGTCAGGCGTGCTTATCAGCGTGATTATGAGGTCCTGGGTTATGAGTGACTCTTCAGTCTTTCCGGCCTCTACTGGGGTTGCTCCCGCTATCCGTCCCTTTTCCCTATCGTTGTCAGTGGATGCCCGCTCTGCGTTAAAGCAACAGCAGCCTTGTTGTCTGTGGCTGACGGGGCTGTCGGGCGCTGGAAAGTCCACGTTGGCCAACGCGTTGGAGATCAAGCTCAATGAGCTGGGTCGCCATACATTTGTGCTGGACGGTGACAACCTGCGCACCGGTTTATGCAGCGATCTGGGTATGGGAATCGAGGCGCGCAAAGAGAATGTTCGTCGTATTGGCGAGGTGGCGCGCTTGATGGTCGACGCCGGATTGATTGTGATCGTCTCGGCTATTTCGCCTTTCAGTGCTGGTCGGGCGATTGCCAGGTCGTTGTTTGGTCCTGGGCAGTTTTTCGAGGTCTATGTCAGCACGCCGTTTGATGTGTGCGCCCGACGTGATCCCAAGGGCCTGTATCAAGCTGCTCTGCAAGGAGCAATCAAGGATTTCACCGGTCTGGACAGTCCTTACGAAGCGCCAGAGCGCGCAGATTGCGAGGTCAATACCGATGAAATCGAATTGTCCGATGCGGTGCAGTTTATTTTGAGTCGGGTGTTCAAAAAGTGAGCAGATAATGTGTGTGATACATCCCGCGTAAAGCTCTCAAACGAGACGGCGCCAACCCTGTGTTAATATCGCGCCCCTGTTCATTTTGTATGTGGGATGCTCCATGAAGTTGTCCATGCCGCGATTCGATCAAGCCCCTGTCTTGGTGGTCGGCGATGTCATGCTCGACCGTTACTGGCATGGTGGTACCTCACGGATTTCCCCTGAGGCACCGGTGCCGGTGGTCAAGGTCGAGCAAATCGAGGACCGCCCGGGTGGTGCCGCTAACGTTGCCCTGAACATCGCCGCTCTCGGCGCTCCGGCGTCTCTGGTGGGGGTGACCGGTGACGATGAGGCTGCCGACAGTCTGGCCAACAGCTTGAAAGGCGCGGGCGTACGGGCGCTGTTCCAGCGCATTGCTCACCAGCCGACCATCGTCAAGCTGCGGGTCATGAGCCGTCACCAGCAGTTGCTGCGTATCGATTTCGAAGAGCCGTTCGCCACTGACGCTCTGGCCCTGGCGGCCGAGGTCGACGCCCTGCTCGACGGAATCAAGGTGCTGGTGCTGTCCGACTACGGCAAGGGCGCGCTGCGTAATCATCAGGTACTGATCGCGGCGGCGCGGGCGCGGGGCATTCCGGTGCTGGCCGATCCCAAGGGCAAGGATTTTTCCATCTATCGCGGCGCCAGCCTGATCACGCCGAATCTCAGCGAGTTCGAAACCATCGTCGGCGGCTGTGCCGATGAGCACGAGCTGGTGAGCAAGGGCGCCAAGCTGATGCACGATCTGGAGCTGGGAGCGCTGCTGGTGACCCGTGGTGAGCATGGCATGACCCTGTTGCGTCCGGAGCACCCGCCCCTGCACCTGCCGGCCCGTGCCCGTGAAGTGTTCGATGTCACCGGTGCCGGGGATACGGTGATCTCCACCCTGGCCGCTGCCATTGCTGCCGGTGAAGAGCTGCCCCATGCCGTGGGCCTGGCCAATCTGGCGGCGGGCATCGTGGTCGGCAAGCTGGGGACTGCCGCCATCAGCGCGCCGGAATTGCGCCGGGCGATCCAGCGCGAGGAAGGTTCCGAGCGTGGGGTCCTGAGCCTCGACCAGCTGCTGCTGGCGATTGACGACGCCCGGGCACACAACGAGAAGATTGTGTTCACCAATGGCTGCTTCGACATTCTCCATGCCGGCCACGTGACCTACCTGGAACAGGCTCGGGCCCAGGGTGACCGGCTGATCGTGGCGATCAACGACGATGCCTCGGTCAGTCGCCTCAAGGGGCCCGGCCGGCCGATCAACAGTGTCGACCGACGCATGGCGGTGCTGGCGGGATTGGGCGCCGTGGACTGGGTGATCAGTTTCCCTGAAGGCACTCCGGAAAACCTGTTGACCCAGGTACGGCCGGATGTGCTGGTCAAGGGCGGCGACTATGGCATCGATCAGGTGGTGGGCGCAGATATCGTCACCGCTTATGGCGGCACGGTGAAGGTGCTGGGGCTGGTCGAGAACAGCTCGACCACCGCCATCGTCGAGAAGATCCGCAAGACCGACAAGGCCGAGTAACGGCCGCAGTGAAAAAAGGCGCCTGCTCCAGGCGCCTTTTTTTGCCTCAGCCCTGGCGCCTGGCCTTGGCCGGAACCATCTTGCGCAGGATCTGCCGGGCCTTGCCGGTCAGGCGTGAGAGTTTCGAGTCCTTCTCCGGTTCACTCAGGCCTCGTTGCCTGAGCCAGTCCTTCCAGCGAATCCGCTCGTCGCGCACCACCCAGCCTTCCTGCAGGGCGAAGCTTTCTGCCAGGTACAGGCCACGGGTGCTCGCCGGGTGCAACTGGTCCTTCCTCAGGGTGTAGAGCTCGGCGCAAGGTTCGCCGTTCTCCAGGGGCATCAGGTACAGGTCCGGGCGCTTGCGGTCCAGGCGGGCCACCAGTTGATCACCTTCCAGGCGTTCATCGACGTGGAACAGGCTCAGGGACTTGGCTTCCCGGGGCACCTCCAGGCGCAGGTCGTAGATCAACTGCAGCGATGCCGTGGGCAGGTGCACATAGGCCTGGGGACGCTCGAGCAATTGCAGGTTGGCGCAACGCACCGGCCGCGCCGCGCCGGACAGCGGCGTCAGGCGAAAGGGCAAGGCTTCGCGGTAGTGCAGGGCCCCGGCATAGGGGGCGGGGAGCCAGGTGTCATTGAAGCGTCCGCCGAGCCAGCCTTCCGGGGTTTCCAGCAGGCATTCCTCAGCAATTTCCTGAATGGCGGTGAGCAGCGGCAGGTTCAGCTCATGGGCCGGCACATAGCCGGAGATCAGCTTGAGCACCACGTCGCCGCGATCCTGGCGGTGCTGGCGCACCAGTACCCAGTAATCGCGGTTCTGCCAATGCAGGGTCAGGCGCACCGAGACCCCGAGGTTGGCCAGCTCCAGAGCGAAACGCTGGTTATCGGCCACGGTCACCGGGCGTCGGCGCTGCAGGGTCTGGGCGAAGTTCAGCGGCATGCCCACGCTCTGGTAGCACAGGCCTTCGGGAGTCGCTTCGACGAACAGGGGCAGGGTCTTGAAGTTGCTGGGGTTCTTTCTAATCAGCGGTCGCGACATCTCGGCTCCTTCTTGCGTCGGGGTCGGCCGCGTCGGCGGCATCAGTTTTGGCCCAGGGCCTATCACCCAGCGGGAACAGCCCCTAGAACCTGTGCCACAGTCGTCACGTTATGGGCCAGGTGCAGCGGATTGATGGTCCCGACAATAGCACTGGCCACACCGGGCCGGTCAAACAGCAATTCGAAGCTGGCCCGCACCGGCTCGGTGCCCGGGCTCAGGCACACGTGGCCGCTGGCCAGGGCCTTTTTCACCAGGATGCCCTTGTGCTGGGCGGCGGCATAATCAATGACCGCCCGCTCGGCCTGTTCGTTCAGATTGTAGGTAACCATGGCGCAATCGCCTTGCTCCAAGGCCTTCAAACCGCCGTCCACGGTCTTGCCGGAGAAGCCGAAGCCGCGGATCTTGCCCTCCTGCTTGAGCTGCGCCAGGGTCTGGTAGACCTCGCACTGCTCGAGGATCGCCAGGTCGTTGCCGTCGGAATGCACCAGCACCAGGTCGATGAAGTCGGTTTCCAGGCGTTGCAGGCTGCGTTCCACGGACAGTCGAGTGTGGGCGGCGCTGAAGTCGTGGCGGGACACGCCGTCGGCAAACTCTTCGCCGACCTTGCTGACGATCACCCATTCCTGACGCTGGCCCCGCAGCAGCGGGCCCAGGCGTTCCTCACTGCGGCCGTAGGCCGGAGCGGTGTCGATCAGGTTGATGCCCAGGTCGCGGGTCAGCTTGAGCAGCATGCGCGCTTCCTGGTCGTCCGGGATCTGGAAGCCGTTGGGGTATTTCACGCCCTGGTCACGGCCCAGCTTGACCGTGCCCAGGCCCAGGGGGGAAACCATCAGCCCGGTGCTGCCGAAGGGGCGATGCAGGTCGTGCAGGGTTGGCTGGCTCATGGCAGCAGTTGCTCCCAGGCCGTTTGCGCCAGGGGCGGCTTGGGCAGGTCGGGGAGGGCCGGGCTAGGGCCAGGGCGAATGCCATCGCGCTCCAGGGCCGCCAGGACTCGGTCAGCAAAGTCCGGCGCCAGGGCCAGTTTGGTCGGCCAGCCCACCAGCAGGCGGTCTTGTCCGGCGAGGAAGGCGTTGTCCGGGCGGGTCAGGCCTGATTGTGCCGGTTCTGCCCGTTCCACTCGCAAGGTGGCCCATTGCGCCTGGCTCAGGTCGACCCAGGGCAGCAGCTGTCCCAGTTCCTTTTGGGCCGCAGCGATCTGCGCCGCCGGCTCCCGGGCCACGCCGTCGGCTTCGGCGAGATCGCCCCCCAGGTACCAGACCCACTGGCCGTCGGCGGCCGGATGGGTGGTGACGGTGATCCGCGGCTTGGGGCCGCCGCCCAGGCAATGGGCGTACAGCGGTTTCAGGCTGGGTCCCTTGACCAGCACCATGTGCAGCGGGCGTCGCTGCATGGCCGGCTGGCTCAGGCCGAGCGCCTGGAGCAGCTCGGCATTGCCGGCACCGGCGCTGAGGACGATGCGCTGCGCGCGAATTTCCCGTTCGTCGATCCGCAGGCCTACCAGTTGACCGCTCTCGCGCAGTGGCTCGATCTTCTGGCCGGCCAGCAGGCTGTCGCCGCCCAGGTCCGCCAGACGCTGGATGACGCTGGGCACGTCCACCACCAGCTCGGCCAGCCGATAGACCTTGCCCTTGAAGCGCTTGTCCTGCAGCGCTGGAGGCAGTTGCTCGCCCTTGACCTGGTCGACCCGGCCGCGCACGGCCTTGCTGGCAAAGAAGCTGGTGAGGTTGCCGGCCAGGGTGCCGGGGGACCAGAGATAGTGGGATTCGGAGAGCAGGCGCACGCCGGACAGGTCCAGCTCGCCGGTACCGGCCAGGGCCTCGCGCCAGCGCCGGGGCATGTCGGCGATGGCTTCCGAGGCGCCAGTGAGGGCACCGTGCAGGGCGTACTTGGCGCCGCCGTGAATGATCCCCTGGGACTTCACGCTCTGTCCGCCACCGAGGCTGGCGCTTTCCACCAGTACAGTGGAAAAGCCCTGGCGCCGCAGGCGGGCGTTGAGCCAGAGACCGGCGACGCCTGCGCCGACAATCAGCACATCGGTGGAAATAGCGGATGGCATGCAGCGACCTCGGTAAACAAAACGAAGGCGCAAGTTTCAAGCCTCAAGCCTCAAGCTGCAAGCATGGCACTCACTCTTGCCGCTTGAAGCTTGTCGCTTGAGGCTGCTTTTTAATGCCCGGCGGTTTTCGAGAACAACTGGATCACCACCACGCCGAGGACGATCAGCGCCATGCCCAGCATCGCCGGGATATCCAGCTTCTGGCCGTACAGGAACAGCGCGGCAATGCTGACCATGACGATGCCCATGCCGGCCCATACCGCATAGGCCACGCCCACCGGGACGGTGCGCACCACCAGGGTCAGCATCCAGAAGGCCACGCCGTAGCCGACGATGATCAGCGCCAGGGGCAACGGTGTGCTCAGGCCCTTGACCGCTTTCATTGAAACAGTGGCAATCACTTCCGCGCAGATGGCGATGGCCAGGTAGTAGTAAGCGTTCATGGGAGGGTTCCTCGTGTTTGGGACTGCTTTCTGAGGTCGGCATTCTAGAGACTGCCCAGATGGGGTAAAGTCATTACCTATCTGTTATGGAGATAGGTTGCGCTATGAACATGCAATGGAACCTGGAGCAGTTGCGGCTGTTCGTCAGTGTCGCCGAGCTGCGTTCGTTTTCCGCGGTGGCCCGCCAGCAACGCAAGGCGCAATCGGCCATCAGCAGCGCCATCGCTCTGCTGGAGGAGGACCTGGGGGTCAGCCTGTTCGAGCGCAGCAGCGGGCGCCAGCCCAAGCTCAGCGAAGCCGGCAGTGCCTTGTTGCAGGAGGCGCGGGAGATTCTGCGCCAGTGCGATCGCCTCAATGGCCGGGCCCTGGCCTTGATGCGGGGCCAGGAGGCGCGATTGCGCCTGGCCCAGGATGAGGCGATGCCTTATCAGCCGGTGCTCGACAGCCTGGAAGCCCTGGCCGAGCGCTTTCCCAGCCTGGAGGTGCAACTGGCCAGCGGCGCCCAGGGCGATGTGGCGCGCAAGCTGGTGGAGCGCCGGGCCGACCTGGGCTTGCTGTTCCACCATGAGCAGATGCCCGAAACCCTGGAGCGTCAGGCCCTGGGCAGCGTTGAAATGGTCACGGTGTGTGCCGTGGGGCATCCCCTGGCCCATGAAAAACGGGTCAATCGCCAGCTACTGGCCCGGCACCGGCAGTTGCTGATCGCCCCGCAACTCAGTGGTTATCCCGGTGGTGAGCAAGTCAGCCCCCAGGTCTGGCGGGCGGACAGTTTCTACGTGATGGCCGAATGGCTGATGCGTGGCCTTGGCTGGGCCTGGTTGCCGCGGCATGTGGTGCAGTACCCGACCTATCAGCATCAGATGGTGGAGCTGGTCAGCGAATGGACGCCGCCGGCGCTGGTGGTGGAGCTGGCCTGGCGCCGCGACGAGCCCCTGGGGCCGGCCGCGCGCTGGCTGGCGGAACGTTTTGCCGTGCACCTGAAGGCGATCGGCTAAAAAACCGATAAACTCCGCCGCCATGAATAGAACTCTCTATACCGCACTGTTTTACCTGGGGCTGCCATTGGTAGCGATTCGCCTGTGGCTGCGTTCGCGCAAGGCCCCGGCTTATGCCAAGCGCATTGGCGAACGCTTCTCTCTGGGCTTGCCGGTGATGCAGACCGGCGGTATCTGGGTGCATGCGGTGTCCGTGGGCGAGAGCATTGCCGCGGCGCCAATGATCCGGGCCCTGTTGGCCCGTCATCCGCAACTGCCGATTACCGTGACCTGCATGACCCCCACCGGCTCCGAACGCATTCAGGCGCTGTTCGCCCATGAGCCGCGCATCCAGCATTGCTACCTGCCTTACGATCTGCCTTGCGCTGCTGCGCGCTTTCTCGATCGGGTGCAACCCAAGCTGGCGGTGATCATGGAAACCGAACTGTGGCCCAACCACATCGACCAGTGCGCTCGGCGCGGGATTCCGGTGGCCCTGGCCAATGCCCGATTGTCCGCGCGCTCGGCCAAGGGTTATGGGCGCTTTGCCGCTCTGACGGCGCCGATGCTGGCGCAGATGAGCCTGTTCGCGGTGCAGACCGAGACCGAGGCCCAGCGTTTCCGGGAGCTGGGCGCGCGTCCCGAGACGGTGGAAGTGACAGGCTCGATCAAGTTCGACCTGAGCATCGATCCGCAACTGCTGGTGCGTGCCCGTGAGCTGCGCCAGCAGTGGCAGGCCATGGACCGCCCGGTATGGATCGCCGCCAGTACCCACGAAGGTGAAGACGCCGTGGTGCTCGACGCCCATCGACAACTGCTGGCCAGTTACCCGAATGCCTTGCTGATTCTGGTGCCACGGCACCCGGAACGCTTCAACTCGGTGTACGAGCTGTGTCGGCAACAGGGTTTCACGACCATTCGCCGCTCCGCCGGGGAGCCGGTGGACGCCAGCACCTCGGTGTTGCTGGGGGACACCATGGGCGAGTTGCTGTTCCTCTATGCCCTGGCCGACAGCGCCTTTGTCGGTGGCAGCCTGGTGGCCAACGGCGGGCACAATCTGCTGGAGCCGGCGGCGCTGGCCAAGCCGGTGATCAGCGGGCCGCACCTGTTCAACTTCCTGGAAATCGCCGCGATGCTGCGCGAGGCCGGAGCCCTGCAGGAGGTGGATGACGCCGAAGGGCTGGCGGTGGCGGTGCAGCGCCTGTTCGAGTTGCCCCGGGATGCGCAGAAGATGGCCGAGGCCGGGCTCAAGGTGCTCAAGGCCAACCAGGGGGCCTTGCAGCGGTTATTGGATGGCCTTGATCGTCTCTTGAGCAGGCACTGATCGTCCGTCTGTAGCCGCTGCCGCAGGCTGCGTTCGGCTGCGTAGCGGCCACAAAAAAAGGCCACCCGCAAAGGTGGCCTTTTTCATGGCTCCAGGCTTCAGGGACGAGCCTTGAGCTGCTCCTGTGCGGCCTTGGCCAGGTCCGGCGGCAGGAAGTCGCGGTCCGGGTTGTAGTCGGCCTTGAGGTAGCGCGACAGGTCCTGCAGGTCGCCGGGGTTGAGGGTGCCGGCGGCCTGTTTCAGGCGCAGGTTGTCGAGGATGTAGTCGTAGCGGCTGTTGTTGTAGTTGCGCACCGAGGTGTACAGCTGACGTTGGGCATCCAGCACGTCGACGATGTTGCGCGTGCCCACCTGGTAGCCGATTTCCGTGGCTTCCACGGCGCTCTGGTTGGAGATGATCGACTGGCGTCGGGCCTGGACCTGTTCGACATCGGTGTTCACCGCGCGATGCAGGTTGCGGGTGTTCTCCACCACCTGGCGACGCAGGGATTCGCGCTGCTGCTCGGTCTGGCTCAGGCGCGAGTAGGACTCGCGGACCTGGGAGCTGGTCAGGCCGCCGCTGTAGATCGGGATGTTCAGTTGCAGGCCGATGGAGCGCTGCTCGACATCGCTGCCGTAGCGCGTCAACGGGTTGGGGTTGCTGAAGCCCAGGGCGTCGTTATCGCCTTTCTTGTACTGCGCCACGGCGTCCAGGGTCGGGGCGTGCCCGGCCTTGCGCTGCTTGAGGGTTTCCTCGGCGGCGCTGACCGCGTAGTTGCTGGCCAGCAGGTTGAGGTTCTGCCGGGCGGCGGTGTCGACCCAGGCCTTGGCGTCGTTGGGCGTCGGTGCCAGCACCGGCAGGGTGTGGACAATGCCCTGGATCGAGTTGTACTCGCGGTTGGTCAGGGTGATCAGCGCTTCGAAAGCGTCATCCACCTGACGCTGGGCGAGGATCCGGTTGGCCCGGGCGGTGTCGTAGCTGGCCTGGGCCTGCAGGACGTCGGTCTTGTCCGACAGGCCCACGTCGAAGCGTTCGTTGGACTGGTCCAGTTGACGCTTGAAGGCGGCTTCCTCGGCCTTGGTCGAGGCCAGGTTGTCCTGGGCGCGCAACACCGCGAAGTAGTTTTCCGCGCTTTGCAGGATCAGGTTCTGTTCGGTGGCCGAGAGCTGCAGCGAAGCCTGCTCGTTGATGTCCTTGGCGGCCTGCAGCTGGAACCAGCGGTCGGCGCGGAACAGCGGCTGGGCCAGGGTCGCCTGGTAGACGTTGCCGCTGCGGGTCGAGGCCATGGATGGCTCATCGAACTTGGTGCGGGTGTTGTTGATGTCCGCCCCCGCCGAGAGGTTGGGCAGCAGCCCGGCGCGGGCCTGGGGCACCACTTCCTTCTGGGCGCCGTACTGGGCGCGGGCAGCGGCCAGATCGGCGTTGTTGTCCATCGCTTCCTGGTAGACGCTGACCAGATCGGTCTTGGTGGTCAAAGGCGCTTCTGCTGCCCATGCCATTCCATTGGACGCACAAGACACGGCAACAGCCAGTGAGAGTTTGCGCAGCATTCGGCGATCCCTAGAGTTGATATTACGGAGATAATCCAGGCGCCAAGGCTAAGGCGCGGTCCATGGAGCGTCAAGGTTCGACATAGGGCAGGGAGTGTAGAGCTGCTGACCTATGGCAACAATCCTGCAATTACGCCATTCATCCTGCTTATTGCACCGGTGTTGGCGTTCTGTCCCGGCTTTGTCTAGACTGGCGCGGTTCTTGTCGGGGTGCCTTGCTATGAGGCTGAGATCGGATAATCCGGATCCCGTTGAACCTGATCAGGTTAGCGCCTGCGTAGGGAACAAGATTTCTCGTCACCCGGCGAGTCCTCTTGTGCTTCGTCCGGGATGTTGTTCGACAATCGAACACCCCTCGAGTACCAAGCACTGCACTCACTAGTTGCTTAGACAGGGTGCGTCCGTCCGTTACAGGTTCGCTCCGACAACAA
Source organism: Pseudomonas sp. St29 (assembly GCF_001547915.1). Taxonomy (NCBI): domain Bacteria; kingdom Pseudomonadati; phylum Pseudomonadota; class Gammaproteobacteria; order Pseudomonadales; family Pseudomonadaceae; genus Pseudomonas; species Pseudomonas sp. St29. Next base: position 614,249 of record NZ_AP014628.1, read on the forward strand.
TCCACTGCCTGGATGCTGTCTGGAGAGCCCGTGATGACGACAAAACTAAAAAACGCTAGCAACCTCAGTGAGTCGGCCCAAGTCGACCAACAATCGGTTCAGCCCTTTACCCGCTCGCAAAAAATCTATGTCCAGGGTTCGCGCCCGGACATCCGCGTGCCCATGCGCGAAATTACCCTGGACGTGACCCCCACCGATTTCGGTGGCGAGATCAACGCCCCGGTGACCGTGTACGACACCTCCGGCCCCTACACCGATCCGAACGTGGTGATCGATGTGCGCAAGGGCCTGGGCGATGTGCGTTCGGCGTGGATCGAAGACCGTGGCGACACCGAGCGCCTGCCCGGCCTGAGCTCCAACTTCGGCCAGCAGCGCCTGGCGGACCCGGAACTGACCCAGCTGCGCTTCGCCCACGTCAACAACCCGCGCCGGGCCAAGGCCGGGGCCAACGTCAGCCAGATGCACTACGCGCGCAAAGGCATCATCACCGCCGAGATGGAATACGTCGCCATCCGCGAAAACATGAAGCTGCAAGAGGCCCGCGCCGCCGGCCTGCTGCAGCAGCAACACGCCGGCCACAGCTTCGGCGCCAGCATCCCCAAGGAAATCACCCCCGAGTTCGTGCGCGAGGAAATCGCCCGCGGCCGCGCCATCATCCCGGCCAACATCAACCACGTTGAGCTGGAGCCGATGATCATCGGCCGCAACTTCCTGGTGAAGATCAACGGCAACATCGGCAACAGCGCCCTGGGTTCCTCCATCGAGGAAGAAGTGGCGAAACTGACCTGGGGCATCCGCTGGGGTTCGGACACGGTGATGGACCTGTCCACCGGCAAGCACATCCATGAAACCCGCGAGTGGATCATCCGCAACTCGCCGGTGCCGATCGGCACCGTGCCGATCTACCAGGCCCTGGAAAAGGTCAACGGCGTGGCCGAGGACCTGACCTGGGAGCTGTTCCGCGACACCCTGATCGAACAGGCCGAACAGGGCGTGGACTACTTCACCATCCACGCCGGGGTGCTGCTGCGCTATGTGCCGCTGACCGCCAAGCGGGTCACCGGCATCGTGTCCCGTGGCGGTTCGATCATGGCCAAGTGGTGCCTGGCGCACCACAAGGAGAACTTCCTCTACACCCACTTCGACGAAATCTGCGAAATCATGAAGGCCTACGACGTCAGCTTCTCCCTGGGAGATGGCCTGCGTCCGGGGTCGATTGCCGATGCCAACGACGAAGCTCAGTTCGGCGAGCTGGAAACCCTCGGCGAGCTGACCAAGATCGCCTGGAAGCATGACGTGCAGTGCATGATCGAAGGCCCGGGCCACGTCCCGATGCAGTTGATCAAGGAAAACATGGACAAGCAGCTGGAGTGCTGCGACGAGGCGCCGTTCTACACCCTCGGCCCGCTGACCACCGACATCGCTCCAGGTTACGACCACATCACCAGTGGCATCGGTGCGGCGATGATCGGCTGGTTCGGTTGCGCCATGCTCTGCTACGTCACGCCCAAGGAGCACCTGGGCCTGCCGAACAAGGATGACGTGAAGACCGGGATCATCACCTACAAGATCGCCGCCCACGCCGCCGACCTGGCCAAAGGTCACCCCGGCGCGCAGATCCGCGACAACGCCTTGTCCAAGGCGCGTTTCGAATTCCGCTGGGAAGACCAGTTCAACCTGGGCCTGGACCCGGATACCGCCCGTTCGTACCACGACGAAACCCTGCCCAAGGACTCGGCCAAGGTGGCGCATTTCTGCTCCATGTGCGGGCCGAAGTTCTGCTCAATGAAAATCACCCAGGAAGTTCGCGAGTACGCGGCCAACCAGCGTATCGACGCGGTGGACGTGGACGTCGCCAAGGGCCTGGCGGAGCAGGCCGAGCGCTTCAAGCAGGAAGGCAGCCAGCTGTACAAGAAGGTCTAAGCCACGAGCTGCAAGCTTCAAGTGGAAAGCAAAGGGCGACGTGCTTTTTCTTGACGCTTGAGGCTTGCAGCTTGCTCCTGTCCCTTTTGAGATATATCCCTTGAACAGTCCAAGTACCTATTCCCCCAATCTTGCGGTGCCCGCCGACAAGCGTGTGTTTGGCGCCCGGGATCTGTTTTCCCTGTGGTTCTCCCTCGGCATCGGTTTGATGGTACTGCAGACCGGTGCGCTGTTGGCGCCGGGCCTGGGGCTGTCTCATGCGTTGCTGGCGATCTTTCTTGGCACCGCTGTGGGCGTTCTGCTGCTGGCGGCGGTGGGGATGATCGGCAGCGACACCGGCCTGTCGTCCATGGCTGCGCTCAAGCTCAGCCTGGGCCGCCGCGGCGCCAGTCTGCCGGCGTTGCTCAACCTGCTGCAGTTGGTGGGCTGGGGCGCGTTTGAAATCATCGTCATGCGCGATGCCGCCAGCCTCCTGGGCACCCGGGCCTTCAGTGAAGGCAGCCTGCTGGCCAATCCGCTGCTCTGGACCCTGTTTTTCGGTGCCCTGGCGACCTTGCTGGCGGTCAGTGGCCCCTTGACCTTTGTCCGCCGGATCCTGCGCAAGTGGGGCATCTGGCTATTGCTCACGGCGTGCCTGTGGCTGACCTGGAACCTGTTCGCCCGGGCCGACCTGGCGGCGCTCCGGGCTCAGGCCGGGGATGGCTCGATGCCGTTTGCCGCAGGCTTCGACATCGCCATTGCCATGCCCTTGTCGTGGTTGCCGCTGATCGCCGACTACTCGCGCTTCGGCAAGCGCGCCAAGAGCGTGTTCGGCGGCACGGCCCTGGGTTTTTTCATCGGCAATTTCTGGCTGATGAGCCTGGGCGTTGCCTACACCCTGGCCTTCGCCCCGAGCGGTGAGGTGAATGCCTTGCTGTTGGCGCTGGCCGGTGCCGGGTTGGGGATTCCGCTGCTGCTGATCCTGCTGGACGAGTCGGAGAACGCCTTTGCCGACATTCATTCGGCGGCGGTTTCCAGTGGCATTCTGCTGCGCCTGAAGGTCGAGCACCTGGCCCTGGCCATCGGTGTGCTCTGCACCCTGATCGCCTGCCTGGCACCGCTGGCCCAGTACCAGAACTTCCTGCTGCTGATCGGCTCGGTGTTCGCGCCGCTGTTTGGCGTGGTGCTGGTGGATCACTTCATCCTGCGCCGACGCTGCGGGGATGATTCGCTGTCAGCCTGGCGCTGGACCGCGCTGTTGGCCTGGCTGGGTGGGGTGAGCACCTACCACCTGCTGGCCAACCTGTATCCGGATGTCGGGGCTACCCTGCCGTCGCTGCTGCTGGCAGGGCTGTTGCAGTGGCTGCTGGGCCGGGGGGTCAGTTCCCGGGAAACAGCTCGGGCTTGAGCACGCCCTTGAGGCGGTCGTAGGGAATCTGCAATTCGATATGGCCCAGCACCGAGGGCGCGATGGTGCTGACGTCGTACTTGAGGGTCACGGCTTTCTGGGTCAGCGCCACGTTGGCGGTTTTCTGGAACGGCCAGGTCTTGATGAATTCGGCTTCGCGATCCAGGTGGGTGCTGATCAACCAGTTGTTGTGGGCGACCCGCGCGGCCTTCCAGAACATCTCCTCCTGGCCGGGCAGCAGCATGTCCGCCAGGCTCAGCGCCCGATGCTGCTGGCGCGAATAGTTGACGAAGCCCCGGCCCGGGGTGCCGTTGGCGGCACCGGTGTCCAGGTAGCTGGCCAGCTCGATGATCACCAGGCCGTCATGCTGCTCGCGTACCTTGGATTGCAGGTACATGCCGTGGCGGTCCGCTGCGCTGCGCAGGAACTGCTCGCGGTAGGCTTCCAGGCTGGCCGGCAGCGCTGCGTCGGGGCTGGTGCGGGTCATTTGCAGCAGGCGTTTTTCGACGATGGCATCCAGTTGCGGCTCGGCGGGAAAGTGCACGGTGTCGAGGTTGACCAGCGGACAGTCGGCGCCGCTGCAGCCGGGCTTGAGCTGCTCGGACTTCTCGCGCTTGGTTTCCAGCGGCGTGTTGTAGCTTGGCTGAAACAGGCTTTGGCAGGCGCCCAGGGTCAGGGCGATACAGGCCACGGAGGCGATTTTGACAAGCGACATGGGCGTCCTTCATAAACCAGGGGGAGGCATGGGTTACCGGCTTCGACTGCCTGCGAGGCAGTCGGTTCGCCACTAAGCTCAATAGAGGCAATTAGATTAGGTTTAGCCCCTCGCCGTCTATCCCGCTGAGGCTAAAGGGGCTGCATCGGCAGCGGCGGGCGCGTTAGGATGGCGCGAAGTCGAGGGGGATCCTCGGGACGAACAGGCTGTACACGAGGATTGCTATGACTGACTTTGCCAACTCCACGCCGAGTGCCGTCGAGATCATCCGGCGCGAGAACTGCTTCCAGGGTTTCTATCGGCTCGACCGCCTGCAACTGCGTCATGAATTGTTCGCCGGTGGCATGGGGCGGGAAATCAATCGTGAGGTTCTGCTGCGCCACGATGCGGTATGCGTACTGCCGTACGATCCGCAGCGCGATGAGGTGGTGCTGATCGAACAGTTTCGCATCGGTGCCATGGGCAAGGCCGCCACGCCCTGGCTGGTGGAACTGGTGGCCGGGTTGATCGACAAGGACGAGCAGCCGGAAGAAGTGGTGCGTCGTGAGGCGCAGGAGGAAGCTGGCCTGGATATCTCGGCGCTGTGGCCGATGATCGAGTATTTCCCGTCGCCAGGGGGCAGCACCGAATTCGTTCATCTGTTCCTGGGACGATGCGACAGCAGTGCCGCCGGCGGGTTGCACGGGCTGGAGGAAGAGGCGGAAGACATCCGGGTTTCGGTGATGGCCTATGAAGATGCGCAGCAGGCCATGCGCGATGGGCGGATCTGCAATGCCGCCAGCATCATTGCCTTGCAGTGGCTGGCGCTCAATCGCGCTGAAGTGAGGGGGTTATGGTCGTAAACAAGGTACGCGACCGCTATCGGGTGGATCTGGCGGGGCTGCAAGCTTCCTGCGAGGCCAACTATGCCCGACTGATGCGCCTGCTGCCTGACATGCGCAACCAGCCTGTGGCTCGGCGCATCGCCGTGACCCAGGGCGAGCAGATGCTCGGCGTCCTGGCCCTGGAAGTGGTGCTGACCTGCCCTTACACCACCACCTTGCAGGTGCGCCAGGAACACAGTCTGCCCTGGCTGCCGGTGCCGCAACTGGAGGTGCAGGTCTATCACGATGCGCGCATGGCGGAAGTCATTAGCGCCGAGCATGCCCGGCGGTTTCGCAGCATCTATCCCTATCCGAATGCCTTCATGCACCAGCCCGACGAGAAGGCCCAGCTGAATGTTTTCCTGGGTGAGTGGCTGAGCCATTGCCTGGCCTGTGGGCACGAGTTCGAAGCCGTGCGCTAGATGTGAACTGGGTCCGCTTCCTGGGTTTCCTCTTTTTTGCTTCCCCCAGCATAATTACCGCCTTCATCATGCTTTGTGCCCTTGCACCGGGAGAACGCCGTGCCAAGCGTATCCGCACTGACTGCCGACGACTCGGTGCTGCTGGTGCAACTGTCCGATAGCCATCTGTTTGCCGACACCGACGGTGCGCTGCTGGGCATGAACACCGCCGACAGCCTGCAACGGGTCATCGACCTGGTGCTGGCGCAGCAGCCGCGTATCGACCTGATGCTGGCCACCGGCGATCTGTCCCAGGACGGCACTCTGGAGTCCTATCAGCGCTTTCGTCAATTGACCCGGCAGATTCCGGCGCCAGGCCGCTGGTTGCCCGGTAATCACGACGAGCCACAGGTCATGCAACTGGCGACGCGGGACAGCGATCTGCTGGAACCGGTCGTCGATATCGGCAACTGGCGCATAACCCTGCTGGATTCTTCGGTGCCCGGTTCAGTGCCGGGCTATCTGCAGGACGACCAGTTGCAATTGCTGGCCCGCTCCCTGGGCGAGGCGCCCGAGCGTCATCACCTGATTTGCCTGCACCACCATCCGGTGTCCATCGACTGCGCCTGGATGGAGCCCATCGGCCTGCGCAATGCCGAGGCGCTGTTTGCCGTGCTCGACCGCTTCCCCCAGGTTCGCGCCTTGCTCTGGGGGCATGTGCATCAGGAGATCGACCGCTTGCGTGGCGACGTGCGGCTGTTGGCCTCACCCTCCACCTGCATCCAGTTCGAGCCCGGCAGCGACGATTTCAAGGTCGAAGAACAGGTGCCCGGCTATCGCTGGCTGCGCCTGCTGCCCGATGGACGGTTGGAAACCGGTGTACAACGGGTCCACGGCTACGCATTCAGCATCGATTACGGCAGCAACGGCTACTGAAGCGGCTTCGTTAGCTGCCGTCATCCCTGTAAACTGCGGCTTTTGCCCAGGTGCACAGGGAGTTCGCATGTCCGGTTCGATCCTTTATATCCACGGCTTCAACAGTGCGCCCGCGTCGACCAAGGCCTCCCAGTTGCGGCGCGTCATGGAGCAGTTGGGGCTGGGCGAGCAATTGCGCGTACCGGCCCTGCATCACCATCCGCGCCAGGCCATTGGCCAGCTGGAACAGGCGATTGCCGAACTCGGTCGTCCATTGCTGGTCGGCAGCTCGCTCGGCGGCTACTATGCGACTCACCTTGCCGAGCGCTATGGTCTGAAAGCCCTGCTGATCAACCCTGCTGTCAGCCCGCACCGGATGTTCGACGGTTATCTGGGCACGCAGAAGAACCTGTACACCGACGAAACCTGGGAACTGACCCACGATCACGTGGCGGCGCTGGCGGCGCTGGAAGTCGCGCCACCCCAGGACCCGCAGCGTTATCAGGTGTGGTTGCAGACCGGGGACGAGACGCTGGACTATCGCAGCGCCGAGCGCTACTACCGCGCCTGTGCCTTGCGCATCCAGGCCGGCGGCGATCATAGTTTCCAAGGATTTACCGGACAATTGCCGGCAATGTTGAATTTTGCCGGCATCACTGCCGATCAGTACCAGGCGATCGACTTCACGGCACTGTGAAGCCTCGCCCCATATTCATTGAACGACTAACGACGAGAACCCATGGCCACTCCCAGCGCTAGCTCTTATAACGCAGACGCCATCGAAGTCCTCTCGGGACTCGACCCGGTGCGCAAACGCCCGGGCATGTACACCGACACCACGCGGCCCAACCACCTGGCCCAGGAAGTCATCGACAACAGTGTCGACGAAGCCCTGGCCGGCCATGCGAAGTCGATACAGGTCATCCTGCACGCCGATCACTCCCTGGAAGTCTCCGACGACGGCCGCGGCATGCCCGTGGACATCCACCCGGAAGAGGGCGTTTCCGGGATCGAGCTGATCCTCACCAAGCTCCACGCCGGCGGCAAGTTCTCCAACAAGAACTACCAGTTCTCCGGCGGTCTGCACGGGGTGGGTATTTCCGTGGTCAACGCCCTGTCGAACCAGGTGCGGGTACGGGTCAAGCGCGACGGCAACGAATACCAGATGACCTTCGCCGACGGCTACAAGGCCAGCGAGCTGGAAGTGGTCGGCACCGTCGGCAAGCGCAACACCGGCACTAGCGTGTACTTTGCCCCGGACCCGAAATACTTCGATTCGCCGAAATTCTCCGTCAGCCGCCTCAAGCACGTGCTCAAGGCCAAGGCCGTGCTGTGCCCGGGGCTGCTGGTGAGCTTCGAGGACAAGTCCAGCGGTGAGAAGGTCGAGTGGCATTACGAAGATGGCCTGCGTTCCTACCTGGTGGACGCGGTCAGTGAATTCGATCGCCTGCCCAACGAGCCGTTCTGCGGCAGCCTGGCAGGCAACAAGGAAGCGGTGGACTGGGCCCTGCTGTGGCTGCCTGAAGGCGGCGACAGCGTTCAGGAAAGCTACGTCAACCTGATCCCCACGGCCCAGGGCGGTACCCACGTCAACGGCCTGCGCCAGGGCCTGCTGGATGCCATGCGCGAGTTCTGCGAATTCCGCAACCTGCTGCCCCGCGGCCTGAAGCTGGCCCCGGAAGACGTCTGGGAGCGCATCGCCTTCGTCCTGTCGATGAAGATGCAGGACGCGCAATTCTCCGGCCAGACCAAGGAGCGGCTGTCGTCCCGTGAGGCGGCGGCGTTCGTGTCCGGAGTGGTCAAGGACGCCTTCAGCCTGTGGCTCAATGCCAACCCCGAGTTGGGCATGCAACTGGCGGAGCTGGCCATCAGCAACGCCGGCCGCCGCCTGAAGGCCAGCAAGAAGGTCGAGCGCAAGCGCATTACCCAGGGCCCGGCACTGCCCGGCAAGCTGGCGGACTGCGCTGGCCAGGACCCGATGCGTTCCGAGCTGTTCCTGGTGGAGGGTGATTCCGCGGGTGGTTCGGCCAAGCAGGCACGGGACAAGGAATTCCAGGCGATCCTGCCGCTGCGCGGCAAGATCCTCAACACCTGGGAAGTGGACGGCAGCGAAGTTCTGGCCAGCCAGGAAGTGCACAACATTGCGGTAGCCATCGGTGTCGATCCGGGCGCCGAGGACATGAGCCAGCTGCGCTACGGCAAGATCTGCATCCTCGCCGACGCCGACTCCGACGGTCTGCACATCGCCACCTTGCTCTGTGCCCTGTTCGTCCAGCATTTCCGTCCGCTGGTGGATGCCGGCCACGTCTATGTGGCCATGCCGCCGCTGTACCGCATCGACCTGGGCAAGGAAATCTACTACGCCCTGGACGAGGCCGAGCGCGACGGCATTCTCGACCGCCTGGTGGCCGAGAAGAAACGCGGTAAGCCCCAGGTCACCCGATTCAAGGGGCTGGGTGAAATGAACCCGCCGCAGCTGCGCGAGACCACCATGGACCCGAACACTCGGCGCCTGGTGCAGTTGACCCTGGACGACGTCGAGGCCACCGCGGAAATCATGGACATGCTGCTGGCGAAGAAACGCGCCGGTGATCGCAAATCCTGGCTGGAGTCCAAGGGCAACCTGGCCGAGGTGCTGGCCTGATGCACAGAGGTTTTGCCCTGGCCCTAGCGCTATTGGCAACCTCGGTGGTGGCCGCGCCTGCGCCCGAACTGACCTTGCTGTCCGAGCATCCTGTGGAAGGCATGCGCGGCGGCAATCTGTCTGGGCTGGCGCTGTGCGGCCAGGAGTTGTGGACGGTTTCCGACCGCGACGACGATCAGATCTACAAGCTCGATACCCGCGACAGCGTCTGGCAGGCCGAGGCCCTCCAGCTGGAAGTGCCGGCGGTGCCGGACACGGGCTTGCCCTGGGGCTTGAAGTCGCGGACCTGGGCCGCGTCCTTCGTGCGTGGCGGCGACCTGGATTTCGAAGGCATCTCCTGCGACACCGCGGGCAACAAATATGTGGTCAGCGAAGCTCACGCCACGGTGCTCAAAGTCCCGGCGCAAGGCGCTCCGGCCTGGTTGAAGATTTCGCCGATCATGGTCCGTGAAGCGCGGGCCAGCGGCATGCTCCTGCATTTCAACGCCTTGTTCGAAGGCCTGGCGGTGAACCCCGCCGGTGACCGGATCTGGCTGGCGGCAGAGCGAGAGCGGCGCGGGCTGTTGTTGATCAAGCGGGGGCAGACCACCTGGGATTGTGATGGCGGTTGCGTGCTGCTCAGTGAGGCCGGCTCGGAAATGCAGCCACCGCAGGTGCCCAACGCCAAGGCGGTGTCCCGGGACTTTGCCGACCTGTCGCTGTTCGACGGCAAGCTGTTCACCCTGGAGCGCAATGCCTACCAGATCTGCCGCCGGGATGCGCAGAGCGCCAAGGTCGAGCTGTGCTGGTCCTTTGCGGCCGAGGCGCTGCTGGAACACCGGCGTTATCCACAGCCTTACGGCTTGGCGGAGGCTCTGGTGGTGGATGCCAAGGGTGCCTGGATCGGGCTGGACAACAACAACGGCGCCCGCGCCGATGGCGAGGCCCGCCCCATCGTCTGGCGCTTTGCCGCCCCTGAAGGCGGCTGGAGTGCCAAGCCATGAGCCAGCAACCGGGCAAGAGCGCCGGGCGGGTGATGCTGATCCTGGCCTGGGCCGCGGCGCTGTTCCTGGCCACGCGGTTCTTCGCCGACTGGGAGGCCCGCCAGGAGAACCCCAACACTGTCGTCAGTTCGCAACAACATGAGGGTTACATCGAAGTGAAGCTGGTCGGTAACGGCCAGGGGCATTTCGTTGCCAGCGGCCATATCAACGGGCAGCCGGTGCAATTCATGCTCGATACCGGGGCTACCGAAGTCTCGATTCCTTCCGGGCTCGCCGAGCGCCTGGGCCTGGAGCGCGGGGTGCCGGTGACCCTGAGTACCGCCAACGGGCGCAGCGAGGGTTATCGGACCCGCATCGAGCGTCTGCAACTGGGGGATATCGTTCTCCAGGACGTCAGGGCCCTGGTGGCCCCGGGGCTCGACGGCGACCAGGTTTTGCTGGGCATGAGCGCTTTGAAGAAACTTGAATTTACTCAGCGCGGCGGCACCATGCTGCTGCGCCAGACCACGAACCAATGAGGCCCGCATGAGCGACTCCCTTGATCTCAGCCTGGATGGCGTAGAACGCCGGTCACTGGCTGACTTCACCGAAAGTGCCTACCTCAACTACTCCATGTACGTGATCATGGACCGTGCTTTGCCGCATATCGGCGACGGCCTGAAACCGGTACAGCGGCGTATCGTCTACGCCATGAGTGAGCTGGGGCTGGATGCCGATTCCAAGCACAAGAAATCCGCGCGTACCGTGGGTGATGTGCTCGGTAAGTTCCACCCTCACGGGGATTCCGCCTGCTACGAAGCCATGGTGCTGATGGCCCAGCCCTTCAGCTACCGCTACACACTGGTGGATGGCCAGGGCAACTGGGGTGCGCCGGACGATCCCAAGTCCTTCGCGGCCATGCGTTACACCGAGGCGCGTCTGTCGCGCTATTCCGAAGTGCTGCTCAGCGAGCTGGGCCAGGGCACGGCGGACTGGGGGCCGAACTTCGACGGCACCTTGCAGGAACCTCTGGTGTTGCCGGCGCGTCTGCCGAATATCCTGCTCAACGGCACCACCGGTATCGCCGTGGGCATGGCCACCGACGTGCCGCCGCACAACCTGCGGGAAGTGGCTTCGGCCTGCGTGCGTCTGCTGGACGAACCCAAGGCCACGGTGGAGCAGCTCTGCGAGCATATCCAGGGGCCGGATTACCCCACCGAAGCGGAAATCATCACCCCGCGCGCCGACCTGCTGAAGATCTATGAAACCGGCCGTGGCTCGGTGCGCATGCGCGCCGTGTATCGGATCGAGGATGGCGACATTATTGTCACCGCGCTGCCGCACCAGGTCTCCGGGGCCAAGGTGCTGGAGCAGATCGCCGCGCAGATGCAGGCCAAGAAGCTGCCGATGGTGGCCGACCTGCGGGACGAGTCGGACCACGAGAACCCCTGCCGCATCGTGATCATCCCGCGCTCCAACCGGGTCGATCCCGATGAGCTGATGCAGCATCTGTTCGCCACCACCGAGCTGGAGTCGACCTACCGGGTCAACATCAACATCATCGGTCTGGACGGCAAGCCGCAGTTGAAGAACCTGCGGGCGTTGCTGGTGGAATGGCTGGAGTTCCGGGTGGCCACCGTGCGCCGGCGCCTGCAGTTCCGCCTGGACAAGGTCGAGCGTCGCCTGCACCTGTTGGACGGCTTGCTGATCGCCTACCTCAACCTGGATGAAGTGATCCACATCATCCGCACCGAGGAGCATCCACGGGCCAAGCTGATCGAGCGTTTTGCCCTCAGCGAAATCCAGGCCGACTACATCCTCGACACCCGTCTGCGGCAACTGGCGCGTCTGGAAGAGATGAAGCTGCGGGCCGAGCAGGACGAGTTGCTCAAGGAGCAGGCCAAGCTGCAAGCCCTGCTCAACAGCGAAACCAAGCTCAAGAAGCTGGTGCGCACCGAATTGCTGCAAGACGCAGAAACCTACGGCGACGATCGTCGTTCGCCGATCGTCGCCCGCGCGGAAGCCAAGGCCCTGTCGGAAAACGAGCTGATGCCCACCGAGCCGGTGACCATCGTTCTGTCGGAAAAAGGCTGGGTCCGTTGCGCCAAGGGGCATGATATTGACGCCACGGGTCTGTCCTACAAGGCCGGTGACGGCTACAAGACCGCCGCTGCCGGGCGGTCCAACCAGTTTGCGGTGTTTATCGATTCCACCGGCCGCAGTTACTCGGTGGCGGCCCACACGCTGCCATCGGCCCGTGGCCAGGGCGAGCCGCTGACCGGTCGCCTGACGCCGCCGCCGGGTGCGACCTTCGAATGCGTGCTGCTGCCGGATGACGAGGCTCTGTATGTGATCGCATCCGACGCGGGCTACGGTTTCGTGGTCAAGGGCGAGGACTTGCAGGCCAAGAACAAGGCGGGCAAGGCGCTGCTGAGCCTGCCGAACAACGCCAAGGTTCTGGCGCCGCGGCCGGTGGCCGATCGCGAGCAGAACTGGCTGGCTTCGGTGACCACCGAAGGGCGTTTGCTGGTGTTCAAGATCAGCGATCTGCCGCAGTTGGGCAAAGGCAAGGGCAACAAGATCATCGGCATTCCCGGTGAGCGGGTGGCCAGCCGCGAAGAGTACGTCACCGACATCGCGGTGTTGCCGGATGGCGCGACCCTGGTATTGCAGGCGGGCAAGCGGACCTTGTCGCTGAAGGCCGACGACCTAGAGCACTACAAGGGCGAGCGCGGACGCCGGGGCAACAAACTGCCGCGCGGATTCCAGCGGGTCGATGCGTTGTTGGTAGAGCCTCTCAGTTGAGTGCCGGCCAGAGCGCTTGATCCTGGATTTAAGCGGCGGATCGATGCTGGAACACTGGAGTCAAGGCGCATATTCACGGATGATATGCGCGTTTCAAACGCCGGCCTTGCCGGCGTTATTCAATTTTTTTGAGTATTTACACTGTGGCCAGCCTTGTGGCCGCCACCTGGATGGGATGATGACTGCTCTGCGCCTTCCTCTTGTTTTTCTGCTCGCGGGCGTTCTTGGCCTGGCGGGTTGCAGCGTGCACCAGCCGGTGTCGCTGTATCAGCTGGACAGCGGAAGTCCAGCTCAGCCGGCCAGTGCCGGCATGTCGGTATTGTTGGGACCGGTGCTGATCGCCGATTACCTGCAACGCGAAACCCTCCTGCAACGCCAGGATGATGGCAGCCTGCAAGCCTCCACCGACGGTCGTTGGGCGGGCAGCCTGTCTTCGGACATCGACCAGTTGCTGTTGCGCCAGGTGGCCGGTCATCTGGACAGTCAGCGCGTAGTGCTGGCGCCGGCGACCAGCGGTTTCACCCCGGATGTACAGGTGCTGCTGTCGATCACTCGCCTGGATTCCGGCAAGTCGCAACCGGCGGTACTGGATGCGCAGTGGCGTCTGATCGATCGGCGTGGTCAGGTGCGGGATAACCGCATCGTGCATCTGCAGGAGCAGCATGCGGGCACCACCGCTTCCCAGGTCCAGGCTCAGGGCGTGCTGTTGCAGCGCCTGGCCGAGCAATTGTCGGTCGCCCTCAAGCCCCTGGCCAACCAGCCGGCCGTGGCCGAGGTACCGCGCAAGGCGCCGCCGGCACCGGTGGCCAAGCCGGTAGAGCAGGAGAAGCAGCCGAAGATTCCGATGGCCACGCCGATCCGCACGGATATGGAAGTGTTCAGGTTCTGAACGGAGTGGCTGCAAGACGAGGCCCGCCCATTGGCGGGCCTTGTCGTTTCTGCAGTGGGGTGGGGGAGGTCGGGTCGTTTTTTGTGCTGGCAAGCCAGTTTCTACCGAGTCGCGGGACTGTTGTAGGCGCTGGTTTGCCGTCGAAGGGCTCCACGTTGCCCACCCGCCAGGCATAAAAAAGCCCGCTCTTGGCGGGCTTTTTCTTGGCCGCAGGGCAGCCTTACAGCTTGGCCCGCGTCTCATGCATGCGCGCCAGTTGCCGCTCCAGCATCGAGGGGTAGGGCTCCATCAGCCGTTCGACACAGCAAGCCCCTTCCGGGCTGGCGATAGGGCGGATGCGTGCGCGCTGACGGATCAAGGCGTCGTCATTGACCTGGCGTTCCACCAGCAGCAGGTTGCGGCTGTGCTGGGACAGTGCCAGGGCATCCTGGGCGCTCTCGGTCAGCAGCAGGTCGATCTGGCTCAGGCCGAACAGCCCTTCGCCCAGCGTCAGGCCCAGTTGTAATTGCAGGGTGATGCCGCTGTCCGCCACTTCGATCTGCAGGGCATGGCCCAGGGCGCGCAGCAGTTCGCCGCAGCAGATGGCGTTGGTCAGGTAATCGTCGCCGCTGTCTTCGCTGTGGAACAGCATCAGCGTGCTGCCGTCGTTCAGGGTGTGCAGCTCGCTCTGGTAGAGCGAGGCGGCCTGATCCAGGCAGTCCCGATAGCGTTCCAGCAGTTCCATCAGGCGGGCCCGTGGCAGGCGGCGCAGTTGCTCCTGGGCTCCCAGTTGTACTGCGAGTACCGCGCTGTGCTGAGGCTGGGCGGGCGTTTGCGGTTGCAGCGCCGGTTTGGGCGCGGGTGTCGACGAGTGATCACGCAGGTCGGCGAACGGATCTTCCTCGTCCAGTTCGTCCTCCTCGGCGCTGACCAGGTGCCGTGGCGCAGGCTTCAGGCCTGCCACGGGCGCGCTTTGGTCAAAGCTCGGATCGCGCAGGTTGCGCACTTCGAACCCGGACTCGGGTTCCTCGTCGGCCTCTGTTTCCAGTTCGGGTTGAGGCACTGGCTCGGGTTTTTCCGGCACCAGGCGGGCGTGCAGCTGGCGCGCCAGATCGCCGATCTCGTCCTGGCGCTGAGTGGCCGGTGTGTGTTCATCCAGGTCCCGCAGCCAGACCCGCAGTTGCAGCAACGGGGTGGAGATGTGGCGACCCAGGCGCAGGCTCAACGCCAGCGCCAGGGCCAGCAGGATGGCGCTGAGGATGCCCATGCTCTGCAGGCTGATGGTCATTGGCTGCTGGAACTGTGCCATGTCCAGGCTGATCCGCAGATTGCCGGCGGTCACGTCCTGAAAGGTGATCTTGGTCTGGTACACGCCCTCGGTTTCGCCCAGCAGGCTGCTCTTGGGGCGCTGTCCGGCCTCGGCGAGGATGCGGTTGTCGACGCTGTAGATCGCCGCGTGGGCCACCAGCGGGTTCTTGGTCAGGTTGTTGAGCAGGACGTTGAGGCTGAGGATGTCGTTGGACACCAGCAGCTCGGTGGCCGAGGTGGCGGTCTGGGTGGTCAGGCTCTGACCCAGGGCGTCAGCCTGTTCGTGCATGGCTTGCTTGAACTGCAGGCCCATCACGCCGGCATAGATCACCAGGGCCAGGGCGACCAGGATCACGTTATGGCTGGCAATGCGCAATGCAATCGGCACACGACGATGGCGCAGTGCACGGAAGATCAGCAGGAAGAAGTTGTCGGTTTTGACTGGCGTGGGCCGGTTCACTGAGCTCGGCTCTTTTGTCCGTGAATTTGACGCGCAGTATAGCGACAGGCCCTAGACCGGCAAAGCGCTGGCTGTGCCCGATGGTCACCGAAAGTGGGTAGAATGCGCTTTTTTTCCACCTCGGGGGTGCGCCTTGCGCGAAATTGTCCTGATCAACATCACCGGCGAAGATCGTCCCGGTCTGACTGCGGCCATTACCGGCGTTCTGGCCCAGGGCGGTGTGAACATTCTCGACATCGGTCAGGCGGTGATCCACGACACCTTGTCGTTCGGCATCCTGGTTGAAATTCCGAGCAACGAACAGAGCTCTTCGGTGCTCAAGGACATTCTGTTCACCGCCTACAAGCTCGACCAGCAGGTGCGTTTCACGCCGGTGTCCGAAGACGATTACCAGCAGTGGGTCGACGGGCAGGGCAAGCAACGCCACATCGTCACCCTGCTGACCCGCAAGGTCACCGCCGAGCAGTTGCAGCGGGTGAGTTCGATCACCGCCAAGTACGGTCTGAACATCGATCACATCGATCGCCTGTCCGGGCGCATGCCCCTGGACATGCCGGCCGATCAGGGCAAGGGCTGCATCGAGTTCTCGGTGCGTGGCGAGGCCGCTGACCCGCAAGCGCTGCGGGCCGAGTTCCTCAGCGTGGCCCAGGAGCTGAACGTCGACATCGCCTTCCAGGAAGATTCGCTGTTTCGCCGCAACCGCCGCCTGGCGGTGTTCGACATGGACTCGACGTTGATTGAAGCCGAGGTGATCGACGAACTGGCCAAGGCGGCAGGCGTGGGTGACCGGGTGGCAGAAATCACTGAGCGGGCCATGGCGGGCGAGCTGGATTTCCGTGCCAGCTTCAAGGAGCGCCTGGCCTTGCTCAAGGGGCTGGACGTCAGCGTGCTGGACTCCATCGGCGCCTCGTTGCGCCTGACCGAGGGTGCCGAAACCCTGTTCGCCGAACTCAAGCGTCTGGGCTACAAGACTGCAATTCTCTCAGGCGGCTTCACCTACTTCGCCAAGCAGTTGCAGGCCAAGTTGGGCATCGACTACGTGTTCGCCAACGAGCTGGAAGTGGTGGACGGCAAAGTGACCGGCGTGGCGGTGGAGCCGATTGTCGACGCCCAGCGCAAGGCTGATCTGCTGCGCGAGCTGGCGCACAAGGAAGGCCTGCGTCTGGAGCAGACCATCGCTGTCGGTGATGGCGCCAACGACCTGCCGATGCTGGGCATTGCCGGCCTGGGCGTGGCATTCCGAGCCAAGCCGCTGGTCAAGCAGTCGGCCAAGCAGGCGATCTCCACCCTGGGCCTGGATGGGGTGTTGTATCTGCTGGGCTTCCGGGATCGCGACGGTCAGCTCTGAGCAGTGGGGAAAAGCCCCGTGCATAAAAAACGCCGCTGATCAGCGGCGTTTTTTTTGTAAGGTATCCGGGCCTCAGGCCTTGGGCAGGCCCAAGCCCTGGCCCATGCGCACTGGCGAGCCGGCGGCCAGCTCTTGCGCCCATTGCACCTGGTCCGGGCCAAACAGCACGATGGCCGTGGAACCCAGCTTGAAGCGCCCCATTTCGGCACCTTTTTCCAGATGGATCGGTGCCCGGGCCGCTTCGTCGTAGCGCACGGTCTTGAGTTCACGCTTGGGCGGGGTTACCAGGCCGGCCCAGACGGTTTCGATCGAAGCCACGATCATGGCGCCCACCAGTACCAGCGCCATCGGCCCGCGTTCGGTGTCGAAAATGCACACCACGCGCTCGTTGCGGGCGAACAGTTCAGGCACGTTCTCGGCGGTGGTCTGGTTCACCGAGAAGATGCGGCCGGGAACATAGACCATTTCCCGCAGGGTGCCGGCCAGCGGCATGTGCACCCGGTGATAGTCCTTGGGCGACAGGTAGATGGTGGCAAAGTCGCCGCCCATGAAGGGAGCGGCCAGGGCCGGATCGCCCCCCAGCAATTCCAGCACGCTGTAGCTGTGGCCCTTGGCCTGGAATACCCGGCCATGTTCGATCGGCCCCAGTTGGCTGACAGCGCCGTCGGCAGGGCTGAGCACTGCGCCTGGTGTCGGATCCAGCGGTCGTGCGCCGTCTTTCAGGGCGCGGGTGAAGAAGGCGTTGAAGTGTTCGTAGGCGGTCACGTCCTCGACCTGGGCTTCGGACATGTTCACTTGATACTGCTTGGCGAACCAGCGGGTGAAGGCATTCTTGAACCAGCGCACGCGGCACTCGGCAATGCAGCCGGCCAGGCGCGACAGCAGGTGGTGAGGCAGCAGGTACTGGCTGAGGATGAACAAGCGCTTTTTCATTGGGTGTCCTTAAAAACCTTAAATCTCTACGGGCGTATCGGGATGATTGCCCCATTCGCCCCAGGAGCCGGCGTAGCCCTTGACCCGTGGGTAGCCCAGCGCCTTGGCCACCAGGTAGGTGAAGCCGGAGCGGTGGTGGGTCTGGCAGTGGGTGATGATTTCTTTGTCTTTGCTGATGCCCAGGTCCATGAGGATCTGCGGCATGTCGCGGCGGATGCGCAGGTGGCGTGCCTGATCCATGCCGGCGGTCCACTCGAAGTTCACCGCGCCAGGGATGTGTCCGCCCTTGGCGGCCAGGACCTTCTCGCCGGAGTATTCCAGCGGGCCACGAGCGTCCCAGATTGCCAGGTCAGCGGCGCCAAGACGGCTTTGCAGGTATTCGCGGGTGGCGGTGGGTTCGTCGTGCAGGGTCAGCGGCACCGGACCGCCTGCCACAGGTGGCACTTCGGTGCTCACGGGCAGGGTTTCCGCCAGCCAGGCCGGCAGGCCGCCATCCAGGTAGTGGTAGCGGCCGTGGCCGATCACATCCAGAAGCCAGATGAAGCGCCCGGCCCAGCCGCCGCCTTCGTCGTCATAGACCACGTAGACCGCGTCCGGGTTGTGCCCGAGCTCGCCGAACAGCGCTTCCAGGGCGTGTTGTGGCGGTAGCAGTCCGGGAGCGGGGGGCTGGCCGAGCTGGGTGCGCTTGGGGTCGACGAAGCGTGCCCCGGGGATATGCCCGGTGGCATAGCGGGCGGCGCTGGTCAGGTCGACCAGGATCAGTTGGCGGGCGTCGAGGCGGGCGAGCAAGTCGCTCGGCTCGATGACCAGCGGCAAGCCAGAGAAGTCAGACATGTGAGGTCCCCAGGGCACAAAGGGTGGGATTGTAGCGCAAGCGTCATTGGCTGCGGTTGGTAAAGCTGTGCAAGGCTTTTTCGATGCACTGAGCGGTCTTGCCGAATGCCTGGACACTGATTTCCGAGAACGGCACGCCGCCTTGGTCGGCGATTACCAGCATCAGTACCCGACCGTTGCAGGACAGCGAGCGCAGCAGCAGGTGGTCGCCGCGGAACAGCTGGCGCAATTGTCCCGGCAGATGGGAGGAGTACTGTGCATTGTTGGCCGGTGTCAGGCGCACCTGGGCGGATTTTTCCAGCAAGCGCTGTAGCAGTGAACTCTGTTGGGTGTGCAGCGTCAGGCCCGCAGCCTCCTTGGGCAGACCGTACAACTGTTGTACCCGCAGATGACTGAGGCTGCGGTCGACCATGAGCAGCAGCACCCGACGCATGCCGCATGCCACCAGCGCGTCCCTGGCAAAGCTGGTCAGATGCACGGCATTGGTAAAGGGGCTTTGTTCGAGCAGCAGTTCGCTGCAGGCCTTGCGCCACTTGGCCAGTTCTTCGGCCGTGGGTGCCGGCGCGGGCTGTTCGCCGCTGTGCAGGCGGCGCGCGTCCCATGGCCAGAGCAGGGCCTGGGCCGGATGCCAGAGGTCGGGCTGGCTGTCATTGCGGGCGCTGGTTGCGGCCTGCTGGTGCAGCTGTTGCTGGACCTGGGCGATCGGCATCTGCAGGTAGAGGCCGGTGAGGTTCTGCCAGCGTCGGCCGTGGGGGTTGTTCCAGGAGTGTTGTGCCGCCAGGGCCAGGCCGTTGGCCAGCAAGACGCAGTTGGCCGGCTGGTTCAGCCAGCGCTGCAGTTCCGGATCGGCGTCCAGGCGCTGCTGCTGGCGCAGGGGATGCTCGTTGTCCCGGGCGATCAGCATGGCCTTGGCCAGTTGACGTCGCTCACGGGTCAGCAGGCGGTAACCCTGCTGCACCCAGATCGGCAAGTGCCAGACCTGCACCAGCGCCTGGCACAGCTCCATCAGTCGCACGCCGAACAGCTGCATCTCCACCTTGCGTGCCGACTCATGCTTATAGATGACCCGCAGCTCCCACTCTTCCATGAGCTTGGGATAGACCAGCGCCATGGCCCACAGTGGCGAGAGGAACAGCAGGCTACCCCAGTGAATGTCCTGCCACAGCCGCGCCAGGCGCCCGGCAAAAAAGCCGTTGGCTTGCTGGGTGGCGTGCTGGCTGATCAGTTGCAGTTGCCGCAGCTCCTTGGGGATCTTTTCCTCGGGCAGGGTCGGCAACTGCTCCAGCAGTTCTTCGGTGCGCTTGAGGCCCAGGCGGTTGACCGCGACTTCCAGGTTTTCCGCCGGTTCGCTCATGCTGCCGTGAGAATGCCGATTGGCTTCGCGGATCACGCTCAGGGCCAGCGCCGGGCTGTTCTGCATCAGGTCGGCGATATCCCGCAGTGAACTGCGGTTGTTGGCGATGGCTTTGCACACCCGATCATGGCTGGCTTGCGGCACGGGCAGGCGCACGCCACTGAGCAGCTTTAGCCAGGCGTCGAGAGAGGTAGGCGGGGAATGTGGGACGTTGGTTTCATTAGACATGGTTGGGCGCAATCATCGTCTGCTTTGAACACGCCCAGAGCGGGCCAAACTGGCTTTTCGCCTTAACTGGCTATAGTCTGGCGCAGTTTTGCCGATAAGTAGAAGAAGAGTTTTAAGAACTTCCGAATATGACCTTGAACCCGACTCAATAAGTACTCTCCTACCTATGGCTAAAATTATCGGCATCATCGTCGTATTCGCGAGCGTGCTCGGCGGATACGTGCTCTCTCACGGCAAAATCGCTGCCCTGATCCAGCCCTTCGAGGTCATGATCATCGGTGGCGCGGCCTTTGGCGCGTTCCTGCAGGCCAACCCGGGCTACATGACGATGCACGTCGTGAAAAAATCCCTGGGCATGTTCAGTTCGCGTTTCACCCACACTTTCTATCTGGAAGTGCTGGGCCTGATCTACGAGATCCTCAACAAGAGCCGCCGCGAAGGCATGATGGCGATCGAGGGTGATATCGAAGACGCCGCGGCCAGTCCGATCTTCGCCAAGTATCCGGCAGTGCTGAAAGATGAACGCATGACGGCGTTCATCTGTGACTACCTGCGGATCATGTCCTCCGGCAACATGGCGCCCCACGAGCTCGAAGGCTTGTTCGACATGGAGCTGTTCAGTCTCAAGGAAGACCTCGAGCATCCATCCCACGCGGTCACCGGGATCGCCGATGCCATGCCCGGCTTCGGTATCGTGGCGGCGGTACTGGGGATCGTGGTGACCATGGCGTCCCTGGGCGAGGGCGACCAGAAGTCCATTGGTCTGCACGTAGGTGCGGCGCTGGTCGGTACCTTCTTCGGTATTCTGGCGGCCTATGGTTTCTTCGGTCCCCTGGCGACTTCGCTGTCCCACGACGCCAAGGAAGAACTCAATGTCTACGAAGCCATCAAGGCGTCCCTGGTAGCTTCCGCTTCCGGCGTTCCGCCTTCGCTGGCGGTGGAATTCGGGCGCAAGGTCCTGTATCCGGCCCACCGTCCTAGCTTCGCCGAGCTGGAACAAGCGGTTCGCGGTCGCTAAGTCATGGAAAATAATCAGCCGATTATCATCAAGCGCGTCAAGCGCTTTGCTGGCGGGCATCACGGAGGCGCCTGGAAAATCGCCTTCGCCGACTTCGCCACGGCGATGATGGCGTTCTTCCTGGTGTTGTGGCTGCTGTCCACCGCGACCCCGGAACAGAAGATCGCCATCGCCGGTTACTTCAAGGACCCGATCGGCTTCTCGGAAAGCGGCACGCCCTACATCATCGACCTGGGCGGCTCTCCGCAGCTGGCTCCGGAAAACACCCTCAACCCCGAGGTCAAGTCCCAGCCGCAGCCGGACAAGGTCACGGTGGATGCCGAGCAAGTGGAAGGCATGGCCGAGCAGGTGGAGCGCGAGCGTCTCGAACTGTTGCTGCAAGAGCTGCAGAACAAGGTCGAAGAGAATCCCCAGTTGCAGAAGTTCAAGGACCAGATTCTCTTCGAGATCACGCCGGACGGCTTGCGGATCCAGATCATGGACGCCGAGAACCGGCCGATGTTCGACTCCGGCAGCGCCCGCCTGAAGCCGTATTTCGAGGACATCCTGCTGGCCATGGCCGACACCATCAAGGCGGTGCCGAACAAGATCAGCATCAGCGGTCACACCGATGCCACGCCTTATGCCGGCAGTGGCGAGTTCGGCAACTGGGAGCTGTCCGCCAACCGTGCCAACGCTGCGCGTCGGGCATTGGTGGCCGGTGGTTACCCTGATCCGCAAGTGGCTCGGGTGGTGGGTTTTGCCTCCTCGGCGCTGTTCGATCGCAAGAACCCGCTCAACCCGGTCAACCGGCGGATTGACATTGTGGTGCTGACCAAGAAGGCCCAGCGTGCCATCGAGGGCGAACAGGTGGATCCTCAGGCGCCGGCACCGACTCAGGGCAGCGGGGCTCCCGGAGAAGTACCGGCCGATCCCCATGCCTTGCCGCCGGGCAGCGAACCGCTGCCGGCTCACGAGGTGCGCCAGCGTCTGAACATCTTTGAGGACGGTGTGCTGAAGATGGATGAACAGGGGGCTGCGGGTCAGGCCCCCGCTGGCAAACCGGCGGCGCCGGCACCTCAGCCAGCGGCACCCCCGGCGACGCCGGGAAGCGCCAGGTAAGCAACGAAAAGGCCGCGATCTTCGCGGCCTTTTCGTGTCTGGAGCGCAGGGATCAGTAGCTGCTGTCGGGCAGGCTGGCGAGAATCGAGCGGTAGCTGTTCATCCGTTGTTGCTGGATGCGCCCGTCTTCCAGGGCCTTGAGCAAAGCGCAGCCCGGCTCGCGATCGTGCTTGCAGTCGCGGAAGCGGCAGGTGCCCAGCAGGTCGTTGAACTCGATGAAGCCGGCCTCGACGTCGGCGCGGCTGACATGCCCCAGGCCAAATTCGCGGATACCGGGCGAGTCGATCAGTTCGCCGCCGCCGGGGAAGTGGAACAGGCGCGCGGTGGTGGTGGTATGGGTGCCCTGCCCGGAAAACTCCGACAACGGCCCGACCCGGGTTTCGACTTCCGGCAGCAGGCTGTTGACCAGGGAGGACTTGCCCACCCCCGACTGGCCCACGAACACGCTGATGCGGCCGTCCAGCAAGGCCTGCAGTTGCTCCATGCCGTCGCCGTGGTGCGCCGAGACTTCCAGCAGCGGATAGCCCAGCTGGCGATAGACCGCGAGCAAGGCGTTGAGCGCCGGGGCGTTCTGCTCGTCGATCAGGTCGGCCTTGTTCAGTAGCAGCAAGGGGCGGATGCCGGCGTGTTCGGCAGCCACCAGGTAGCGGTCGATGAGGTTGGCGTGGGGCTCGGGCATGGGCGCGAACACGATCACGATCATGTCGACGTTGGCGGCGACCGGCTTGAGCTGGCCGCGGCTGTCCGGGCGGCACAGCTCGGTGCTGCGCGGCAGTTGCGCGACGATCACGCCGATCCCTTGATTGCCGGCACGCCAGACCACCTGATCGCCGGTCACCAGTGCCGGCAGGTTGGCCCGCAGATAGCAGCGGAACACCTGGCCGGCCAGCTCGCCTTCGCGCGCCTCGACCTCGACCTGTACGCCGAAGTGGGCGATGACCAGGCCGGTCTGTTCCGGGCCCAGGTCGCCACCTTCGAGCGCCTCAACGGCAGAGGACTCGCGTTTGGCGGCGCGGGCAGCGCGCTCACCCTGAATCTTTTCGATGCGCCAGTTTTGGCGACGATTGAGCTGGCGTTTGGCCATTGGTGTTCCGTGTCGATAATTACGGCGGTTGGGTAAAGCGGCGGCGAGTTTAGCACGCCGGGCGGGTCCTCTAGGCTAAACTGCGCAACTACGCCGAGGAGCCCTCCCATGCAAAACCCGCAGAACCTGATTTGGATCGATCTGGAAATGACCGGTCTGAACCCCGACACCGACGTCATCATCGAGATGGCGACCATTGTCACCGACAGCAACCTCAACACCTTGGCTGAAGGACCAGTCATCGCCATTCACCAGAGCGACGAGATTCTCGCCGGCATGGATGAATGGAACACCCGCCAGCACGGTGGTTCCGGCCTGACCCAGCGCGTACGCGAAAGCCGTATCAGCATGGCCGAAGCCGAAGCCCAGACCATTGCCTTCCTCGAACAATGGGTGCCCAAGGGCAAGTCGCCGATCTGTGGCAACAGCATCTGCCAGGATCGGCGCTTCCTCTATCGCCACATGAAGGCCCTGGAAAGCTACTTCCACTACCGCAACCTGGATGTCTCGACCCTCAAGGAGCTGGCCGCGCGCTGGGCTCCGGACGTGCGCGACAGCTTCAAGAAAGGCAGCACTCACCTGGCCCTGGACGACATCCGCGAGTCCATTGCCGAGCTTCAGCACTACCGCAAGCACTTCATCAAGTTCTGACCTTCAGGAGCCGGCTTGCCGGCGAACGGGCGTGCGATGCCATTCGGCGCCCGTACCCGCCCTCTTTTGGTGCTCGCCTCAACTGAGTAGACTGCGCGCCTTCTTGTAAGGACCGCCATCATGCTGTTGATGCTTTATCTGATCGCCATTACCGCCGAAGCCATGACCGGCGCCCTGTCTGCCGGCCGCCGCGGCATGGACTGGTTCGGCGTGGTGCTGATCGCCTGTGTCACCGCGCTGGGTGGTGGTTCGGTGCGCGACGTGTTGCTCGGCCATTACCCGCTGACCTGGGTCAAGCACCCGGAGTACCTGGTTCTGACCTCGGTGGCGGCCTTGGTGACGATCTTTATCGCGCCCTTGATGCGTCACCTGCGTTCGCTGTTTCTGGTGCTCGACGCCGTGGGCCTGGTGGCCTTTACCCTGATCGGCTGCATGACCGCCCTGGAAATGGGCCACGGCATGCTGGTGGCGTCGGTCAGTGGGGTGATCACCGGGGTCTTTGGCGGCATCCTCCGGGATATCTTCTGCAACGACATCCCGCTGATTTTCCGCCGTGAGCTGTATGCCAGCGTGTCGTTCGCCGCGGCCTGGTGCTACATGCTGTGCATTTATCTGCAGTTGCCGAGCGAGCAGTCGATCCTGATCACCCTGTTCGGCGGCTTTCTATTGCGGCTGCTGGCGATCCGTTTCCACTGGGAAATGCCCAAGTTCGTCTACAACGACGAACACTGACGGTTGGCGTGCTGCGCCAGGGCCCATTCCACGTGTTCGCGTACCAGTTCCGAGGGGTGGTCCTGCCGGGCCTTGAGCGCTTCCAGCACGGGAATGCTCGATGGTGCGTTGCCCAGGCCCACGGCCAGGTTGCGTAGCCAGCGCTCGTAACCGGCGCGGCGCAGGGGCGAGCCCTCGGTGCTGCTGAGGAACTTGTCCTCGTCCCACATGAACAGCTCTGCCAGTTCGGCGTTGTCCAGGTTATGCCGGGGCTTGAAGTCGCCTTCTGCCGAGGTCCGGGCGAAGCGGTTCCAGGGACAGACGATCTGGCAGTCGTCACAGCCAAATACCCGATTGCCGATGAGCGGGCGCAGCTCTTCGGGAATGGCGTTTTTCAGTTCGATGGTCAGGTAGGAAATGCAGCGTCGCGCGTCCAGCACGTAGGGGCCGACGAAGGCGTTGGTCGGACAGATGTCCAGGCAGGCGGTGCAGCGCCCGCAATGCTCGCTGGCGTGGGGCTCGTCCACCGGTAGCGGCAGGTCGACGAACAGTTCGCTGAGGAAGAAGTAGCTGCCGGCCTTGCGATTGAGTACCAGGGTGTTCTTGCCGATCCAGCCAAGCCCGGCCTGTTCGGCGATGGCTTTTTCCAGGAC
Organism: Pseudomonas sp. St29; assembly: GCF_001547915.1. Lineage (NCBI taxonomy): Bacteria > Pseudomonadati > Pseudomonadota > Gammaproteobacteria > Pseudomonadales > Pseudomonadaceae > Pseudomonas > Pseudomonas sp. St29. The sequence continues at coordinate 639,415 of NZ_AP014628.1, forward strand.
CGGCGCGCTGTCGACGAAGGCGCGATAGCCGAACGGACCTATGGCTTGCTGGATGCGCTCGGCCAACTGCTGTACGCGCTTGCGAATCAGCTTGTGGTAGTCGCGGCCCAGGGCGTAGCGCGAGACATAGGCCTTGGAAGGCTGGGCCAGGCGCTGGGCCATCTGGGTGTCGCCGGGCAGGTAGTCCATGCGCAGCGAAACCACGCGCAGGGTGCCGGGCACCAGTTGTTCGGGATGGGAGCGCTTGCTGCCGTGGGCGCCCATGTAATCCATCTCGCCGTGGTAGCCGGCGGCGAGCCAGCGCTCCAGGTGCTGTTCGTGCTCGGCCAGGTCCAGGCCGCTGATGCCGACTTGCTGAAAGCCCAGTTCGCGGCCCCAGTCCTTGATCGATTGGGCGAGAGCGGGAAGATCCTGGGTAATAGCGGGCATGAGGCGAGAGAAACCGGGGCTGAGGTGCGTATAATTCTGCCAGACATCGGAGCCCTGAGACGCATGCCGCAGACAAAACACCCATTACCTGACGTTCAGTTGCTGACTGGCGGTCATTTGCCGCGCTTGAACGGCCGGCCTGTGGATGCCCATAAGGGCCAGTTCGGCCATCTGTTGCTGATCGGCGGCGACCGCGGCTTGGCCGGCGCCGCGTTGTTGAGCGCGGAAAGTGCCTTGCGCAGTGGCGCGGGAATGGTTTCCCTGGCGACCCGCAGCGAGCACGTGGCGGCTGCGCTGGCGCGCCTGCCGGAAGTCATGACCCAGGGCACTCATTCGGCCAACCAGTTGATGGGGCTGCTGGCCAAGGCGTCGGTGTTGGTGGTCGGCCCAGGGCTGGGGCAGGGGGCGTGGGGACGCAGTCTGTTGTCCGCGGCGGCCAATGCACCCTTGCCTCAAGTCTGGGATGCCGATGCCTTGAACCTGCTGGCGCAAGGCGAGCTGCAACTGCCAGTTGGCAGTGTGATCACGCCCCATCCTGGTGAGGCGGCTCGTCTGCTGGGCCTGACCAACGCGGAGGTTCAGGCCGATCGGCCGGCGGCGGCCCGGGCCTTGAGCGCAAAATATGCGGCGGTTGCGGTGCTCAAGGGCGCCGGCAGCTTGATCGCCGGTCCCGATGGGCAGCTGGCGCGCTGTGATGCCGGGCACCCGGCGATGGCGACCGCGGGGCTGGGGGATGTACTCGCGGGGCTGATTGGTGCGTTGCTGGCGCAGGGGCTGTCGGCGTTCGATGCGGCTTGCCTGGGTGTCTGGCTGCATGCCAGCGCCGGCGAGCGACAAGGAAAATTGGGCCGTGGGCTGGCGGCCAGTGATCTGATTCCAGCCATTCGTCAGTTGTTGGAGGAGCAATCACCGTGTCTGAGTTAACCCTTTTTCTGGCCGACGAGCAGGCCATGGTGGAATTTGGTGCACGCATTGCTCAGGTCACCCAGGGGGTGGGGGTGATTTTTCTCGAGGGCGACCTGGGGGCGGGTAAAACCACCTTGTCCCGAGGGATCATCCGCGGGCTGGGGCATGCAGGGGCGGTGAAGAGCCCGACCTTCACCCTGGTGGAGCCCTACGAGATAGGCGCGGTGAGGGCCTTTCACTTCGATCTGTACCGTTTGGTGGACCCGGAGGAGCTGGAATTTCTGGGCATCCGCGACTACTTCGAAGGCGATGCGCTGTGCCTTTTGGAGTGGCCCCAGAAGGGTGCAGGCTTTTTGCCAAAGCCTGACCTGACCATTACCATTACCCCGCATAACAATGGGCGTTCTGTGCATCTGTTGTCTCAAGGCTCGCGAGGCGAGTCTTGGTGTGCCGCTTTGGCGTTGGAATTCAAATAATTGATGGGGTTAGGTATGCGCATTCGCGCGTTGGTTGCTGTCGTAGGACTGTTGCTTACGGCATTGGCCGTCGATGCTGTGGCCGCTACACAGGTTCGCAGCGTCCGCCTGTGGCGGGCACCGGATAACACGCGACTGGTCTTCGACCTGTCCGGCCCGGTTCAGCACAGCGTCTTCACCCTGACGGCCCCGGATCGTCTGGTCATCGATATCAATGGTGCAACCCTCGGTGGCCCGCTGAATGTCGCCACGGCCAACACCCCCATTACGGCCATGCGCTCGGCGCAGCGTACCCCCAGCGATTTGCGGGTGGTCATCGACCTGAAAAAGGCCGTTACACCGAAAAGCTTCACCCTGGCGCCCAACGCGCAGTACGGCAATCGCCTGGTGGTCGATCTGTTCGACAATCCATCCGACGCGGCGCCGCCTGCTGCCCCGCCACCGACAGTGACCACCGTGCCCGCCGTGCCGGTCACGCCTGCTGAACCGGCGATCAAGCTGCCTCCGGCGCCGGCCGGCAAGCGCGACATCATCGTGGTGATCGATGCCGGTCACGGCGGTGAAGATCCGGGCGCATCCGGCTCTCGTGGTCAGCACGAGAAGGATGTGGTGCTGGCCATCGCCCGCGAGTTGCAGCGCCAGGTCAATGGCCTCAAGGGCTTCCGCGCCGAGCTGACTCGGACTGGCGACTACTTCATCCCGTTGCGTGGACGTACCGAGATTGCGCGGAAGAAGGGTGCAGACCTGTTCGTCTCGATTCACGCCGACGCCGCGCCTTCGGCTGCCGCCTTTGGTGCTTCAGTGTTCGCCCTGTCCGAACGCGGCGCCACCTCGGAAACCGCCCGCTGGCTGGCGGACAGTGAAAACCGCTCCGACCTGATTGGCGGGGCCGGTAACGTCAGCCTCGATGACAAGGACCGGATGCTGGCCGGGGTGCTGCTGGACCTGTCGATGACCGCGTCGCTGACTTCGAGCCTGAATGTGGGGCAGAAAGTCCTGAACAACATTGGCCGGGTCACGCCCTTGCACAAGCAGCGGGTGGAGCAGGCCGGGTTCATGGTGCTCAAGTCGCCGGATATTCCATCGATCCTGGTGGAAACCGGCTTCATCTCCAATTCCAATGAAGCCTCGAAGCTGGCCACCGCCAGTCATCAGCAGGCCCTGGCGCGCTCCATCAGCAGCGGCGTGCGGCAGTTCTTCCAGCAGAATCCGCCACCCGGCACTTACATTGCCTGGCTGCGGGACTCCGGCAAGATTGCCCAGGGACCTCGCGATCACCGGGTCAACCCCGGAGAAACCCTGGCCATGATCGCCGTGCGCTATCAGGTGTCGGCGGCCACCCTGCGCAGTGCCAACAATCTGAAAAGCGATGAGTTGAAAGTGGGCCAGGTCCTGACCATCCCCGGTACAGAATTGGCGGCCAAGGAATGAGTGATTCGGTAATCAGCGGCGCGCGCATCGAGCTGCTCAGTCCGCGGCTGGCCAACCAGATTGCAGCAGGCGAGGTTGTCGAGCGCCCTGCCTCGGTGATCAAGGAGCTGTTGGAAAACAGCCTGGACTCCGGCGCCAAGCGCATCGATGTGGATGTCGAACAGGCTGGGGTCAAGCTGTTGCGGGTCCGCGATGACGGTGGCGGTATCTCCTCCGACGACCTGCCGTTGGCTCTGGCACGGCACGCCACCAGCAAGATCCGTGACCTGGAAGACCTGGAGCGGGTAATGAGCCTGGGGTTCCGGGGCGAGGCCCTGGCCTCCATCAGTTCCGTGGCGCGCCTGACCCTGACGTCGCGGACCCGGGATGCCGAGCAGGCCTGGCAAGTGGAAACCGAAGGTCGGGACATGGCGCCGCGGGTTCAACCGGCGGCCCATCCGGTGGGTACTTCGGTGGAAGTGCGCGACCTGTTCTTCAATACACCGGCGCGGCGCAAGTTCCTCAAGGCCGAGAAAACCGAGTTCGACCATCTGCAGGAAGTGATCAAGCGCCTGGCCCTGGCGCGCTTCGATGTGGCTTTTCACTTGCGCCACAACGGCAAAAGTATCCTCAGCCTGCACGAAGCCAAGGACGACGCGGCTCGCGCCCGGCGTGTGGCGGCGGTTTGCGGTTCGGGCTTCCTGGAGCAGGCGCTGCCCATCGAGGTCGAGCGCAATGGCCTGCATCTATGGGGCTGGGTGGGGTTGCCAACCTTCTCCCGCAGTCAGGCGGACTTGCAGTATTTCTACGTCAACGGTCGTGCGGTGCGGGACAAACTGGTAGCCCACGCGGTTCGCCAGGCTTATCGCGATGTGCTGTTCAACGGGCGGCATCCGACTTTTGTGCTGTTTTTCGAGGTCGATCCTTCGGCGGTCGACGTCAACGTGCACCCGACCAAGCACGAAGTGCGCTTCCGCGATGGGCGCATGGTCCACGACTTCCTGTATGGCACCTTGCACCGGGCCCTGGGGGATGTGCGCCCCGAAGATCAATTGGCGGCGCCGGCAGCGGTGGCCGGTATCGTGCGCCCGACCGGTATCGAAGCCGGTGAGTTCGGACCGCAAGGCGAAATGCGCCTTGCCGCGAACCTGGCACTGGAGCAGCCGCAGTCCCAGCCGGGTTTCAGCGCTCCGGGTTCCGCGGCCGGCAGCGGCTATCAGTACCAGTACACTCCGCGTCCCCAGCCGGTATTGCCGGCGGCGGAATCCCAGGGCGTCTATCGCGAATTCTTTGCCCCGCTGCCCGGTGCGGCGGCGGCCACCCTGCCGGAAGGGCAGGAGGACATTCCGCCTCTGGGCTACGCCCTGGCCCAGCTCAAGGGCATCTACATCCTTGCGGAGAATGCGCTGGGCCTGGTGTTGGTGGATATGCACGCCGCCCATGAGCGGATCATGTACGAGCGCTTGAAGGTGGCGATGGCCAGCGAAGGCTTGAGTGGCCAGCCGCTGCTGGTGCCGGAGTCGATTGCCGTCAGCCAGCGTGAAGCCGATTGCGCGGAAGAGCATGCCACCTGGTTTCAGCGGCTGGGCTTTGAGTTGCAACGCCTGGGGCCCGAGTCCCTGGCGATCCGGCAGATTCCGGCGCTGCTGAAGCAGGCCGAAGCCAATCGCCTGGTGCACGATGTGCTTGCGGATCTGATGGAGTACGGCACCAGCGACCGGATCCAGGCTCATCTCAACGAGCTGCTGGGGACCATGGCCTGTCACGGTGCCATTCGCGCCAATCGGCGTCTGGCCGTGGCGGAAATGAACGGCTTGCTGCGGGATATGGAAAATACCGAGCGCAGTGGCCAGTGCAATCATGGTCGACCGACCTGGACCCAATTGGGTCTGGACGATTTGGACAAACTCTTTCTGCGCGGCCGTTGATGACTCAGCTTCCTCCAGCGATTTTCCTCATGGGCCCGACCGCTGCGGGCAAGACCGACCTGGCCATCGAGCTGAGCAAGGTGCTGCCTTGCGAGTTGATCAGTGTCGACTCGGCGCTGGTCTATCGCGGCATGGACATCGGCACCGCCAAGCCTTCCAGGGAATTGCTGGCGCAATATCCCCATCGCCTGATCGACATTCTCGATCCCGCAGAAAGCTATTCAGCGGCGGACTTTCGGACCGATGCCCTGGCGGCGATGGCCGATATCACCGCGCGGGGCAAGATTCCGCTGCTGGTGGGCGGCACCATGCTGTACTACAAGGCGCTGCTCGAAGGTCTGGCGGACATGCCGCCGGCGGACCCTCAGGTGCGGGCCGAGCTTGAAGAAGAGGCCCGGCGTCTGGGATGGCAGGCGCTGCATGATCAGTTGGCGGCGGTGGATCCGGAGTCGGCCGCCAGGATCCATCCCAATGATCCCCAGCGTCTGACTCGGGCACTGGAAGTCTATCGGGTCAGTGGGCTGACGATGACCGCTCATCGTCAGCGTCAATTGGCGCAAAGTACTGAAGCAGGCGCATCGGGACGCGGTCAATTGCCCTATACTGTCGCCAATCTGGCCATCGCTCCGGCGAATCGTCAGGTACTGCACCAGCGTATTGCACAAAGATTCACACAAATGTTGGAACAGGGATTCATTGATGAGGTCGTAGCTCTGCGCTCCAGAAGTGACCTGCACGCCGGGTTGCCGTCTATACGTGCTGTGGGCTACCGCCAAGTCTGGGATTACCTGGATGGCAAACTGACGTCAGCCGAAATGCAGGAGCGGGGCATCATCGCCACGCGCCAATTGGCGAAGCGGCAGTTCACCTGGTTACGCAGTTGGGCTGACCTGCAATGGTTGGACAGCCTGGATTGCGACAATCTGCCACGCGCCTTGAAATACTTAGGGACGATCTCCATATTGAGCTGAGTCCTTGCAATTGCCGTCTATCCTTGGGGGTGTGACGGTTTTAGCTATCTGTTTTCCGATTTTTATTATTGATCCTTAAAGGAGTGCGGCACATGTCAAAAGGGCATTCGCTACAAGACCCTTACTTGAATACATTGCGTAAAGAGAAAGTTGGGGTATCCATCTATCTGGTTAACGGAATCAAACTGCAAGGCACGATCGAGTCCTTTGACCAGTTCGTCATCCTGCTGAAAAACACCGTCAGCCAAATGGTTTACAAGCACGCTATCTCTACAGTGGTTCCGGTTCGCCCAATTCGTCTGCCTAGTGCATCCGAATCCGAACAGGGTGACGCTGAGCCAGGTAACGCCTGATAGGAGTCTCCTTTGTTCTTTGAGCGCCACGGTGGTGGTGAACGGGCCATTCTCGTTCACTTGGATGGTCAGGACCCTGAGGCGCGCGAAGATCCGCAGGAGTTTCAGGAGCTGGCATTATCGGCCGGCGCCGAGACCGTCGCGTTTGTTAGCGTGCCGCGTCATCGGCCAACCGCCAAATACCTGGTTGGCAGCGGCAAGGTCGAGGAATTGCGCGACCTGGTCAAAGCCGAACAGGTAGACCTGGTGATTTTCAATCACATCCTCACGCCCAGTCAGGAACGTAACCTCGAACGTGTATTCGAGTGTCGCGTGATTGATCGCACGGGCCTGATTCTCGATATCTTCGCTCAGCGTGCGCGCACCCATGAAGGCAAGCTCCAGGTTGAACTGGCCCAGCTTGAGCACATGAGCACGCGGCTGGTCCGTGGCTGGACTCACCTTGAACGGCAGAAAGGCGGTATCGGTCTGCGCGGTCCGGGTGAAACCCAGTTGGAAACCGACCGGCGCCTGCTGCGAGTGCGTCTGCGGCAGATCAAGGCGCGCCTGGAAAAGGTTCGCAGTCAACGTGAGCAGGCCCGCCGTGGCCGCAAACGTGCCGACATTCCTTCGGTGTCGCTGGTGGGCTATACCAACGCTGGCAAGTCCACGTTGTTCAATGCTGTCACCGCTTCCGATGTGTTCGCCGCCGACCAGCTGTTCGCTACCCTCGATCCGACTTTGCGCCGCTTGGAGCTGGATGACCTGGGGCCGATTGTATTGGCCGATACCGTGGGATTCATTCGTCACCTGCCGCATAAGCTGGTGGAGGCATTTCGAGCTACCCTCGAAGAGTCCAGCAACTCCGACCTGCTGCTGCACGTGATCGATGCGCATGAACCCGAGCGTACTGCCCAGATCGAGCAGGTGATGGTGGTGCTGGGCGAGATCGGGGCTCAAGACTTGCCGATCCTGGAGGTCTATAACAAACTCGATTTGCTCGAGGGTGTGGAGCCGCAGATCCAGCGCGATCCGGACGGCAAGCCGCAGCGAGTCTGGCTGTCGGCCCGTGACGGCCAGGGGCTGGATCTGCTCAAGCAGGCCATCGCGGAACTGCTGGGTGAAGATTTGTTCGTGGGCACCTTGCGCTTGCCTCAACGTTTTGCTCGACTGCGAGCACAGTTTTTCCAGTTGAACGCTGTGCAGAAAGAAGATCATGACGACGAGGGTGTCAGTTTGCTGGCTGTTCGCCTGCCGCGGGCCGAGTTGAATCGGCTGGTCAGTCGCGAAGGTTTGCAGCCGTCGGAATTCATCGAGCAACACACTTTGCAATAAAAGCCTGGGCAAGCGGTTGTGCCGCTGTAGCAGGCATTCTGTAGCATTGGTCGGCGCGCCGTGGGTGCGTCTTTGCTTTATCAGATGGAGAGCGCTATGGCTTGGAATGAGCCGGGTGGCAACTCGAATAATCAGGACCCTTGGGGTGGTAAGCGCCGCAATAATGGCGATCGCAAGGGGCCACCAGATCTCGACGAGGCCTTCCGTAAGCTGCAGGAAAGCCTGAATGGGTTGTTCGGTGGTGGTAAGAAACGTGGTGATGACGGCGGTAGCTCCGGCAAGGGCGGTGGTTTCGGCTTGCTGGGTATTGGTCTTGTCGTGCTGGCGGCCGTGTGGCTGTACAGCGCGGTTTATGTAGTCGATGAGCAGGAGCAGGCCGTGGTGCTGCGCTTCGGCAAATACTACGAAACCGTCGGCCCGGGTCTGAACATCTACTTCCCGCCGATCGATCGCAAGTACATGGAAAACGTCACGCGCGAGCGTGCCTATACCAAGCAGGGGCAGATGCTCACTGAGGACGAGAACATCGTCGAAGTGCCGCTGACCGTGCAGTACAAGATCAGCAACCTGCAGGACTTCGTGCTGAACGTGGATCAGCCGGAAATCAGCCTGCAGCATGCGACTGACAGCGCCCTGCGCCATGTGGTGGGTTCAACCGCCATGGACCAGGTGCTGACTGAAGGCCGTGAATTGATGGCCAGCGAGATCAAGGAGCGTCTGCAGCGTTTCCTCGACAACTACCGCACCGGTATCACCGTGACTCAGGTGAACGTACAGAGCGCAGCTGCACCGCGTGAAGTGCAGGAAGCCTTCGACGACGTGATCCGTGCCCGTGAAGATGAACAGCGCTCGCGCAACCAGGCTGAAACCTATGCCAACGGCGTAGTGCCGGAGGCTCGCGGTCAGGCTCAGCGCATCCTCGAGGACGCCAACGGTTATCGCGACGAAGTGGTTTCTCGGGCCAAGGGTGAGGCAGATCGTTTCACCAAGCTGGTTGCCGAATACCGCAAGGCTCCTGAAGTCACCCGTCAGCGCCTGTACCTGGACACCATGCAGGAAGTCTTCAGCAACACCAGCAAGGTGTTGGTGACCGGCAGCAAGGGTGGGCAGAACAACCTGCTCTACCTGCCGCTGGACAAGATGATCGACAGTGGTCGTAGCGGCGCTGCTCCGGTAACGGGCTCGGCTTCTGCGGCCAGCAATGAAGCGAACGCGCGCGCTGCGGCTGATCATATGCAGCAACAGCAGCAGACGCGTTCTAGGGAGAGTCGCTGATGAGCAATAAATCGCTGATCGCCCTGATCGTGGGTGTTGTCGTGGCGGTGGTTGCCTGGAACAGCTTCTACATCGTCGCTCAGACCGAGCGTGCGGTGTTGCTGCAGTTCGGTCGTGTGGTCCAGGCTGATGTCCAGCCCGGCCTGCATGTGAAAGTGCCCTACGTGAACCAGGTGCGTAAGTTCGACGCGCGCCTGATGACCCTGGATGCACCGACGCAGCGCTTCCTGACTCTGGAAAAGAAAGCCGTGATGGTGGATGCCTACGCCAAGTGGCGGGTCAAGGATGCCGAGCGCTTCTACACCGCCACATCCGGTCTCAAGCAGATCGCCGACGAGCGTCTTTCTCGTCGCCTGGAATCGGGCCTGCGTGACCAGTTTGGTAAGCGCACCCTGCATGAAGTGGTTTCCGGCGAGCGTGACGCGCTGATGGCGGATATCACCGCTTCGCTGAACAAGATGGCCGAGAAGGAACTGGGTATCGAAGTGGTCGATGTCCGGGTCAAGGCGATCGATCTGCCGAAGGAAGTGAACCGCAGCGTGTTCGAGCGCATGAGCACCGAGCGTGAGCGTGAGGCTCGCGAGCACCGGGCCAAGGGTAACGAGCTGGCAGAAGGCATTCGTGCCGACGCTGATCGTCAGCGGCGTGTGTTGCTGGCTGAAGCCTATCGCGAGTCTGAAGAAGTGCGCGGTGATGGCGATGCCCAGGCGGCGGCGATCTATGCCAAGGCCTACGGTCAGGATCAGGAGTTCTACGCGTTCTATCGTAGCCTGCGTGCCTACCGTGAAAGCTTCGCGAACAAATCCGACGTCATGGTCCTGGACCCAAGCAGCGACTTTTTCCACTATCTGGAAAAGTCCAAGCCTTGATCAGGCCCTGATCCGGGAACACCCCGCCGGGCGGCTAAAATGCCTCGCGGGGTGATCCTTTGGTAAAACGGGTGTATGATGCGGCAGCCGGGAAATTCCCGGCTTTTTTGCGTCTGCATCTTTGATTGGCCGTGGTTCGTTCAAGAGCCCGGTAAGATTTTTCGAGGAAAATGGTCTGTACAGCTGATTTCTGGCTGCCTGTCCGGCTGAGCTCGCGTCGGATGCGACTGTTTTCTGCTTCACTCTAAGGCTGGCCGAAGGCTTGCCGCCCGGACCATAGGGGAATGGCGTAATGGCAACGGTAGACCGCTGGCTGCTGCCAGATGGCATCGAAGAAGTATTGCCGCCGGAAGCGGCGCGCATTGAAGTAGCGCGTCGTCAGGTGTTGGATCTGTTTCAGAGCTGGGGTTACGAGTTCGTCGTTACTCCCCATATCGAATACCTGGAATCCCTGTTGACGGGCGCCGGCCAGGACCTGGATCTGCGCACCTTCAAGGTCATCGACCCGCAATCGGGCCGGCAGATGGGTTTCCGTGCCGACATCACGCCACAGGTGGCGCGTATCGACGCTCACACTCTGCGTCGCGAAGGGCCGAGCCGCCTGTGCTACGCCGGCAGCGTGCTGCATGCGCAGCCCCGAGCCTTGTCGTCCTCGCGCAGCCCGATCCAGCTGGGCGCCGAGTTGTATGGCGATGCCAGCCCAAGCAGCGACGTCGAGGTCATCAGCCTGATGCTGGCCATGCTGCAATTGGCCGATGTGCCGGATGTGCACATGGATCTGGGGCATGTGGGTATCTACCGTGGCCTGGCTCAGGCGGCCGGTCTGTCCGGTGCCGTAGAGCAACAATTGTTCGATGCCCTGCAGCGCAAGGCGATCGATGAAGTCATCAGCCTGACCCAGGGCCTGCCCGCCGATCTGGCGGACATGCTGCGCTCCCTGGTGGAGTTGTGCGGCAGTCGCGAAGTACTGAGTGATGCCCGTCGCCGCCTGGCTGGCGCACCGACTTCGGTGCTGCTGGCGCTGGATGAGTTGCTGACCATTGCCGAGCGCTTGTCGGTGCGTTTCCCTGATTTGCCGCTGTACTTCGATCTGGGCGAGCTGCGTGGTTACCACTACCACACCGGTGTGGTGTTCGCGGTGTTCGTGCCGGGCGTGGGTCAATCCATTGCCCAGGGCGGTCGTTACGATGACATCGGCGCGGACTTCGGGCGTGCCCGTCCGGCGACCGGTTTCTCCACCGATTTGAAAACCCTGGTGACCCTGGGGCGTGCTGAAGTCGAGCTACCGTCCGGCGGTATCTGGATGCCTGACAGCACTGACGCGGCACTCTGGCAGACCGTCTGCCAGTTGCGCAGTGAGGGTCAGCGTGTCGTTCAGGCGTTGCCTGGACAACCTTTGGCCGCCGCCCGTGAAGCGGACTGCGACCGGCAATTGATTCAGCAGAATGGGCTTTGGCAAGTATTGCCGCTGGCTTCTTGAGTTTTCCTGCCGGCGGCTGCCGGCACCAAGTTTGCGCGAATGAGGACAAGTGTTATGGGTAAGAATGTCGTAGTCCTGGGCACCCAGTGGGGTGATGAGGGCAAAGGCAAGATCGTTGATCTGCTGACCGAACATGCCGCCGCCGTAGTGCGCTACCAAGGTGGCCACAACGCTGGCCACACCCTGGTGATCGACGGTGAGAAGACCGTGCTGCACCTGATTCCGTCCGGCGTGCTGCGCGAAGGCGTGCAGTGCCTGATCGGTAACGGCGTGGTGGTAGCACCGGATGCCTTGATGCGTGAAATCGTCAAGCTGGAAGAGAAAGGCGTGCCGGTGCGCGAGCGTCTGCGCATCAGCCCTTCCTGCCCGCTGATCCTGTCCTACCACGTAGCCCTGGACCAGGCTCGCGAGAAGGCCCGTGGCGAGCAGAAGATCGGTACCACCGGTCGCGGCATCGGCCCGGCTTACGAAGACAAGGTTGCCCGTCGTGGCCTGCGCATCGGTGATCTGTTCCACCGCGAGCGTTTCGCCGCCAAGCTGGGCGAGTTGCTGGACTACCACAACTTTGTCCTGGTCAATTACTACAAAGAGCCGGCCATCGACTTCCAGAAGACTCTGGACGAATGCATGGAGTACGCCGAGCTGCTCAAGCCGATGATGCTCGACGTCACCGCCGAGCTGCACCAACTGCGCCGCGCCGGCAAGGACATCATGTTCGAAGGTGCCCAGGGCTCGCTGCTGGACATTGACCACGGTACCTACCCGTACGTCACCAGTTCCAACACCACCGCCGGCGGCATCGCCACCGGTTCGGGCGTGGGCCCGATGTACCTGGACTACATCCTGGGCATCACCAAGGCCTACACCACTCGCGTGGGTTCGGGTCCATTCCCGACTGAACTGTTCGATGACGTCGGTGCGTTCCTGGCCAAGCGTGGCCACGAGTTCGGTGCTACTACCGGTCGTGCCCGTCGTTGCGGCTGGTTCGACGCCGTGATCCTGCGTCGCGCCATCGACGTCAATAGCATCTCGGGCCTGTGCCTGACCAAGCTGGACGTGCTGGACGGCCTGGAAACCATCAACATCTGTGTCGGTTACAAGAACCAGGATGGTGCAGTCATCGACGCGCCGACCGACGCCGACAGCTACATCGGCCTGGAGCCGGTGTACGAGCAGATGCCGGGCTGGAGCGAATCGACCCTGGGCGCCAAGACCCTGGAAGAGCTGCCTGCCGCCGCCCAGGCCTACATCAAGCGCATCGAAGAACTGGTCGGCGCGCCGATCGACATTATTTCGACAGGTCCGGACCGCAACGAAACCATCGTTCTGCGCCATCCGTTCGCTTGATAAGTCGTTGATGTAAAAACCAAAGGGCCCTTGATGGGGCCCTTTGTCGTTTCTGCTCGCCGCGCGGCACGACCCTTGCTGTGAAATCCACTTCTAGAGTGCCATCAGAATAATGGCGTCAAAAGTAGAGGGATTTCCTGTGTCGGCCGTTCTCTCACTGTTACAAAGCCGTTTACTGCGGCCTGTGTTCGTTACCCTCGGTATCGCCCTTTTGGTGCAGGTAGTGCTCGCTGTTGCCCTGACTCGGAGCACGGTGACTGCCCTGGAGGCCGATCTGGCTTCGCGTTTGGGGGTTGATAGCCAGAAGTTGTCTGGCGAACTCGAGCAGGCAGGCAAGGAAGTCACTTCCAGCCTGGAAAGCCTGTCCAGCAGCACCCGTCAGCGTCTGACCGCGGGCCTGTCTTCCCGTCTCAAGGAAGAGCAGGTGCAACTGCGTGCGGCCCTGGAAAAGGACCTGAAGGACTCCGCCAATGACATGGCTCAGTTGCTGGCCTCCGTGGCGCCTCGTGCCATGTGGGACAGTGATGTGCCGACTTTGTCCGAGTTCGCACGACGTGCTCAGCGTAATCCCAACGTGTTGTTCGTGGTTTATGACGATGCTGCGGGTGAACACCTGACGCGTTACCTGAACCGCGAGAATCCGATCAACAAGGCCCTGCTGGAGAAGGGCAAGGGCGATCGGGCCTTGGACAAGGTGCTGGATGCGGCCAAGAACGATCCTTCGGTCTACTACCTGGAGGCATCGATCAACCCTAATGGGGTCGAGATCGGCAAGGTGCTGATGGGGGTGTCCACGGCTTCTGTGGAAGCGGATATTGCCGCCCTGGATCAGCGTTTTGGGGCATTGATCGCCAGCAGTGACCAGTTGGTCGGCGACAGTCTCAAGGGGGCCTCTGCCGACAGTTCGGCGGCCATGCGTTCACGCTTGCAGTCGGCCCAGGCCACTGCCGCGCAGATGCAGGCCAATACCACCAGCACGGTGCAAGAGGCGGCAGCGACGCTGCGCTGGCAGATTGGCGTGGGCCTGGCGCTGGTGGGGCTGGCTTTGCTGCTGTTGCTGGCGGTGGTGCTGGGGCGGCGCGTGGTGAACAAGTTGCACCTGTTGATTTCCGCCCTCAATGACTTGGCAGCAGGTGAGGGGGATCTGACCAAGCGTGTGCCGCTCAACAGCAATGATGAGATCGGCGACATGGCCTCGGCGGTGAATCGCTTTGTGGATAAGTTGCAGCCCATCGTGCGTGAGGCGGGGGATGTGGCGCAGCGTACCGGTGTCGAGATCGGCGCCATGAGCCTGCGTAATGCCGGGGCGGATGCGGCGGCCGAAGCGCAGCGCGACGAGGTGGCGGAAAGCCTGCGGGCACTGTCGCAGATGGCTGATGAAGCCCAGGCGGAAAGCCAGGCGATGCAGGCGGCGCTGCAGCAGGTGGTGGAGATCCGTCAGGCCACTGACGAGAACACCCGTACCTCTGAGCAGGTCGGCAACCTCATCGAGGCCTTGGCCGGGCAGGTGGATACCGGGGCCAAGGTGATCGAGCGCCTGGCGCAGCAGAGCGAGCAGATCGAGGTGGTGCTGACGGTGATTCATGGCATTGCCGAACAGACCAACCTGCTGGCGCTGAATGCGGCGATCGAAGCGGCGCGCGCCGGTGAAACCGGGCGCGGGTTTGCCGTCGTGGCGGATGAGGTGCGAGCCCTGGCCAGCAAGACCCAGAGTTCCACTGGCGACATCCAGGCCCATATCGGCGCGCTGCAGCAGGGCGCGCGGGAGGCGGTGGCGGCCATTGGTCAGGCTGGGCGTCAGGCCAGCGAGGGCTTGCTGGTGCTGCGTGACAGTGCTCGCCTGCAGCAGACGGTGCAGTCTTCGGTCGAGCAGGTACATGCCGCCATTGGCCTGGCCACCCAGGCCGCGGCCCATCAGGCTCAAGGCGCGCAAGCGGTGCGTGGGCGGGTGGAAACCATCCATGCCCAGGCCGAGCGGGCGGCCCAGGCGGTGGTGGAAACCACCGCCAGTGGCAAGGTGCTGGACAGCCTGGCGGCGCAGCTCAAGGCCAGTCTCGGCCAGTTCCGCGCCTGATGCTTCGCTGATAAGCCGGCTCCTGCACCGTTGCGCAGGAGTCGGCTTGTTGGCGCAACCCTTCTCAGCGACTCAAATACATCCGCGTCGTCAGCAGATAGACCGGCAGCCCCGATACCAGAATCAGCAGCGCCGCATAAGGTGCCGCCGCCGCAAACTCCACATTCGCCGTATGCGCCCAGACCTCCGTGGCCAGGGTGTTCAGCCCTGTCGGGCTGAGGAGCAGTGTCGCGGTCAGCTCTTTCATGGCGTCCAGAAACACCAGGGCGAATGCTGCGCCCAGTGCGGGGAAGATGATTGGCAGGGTCACCCGGCAGAAAGCGCTGAACGACGATGCGCCGAGGGTTCTGGCCGCTTCTTCCAGCTGTGGCGCCGCCTTGTTCAGTGCTGTGCGGATCGGCGCCTGGGCCAGCGGCAGGAACAGCAAGGCATAGGCGATCAGGAGCAGCGCTGAGGTTTGATACAGCGCTGGCACATAGTGCAGGGCGAAATACACCAGGGTCAGGGCGATCACCAGGCCTGGCAGGGCGTGCAGCAGGTAGGGCAAGCGTTCGGCCCAGAGCGCCAACGGCCCCTTGTAGCGCACCACCAACAGGCCTACTGGCACCGCCAGCATCAGGCACAGGCCGGCACCGCCCAGCGACAGCGCCAGGGAGGAAAGCAGCGCCTCGCTGATGGCGGCCACTGGAAAGGCGGCTGATGAGCCTACCGCCAGCCAGTAGGCGAGCATGCCCAGGGGGATGCCGCTGCCGATCACGGTCAGCAGCAGGCAGTAGAGTTGTCCCCCTGCGGACCAGCGCCCCAATCGCACTTGTTCGGCGTGTCGTGCTGCGCCCTGGCCGGTGCGCACATGGCGACCCTTGCCGCGGGCCCGCAGTTCCAGGCCCAGCAGAATCAGGCACAGCGCCAGCAGCACGGCTGAGAGCATGGCGGCGTTGGCGTTGCTGAATTCCAGCTCGAATTGCTGGTAGATCGCCGTGGTAAAGGTTTGCAGGCCGATGATCGACAGGGCGCCGAATTCCACCAGCATGTGCAGGGCGATCAGCAGCGATCCGGCCAGCAGAGAAGGCCAGAGCAGGGGCAGGGTGATCTTAAAGAACACGCCCCAGCGATTTTGTCCCAGGGTTCGCGCCGATTCCTCGAGGGCCGGGTCGAGATTGCGCAAGGTGGCTGCCACCGGCAGGAACACCAGCGGGTACTTGGACAGGGTCATCACCAGGATCGCACCGCCCAGCCCTTCGAATCCCGAACTCAGGGACACCCAGGTAAAGCTGCTGACAAAAGCCGGCACGGCGAAGGGCAGGCACAGCACCACGCCCCAGATTCGCCGCCCCGGCAAATCGCTGCGTTCCAGCAGCCACGCCAGGGACAGGCCGATGATGGCGCAGGCGATGGTCACCCCGCACATCAGCAGCAGGGTGTTGCTTAGCAGGCGCAATACGTAGGGGCGCCATAGCAGGTGCAAGGCTTCCGCCCAGCCGGCCTGCCAGGCCTTGAGCCCGACATAGAGCAGCGGTAGCAGGCTCAGGCAGACCAGCAGCAGGACCGGCAGCAGCAACCAGATCGAAGGCCGCTTGCGCCTCGGCACGTAGGGCGTGCGTGAGGCGAGTGGCGATAGCGGTGGGTTCATCAATTCAGGCCGACGTCGCGTTCCAGGTCCAGGGCTTGCTCGGCGTTGCCCAAGTCGGCTGGGGTCACCTTGGGTGCCTGCAATTCGCTGAAGGGCTTGAGCCCGCGATTCGATTCCATGCCTTTATGCAGCGGGTATTCGGCGGTGGTCTGGGTGATCACTCGCTGACCTTCTTCGCTGGCCATGTAGGCGAGTAGTTGCTGGGCTTCTTTGGGGTGCTTGCTGGACTTGAGCACTGCGGCGCTGGAGACGGTGATCAGGCCGCCGACGTCGCCGTCGGTGAAGTAGTGCAGTTTGGAGTCCAGCTGGCCTTTTTCCCGTTGCAGGGCGAACCAGTAGTAGTTGTTCACCAGGACCGTGGCGACTTCGCCGTTCTCCACGGCTTTCAGCGCCACCATGTTGTTGCTGTAGACCTTGCCGAAGGCGCGCAGCCCGGTCAGCCACTCCTCGGCAGCGTCCATGCCATGCAGCTTGATGATGGCTACGGCCTGTTCCTGGAAGGCGCCGCTGGTTGGTACGAAGCCGACCTTGCCTTGCCATTGTGGTTGGGAGAATTCCAGCACGGATTTGGGCAGGTCTTTCTCGTCGATCAGTTTCGGGTTGAAGGCCACCACCCGTACCCGTGCCGTGACACCGATCCAGGTGCCGTTGCCAGCTACGTATTCCTTGGGCAGCACGGCCAGGGTTGCCGCGTCGGTCTGGGCCAGCAGGCCCTGTTCGCCGAGCTTGTTCAGGGGCGGGGATTCTTCGGTATAGATGACGTCGGCGGGCGAGCGCTCGCCTTCCTCGACGACTTGGCTGGCCAGCTGGTTGCTGCTGCCTTTGCGCACGTTGACGTGAATTCCGGTCTTGGCCTCGAAGGCCTTGGCGACGGCGTCGCCGACTTCCTTGTGCTGGCCGTTGTACAGGGTCAGGGAAATCTTATCGGCTGCCTGGGTGAGTGGAGATGCCAGGGTCAGTCCCAGCAAAGTGATGGTCAAGCCACGCAGAAGGGATGTTGAAAGGAGGGTGTTTCTGAACATCATTCGCAGGTTTCCTCACTGTTGTGCCGCAAAAACTTGTAACAATCATAAACGATATTGTTTCTCATGTGCGCTTTGCGGGTTGGGCTGTGGGTGAGGAGGGGGGAAATGGCTGAGGGCAGAAACGCAAAAACCCGCTTTCGCGGGTTTTTGTGAGACTTGAAAGCGTTGCTCTCAAGTTTTGAATTGGTGCCCAGAAGAAGACTCGAACTTCCACGACCTTGCGGTCACCAGCACCTGAAGCTGGCGTGTCTACCAATTTCACCATCTGGGCAGTATCGACGTCGTCGCCGTGTCGATGGAGCGCACTATACGGATCGTGTTTTGATCTGTAAACCCCTGTTTTGGATTTATTAAATCAAACACTTAGAATGCAAAAACCCGCTTTCGCGGGTTTTTGTTTGAGTCTTGAAACTGATCTAATCTCAAGCTCTTGAATTGGTGCCCAGAAGAAGACTCGAACTTCCACGGCCTTGCGGCCACCAGCACCTGAAGCTGGCGTGTCTACCAATTTCACCATCTGGGCAGTATCGCTGACGTCTCCGTCGTCGATGGCGCGCACTATACGGAGGCTCCTTTGAGCTGTAAACCCCCGATTTCAAAAAAGTTTGAAAAAAGTCATCGGCGGCATGCATAAGGATGTTTCTGAAGCGAAGGGGCGGATTTTTCCAGCGTTGTCTGAGCCTGAAATTTCCCGTTTCAATACGCGTATGCCAAACTAACCCGCATATAGACAAGGTGAAATTTATCTAATGGCCGATTGGCAGTCCCTCGATCCCGAGGCCGCTCGTGAAGCGGAAAAATACGAAAACCCTATTCCTAGCCGCGAACTCATCCTCCAGCACCTTGCTGACCGGGGTTCGCCTGCTAGTCGCGAGCAGCTGGTAGAAGAGTTCGGTCTGACCACAGAGGACCAACTGGAAGCCCTGCGTCGCCGCCTGCGCGCCATGGAGCGCGATGCTCAACTGATCTACACCCGCCGGGGTACTTATGCACCGGTGGATAAGCTCGACCTGATCCTGGGCCGTATCAGCGGTCATCGCGACGGTTTCGGCTTCCTGGTGCCGGATGATGGCAGTGATGACCTGTTCATGAGCCCCGCGCAAATGCGTCTGGTCTTCGATGGCGACCGCGCTCTGGCCCGGGTTTCCGGCCTGGATCGTCGTGGTCGTCGCGAAGGCGTGATCGTCGAAGTGGTGTCCCGTGCCCATGAAAGCATCGTGGGTCGTTACTTCGAAGAAGGCGGTATCGGCTTCGTGGTGGCGGATAACCCGAAGATCCAGCAGGAAGTTCTGGTCACTCCCGGTCGCAATGCCAACGCCAAGATCGGTCAGTTCGTTGAGGTGAAAATCACGCACTGGCCAACGCCGCGCTTCCAGCCGCAAGGCGACGTGATTGAAGTGGTGGGCAACTACATGGCTCCAGGCATGGAGATCGATGTCGCCCTGCGTACCTACGACATCCCTCATGTCTGGCCCGAAGCCGTGCTCAAGGAAGCCGGCAAGCTCAAGCCGGAAGTGGAAGAGAAGGACAAAGAGAAGCGCATCGACCTGCGTGACCTGCCTTTCGTCACCATCGACGGCGAAGACGCTCGCGACTTCGACGATGCGGTGTTCTGCGAAGCCAAACCCGGCAAACTGCGCCTGTTCGGTGGTGGCTGGAAGCTGTATGTGGCGATCGCCGACGTGTCCAGCTACGTGAAGATTGGTTCGGCCCTGGACGCCGAAGCCCAGGTGCGCGGCAACTCGGTGTATTTCCCCGAGCGGGTGATCCCGATGTTGCCGGAGCAGTTGTCCAATGGCCTGTGCTCGCTGAACCCGAAAGTCGATCGCCTGGCCATGGTATGCGAGATGACCATCTCCAAGTCCGGCGAGATGACCGACTACCAGTTCTACGAAGCGGTGATCCACTCCAAGGCGCGTCTGACCTACAACAAGGTCAGCACCATGCTCGAGCAGCCGAAAACCAGCGAAGCCAAGCAGCTGCGCGGCGAGTATGGCGATGTGCTGCCCCACCTCAAGCAGCTGTATGCGCTGTACAAGGTATTGCTCGGTGCTCGCCATACCCGTGGCGCCATCGACTTCGAAACCCAGGAAACCCGGATCATTTTCGGCTCCGAGCGCAAGATCGCCGAAATTCGCCCGACCACCCGCAACGATGCCCACAAGCTGATCGAGGAGTGCATGCTGGCCGCCAACGTGGCCACTGCCGAGTTCCTCAAGAAGCATGAGATCCCGGCGTTGTACCGGGTGCACGATGGTCCGCCGCCGGAGCGCCTGGAAAAGCTGCGCGCCTTCCTTGGCGAGCTGGGCCTGTCCCTGCATAAAGGCAAGGACGGCCCGACGCCGAAGGACTACCAGGCACTGCTGGAAACCATCAAGGATCGTCCGGATTACCACCTGATTCAGACCGTGATGCTGCGTTCCCTGAGCCAGGCGGTGTATAGCGCCGATAACCAGGGCCACTTCGGCCTGAATTACGAAGCCTATACCCACTTCACCTCGCCGATCCGTCGCTACCCGGACCTGCTGACCCATCGGGCCATCCGCAGTGTGATTCACTCCAAGCAAGACACGCCGCACGTGCGTCGAGCTGGAGCGATGACCATTCCCAAGGCGCGTATCTACCCGTACGACGAAGCCACCCTGGAACAGCTCGGCGAACAGTGCTCGATGAGCGAGCGCCGTGCCGACGAGGCCACTCGCGACGTAGTGAACTGGCTCAAGTGCGAGTTCATGAAGGATCGCGTCGGCGAGTCCTTCCCGGGGGTCATCACTGCGGTGACCGGTTTCGGTCTGTTCGTCGAACTCACCGATATCTACGTCGAAGGCCTGGTGCATGTCACTGCCTTGCCGGGTGACTACTACCATTTCGATCCTGTGCATCACCGCCTGGCGGGCGAGCGCACCGGGCGCAGTTTCCGCCTGGGCGACACCGTGGAAGTGCGGGTCATGCGCGTCGATCTGGATGAGCGCAAGATCGACTTCGAGATGGCCGAAAAAACCATCAATGCCCCGATCGGCCGCAAGAAGCGCGGTGTCGCGGACGTGCCTGCAAGCAAGGCGGTAGAAGAGCCGGCGCCGGCCAAGGCGGGGCGTCGCAGCTCCACCAAGGAGAAGGCGGTCGAGGCTTATCGTCCGAGCGACGCGGCGGCGAAAAACGCCGAAGTACGCAAGAGCCGCGAAATGAAACGGGCGCTGCTGGCAGAAGCCAAAAGCGGTGGTAAAGCGGCGTCTGGGGGAAAGTCCGGCAAATCGGCTCCGGCCAGAGACAGCGACCGTCCAGCCAAGCCGAGCAAACATCGTAAAGGTCCGCCCAAGGCGGGCTCTGCTTCCGGCGCGAAAAGCGGCGGGGCGCGCAAACCTAAGGCCAAGTCATGAGTCAGTTGGAAAAGATCTACGGCGTACATGCTGTAGAAGCGTTGCTGCGTCACCATCCCAAGCGGGTCAAGCAGATCTGGTTGGCTGAAGGGCGCAGTGACCCACGGGTTCAGGTACTGGTGGATCTGGCGGCACAGAACCGTGTGTCGGTCGGTCAGGCCGAGCGTCGCGAAATGGATGCCTGGGTTGAAGGCGTGCATCAGGGCGTGGTGGCGGAAGTCAGCCCGAGCCAGGTGTGGGGCGAGGCCATGCTCGACGAGCTGCTGGACCGTACCGAGGGCGCGCCGCTGTTGCTGGTGCTCGATGGCGTGACCGACCCGCACAACCTTGGCGCCTGCCTGCGCACCGCCGACGCAGCCGGTGCCCTGGCGGTGCTGGTGCCCAAGGACAAGTCGGCGACCCTGACACCAACCGTGCGCAAAGTGGCGTGCGGTGCTGCGGAAGTGATTCCGCTGGTGGCGGTGACCAACCTGGCGCGGACCCTGGAAAAGCTCCAGCAGCGCGGCCTGTGGATCGTCGGCACCGCCGGCGAGGCCGAACAGGAACTGTACGATCAGGACCTGACCGGCCCCACCATCATCATCATGGGCGCCGAAGGCAAAGGCATGCGGCGCCTGACCCGCGAACACTGTGACTACCTGGTGCGCCTGCCAATGGCGGGCAGCGTCAGCAGCCTCAACGTCTCCGTGGCCACGGGCGTCTGCCTGTTCGAAGCCATGCGTCAACGTAGCGTCAAGGCTTCGACTTCTCGCAAATAACAAACTTAAGCTGCAAGCGGCAAGTTACCAGCGCCAAGCGCTTTGACTTGTCGCTTGAAGCTCGTGGCTTGCAGCTGCTGTTCAAATAATCACCAATTGCCTTGCGCCGCTGTTCCCCCTTCTCTACAATTGCGCCCCTTGCCGTGACGGCAGGCGCATATGTGCCTATCTGTGGCAAGACACACCAGTGTCATTCACTCCTTGTCTGACCGCTTATAGGCGGCAGGCTACAACCCGTAAGGAGCATTCATGCGTCATTACGAAATCATCTTTTTGGTCCACCCGGATCAAAGCGAGCAAGTCGGCGGCATGGTTGAGCGTTACACCAAGCTGATCGAAGAAGACGGCGGCAAAATCCACCGTCTGGAAGACTGGGGCCGTCGTCAACTGGCCTACGCAATCAACAATGTTCACAAGGCTCACTACGTGATGCTGAACGTTGAGTGCACCGGTAAAGCCCTGGCCGAGCTGGAAGACAACTTCCGTTACAACGATGCTGTGATCCGTAACCTGGTCATCCGTCGCGAAGAAGCCATCACTGGCCAATCCGAGATGCTCAAGGCTGAAGAAAACCGCAGTGAGCGCCGTGAGCGTCGTGACCGTCCTGAGCATGCTGACAGCGCCGATGGCGATGACAGCGACAACAGCGACGCCAGCGATAACGCTGACGAGTAATCCACGGACCTTTTGAGGAGCCAATTACATGGCACGTTTCTTCCGTCGTCGTAAATTCTGCCGCTTCACCGCTGAAGACGTGAAAGAGATCGATTACAAAGATCTCAACACTCTGAAAGCCTACGTATCCGAGACCGGCAAAATCGTTCCAAGCCGCATCACCGGTACCAAAGCTCGTTATCAGCGTCAGCTGGCCACCGCTATCAAGCGCGCCCGCTTCCTGGCCCTGCTGGCCTACACCGACAGCCACGGCCGCTGAGATCGGGCAGTCGACAAGTAGTAAGGGATTGAATGCATGCGCGCCTTAGCTGAGTTCATCATGCGCGGTCGTGTGCAGGCCACTCTGGTAGTGGCTGGCTGTTCGGCATTGCCGTTGTTGTATTGGTTGAGTGCTGCCGCCGGGAGCCTAGTGCTTCTGCGGCGCGGATTGAAGGATGCCCTTGGCGTCCTTGCTCTGGGAGTGCTGCCAGGTTTGTTCTGGTGGCTGATGTTCGATGATCCACGGGCGCTTCTGGTGCTGCTGGGGTCTTCGAGTCTTGCGTTGGTTTTGCGCGCAAGCGAGTCCTGGAACCGCGTGCTGCTGGTCAGCATAGCGATAGGGTTGGTGTTTGCTGGAGTCCTGGGGGCGGCTTACCGCTCGCAGATCGAAGCGCTGGCGCAGGAATTGATAAAAGTCCTGCCGATGGCCTTTGGTGAGGTCTACCAGCAGTTACCGGTGGAAGACCAAGCTCGTCTTGCCACGCTGGTTGCACCGGTCCTGACCGGCCTGATAGCGGCCTTGTTGCAAGCCGTCAGTGTGCTGAGCCTGATTCTCGGGCGTTACTGGCAGGCTGTGTTGTATAACCCGGGCGGTTTTGGGCGCGAGTTTCGGGCCATCAGAATCCCTCTTGGGCCAGCGATGTTGCTGCTGGCGTGCATGCTGGTAGGGCCGAATTTCGGACCACAACTGGCCATGCTGACGCCGATGTGCAGTATCCCGCTGGTTTTTGCCGGGCTGGCCCTGATTCACGGGCTGGTGGCACAAGGGCAGCTGGCCAGGTTCTGGCTGGTGGGGTTGTACGTCACGCTGTTGCCGTTCATGCAACTGATCTATCCGTTGCTCGTGGTTGTGGCCATTGTCGACAGTCTGGTTGATTTTCGCGGTCGTTTGGCGCCGAAAGACGCTGATAACGGCTCTGCGAACGGTGAAGGTTAAAAGTTAAGAGGTTATTACCAAATGGAACTGATCCTGCTGGAAAAAATCGCCAACCTGGGCAACCTGGGCGATAAGGTAAACGTTAAGGCTGGTTACGGCCGTAACTACCTGCTGCCTTTCGGCAAAGCCACCGCTGCTACCGCTGCCAACCTGGCTGCGTTCGAAGCGCGTCGTGCCGAGCTGGAAAAACTGGCTGCAGAGAAGAAGGCTTCTGCCGAAACTCGCGCTGCGCAACTGGCTGAGCTGGAAGTGACCATCACTGCCACCGCCGGTGACGAAGGCAAGCTGTTCGGTTCGATCGGCACCCACGACATCGCTGATGCACTGACCGCCTCGGGCGTTGAAGTGGCAAAAAGCGAAGTTCGTCTGCCGAACGGCACCATCCGCAACGTAGGTGAATTCGACGTAGCCGTGCACCTGCACGCTGAAGTTGAAGCAACCGTACGCGTTGTCGTGGTGGCTGCTTAAGCAGTACCAAATCGTCTGGCACCTTGTGTGGCTGACGGTTAACATCGGGCACGATCCTGTTTACAGGTCGTGCCCTTTGTCTTTCTGCTGATCCTGATTTTCACCCCCGAATTCCAAGTGGCCATGAACGATATCTCCGCTCCCGAGCAATACGATCTGCAAACCGCCGCCCTGAAGGTGCCGCCGCATTCCATCGAGGCCGAACAGGCCGTGCTCGGTGGTCTGATGCTGGACAACAACGCCTGGGAACGCGTGTTGGATCAAGTGTCCGACGGCGATTTCTACCGGCATGACCACCGTTTGATCTTCCGCGCCATCGCCAAGCTGGCCGACCAGAACATGCCGATCGACGTGGTCACTCTGTCCGAGCAGTTGGACAAGGAAGGCCAGACGTCGCAGGTTGGCGGCCTGGGCTATCTGGGCGAGCTGGCGAAGAACACCCCGTCGGTGGCCAACATCAAGGCCTACGCGCAGATCGTTCGCCAGCGGGCAACCCTGCGCCAGCTGATCGGCATCAGTACCGAGATCGCCGACAGCGCCTTCAACCCCGAAGGCCGCACCGCCGAGGAGATCCTCGACGAGGCCGAGCGGCAGATCTTCCAGATCGCCGAAGCGCGGCCCAAGACCGGCGGCCCGGTGGGGGTCAACGAACTGCTGACCAAGGCCATCGATCGCATCGATACCCTGTTCAACACCGACAACGCCATCACTGGCCTGTCCACCGGCTACACCGACCTCGACGAGAAGACCAGCGGCCTGCAGCCGGCCGACTTGATCATCGTCGCCGGCCGTCCGTCCATGGGTAAGACCACCTTCGCCATGAACCTGGTGGAAAACGCGGTACTGCGCAGCGACAAGGCGGTGCTGGTGTACTCCCTGGAGATGCCAGGTGAATCGCTGATCATGCGTATGCTGTCCTCCCTGGGCCGCATCGACCAGACCAAGGTCCGTTCCGGCCAGCTGGAAGACGATGACTGGCCGCGCCTGACCTCGGCGGTCAACCTGCTCAACGACCGCAAGCTGTTCATCGACGACACCGCGGGCATCAGCCCCTCGGAAATGCGCGCGCGGACCCGGCGCCTGGTGCGCGAGCACGGCGATATCGCCCTGATCATGATCGACTACCTGCAGCTGATGCAGATCCCGGGGTCCAGCGGTGACAACCGCACCAACGAGATTTCCGAGATCTCCCGGTCCCTCAAGGCCCTGGCCAAGGAATTCAACTGCCCGGTGGTGGCCCTGTCCCAGCTCAACCGCTCCCTGGAACAACGCCCCAACAAGCGCCCGGTGAACTCCGACTTGCGGGAATCCGGAGCGATCGAGCAGGACGCCGACGTGATCATGTTCGTGTACCGGGACGAGGTGTATCACCCGGAAACCGAGCACAAGGGCATTGCCGAGATCATCATCGGCAAGCAGCGGAACGGCCCGATCGGCTTTATCCGCCTGGCGTTCATCGGCAAGTACACCCGCTTCGAGAACCTCGCGCCGGGCAGTTACAACTTCGACGACGACGAATAACGGCGCACGCCATGGTGGTGGCCGTCTGCGGCGAGGGAGCTTGCTCCCGCTGGCGCGCGCAGCGGCCCCATGTCCGGTCGTCACCCAGCTTCAGATAAATTGTCAGCACCGACTCTGCGCCTGCCGCGCAGGCGAGCGGGAGCAAGCCGGTTGCGTGACATGAAAATGAATTCCGACCCTTTTGGTCGGAATTGGTTATTTTTTGTGCTATATTCCGCGCCCGCGAATTTTCCTGATAGCCATCGCGTCCCTATTCAAGCCAACACCGGTCATCGACATGCAAGCAGCCAAGCCGTTATTTGACTATCCCAAGTACTGGGCCGAATGTTTCGGGCCAGCGCCATTCCTGCCCATGAGCAGGGAGGAGATGGATCAGCTCGGCTGGGATTCCTGCGACATCATCATCGTCACCGGTGATGCCTACGTCGATCACCCTTCGTTCGGCATGGCGATCATCGGCCGCCTGCTGGAGTCCCAGGGCTTTCGCGTGGGGATCATTGCCCAGCCCAACTGGCAGTCCAAAGACGACTTCATGAAGCTCGGCGAGCCGAACCTGTTCTTCGGTGTCGCCGCCGGCAACATGGACTCGATGATCAACCGCTACACCGCCGACAAGAAAGTCCGCTCCGACGACGCCTATACCCCCGGCGGCCTGGCGGGCAAGCGCCCGGACCGCGCCAGCCTGGTGTACAGCCAGCGTTGCAAGGAAGCCTACAAGCATGTGCCGATCGTCCTCGGCGGCATCGAAGCCTCCCTGCGCCGCATCGCCCACTACGACTACTGGCAGGACCGGGTGCGCAACTCGATCCTGATCGACGCCAGCGCCGACATCCTGCTGTACGGCAACGCCGAGCGGGCCATCGTCGAAGTGGCCCAGCGCCTGTCCTATGGCCACAAGATCGAAGACATCACCGACGTGCGCGGCACCGCTTTCATCCGCCGCGACACGCCCAAGGACTGGTACGAAGTGGACTCCACCCGTATCGACCGTCCGGGCAAGATCGACAAGATCATCAACCCCTACGTCAACACCCAGGACACCGCCGCCTGCGCCATCGAGCAGGAAAAAGGCCCGGCCGAAGACCCCAACGAAGCCAAGGTCGTGCAGATCCTCGCCAGCCCGCGCATGACCCGGGACAAGACCGTGATCCGCCTGCCGTCCATGGAGAAGGTACGCAACGACCCGGTCCTGTACGCCCACGCCAACCGCGTGCTGCACCTGGAAACCAACCCGGGCAACGCCCGTGCCCTGGTGCAGAAACATGGCGAAGTGGACGTGTGGTTCAACCCGCCGCCCATTCCCATGACCACCGAGGAAATGGACTACGTGTTCGGCATGCCGTATCAGCGCATTCCGCACCCGGCCTATGGCAAGGAAAAGATCCCGGCCTACGAGATGATCCGCTTCTCGGTGAACATCATGCGTGGCTGCTTCGGCGGCTGTACCTTCTGCTCCATCACCGAGCACGAAGGGCGGATCATCCAGAACCGTTCCGAAGAGTCGATCATTCGCGAGATCGAAGAAATTCGCGACAAGGTTCCCGGCTTTACCGGGGTGATCTCCGACCTCGGCGGCCCGACCGCGAACATGTACCGCATCGCCTGCAAGAGCCCGGAGATCGAATCCGCGTGCCGCAAGCCGTCCTGCGTGTTCCCCGGCATCTGTCCGAACCTGAACACCGACCACTCGTCGCTGATCCAGCTGTACCGCAGTGCCCGCGCCCTGCCCGGGGTGAAGAAGATCCTCATCGCTTCCGGCCTGCGTTACGACCTGGCGGTGGAATCGCCGGAGTACGTCAAGGAACTGGTGACCCACCACGTCGGTGGCTACCTGAAGATCGCCCCGGAACACACCGAGGAAGGTCCGCTCAACCAGATGATGAAGCCGGGCATCGGCACCTATGACCGCTTCAAGCGCATGTTCGAGAAGTACTCCAAGGAAGCGGGCAAGGAGCAGTACCTGATTCCGTACTTCATCGCCGCCCACCCGGGCACCACCGATGAAGACATGATGAACCTGGCCCTGTGGCTCAAGGGCAACGGCTTCCGCGCCGACCAGGTGCAGGCGTTCTACCCGTCGCCGATGGCCACCGCCACCGCCATGTACCACTCGGGCAAGAACCCGCTGCGCAAGGTCACCTACAAGAGCGACGGCGTGACCATCGTCAAGAGCGAGGAGCAGCGCCGCCTGCACAAGGCGTTCCTGCGCTACCACGATCCCAAGGGCTGGCCGATGCTGCGCGAGGCCCTGCTGCGCATGGGCCGTGGCGATCTGATCGGCCCGGGCAAGCACCAGCTGATTCCGGCTCACCAGCCGGCCACCGACAGCTACCAGAGCGCGCGCCGCAAGAACTCGACGCCTGCCGGCAGCCACAAGGTGGCCAAGGAAACCAGGATCCTCACCCAGCACACCGGCCTGCCACCGCGTGGCAGCGACGGCGGCAATGCCTGGGACAAGCGCGAGCAGGCCAAGGCCGCGGCGTTCGCCCGCAACAAGCAGGCCGCCAAGGAGCGTGCCGATGCGGCCAAGGGCAAAGGCAAGAAGCCGACCCGCAAGCCGGTGGTACCGCGCTAAACCGACAAAACGCCAGCCGCCGAGCTGGCGTTTTGCTTTCAGGGCGATGGTTTTTTTTGCCCGTGGGTCCGCAACAAATCGCCAGGGCTTTGTTAAGGTTGCCGGGTTTTTATCGCCGTAATGCCGGGATGGCTTCAGGCCATCAGGCAGCGTTCAATCGCCAGACCAAGGATGAATCCCGTGACCAGCTCGTTAGCCGCCATTGGCATGGACTCCAGCCCTTCGCAGTTTCTTGCCCGCCAACGTATCGAAAGCCAGATCAACCTGCCGCGCCTGTTCGCCGCCATCGACGCCGATCCAGCGATTGTCGGCGCCGGGGTGGTGTACATCGATGCCGACTTCAACGTGGTGACCCTGCGCGAATTCAAGCCGATCTGCAGTATCACGCCCAAGCGCATCATCCTGCGGGAGGCGAAGAAGTACATCGCGCCCCAGCAGTTCGTCGATCAAGTGAAGAACAACCCAAGGGAATCCCGCCTGGCCACGGAATCGTTCAACACCACGCTGTCCTGCACCGCCGCGGTCATCGGCTGGCTGGTGGTGTTCAGTGGCAGTATCGCCGTGCCGTTCACCGCCGGCGCCAGCGCCTGGATGGTCGGGCTGGGAGTCACCGTCGCCGCGGCGGGCACCGCCCAGTGCGCCATCGGTGGCGCCCGGGTGATCAACGAGATCCAGGATCCGGCGGCCAACGACCGCATGGACGACGCCGAGTGGTACAACACCGTGTCGCCGATCCTCGACGGCATCTCGCTGGTGGGTGTCGGCGGTTCGGCGCTGACCACGGTCAAGCTGCTCAAGGCCAGCAAGGCCGCCGGCACCGGCAAAAGCTGGGTGCAGTTGCTCAAGGGCCTCAATCGCCAGGAGCGGGCCAAACTGACCAAGGAGTTACTCAGCCTGCGCGACCCCAGCCTGACGCCCAAATTGCTCAAGTTGCAGCAACGGGCAGGGGGGCTGCCCAAGCGCTACTCGTCGGCGCAGATCAAGCACGCCACCCTGACTCAGATGAAGGATGCCCTGGGCGCCGCCCTGAGCACCGCCGGCAGCTACAGCTCCGGCAACCTCGGCACGGTGAAGACCCTGGCGGTGGGCCTCTACGAGGAGTTCGACCAGTGATAGGGGGCGGCCGGATGGGCGAGTTCCTTGCGCGTTATTTTCCGATTTTCATGCTCACGGTCCTGCTCGGCTGCTTCAGCGCTTCGCTGCTGCTGTCCCTGTGCGGAACCACCTATTGGCGTGGCATGGCGCCGGCGCAGCGCGACGACTACCTGCTGCTGGGCCTGTTGCTGCTGATTCCGCTGCTGGTGCTGAGCAACCTGCTGATCGTGCGCGGAGTGGCCTGGGCGGTGTGGCTGCTGGCCGGTTACTTTCTGGCCTGCCTGCTGCTGGTGGTGCCGATGATCCAGTACCGCCCGCACCAGGGCGTGTACCTGTTCGCCATGCTCGTGCCGCTGCTCGGCCTGCTGTTGCTCAACAGCCGACGGCACCGGGAGATGCGTGAGCGCCTGCTGGAGATCCGTCACCAGCGTCGGCGCCTGCTGGCTGCCGCCAAGCAATCGCGCAAGCGCCATTGACGTTGGCCCGGCCGGCCGGTGCATTTTCGTGCAATCCGTTGCACAGGGATGCACCGGTTGCGCGATTTTGGTGCTGTACTGCCCCGAGTCGTTGAGCAAACCCCGGAATCTGTGCGCTGGCATAAGTCTTGCGCGGGTCCATCCACCGCTCAGGCTCGCAGGAGGCACGCCGTGTCGATCCATGTCGCATTGCACCATGTCACGCACTATCGCTACGACCGCGCCGTCGAACTTGGCCCGCAGATCGTCCGCTTGCGTCCGGCGCCCCACAGCCGCACGCGAATTCTTGCCTATGCCTTGAAGGTCGAGCCCGAGCAGCATTTCATCAACTGGCAACAGGACCCCCAGGGCAATTACCTGGCGCGCCTGGTGTTCCCGGAGAAAACCACCGAGCTGCGCATCGAAGTGGATCTGCTGGCGGAAATGGCGGTGTTCAATCCCTTCGACTTTTTCCTCGAGCCTTACGCGCAGCAGATCCCGTTCAGCTACGCCGCCGATGAGCGGCGGGAGTTGGCGCCCTACCTGGAAACCCTGCCCCTGACCCCGACCTTCCAGGCCTACCTGGACGCCATTCCCCGCACGCCGCTGCCGACCGTGGATTTTCTGGTGGGTCTGAATCAGCGGCTCAGCGACGACATTGCCTATCTGATCCGCATGGAGCCCGGGGTGCAGACCCCGGAGCAGACCCTGGTCAACGCGTCGGGCTCCTGTCGCGACTCGGCCTGGCTGCTGGTGCAGCTGTTGCGCCACCTGGGGCTGGCGGCGCGGTTCGTCTCCGGCTACCTCATCCAGCTGACCGCGGACGTCAAGGCCCTGGACGGCCCTTCGGGCACCGAAGTGGATTTCACCGACCTGCATGCCTGGTGCGAGGTCTACCTGCCCGGCGCCGGCTGGATCGGCCTGGACGCCACCTCCGGGCTGTTCGCCGGGGAAGGGCATATTCCCCTGGCCTGCAGCCCCGATCCTTCTTCAGCGGCGCCCATCAGCGGCCTGGTGGAGCCCTGCGAGTGCCAGTTCAGTCATGCCATGAGTGTCGAGCGGATCTGGGAAGCGCCCCGGGTGACCAAGCCCTACACCGATGGACAGTGGGAGGCGATCCAGGCCCTGGGGCGGCAGATCGACCATGAGCTGCTGGAAGGCGATGTGCGCCTGACCATGGGCGGTGAACCGACCTTCGTGGCCATCGACGATCCCGACGGCGCCGAATGGAACACCGCGGCCCTGGGGCCGAACAAGCGCCGCCTGGCCGGCGAGCTGTTCCAACGCCTGCGCCAGCGCTACGCCCCCCAGGGGCTGGTGCACTTCGGTCAGGGCAAGTGGTACCCGGGGGAGCAATTGCCGCGCTGGTCGCTGAACGGCTACTGGCGGCGCGACGGCGTGCCGATCTGGCACGACCATGCCCTGATTGCCGACGAGCACCAGGATTACGCCGCCGACGCGCAACTGGCCGGGCGCTTCCTGGCCTCTGTCGCCGAGCGCCTGAAACTGCCGGCACGCTTCGTGTTCCCCGCCTACGAGGACAATTTCTACTACCTGTGGCGCGAAGGCCGCCTGCCGCTGAATGTCAGCGCCGAAGACTCGCGGTTGGAGGACGCCCTGGAGCGTCAGCGGCTGCGCAAGGTGTTCAGCCAGGGCCTGGACAAGGTCATTGGCCAGGTGCTGCCCCTGGCGCGCACGGCCAAGGGCGACCAGTGGCAGAGCGGGCGCTGGTACCTGCGCGACAGTCACTGCCGCCTGGTCCCCGGGGATTCGCCCCTGGGCTACCGCCTGCCCCTGGCGTCCCAGCCCTGGGTGACGGCGGCGGAGTACCCCTTCATTCACCCCCAGGATCCGAACCAGGACTTCCCGGACCTGCCGGATCCGTCGCAGCTGGCGGATGTCGCCGAGGCGGCGGTCGCCCAGGAGCGCGTGCCCGCGATCGATCAGTCCGCCGACTGGCTGACCCGCACCGCGTTGTGCGCCGAGGCGCGGGAAGGACGCCTGTACCTGTTCATGCCGCCGCTGGAGCGACTGGAGGATTACCTGCAACTGGTCAGCGTGATCGAGGCCACCGCCGCCGAGCTGCAGTGTCCGGTGCTGCTGGAGGGCTACGAGCCACCGGCGGACCCGCGCCTGTGCAATTTGCGGGTGACCCCGGACCCGGGAGTGATCGAGGTCAACGTGCAGCCTTCGGTGAGTTGGGACGAGCTGGTGGAGCGCACCGAGTTCCTCTACGAGCAGGCGCGGCAGACGCGCCTGACCAGCGAGAAGTTCATGATCGACGGGCGCCACACCGGCACCGGCGGCGGCAACCATTTCGTCCTTGGCGGCGCCACCCCGGGAGACTCGCCGTTTCTGCGCCGCCCCGATCTGCTGCGCAGCCTGATCAGCTACTGGCACAACCACCCGTCGCTGTCCTACCTGTTTTCCGGTTTGTTCATCGGCCCCACGTCCCAGGCGCCCAGGGTCGACGAGGCCCGTAACGATGCACTCTACGAACTGGAAATTGCCTTCGCGCAGATGCCCGCGCCGGGCGAGGAGTGCGCGCCCTGGCAGGTGGACCGCCTGTTGCGCAACCTGCTGATCGATGTCACCGGCAACACCCACCGCGCCGAGTTCTGCATCGACAAGCTGTATTCGCCGGATGGCGCCACCGGGCGTCTCGGGCTGCTGGAGTTGCGCGCGTTCGAGATGCCGCCCCATGCGCGCATGAGCCTGGTCCAGCAGTTGCTATTGCGGGCGCTGGTGGCGCGGTTCTGGCGCGAGCCCTACGCTCCGGCCAGGCTGGCGCGCTGGGGCACGGAGCTGCACGATCGCTTTCTGCTGCCGCATTTCATCGAGCAGGATTTCGCCGATGTGCTGCTGGAGCTCAATGCCGCGGGCTATCCGTTGCAGGCCGAGTGGTTTGCCGCGCACCGGGAGTTTCGCTTTCCCAAGGTGGGCGACTATGCCGTCGGCGGTATCGAACTGGAGTTGCGCCAGGCCCTGGAGCCCTGGCATGTGCTGGGAGAAGAGGGCGCGGCCGGGGGAACCGTGCGTTACGTCGACTCCTCGCTGGAGCGCTTGCAGGTCAAGGTCAGCGGGCTGACGCCCGAGCGCCATGTGCTGACCTGCAACGGCGTGCCGGTGCCATTGCAGCCCACCGGGCGGGTGGGCGAGTTCGTCGCCGGGGTGCGCTTTCGCGCCTGGCAGCCGGCCAACTGCCTGCAGCCGATGATTCCGGTACATGCGCCCCTGGTGTTCGACCTGCTGGATACCTGGATGCAGCGCTCGCTGGGTGGTTGCCAATACCATGTGGCCCACCCCGGAGGACGCAACTACGACAGCCTGCCGGTCAATGCCAATGAGGCGGAAAGCCGGCGCATGGCGCGCTTTTTCCGCCACGGCCACAGCCCCGGCAGCCTCCCGGTTGCGCCGCCGAGCAGCAACCAGGAAATGCCCATGACCCTGGATTTACGACGCTTTTAGTCCCGCTGCGACGCCCGCGATATAGCCATATCCGGGCGTCATGGCTGTGGGTTAATCTGCCTTTCCCTGCCGTCTGCCGAGTGTTCCATGCCTGACTTGCTAGACCGCTACCCGCTGACCGCGGGTACCTACCACGAGCTGCTGGATGACCAGGGTGCGGTGCGGGCGCACTGGCGGCGCCTGCTCGAACAGCTGCAGCGCAGCAGCCCCGCGCAGCTGGCTCAGCGCCAGGCGCTGCTGACCCGGCAGATCCACGAGAACGGCGTCACCTACAACGTCTATGCCGACCCCAAGGGCGCCGACCGCCCCTGGGAGCTGGACCTGTTGCCCCATGTGATCCCCGCGGCGGAGTGGCAGCAGTTGTCGGCCGGGATTGCCCAGCGGGCGCGGCTGCTCAATGCCGTGCTGGCGGACCTGTACGGCCCGCAACGCCTGATCAGTGAAGGGCTGTTGCCCGCCGAGCTGGTGTTCGGGCACAACAATTTCCTCTGGCCGTGCCAGGGCATCCAGCCGCCCGAGGCGACGTTCCTGCACCTGTACGCGGTGGATCTGGCGCGCACCCCCGATGGTCGCTGGTGGGTCACTGCCGATCGCACCCAGGCGCCGTCGGGTGCCGGTTATGCCCTGGAAAACCGCATGATCGTGTCCCGGGCCTTTCCCGATCTGTACCGCGACTTGCAGGTCCAGCATCTGGCCGGGTTCTTCCGGACCCTGCAGGAAACCCTGGCCCGCCAGGCCCCACGGGATGCCGAGGCGCCGCTGATCGTGCTGCTGACTCCGGGGCGTTTCAACGAGAGTTACTTCGAGCACCTGTACCTGGCGCGCCAGCTGGGCTACCCGCTGGTGGAAGGCGGCGATCTGACGGTGCGCGACGCCACGGTCTACCTCAAGACCCTCAGTGGCCTGCGTCGGGTGCACGCCATCATGCGGCGCCTGGACGATGACTTTTGCGATCCCCTGGAGCTGCGTACCGATTCGGCCCTGGGGGTGCCCGGCCTGCTCGACGCGGTGCGCCAGGGCCGGGTGCTGGTGGCCAATGCCCTGGGCAGCGGGGTTCTGGAGTCTCCCGGGCTGCTGGGCTTCCTGCCGAAGATCAGTCAGTTCCTGCTGGGCGAGGACCTGCTCCTGCCGTCCATCGCCACCTGGTGGTGCGGTGAGGCTCCTGTGCTGCAACAGGCCCTGGAAAAACTCCCGGAACTGTTGATCAAGCCGGCTTTTCCGTCCCAGAGCTTTGCCCCGGTGCTGGGCCGCGACCTGAGTCCCGAGCAGCGCCAGCGCCTTGCCGAGCGCATGCGCGCGCGGCCTTATGCCTATGTCGCCCAGGAGTTGCCGCAACTGTCCCAGGCGCCGGTCTGGCAGGCCGAGGACGGCCGGCTGCAATCCCGGGCGATCGGTATGCGGGTCTACGCGGTGGCCAGTGATGACGGTTACCGGGTCTTGCCCGGCGGCCTGACCCGGGTCGCCGCCGACGCTGACGCCGACGCGGTGTCGATGCAGCGCGGCGGCGCCAGCAAGGACACCTGGGTGCTGGGGGAGCGAGCCCCCAGCGGCGAGCAGTGGAAGGCCCAGCGCACCATTGGCGTCTACGATCTGGTGCGTCGCGACCCCTACCTGCCATCGCGGGTGGTGGAGAACCTGTACTGGTTCGGTCGTTACTGCGAGCGCTGCGACGACAGTGCGCGGTTGTTGCGGATCATGCTGGCGCGCTACGTCGATGGCGATGACCCGCAAGCCTTGCGGGCCGCGGTGGACCTGGGGGAAAGCCTGATGCTGCTGCCGGAGGAGGGCGAACTGCCCGAGCGCTTGCTGGCGGCCCTGCTGGGCGAGGACTGGTCGTTCAGCCTGCGTTCCAACCTGCAGCGCCTGCAGTGGGCGGCGTCCCAGGTACGCGGCAAGCTGTCCCGGGAAAACTGGCAGGCCCTGGTGGAGTTGCAGCGCGAGGCCCAGGAGCTGGACACCCAGGAGCCGGATTTCGGTGAGCTGCTGGACTTTCTCAATCGGCTGGTGATGTCCCTGGCGGCACTCTCGGGCTTTGCCCTGGACGACATGACCCGGGATGAAGGCTGGCGTTTCCTGATGATCGGCCGCCGTATCGAGCGCCTGCAATTTCTCAGCAGCAGCCTGGCGGCCTTCCTGCGGGGCACCGCGGCATTCGACCAGGCGGGCCTGGAGTGGCTGCTGGAGTTGGGCAACAGCAGCATCACCTATCGCTCGCGTTACCTGGCGGTGGCGCAGTTGATCCCGGTGCTCGACCTGTTGCTGCTCGACGAGCAGAACCCCCATGCGGTGCTGTTCCAGCTCAAGCTGGTGACCCGCACCCTCAAGCGTCTGAACGACGACTTCGCCGTGCCCCGCGATCTGGCGCTGCCCAAGCTGGTGGAGCGCCTGGCGCGTTTCGACCTGGGTTGCCTGGAGAACTCGCTGTTCGGCCAGGCCAGTGTCCGGGCGGCGGTGGAAGGGCTGGCGGACCTTTTGCAGGAGATCGCCGAGGTCAGCGGCCAGGTTTCCGATCGCCTGGCCCTGCGGCATTTCGCCCATGTGGATGATGTCAGCCAGCAAACGGTGTCGGTCTGATGAGCGCTCGTTACCAGATATTCCACGACACCCATTATCGCTATGACAGCCCGGTGTCCCTGGCCCAGCAACTGGCGCACCTGTGGCCCCGGGCCTGTGCCTGGCAACGGTGCAGCGAGCGGCAGTTGCTGATCAGTCCCGAGCCCACCAGCCGCCGCGACGAACAGGATGTGTTCGGCAATCCCCTGACCCGGCTGGCTTTTGAGCGGCCCCATGATGAATTGCAGGTCAACGCCCAGCTCAGCGTCGAGGTGCTGGACCGGCCGCCGCTGGACTTCGCGCTCTCCGAGGCCTGGGACGCTGCCCGCAGCAGCCTGAGCTACAGCGGCAGGCCCCTGGCGCCCCAGCTGCTGGATGCCTGCCGTTATCGCTTCGAGTCGCCTTATGTGCACCTCAAGCAAAGCTTCGTCGAGTTTTCCGCCAGCTGTTTCCCTCCCGGCCGGCCCTTGCTGCTGGGCGTCCAGGCGTTGATGGAGAAGATCTTCAGCGAGTTCACCTTCGATGCCGAGGCGACCCAGGTGGCAACGCCCCTGGTGGAGGTGCTGGAGCGCCGCCGTGGGGTGTGCCAGGACTTCGCGCACCTGATGCTCGCCTGCCTGCGTTCGCGGGGGCTGGCGGCGCGCTACATCAGCGGCTACCTGCTGACCCAGCCACCGCCGGGGCAGCCGCGGCTGATAGGCGCCGATGCTTCCCACGCGTGGGTTTCAGTGTTTTGCCCGGTGCTGGGCTGGGTGGATTTCGACCCGACCAACAATGTGCAGCCGGCGTTGGAACACATCACCCTGGCCTGGGGCCGGGATTTTTCCGATGTGTCGCCGTTGCGTGGGGTGATTCTGGGAGGGGGCAGCCATGACCCTGATGTCCGGGTCACCGTCATGCCTCTGGCATGACACGGCTGATTCCGACCTTGTAGAAGCCGGCTTGCCGGCGAAGGAGCCAGCGGATACTGCGTAGGGCTGGAGAGCGCTTTCGCTGGCACGCCAGCTCCTACGGGGCAGGTCAGGCCTGGGGGGCCTCGGGTTCGGCGTCGTCGATGCTCACTTCAGGATCCGCATCCGGTGCGCTGCTTTCTTCGGCGGCGGCTTTCTTGCGTTGCAGCTTTTCCTCTTTCTTCTGTTCCTTGGCCAAGTCACGTTGACGTTTGGCGAAGGAGTAATTGGGTTTGGCCATGGGCGATCCTCTGGGGTCGAAGGTGAGGTTGAGCGGCGCGTATTCTGCCTGTAATCGGGCGTTGACCGTTAACTGGGTTTGCTGTCGGCCCACTTGTCCGCCACCGACGGTTTCCAGGCGTCCAGGGCATCCAGCAGGCTGGCGGGCGAGTCGCTGATTTGCAGCATGTCACGGTGCGGGGCGCGGACGAAGCCTTCGCCGACGATATGGTCGAGAAATCCGCTGAGTTTTTCGTAGAAGCCGCTCACTTCCAGCAGGCCCAGGGGCTTGTGGTGATAGCCGAGCTGGCCCCAGGTCCAGACTTCGAACAACTCTTCCAGGGTGCCCAGGCCGCCGGGCAGGGCGATGAAGGCATCGCTGAGTTCGGCCATGCGCGCCTTGCGCGCGTGCATGCCGTCC
Organism: Pseudomonas sp. St29; assembly: GCF_001547915.1. NCBI lineage: Bacteria > Pseudomonadati > Pseudomonadota > Gammaproteobacteria > Pseudomonadales > Pseudomonadaceae > Pseudomonas > Pseudomonas sp. St29. Next base: position 676,632 of record NZ_AP014628.1, read on the forward strand.
ACCACTTCCAGGCGGGTCAGGCCGTTGTGGCCGATTTCCTTGTCTTTCAGGCTTTGCGGAATGATCCCGATGACCTCGCCGCCGGCCGCCAGGGCCGCATCGGCGACGATGCCCATCAGGCCCACTGCGCCGCCGCCGTAGACCAGGGTCAGCTTGCGCTCGGCCAGGGCGCGGCCCAGGGCCTGGGCGGCTTCACGATACAGAGGGTTGGTGCCGGTGCTGGCGCCACAGAATACACAGACGGATGTTAACGACATGCCTTACTCCGAGGTCATAGAGGGCCTCAGAGTAAAGGCAGGCAGGCGTGGCTCCAAGCATTAAACCTCGTGTTGCGGGGTTTCATGGGTGCCGCTGGCGCCACAGGCGTAGGCGGCGAGCAAACTGCGAAACAGGCTGTTGAAGGGCATGACCAAGGCTCCGGAAAGTGCAGGTGGGCGAAGTCTAGGCTGCCGTAGCGAAGCGGGCTGTTTGATTGTCTCGATCGGCCTGATAGCAGAGAGTTGTATACAGTTTTTTGATGCACATCATAGGAACTTGGGAGAAATTCAGGCAGTCTTCGCTCCCATGGATTCAGATGGATTTTGTTAACCCTGCCTTGGAGATTCACCATGTTTGCCAAACTCGTTGCGGTATCCCTGTTGACACTGGCCAGCAGCCAACTGATGGCTGCCGAATGCAAGGTCGATGTCGACTCTACCGACCAGATGTCCTTCAACACCAAGGAAATCACCATCGACAAGAGCTGCAAGACCTTCACCGTGAACCTGACTCACTCCGGCAGCCTGCCGAAGAACGTCATGGGCCATAACTGGGTCCTGAGCAAAACCGCAGACATGGCCGGCATCGCCACCGACGGCATGGCCGCTGGCATCGACAAGAGCTACCTGAAGGAAGGCGACACTCGCGTCATCGCCCACACCAAGATCATCGGTGCCGGCGAGAAAGACTCGGTCACCTTCGACGTGTCGAAGCTGACCGCGGGCGAAAGCTACCAGTTCTTCTGCTCGTTCCCAGGCCACAACTCGATGATGAAAGGCGCTGTGATCCTGAAGTAAGCATCAGGCACGGCTGCAACAAGAAAGCGCCCCTAGGGGCGCTTTTTTTGTGGGGGCATCTGTAGGAGCGGGCTTGCCCGCGAACAGGCCCTTGAGCCTTGTGCAGCATCAAGCGGCCCTTTCGCCGGCAAGCCGGCTCCTACAGAACATGGTGGCTCACGGGGCGAACGGCATGACGCGCTTGTGGTGGGTCTTGCGGTAGGTGTCGCAGATGATCCTGAAGGCTTCCTCGCGCACCGGCTGGCCGTGCAGGAAGGCGTCGATCTCGGCGTAGGTGACGCCGTGGGACGCTTCATCCGGCTTGCCCGGCGACAGGTCTTCAAGGTCGGCGGTCGGCACTTTTTCCACCAGGGATTCGGGCGCGCCGAAATAGCGGGCAATGGAGCGCACCTGGTTCTTCACCAGACCGCTCAGGGGCGCGAGGTCGCAGGCGCCGTCACCGAACTTGGTGAAGAAGCCCATCACCGCTTCGGCGGCGTGGTCGGTGCCGATCACCAGGCCGTGGGCGGCGCCAGCGATGGTGTACTGGGCGACCATGCGCATCCGTGCCTTGGTGTTGCCGAGGACGAAGTCCCGGGACACCGCGTGCTGCCCTTCGAAGGCCGCCACTTCGCTGGCCAGGGCCTTGACCGCCGGGCCGATGTTCACCGTGTGGCGTTCGTCGGGGTTGATGAAGTCCACCGAGGCCTGGGCGTCGTGTTCGTCGAACTGGGTTTCATAGGGCAGGCGCACCGCGATGAAGCGGTAGCTGTCGTCACCGCTGCGCTCGCGCAGTTCACGCATCGCCCGTTGGGCCAGCAGGCCCGCGGTCAGCGAGTCGACGCCGCCGCTGATGCCCAGCACCAGGGTCTTGAGCCCGGAATTGACCAGGCAATCCTGGATAAAGCCGATGCGTCGGGCGACTTCCGCCTCCAGGGCGGCGTGGTCGGAAAAAGGGGCTTGGACCTTGAGCTGCTGCGCAATCTCACGCTGTACGGCTTGCATGATTCACTCCTTGCCAGTTTGGGCAGGTACTTGGAAAACGTGGCGCAAGTAAGCGACGAAGTTGGGATCCTTGCAATGGGTCTTGCCCGCTTCATCGGAGATCTTGGCGACGGGCTGGCCATTGCAGGCGGCCATTTTAAGCACGATGCTCATCGGCTCGACACCGGGAATATCGCAGGTCAGGTTGGTGCCGATGCCAAAGCTGACGTTGATCCGTCCCCGCAGCGCGCGGAATATTTCCAGGGCCCGGGGCAGGGTCAGGCTGTCGGAGAACACCAGGGTCTTGCTCATCGGCTCGATGCCCAGCTTGTGGTAGTGGGCGATGGCTTTTTCCGCCCAGAGGATCGGGTCCCCGGAATCGTGGCGCAGGCCGTCGAACAGCTTGGCGAAGAACAGATCGAAATCCCCCAGGAAGGCATCGGTGGTGATGCAGTCGGTCAGGGCGATGCCCAGCAGGCCGCGGTATTCCCGGACCCAGCAGTCGAGGGCGGCGATCTGGCTGTCGATCAGCCGGGGCCCCAGTTGCTGGTGGGCCATGATCCATTCGTGGGCCATGGTGCCCAGGGGCTTCATGTTCAGTTCGCGGGACAGGTGCACGTTGCTGGTGCCGACAAAACGCCCGGGGAAATCGTGCTTGAGCACGTTCACCACTTCTTCCTGGACCCGATAGGAAAAGCGCCGGCGAGTGCCGAAATCCGCCATTTGCAGCTCGGACAGTTCCTCGCTGCTGGCGTTGGCGGTCAGCCAATCGAACTTGCGGTACAGCTGCTCCCGGGCCTGGACCAACTGGATCTCGCGGTAACGGTAGCGGTTACGCACTTCGCTGATGATGGCCAGCATCGGCACTTCGAACAGGATCACGTGCAGCCAGGGACCGCGCAGGCGGATGAACAGCTCGCCGTTCTCGATGCCGGTGTGCACGTAGCGCAGGTTGAAGCGAAACAGCCCGAGAAAGCGCAAAAAGTCCGGCTTGAGAAAGCTGATGCGTTCAAGAAAACCCAGCTGGTCGGCGCTCAGGCTCAGTTCCGCCAGGCGCTCGAACTGGTAGCGGATCTCTGCCAGGTACGGCCGCAGGTCCTCGCTGTTACGGCAACGAAACTCCCATTCCACTTCCACGTTGGGGTAGTTGTGCAGCACCGCCTGCATCATGGTCAGTTTGTAGAAGTCGGTGTCGAGCAGGTTCTGCACGATGCGATCGGCAAACACACTCTCGCTCATAACGGGAATCTCCATGCTGGCCGCGACGGACAGCGGCGGCTTCAGCTCTTTCAATGAAGGCGCTAGTGGCGCATAGACGTCCTGCGCTTGACCAGCGATTTTTGCGGCGGGCCATTCTCCTGCCGTAGGAGCTGGCTTGCCAGCGAACGGATCTTCAGCCTTGTGCCGGGCTCAAGGGCCCCATCGCCGGCAAGCCGGCTCCTACGGGAGGGGGGCGTCGTTGTGTTCGAGCATCCAGCGCACGAAGTCGCGGACCTTGGGCACTTCCGCCGAGTGTTCGGGGTAGGCCAGGTAGTAGGCGTCCTGGCTGGGCATGGCGTATTTCCAGGCGATCACCAGTTTGCCCTCGGCCAGCTCCTCTTCCACCAGGAAGCGCGGCAGCAGGGCCACACCGCAACCGACCTGGGCGGCGCGGATGCACATATAGAAGGTTTCGAAACGTGGGCCGTGATAGCTGTGTTCGGTCTGGTAGCCCTGCTGTTCGAACCATTCGTGCCAGCCCTGGGGCCGCGAGGCGTTCTGCAGCAGTACCAGCTCGGTCAGTTGCCGAGGGTCGCTCAAGGGTTCGGCGGGCAGGCTGTCCGGGGCGCAGACCGCCACCAGTTCCTCGCTGAACAGCTTCAGGCTTTCGGTGCCGGGGCGCGCGCCCTGGCCGAAGTAGAACGCCAGGTCGGCGTGGCCCTGGAGCAGTTCGTCGGGCTCCTGCTCGTTGCACAGGTCCAGGTGGATATGCGGGTGGCGCAGGCGCCAGCCCTTGAGGCGCGGCACCAGCCAGCGGGCGCCGAAGGTGTAGGGCGTGGACACCCGCAGCACTTCGGTCTCGCCGCCGTAGGAGCGCAGGTAATGGGTGGACATCTCCACCTGGGTGAGGATCTTGCGGACCTCCACCAGGTACAGGTCGCCGGCCGGGGTCAGCTGCAGGCGGCGCCGCACCCGGCGGAACAGCAGGTGCTGCAGCAGCTCTTCGAGTTGCGCCACCTGCTTGCTCACCGCGCTCTGGGTCAGATTGAGTTCCTCGGCGGCGCGGGTGAAGCTCAGGTGCCGGGTCACGGCCTCGAAACACTGCAGGGCGGTGATCGACGGCAGGTAGCGTTTGTTCAGCATGGGTGGTCCTTGTTCTTATCGGTGCTGGATACCGGCTCAGCATGAATAAACGGAATGATATCTCGCTTAAAGGTCGTTTGTTGGCAAGTCTCGGGCCAGCTACAACTACAGGCCTTGATGGCCGTCGCAGCGGTCGGGATTTTTCGCTTTTCACCTGTAAGGAGTGACCCCATGGTTGCCGCATTGCTTGATCGTCTGGGTGTGAACCCGGCCCTGTACCAGTCGGGCTCCCAGCCTGTGCATTCGCCCATCGACGGCAGCCGGATCGCCGCGGTGAACTGGCAGGGCGCCGCGGAAGTGGAGCAGCAGGTCAGTCGTGCAGAGCATGCTTTCGCTCTGTGGCGCAAAGTGCCGGCACCCCGTCGCGGCGAACTGGTACGGCAATTTGGCGAAGTGCTGCGTGAGCACAAGGCCGACCTGGGGGAGCTGGTGTCCTGGGAAGCCGGCAAGATCACCCAGGAAGGCCTGGGGGAAGTGCAGGAGATGATCGATATCTGCGACTTCGCCGTTGGTCTGTCGCGCCAGCTCTACGGCCTGACCATCGCGTCCGAGCGTCCGGGCCACCACATGCGTGAAACCTGGCATCCGCTGGGCGTGGTGGGGGTGATCAGCGCCTTCAACTTCCCGGTGGCGGTCTGGGCCTGGAACACCGCCCTGGCGCTGGTCTGTGGCAACTCGGTGATCTGGAAGCCGTCGGAGAAGACCCCGCTGACCGCCCTGGCGTGCCAGGCCCTGCTGGAGCGCGTGCTGAAGAATTTCCAGGACGCCCCCGACTACCTGAGCCAGGTGATCATCGGCGGTCGTGACGCCGGCGCCGCCCTGGTGGACGATCCGCGCGTGGCCCTGATCAGCGCCACCGGCAGCACCCGCATGGGCCGCGAAGTGGCGCCCAAGGTCGCCGCGCGCTTTGCCCGCAGCATTCTCGAACTGGGTGGCAACAACGCCATGATCCTGGGCCCGAGCGCCGACCTGGACATGGCGGTGCGCGCCATCCTGTTCAGCGCCGTCGGCACCGCCGGCCAGCGCTGCACCACCTTGCGCCGGCTGATCGCCCATGAGTCGGTGAAGGAAGAAATCGTCAGCCGCCTCAAGACCGCCTATTCCAAGGTGCGCATCGGCCACCCGCTGCAAGGCAACCTGATCGGCCCGCTGATCGACAAGCACAGCTTCGATGCCATGCAGGACGCGCTGGAGCAGGCCCTGAGCGAAGGCGGCCGGGTTTTCGGTGGTCAGCGCCAGTTGCAGGACACCTTCCCCAACGCCTACTACGTGTCGCCGGCCATCGTCGAAATGCCCGAGCAGAGCGACGTGGTGTGCAGCGAAACCTTTGCCCCGATTCTGTACGTGATCGGCTACAACGACTTCGAGGAAGCCCTGCGCCTGAACAACGCCGTGCCTCAGGGCCTGTCCTCCTGCATCTTCACCACCGACGTGCGTGAGGCCGAGCAGTTCATGTCGGCGGTGGGCAGCGACTGCGGCATCGCCAACGTCAACATCGGCCCCAGTGGCGCGGAAATCGGTGGAGCCTTTGGTGGCGAGAAGGAAACCGGCGGCGGTCGCGAATCCGGCTCCGACGCCTGGCGTGGCTACATGCGGCGCCAGACCAACACCGTCAACTATTCCCGAGAGCTGCCACTGGCCCAGGGCATTACCTTCGATTGAGTCTTTTCGCGAGCAAGCTCGCTCCTACGGGGAGGGTTGTAGGAGCCAGCTTGCTGGCGAACAGCGGTCAATGCGTTTCAGCGTCTGTGGTTCGTTGATTTCGGAGTCTGGCAATGGCGCTACAAGAACAATGTCTATGGGAAAAACTGACCCCGCAGCGGCCTGACAACGCCCCGCTCAAGGGCGAGCTGACGGCGGATGTGTGCGTCATCGGCGCCGGTTTCACCGGCCTGTCGGCGGCGGTGCATCTGCTGGAACAGGGCAAGCGGGTCTGTGTGGTCGAGGCCCATCGCGCGGGGCAGGGCGGTTCGGGGCGCAACGTCGGGCTGGTCAACGCCGGCCTGTGGATTCCCCCGGACGAGATCGAGGCCGGTTTCGGCGAGCAGGTGGGCAGCCAGCTCAACCGCATGCTCGGCGCCGCGCCGTCCCTGGTGTTCAGTCTGGTCGACAAGTACCAGATCGATTGCCAGCTGCGTCGCGAAGGCACCTTGCACATGGCCCACAACGCTCGGGGCGAGGCTGACCTGCGCAGTCGCGAGGAGCAATGGAAGCGCCGTGGTGCACCGGTGGAACTGTTGACCGGCGCCGCCTGCGAACAGGCCACCGGCACCCGCAAGATCGCTGCCGCGCTGCTCGACCGGCGTGCCGGCACCCTCAACCCGATGGCCTACACCACCGGGCTGGCCAAGGCCGCGATCAAGCTCGGCGGCCAGCTGTTCGACCATTCCCCGGTCACCCGCCTGGAACGCCAGGGCCAGCGCTGGTCGGTGCAGACCGCGCAGGGTTCGGTGCTGGCCGAACAGGTGGTGATTGCCTCTAACGCCTACACCGAAGGCGACTGGACCGAGCTGCGGCGCAACTTCTTCCCCGGCTACTACTACCAGGTGGCTTCCGCGCCGCTTACCGAAGAGGCGGCGCGGCAGATCCTGCCCGGGGGCCAGGGTTCCTGGGATACTCGGCAGGTGCTGAGCAGTATCCGGCGCGATGCCGACGGGCGCCTGTTGCTCGGCAGTCTGGGCAACGGCAACCAGAAACCGCTGTGGTTCCTCAAGGCCTGGGCCGATCGGGTGCAGCAGCACTACTTCCCCTACCTCAAACCGGTGCAGTGGGAATGCACCTGGACCGGCTGCATCGCCTTCACCCCCGACCACCTGATGCGCCTGTTCGAACCGGCCCCCGGCCTGGTGGCCGTCACCGGTTACAACGGCCGTGGGGTGACCACCGGAACCGTGGTCGGCAAGGCCTTCGCCGACTACCTGTGTCACGGCGATCCCCAGGCATTGCCGATTCCCTTCGCGCCCATGCAGCCCTTGGCCGGCGTGGGGTTGCGCAGTTGCCTGTACGAGGCGGGATTTTCTCTCTATCACGCGGGCCAGTGCCTGCGGATCGTGATCTGAACAAGGAATTAAACGGCCGGAGACGACGCTTTTCGATGCAACGACTAGCCTGTAATGGTGCGGCTCGTAGCAGTCCCGCACCAGCAGTGTGCAGTTCGGTGACGCGGGCTGTTACAGCAAGGTTGCACGTTGAATTGTGTCGCGGTTGCAATGATGGCACGCATGGGTTGCGCCCATTAAAAAGCAGGGTTTCACCTTCCGCGGTTTAGACGGTTGCACGCCCAATAAAAAAGGGCTCGAAACAGTCGAAATAACAATAAGACAGCGACTTTTTTCAGAATAAAAAACCACTGGCACGGCGCTTGCTCTGAGCAATCCTAGTGAAGTCGCAGTGCCAACTAAAAAAACCTTGGAGCACCACCTCATGTCCCAGACGTTTTACAAGAAAGGCTTTCTGGCCCTCGCAGTGGCAACTGCGCTGGGTGTTTCTGCGTTTGCTCAAGCCGACCTGAAGATCGGCGTAGCGGGTCCCATGACAGGCGCCAATGCGGCATTTGGCGAGCAGTACATGAAGGGTGCACAGGCAGCGGCTGACGAGATCAACGCCAAGGGCGGGGTCAACGGCGAGAAGATCGTCCTGGTCAAGGGCGACGATGCCTGCGAACCGAAGCAGGCCGTGGCGGTGGCCAACCGTCTGGTGGACCAGGACAAGGTGGCCGGCGTGGTCGGGCACTTCTGCTCTTCGTCGACCATTCCGGCTTCCGAGGTGTACAGCGACGCGGGCGTGATTGCCATCACCCCGGGCTCCACCAACCCGCAGGTCACCGAGCGCGGCCTGTCCGCGATGTTCCGCATGTGCGGGCGTGACGACCAGCAGGGCATCGTCGCCGGCGATTACATCGTCGACGTGCTCAAGGGCAAGAAAGTCGTGGTGCTGCACGACAAGGACACCTACGGCCAGGGCCTGGCGGATGCCACCAAGGCGCAGCTGACCAAGCGCGGCGTGACCCCGGTGCTGTACGAGGGCCTGACCCGTGGCGAGAAGGACTTCAGCGCCGTGGTGACCAAGATCCGCGCTGCTGGCGCCGACGTGGTGTACTTCGGCGGCCTGCACCCGGAAGCCGGTCCGCTGGTCCGCCAGCTGCGCGAGCAGGGCCTGAAGGACGTCAAGTTCATGTCCGACGACGGCATCGTGACCGACGAGCTGGTGACCACCGCCGGTGGCCCGCAATACGTTGACGGCGTGTACATGACCTTCGGCGCCGACCCACGCCTGCTGCCCGACAGCAAGGCGGTGGTGGATGCTTTCCGCAAGGCCGGCACCGAGCCTGAAGGCTACACCCTGTACGCCTATGCCTCGGTCCAGGCACTGGCCGCCGGCTTCAACGGCGCCAAATCCAACAAGGGCGAAGACGCCGCCAAATGGCTCAAGGCCAATCCGGTGAAAACCGTGATGGGCGAGAAGTCCTGGGACGCCAAGGGCGACCTGAAAATCTCCGACTACGTGGTCTATCAGTGGGACAAGGACGGCAAGTACCACCAGCTGGAAAAACAGAAGTGACCTGAGTCCGAGCGAACCGGTACTACCCCCTGGTGCCGGTTCGTGTTCGTGCAGTACTTGCCTTTTCTCGTAGAGCTGCACAACGGACGTGTTGCGCGGGCCGGTGATCCCTGCCCGTCGCTGACGCCCTGTGCCGTCTCTCAAGTCCGTGAGATTGCGTTATGGATGGTATTTTCCTGCAGCAACTGATCAATGGACTGACCCTCGGGTCTGTCTATGGTCTGATCGCCATCGGCTACACAATGGTCTATGGCATCATCGGCATGATCAACTTCGCCCACGGCGAGGTTTACATGATTTCCGCTTACCTCGCGGCAATCAGTCTGGCTCTGCTGGCCTACTTCGGCATCGAATCCTTCCCGCTACTCATTCTCGGCACCCTGATCTTCACCGTGGTGGTGACAGGGATCTACGGCTGGGTCATCGAGCGTGTGGCCTACAAACCCCTGCGCAACTCCACCCGCCTGGCACCGCTGATCAGCGCCATCGGCATCTCGCTGATCCTGCAGAACTACGCGCAGATCAGTCAGGGCGCCAAGCAGCAAGGGGTTCCGACCCTGCTGGCCGGGGCCTGGAAAGTCGACATCGGCACCGGCTTCGTGCAACTCACCTACACCAAGATCTTCATCCTGGTGGCGGCGTTCGCCGGTATGGCGCTGCTGACCTACATCATCAAGTACACCAAGCTGGGGCGCATGTGCCGGGCCACCCAGCAAGACCGCAAGATGGCCTCGATCCTCGGCATCAACACCGACCGGGTGATCTCCTATGTGTTCGTCATCGGCGCGGCCATGGCGGCCCTGGCCGGGGTGCTGATCACCATGAACTACGGCACCTTCGACTTCTATGCCGGCTTCGTGATCGGCATCAAGGCGTTCACCGCGGCGGTGCTCGGCGGCATCGGTTCGCTGCCCGGAGCGATGCTTGGCGGGATCATCCTCGGGATCTCCGAGTCGCTGTTCTCCGGCTTGATCAACTCCGACTACAAAGACGTGTTCAGTTTCTCGCTGCTGGTGCTGATCCTGATCTTCCGTCCCCAAGGCCTGCTGGGTCGCCCACTCGTGGCGAAGGTATAAGTATGTCTGCTGCCAATAAACCGATTGATATCAAAAAGAGCGTCATCGACGCCGTACTGGCCGGGCTGATCTCGCTGATCGTGTTCGGTCCCATCGTGGGCGTGGTGCTCGACGGCTACAGCTTCAACCTGCAGCCAACCCGCGTGGCCTGGCTGGTGGCGATCGTCATGGCCGGCCGCCTGGCCCTGAGCCTGTTCCTGCAAACCCCCAAGGGCCTGAGGATTCTCCAGGGCTTCGAGACCACCGGCTCCGGGGTGCATGTACTGGCGCCGGACTACAAGTCGCGGCTGCGCTGGATCATCCCGGCGCTGATCGTGATCGCCATCGTGTTCCCGTTCTTCGCCAACAAGTACCTGCTGACCGTGGTCATCCTCGGGCTGATCTACGTGCTGCTGGGCCTGGGGCTGAACATCGTGGTGGGCCTGGCGGGGCTGCTGGACCTGGGTTACGTGGCGTTCTACGCCATCGGTGCCTACGGCCTGGCCCTGGGCTACCAGTACCTGGGCCTGGGCTTCTGGACCGTGCTGCCCCTGGCGGCGATTGCCGCGGCGCTGGCAGGGTGCATATTGGGCTTCCCGGTGCTCCGGATGCACGGTGACTACCTGGCCATCGTGACCCTGGGTTTTGGCGAGATCATCCGCCTGGTACTCAACAACTGGCTGTCCTTCACCGGCGGTCCCAACGGCATGCCGGTGCCCTCGCCGACCATCTTCGGCCTGGAGTTCGGGCGCAAGGCCAAGGACGGCGGGGTGCCGTTCCACGAGTTCTTCGGTCTGGAATACAACCCCAACCTGAAGTTCCTGTTCATCTACATCGTGCTGTTCATCGTGGTGCTGCTGGTGCTCTACATCAAGCACCGGCTGACCCGCATGCCGGTGGGCCGCGCCTGGGAAGCCTTGCGTGAGGACGAGATCGCCTGCCGCGCCATGGGCCTGAACCATGTGCTGGTGAAACTCTCGGCCTTCACCATCGGCGCTTCCACCGCCGGCCTTGCCGGGGTGTTCTTCGCCAGCTACCAGGGCTTCGTCAACCCGTCCTCGTTCACCTTCTTCGAGTCGGCGCTGATCCTCGCCATCGTGGTGCTGGGGGGCATGGGCTCCACGGTGGGCGTGGTGATCGCGGCCTTCGTCCTGACCGTGGCCCCGGAGCTGCTGCGCAGCTTCTCCGAATACCGGGTGCTGCTGTTCGGCATTCTCATGGTGTTGATGATGATCTGGCGACCGCGAGGGCTGATCCGCATCAGCCGTACCGGGGTCACTCCACGCAAAGGTGCTCTGACTGAGGGGAACGCGCCATGAGCGAATACATTCTTTCGGTCGAGAACCTGATGATGCACTTCGGCGGCATCAAGGCCCTCAGCGACGTCAGCCTCAAGGTCAAGCGCAACTCGATCTTCGCCCTGATCGGCCCCAATGGCGCCGGCAAGACCACGGTGTTCAACTGCCTGACCGGCTTCTACAAGGCCTCCGGTGGGCGCATCGAGCTCAATACCCGGGGCCAGCAGACCAACGTCATCAAGCTCTTGGGCGAGCCGTTTCGCGCCACCGACTTCGTGTCGCCAAAAAGCTTCGCCAGCCGCCTGTACTACAAGATGTTCGGCGGCACCCACCTGGTGAACCGGGCCGGCCTGGCGCGGACCTTCCAGAACATTCGCCTGTTCAAGGAAATGTCCGTGGTGGAGAACCTGCTGGTGGCCCAGCACATGTGGGTCAATCGCAACCTGCTGTCCGGCATCCTCAACACCAAGGGCTACCGCAAGGCGGAAAGCGCCGCCCTGGATCACGCCTTCTACTGGCTGGAAGTGGTGGACCTGGTGGACTGCGCCAACCGCCTGGCCGGCGAGCTGTCCTACGGCCAGCAACGGCGCCTGGAGATCGCCCGGGCCATGTGCACCCGACCGCAGATCATCTGCCTCGACGAACCGGCCGCCGGCCTCAACCCTCAGGAAACCGAAGCGCTGAGCGCGATGATCCGGCTGCTGCGCGACGAGCACGATCTGACCGTGGTGCTGATCGAACACGACATGGGCATGGTGATGAGTATTTCCGACCACATCGTGGTGCTGGACCACGGCAACGTGATCGCCGAAGGCGGACCGGAGGCGATCCGCAACGATCCGAAGGTGATCGCCGCCTACCTGGGTGCCGACGAAGAGGAGCTGGTATGAGTCAACCTATCCTCGAACTCAAGGACCTGGACGTGTACTACGGCCCGATCCAGGCCCTGAAGAAAGTCTCGCTGCACATCAACGAAGGGGAAACCGTGAGCCTGATCGGCTCCAACGGCGCCGGCAAATCGACGCTGCTGATGTCGATCTTCGGCCAGCCCCGGGCGGAGTCCGGGCAGATCCTCTATCGCGGCGTGGACATCACCCACAAGTCGTCCCACTACATCGCCTCCAACGGCATCGCCCAGTCCCCGGAAGGGCGCCGGGTGTTTCCCGACATGACCGTGGAGGAGAACCTGCTGATGGGCACCATCCCGATTGGCGACAAGTACGCCAATGAGGACATGCAACGCATGTTCGAGCTGTTTCCACGGCTCAAGGAACGGCGTACCCAGCGGGCCATGACCATGTCCGGCGGCGAGCAGCAGATGCTGGCCATTGCCCGGGCGCTGATGAGCCGGCCCAAGTTGCTGCTGCTGGACGAGCCGAGCCTGGGACTGGCGCCGATCGTGGTGAAACAGATCTTCGCCACCCTGCGGGAGCTGGCGGCCACCGGCATGACCATCTTCCTCGTGGAGCAGAACGCCAACCACGCCCTGAAGCTGTCGGACCGCGCCTACGTGATGGTCAACGGCGAGATCCGCCTCAGTGGCACCGGCAAGGAGCTGCTGGTCAACGAGGAGGTGCGCAACGCTTACCTGGGCGGTCACTGACCGCCCGCTCTGTGGATAAAAATGCCCCGTCGGTTCCCGCCGCCGGGGCATTTTTTATCCACAGCAGCCTGCCCGCCGTGTCGGTGCTGGCCTGCCGGCGAAACCACTCTCCCCGATGGCCGCTCGTTGAGATGGGCTCGTGGGTTACAGCCGCGCTGGCCAGCCGGCTCCTGGGTGTCTGGCGCGTGTATGGACAAGGGAGCCTTCGCAGCAGGGCCGCTCACGTCGGACAATTGTGGACAACATTATTCGCAAGCTGCTAAAGCGCGGCATAAAGACGCTGCAAACAGTTGTTTTTCCATCGTTTTGACTTGTCCCCGTTTGCTGTGGAGCGGGCTGTGGGTAACGTGGGAGTAGCTGGCTGAAGGCCTTTATTTACGTGGCCTGCAGGCGATTGTGTGTTTTTTGATCAGGGCTTTTGCAGGGGCTCGTGGAGGCAATTGTCAACCTTTTTATTGTCGCAGCCGGAGCTTGCCAAAGGCGGGGATAAGCCTGTGGATAAGTCTGTGACTAAACTCTGGAAAGACTGCGCTGAGCAGCGTGGTTGCTGGCCTCTGGCCTTATGCACTTTGACCGCGCGGTCATCTTTGCCGGTCGCGGGTGCATGGACAGCGGCTGCGGGTCAAGCAAAAAACTTCTCGTGATCGGCTGCAAGCCTTGTGCACAGTGGCTTTGCGGGATCTGCACTTGCCCCCAAAGACTGTGGACCGGCCTGTGGATAAGGTGCGCGCAGCTGGCTGCAGGCCACGGCTGCCGTGCCTTCCGGGCCAGTGAGCGTTTTTTGTACAGCTGCCCGGGGTGTCCGGGGCTTCTGTTGCCGCCCAGAGCCGGGCCGGGCATGCTGCGAAACGCTTTTTTCATGAAACGGCGGCTCGCCACCCAGCAAGGAGAACACCATGACTTCCACACTGTTCATTACGGGCGCAACGTCCGGTTTTGGCGAAGCCTGCGCCCGGCGTTTTGCCGCGGCCGGTTGGTCGCTGGTGCTCACCGGCCGGCGCGAAGAGCGTCTCAACGCGCTGTGCGCAGAGCTTTCCAAGCAGACCGAAGTGCACGGCCTGGTGCTCGACGTGCGCGACCGCAAGGCCATGGAAACCGCCATCGCCAATCTGCCGGCGTCCTTCGGCAAGCTGCGCGGCCTGATCAACAATGCCGGCCTGGCCCTGGGCGTCGACCCGGCGCCCAAATGCGACCTGGATGACTGGGACACCATGGTCGACACCAACATCAAGGGCCTGATGTACAGCACCCGCCTGCTGCTGCCACGGCTGATCGCCCATGGCCGGGGCGCCGGGATCGTCAACCTGGGCTCCATCGCCGGCAACTACCCGTACCCGGGCAGCCACGTCTATGGCGCGAGCAAGGCCTTCGTCAAACAGTTCTCCCTGAACCTGCGCTGCGACCTGCAGGGCACCGGGGTACGAGTGACCAACATCGAGCCGGGCCTGTGCGAAAGCGAGTTCTCCCTGGTGCGTTTCGCCGGTGACCAGGCGCGCTATGACGCCACTTATGCCGGCGCCGAACCGATCCAGCCCGAGGACATCGCCGACACCATCTTCTGGGTGCTCAACACGCCTGCCCACGTCAACATCAACAGTCTGGAGCTGATGCCGGTGAGCCAGACCTGGGCCGGCTTCGCCATCGAGCGCAAGGTGTAGCCGCTGCCGCAGGCTGCGACAGGGCCGCCAGGCCCTCCTGCGTTCGCAAGACCTCGGCGCTCGCAGCCTCGCCATGGCTCGGCAGCGACTACAGTTGTACTCGGAAACACATAAGCTGATTCGTTTCAGCTTGAAGCCGGCCCTGGCAAGGTAGAATTCCGACCCGAAATTTCGCGGCCGTCTCACACGAGGCGGTGTTTTCGAAGTTCGATAGGAGGAATCGTGAGTAACCGAGGTGAGCAGTCTCTGCTCAAACAATCGACTGTATTGATGTTCATCGTGGCGATCGCCGGTATCGTCACGGGTTTTGTTTCTGGCGCCCAATCCATTTTGTTCGATGGATTTTTTTCCCTGATCGCGACCTTCATCAAGGTCCTGATGCTGATCACCGCCCGGTTGATCGCCAAGGAAAGCAACCACCGTTTCCAGTTCGGCTTCTGGCATCTGGAGCCCATGGTGCTGCTGATCGAGGGCAGCTTCCTGCTGCTGATTGCCATCTATGCCTTCCTCAACGGTGTGTTCGGCATCATCAACGGTGGCCGAGAGGTCGAGTTGGGGCTGGTGATCTTTTATGCCGCCTTCTTCGCCGTGGCGGAGTTCGCCTACTTCTTCTATGTGCGCCGGCGTAACCGCAAGCTCAAATCGTCGCTGATCCAGTTCGACAACATCAGCTGGCTGGTGGACGCGATGCTCTCGGTGGGGCTGCTGGTGAGCTTCGTCACGGCGCTGCTGCTCAAGCAGTACGGGCATGACCGCTGGGCGGTGTATGTCGACCCGGCGATCCTGATCCTGCTGGCCATCAGCATGCTGCCGCCGGCCTTGAAGATCCTGCGGCCGGCGTTGCGTGATGTGCTGGGCATCGCTCCGGACCAGCTGGATGAGAAGGTGCGCAGCGTGATGGAAGAGGCCATGGTTGCCTATGGCTTCCAGGAATACATTTCCTACGTGCAGAAGCACGGCCGGGCGCGTTTCATCGAGATCCATATCGTGCTGCCGGCGGACTATCCGCTGCAGGATGTGGCGACTCTGGACCGCTTGCGCGAGGAGATTTCCAGTGAGTTGGGAGAGGCCGACGCCGCGCGTTGGCTGACCATCAGCTTTACCGGGGATCGCAAGTGGATCGTTTGATCGGCGGTGCGCTTTTCGCCGACCAGCCGTCTCCTACAGGGGGCTTGCAGGAGCCGGCTGGCCGGCAGAGGCTTCAGGCAAAATATTCCGCCAGCCCGCGATAACAGGTCGCCAGGTGATAAGGCGTGGTCGATGGCATATCCCGCCGGCTGACCGCGCCACTGGCATCCAGGCATTCATTCCAGCCCCCTGCATGCAGGAAATGCGCGTGCAGCGCCTTGAGCTGACGCAGCAGGGGCGCCTGGCTGTCCGCACGCAAGGTCAGGGCACGCACGTACTCGGCCTGGGCCCAGATGCGCTGGGTGGCGTCCTTGATGGGGGCACCCGGTTGCAGGTCGAGCATGGCGCACACCGCGCCGCTCTTCGGGTCGACACCAAGCTGCTCGGCAAACGCGAAGGCACGACTCAATGAGGCGTGCAGCGGGTTGCTGCGCAGCAAGGGCGAAGAGTCGAGGAGGAAGAACCACTCGAACTGATGCCCTGGCTCGAACCAGTTATCCACAGCCCCCAGTGGCTTCTCCAGCATCACTCCGTGCTGCGGGTCGATGAACTGCTGCTGCATGGCCTGGCACAGCTCCAGCAGTGCGGTTTGTACCGCGGCGTCTTCGCGTACTGCCAGGATTGCGAGAAAGGCTTCGGCCAGGTGCATCAGCGGATTCTGCAGGGGCCCGGAACCCAGTACGGACCAGTCCTCGGCGAGGCTGGCTTCGTAGAGTCCATCGCCCCGGGCAAAGCGCAGGGCTACCACTTCCAGGGCGGCATTGAGCACCGACTCCACCAGCGGCTCGCGGACCTTGGCCCAGTAATGAGCGCAGGCGAAGAGGATAAAGGCGTGGGTGTAGAGGTCCTTGCGCCGATCCAGCGGTGCGCCGTCGGCATCGATGCTGTAGAACCAGCCACCGTGCTCGGCATCGTGGAAGTGCCGCTGCAGCGAGCGGAACAGCGCGGCGGCCCGCTCTTGGGCAAAGGGGGCGGCGGCATCACCGATCAATTGGGAGAACAGGTACAGCTGCCGGGCACAGGCCATGGCTCGATAGCGCTGCGGCGGCAATGGCCGCTGTTCAGCGTCCAGCGCCTCATAGGGCAGTGCCAACTGCGGATTCCAGCCCGGGCCTTGCCACAGCGGCACGATCACCTTGTGGAAATGCTGCTGCATGGCGTTGAACAGAGCGCTCGATTCAGGCGAGGTGGCGGAGCGGGATACATCGGGCATTGGCTGGCGTCGTCACGGCAGGTTTGAGTGCGCGACATGTTACCAGAGAAGCCCCGCCAGGCGGCTTGCCCGCCAAGCACGCCATACGGGTAGGAGCCGGCTTGCCAGCGAAGGCGGCCGAAAGATCACCTCAGCCTTGCAGGAGCTGGCTTGCCCGCGAACGAGGCCCGCAAGACCGCCTTCGCCGGCCAGCCGGCTCCTACAGAAGAGGGCAGGGATCAGCCTGCCAGCAACCACACGCCCGTTGCGGCCGAGGCGGCACCTGCCACGCGCACCAGCGGCGCCGCCACCTGAGGCAGTACCCGCACCACGGCATAGCCGGCGGCATGCAGGGTCGCGGTGGCTGCGACAAAACCGGCGGCGTAGGTCCAGGGGCTGGACATGTCCGGCAGTTCCAGGCCGTGAGCCACGCCGTGGAACAGGGCAAACAGCGCAGTGGCGGCGAGCGCCAGGCTCAGCGGCGGACGCACGGCCAGGGCCACGGCCAGGCCCAGGGCCAGTACCGACGCGGCAATCCCGCTTTCCAGGGCCGGCAGGTTCAGCCCTTCGAAGCCCAGCAGGCCGCCGATGAGCATGGTGCCGACGAAGGTGCAGGGCAGCGCCCAGCGCGCCGCGCCTTGCTGCTGGGCCGCCCACAGGCCGACCGCAAGCATGGCCAGCAGGTGGTCGAGGCCGCCGATGGGGTGGCTGATGCCGGCCATCAGGCCGTTGTCGCCGTGGCCCGGGTGAGCGAAGGCCAGGGCCGGGGTCAGCAGCAGCGCCAGGGCGCCGAAGAGTGATTTCAGGGTCATGAGTGGCTTCCTTGTTGAGCTTTTTCAGGTTCGGTTTCAGGCCGCGGTCAGCAGCCCTTGGCGTTCGATGAAGGCGATGATCTCTTGCAGTCCCTGGCCGGTTTTCTGATTGCTGAAGACAAACGGCTTGCCGCCGCGCATGCGCTGGGTGTCGCTGTTCATCATTTCCAGTGAGGCGCCCACCAGCGGCGCCAGGTCGATCTTGTTGATCACCAGCAGGTCGGACTTGCAGATTCCCGGGCCGCCCTTGCGCGGCAGCTTGTCGCCGGCGGAAACGTCGATCACGTAGATGGTCAGGTCCGACAGTTCCGGGCTGAAGGTGGCCGAGAGGTTGTCGCCGCCGGATTCCACCAGGATCAGGTCGAGCCCGGGGAAGCGCCGGTTCAGCTGGTCCACCGCCTCCAGGTTGATCGAGGCGTCTTCGCGAATGGCGGTGTGCGGGCAGCCGCCGGTTTCCACGCCGATGATCCGCTCCGGGGCCAGGGCCTGGTTGCGTACCAGGAAGTCGGCATCCTCGCGGGTGTAGATATCGTTGGTCACCACCGCCAGGTTGTAGCGTTCGCGCAGGGCCAGGCACAGGGCCAGGGTCAGGGCGGTTTTGCCGGAGCCCACTGGGCCGCCGATGCCGACGCGCAGAGGTTGTGCGTTCATGAGTTTCTCCTAGGAACGGAACAGGCGGCTGTATTGGCGCTCGTGGGCCATGCTCGCCAGGGACAGGCCGAAAGCGGCGCTGCCATGATGGTTGGGATCAAGGTTCGTGGCGTGGTGCTGGGCCTGCTGCAACAAAGGCAGCAGCTCGCTGGTCAGGCGCTGGGCGGCCTGCTGGCCCAGGGGCAGGGTCTTCATCAGCACCGCCAGCTGGTTTTCCAGCCAGCTCCAGAGCCAGGCGGCCAGGGCATCGGCGGGGCTGATGTGCCAGGCGCGGGCGGCCAGGGCCCAGCCCAGGGCCAGGTGCGGTTCGTCCTGGTGCGCCAGCAGGTCCCGGGCACCAGCGTCGAGTTCCGGCAGGCCTTCCAGCAGTTGCTTGAGGGAGTAGCCCATCTGCCGGCTTTCCTGGTACAGCTCGCGGGTTTCGCGGCTGGCCCGGTGGGCTTCGCACAGCTGCTGCAGGCGGACCCAGTCCTGATCGGCGGCGGCTTGGCAGTGGGCCAGCAACAGCGGTGCTTCGAAGCGAGCCAGGTTCAGCAGCAGTTGGTCGCCGATCCAGCGGCGGGCGCTGTCCGGGTCATGCACGCGCTGCTGTTCCACGGCCATCTCCAGGCCCTGGGAATAGCTGTAGCCGCCAATCGGCAACTGCGGACTGGCCAGGCGCAACAGGGCCCAGGCCGGGTTCATGGACGGACGCCGAACTGATGCAGGCGCGGTGGATAGTTGAAGTCTTCATCGCCGTGACGCGAATGATGGTGGCCGCCGCCATAGGCGCCGTGCTCGGGCTGGAAGGGCGCCTCGATGGTGTCGGTGCTGGCCCCCAGTTGTTCGAGCATGGCCTTGAGCACGTAGTCATCGAGCAGGCGCAGCCAGCCGTCGCCCACTTGCAGGGCCACGTGGCGGTTGCCCAGGTGATAGGCGGCGCGGGTCAGTTCGAAGGCATTGCGGCAGGTGACGTGCAGCAGGGTTTCCGGGCGGGCGCAGACCTTGACGATGCGGCCGTCCTCGGCTTCAAGGAACTCGCCGTCGTGCAGCGGCGGCTGGCCACGCTCGAGAAACAGGCCGACGTCTTCACCCTCGGCACTGAAACAGCGCAGGCGGCTTTTGCTGCGGGCCTCGTAAGTCAGGTGCAGCTCGGCGGACCAGGCGGTTTGGGGGGCGGTTCTGCGGTGGATCACCAGCATCGGGGAGCTTCCAGCTATGAGCGATGCACAAGCCAGAGCAAGGGGCTTGCCAATCGCTCGGAGGAGAGGGAAACCCCTTTGTCGACACCGGAACTGCGCCTGAAAAAGGGGCAAAACCTTGTTTTATCTTGTTACAAAATGGCGCGCTGCGCTGATTTATAGCACCGAGTTGGTGCGCGGGAAATATTTTTGCCGCAATCCGGTGCCGGTCCGGCGCCCAGGCGCGAACCCGCGCCCTTGAGCGGGGCGCGCAGATGAATTGAAGGGGGGAGCGGCGGGTTACTCGGTGCTGCCCAGGCCTTGCCAGTGTTTCAGGCCGATGAAGATGAAGCGCAGTTGCTGGGTGATCTTGGCCTGGGGCGTGAGGTGCTCGGGCAGGGCCTGAGCTGGCGGATCGATGATGTCCGGCAGGGTGGCGAACACGCTCTTGACGATCAGGTCGGCCATCACCCCGAGATCGGCGGCATTGAGGTGCTGCAGCTTGGGCATCAGGGTCAGGTCGGCCGCCAGGTCGGAACTGATGTTCTCCCGCAGGCTGGCGATGGCCTGGCGTACCGGCAGCGAGCCGCCGTATTGCTCGCGGGCGAGAAACAGGAACTGCGCGCGCTTGGCTTCCACCACGTCGAGGAAGATGCGCACCGAGGCGTCGATGATGCCGCCCATGACGAATTCGTTGTGGCGCACCAGGCGGATGGTTTCGCGAAAGGTCTGGCCGACCTCGCTGACCAGTTCCAGGCCCAGTTGGTCCATGTCGCTGAAGTGCCGGTAGAAACCGGTGGGCACGATGCCAGCGGCTTTCGCCACTTCCCGCAGGCTCAGGCTGCCGAAACCACGACCACACTCCATCAGATGCCGGGCGGCATCCATCAAGGCATTACGGGTCTGTTGCTTCTGTTCGGCGCGGGGCAGCATCGGCGGGTTATTTCTTTGCTCAAGAGGAGCGGCGCACTCTAGCAAATCAACTTTGCCGGAGTCGAACCTGCGTCAGGCGAGGGCAGGGAAGGCGTGGGGCGACAACGGGGCTCCATGAAAGCCAAAGCCCGATCCAGGGATCGGGCTTTTTTTAAGGGCCAGCATGGCCTCAGCTCGCTGCTTGATGACGTTCGGCCAGGCGATCGGCACCGCCTTCGGCAACAGTCTGGCCTTGAGGGGTGCGGCTGAAGCCATCTTCCACCAGGCCTTTCTCTTCCAGGCGATCACGGCCGCCTTCGGCTACGGTTTGACCTTGTGGGGTGCGATCGTAGCCATCTTCAGCGACGTTCTGACCTTGTGGAGTACGGTCGTAACCATCTTCGGCAACGTTCTGGCCCTGAGGGGTGCGATCATAGCCGTCTTCGGCAACGCTCTGGCCTTGTGGCGTGCGGTCATAACCGTCGGCAGCGACTTTGTTGCGTTCGATCAGGCGATCCGAACCGCCTTCAGCCAGGGTTTGGCTGAACACGCTGTGGCTGGCCTTGACCTGCGGAGTGGCTTGTTCGGCGGCCGGCAGGGCGAAGGCGTTGGCGGCCAGGATGGACAGGGTCAGGCTCAGTAAGATGTGGCGTTTCATGATGGGTTGCTCCTTGGTAGGGCGATAAATTGGGTACGGAGCTAATGTTACCGCCGCAAATTCGATATAAAAGTTCATAACCACAATGGTAATAATCAACGAAATTGATTGTTTGCCCGCAAGGCTCTAGCCCGGGGCTTTGCGCCGACGGCGTTTGCACCGCAGTGGGTATTTTCGACTCACTCAGGCTTCGCAACAGGGCAGGGCGAGGTAACACCCGGCTGTCCGATCGATCAGGAAATCGGTTTTTTTTCGCCTGGGCCGGCGCCCGGATTAAACCTGTGTGGGCTTTATCAGTCGTAGTTTTCATGGCCGGGGATTCTCCACCGGCATTTCACCGATGCGTCGTGATTTGGCGCTCAGTTGTCTTCAGGAGCCTCGTGCAATGACGCGCACTCGTAAAATTCTCGCCTGGACCGTTTGTGGTCTGATCCTGCTACTGGCCGTGCTGGTGCTGGTGATTGCCTTCTTCGATTGGAACCGGATCAAGCCGACCCTCAACGCCAAGGTGTCCGAGGAGTTGCACCGGCCGTTTGCGATCAATGGCGACTTGTCGGTGGCCTGGCACCGCGAGCCTGAAGAGGGCGGCTGGCGCGCCTGGGTGCCCTGGCCCCACGTGGTGGCCCAGGACCTGACCCTGGGCAATCCGGACTGGTCCAAGGCGCCGCAGATGGTCGGCCTCAAACGGGTCGAGCTGCGGATCTCGCCCCTGGCCCTGCTGGTGCGGCGGGTCAGCATCCCGCGAATCGACCTCACCGAGCCCGACGCCGCGCTGCAGCGGCTGGCCGACGGTCGCGCCAATTGGACCTTCAAGTTCGACCCGAAAGACCCTGAGGCCGAGCCTTCGAGCTGGACGCTGGATATCGGCGCCATCGGTTTCGACAAGGGCCACGTGACCCTGGATGACCAGACCCTGAACACCCAGCTCGACCTGCAAGTGGAGTTGCTCGGCAAGCCCATTCCGTTCAGCGACATCGTCGGTGAAAGCGAGGCGCAGAAGGTCACGGCAAAAGGCGCCGAGCCGCAGGCCTATGCGTTCGCCCTCAAGGTCAAGGGCCAGTACCACGGGCAGAAGCTTGCCGGCACCGGCAAGATCGGCGGGCTGCTGGCCCTGCAGGACGGGCGCAAGCCGTTTCCACTGCAGGCCCAGGCGCAGATCGGCGCCACCCAGGTGGAGCTGCGGGGCAGCCTCACCGACCCGCTGAATCTGGGCGCCCTGGACCTGCGCCTGAAACTGGCGGGCACCAGCCTGGGCAACCTCTATCCGCTGACTGGCGTAACCCTGCCGGATTCGCCGCCCTATGCCACCGATGGCCGCCTGACTGCCAAGCTGCGCGACCCGGCGGGCGCGACCTTCAGTTACCAGGATTTCAACGGCAAGATCGGCGACAGCGATATCCACGGCAACCTGACCTACGTGGCCAGTCAGCCGCGGCCCAAGCTCAGCGGTGCGCTGGTTTCCAACCAGTTGCTGATGAGCGACCTGGCGCCGCTGATCGGTGCCGACTCCAACTCCGCGCAGAAAGCTCGGGGCGGCGAGAGCAAGCAGCCGGCGGACAAGGTGCTGCCGGTGGAGGAGTTTCGCACCGAGCGCTGGCGCGACATGGACGCCGATGTGGAGTTCACCGGCAAGCGCATCGTCCACAGCGCCGATCTGCCGTTCACCGATCTCTACACCCACCTGGTGCTCAATGACGGCCAGCTGAGCCTGGAGCCGCTGCGCTTTGGCGTGGCCGGCGGCAGGCTGGATGCTCAGGTGCGCCTCAATGGGCAGGCCACGCCGCTGGAAGGCCGGGCCAGGCTGACCGCGCGCAACTTCAAGCTCAAGCAGCTGTTCCCAGGGTTCGAACCGATGAAGACCAGTTTCGGCGAGCTCAATGGCGATGCCGACATCGCCGGCCGCGGCAACTCGGTGGCGGCCTTGCTGGGCAGCGCCAACGGTGACCTGAAGATGCTGATCAACGACGGCGCCATCAGCCGCAGCCTGATGGAAATCGCCGGACTCAACGTCGGCAACTATGTGGTCGGCAAGATGTTTGGCGACAAGGAAGTGAAGATCAACTGCGCCGCCGCCGACTTCGGCATCAAGAGCGGGCTGGCCAGTTCCCGGCTGTTCGTCTTCGACACCGAGAACGCCATCATCTACATCGACGGCACCGCCAACATGGCCACCGAGCAACTGGATCTGACCATCACCCCGGAATCCAAGGGGCTGCGGCTGTTCTCCCTGCGTTCACCGTTGTATGTGCAGGGCAAGTTCATCAAGCCCAGCGCTGGCGTCAAGGCGGTGCCGCTGGTGCTGCGCGGGGCCGGGATGGTGGCGCTGGGGGTGATCGCCGGGCCGGCGGCGGGGCTGCTGGCGCTGGTGGCGCCCAGCGGTGACGAGCCCAATCAGTGCGCGCCGTTGCTGCAGCAGATGCGCTCGGGCAAGGCACCGGTGACGGTGAAACCGAGCAAGTAGGAAAAGGGGCGCCTGGCGCGCAAGCCCGCTCCTGCGCAAGGCAGGGGCGGGCCTGGGGAGGGGGTTACAGATCCTTGAGGATGTCGGCCATGTCGTCGGCGTGTTCTTCTTCCTGGGCCAGGATCTCTTCGAACAGGCGGCGGGTGGTGGGATCCTTGTCGCCGATGTACTGGATGATCTCGCGGTAGCTGTCGATGGCGATCCGCTCGGCCACCAGGTCCTCGTAGACCATTTCCTTCAGGTTGTTGCCGGCCACGTACTGGGCGTGGGAGTGCTTGGACAGCAGGTCCGGATTGAATTCCGGTTCGCCACCGAGCTGGACGATGCGCTCGGCCAGCTTGTCGGCGTGTTCGGCTTCCTGGGTCGCATGCTCGAGAAACTCGTCGGCCGCCACGCTGGCCTTGAGGCCGGTGGCCATGAAGTAGTGGCGCTTGTAGCGCAGGACGCACACCAGCTCGGTGGCCAGCGACTCGTTGAGCAGGCGCAGCACCTCCTCGCGGTCGGCGCTGTAGCCTTCGGTCACGGCGCCGTTTTCCACGTGTTGACGGGCCCGCTGCCGCAGGCTTTGCACATCAGATAAATGCTTGTCGCTCATGTCGATCTCCTGGGGGCTAATCCGTTTGGCGTCAGGCTCTGTCGACCTGATCGCTACATGGGTTGTGAGTCCCGGGCGCGGCAAAAAGTTTTATCGGATAGGCCTGCTCCTTCAGTTCGCGCTGTGTGAGCGGCCAGGAGCGCCGCCGCGCTCCAGGGGCGGATGCCCGTCCAGCAGCGATTCCTCTTGCAGCCACTGGAGGAAGGCCTTCACCGGCGGATGGCGTTCACGGCCCGGCACGCACAGGGCGCTGTAGCCGGCACCGTCCACCTGGACCTGCGGGCGATAGGGTTGCAGCAGGCCGCTAGCCACGCTCTGGGACACCAGGATATTGCTCGCCAGCACCAGGCCCTGGCCGGCAATGGCGGCCTGCAGGGCGTATTGCTCTTCGTCGTAGGAGCGGACCAGCGCCGGGTCGTCGAGCCACTGTTCACCGGCCAGGGTGCACCAGGCCTGCCAGCCGTCGGCGTAAAGCCTTGAGTTGCGCCAATGCACGCTGATCAGCGACGGTCGCTGCTGCTGTGCGAGGGCCACTTGCCGGGGGGCGCCGTAGACCGCGAAACGCTCATCGAACAGACACAGGCCGTGGAGGTCCGGGTAGTCATCCTGGCTATAGCGGATCGCCACGTCGATGCTGGCGTCCTGCTGCAAGTCCACCACTTCACAACGGGTGTCCAGGCGCAGGCTGATGCGCGGGTGCCGGGTGTAGAACCGTCCCAGCCGCGGCACCAGCCACAGGGCGGCGAAGGCGGCCGTGGTGGATACCGTCAACTGGGTCGGGCTGGGGCTGGGGCGCAGGCTATCGACACTCTGGGTCACATCCAGCAGGGCGCCGTGCAGGCTATGGAACAGCCGTTCGCCGGAGTCGGTCAGGCGTACCTGGCGTGGCAGGCGCTGGAACAGGGGCACGCCCAGCCAGTGCTCCAGGCTGCGGATCTGGTGGGACACCGCGGTGGGCGTCACCGACAGGTCCTCGGCGGCGGCCTTGAAGCTCAGCAGGCGCGCGGCGGATTCGAAGGTGCGCAGGGCGGTGAGGGGCAGATGGGCGAACATGTTTGGCTCCATGGATGAGCTAAGTTCATCTGAGTGAACTTTTGCTCATTTGTTGCGAAAACCCGGTGCCTCTAGATTTATCGCGGAATCTACGGCCATGCAAGGTCGTTGACATCAATCCGCAGGAGAGCATCAAGATGAGTTCAGTTCTTGTCATTCACGGCAGTCCACGGGGCGAGCGTTCCCATAGCCGGCGGTTGGCCGAAGCGTTTCTCCAGGCCTGGCAAGGGGCCCATCCCCAGGGCAGGCTCACGCGCCGGGAAGTCGGGCGGGGTTCCCTGCCCCACGTCAGCGAGGCCTTTATCGCCGCGGCGTTTTATCCACAGCCCGAGGCCCGGTCGCTGTCGATGCAGGCCGACCTGGCCTTGAGCGACGAGCTGGTGGGCGAGTTGCTGGAGCATCGGCGCCTGGTGATCTCGGCGCCCATGTACAACTTCAGCGTGCCCAGTGGGATCAAGGCCTGGGTCGATCACATCGTGCGCCTGGGGCTGACCTTCAACACCCTGCTGGATAACGGCGTGGCCCAGTACCAGCCACTGGTGCAGGGCAAGAAGGTATTGATTGTCACCAGTCGTGGTGGTGGCGGCTTCGGTCCCGGGGGCGAGCACGAAGCGCTGAACCACGCCGATCGCTGGTTGCGCACGGCCCTGGGATTCATCGGTATCGAGGACGTGACCGTGGTCGCGGCAGAAGGCGAGGAGTCGGTGCCCGAGCGTTTCCAACAGTCCTGTGACGAGGCGCAGCAGCGTCTGCTGGCCCTGGCACGCACGTTCTGAGGTGGCGCCATGGCCTGGATATACCTGCTGTTGGCGGCGGCCTTTGAGGTCACGTTCGCCATGGGCATGAAGTACGCCGAGGGCTTCACCCGTCCCTGGCCTTCGCTGGTGACGGTGGTGGCGGCCGTGGCCGGCATCTACTTCCTGACCCTGGCCATGCGCGAGTTGCCGGTCAGCGTGGCCTATCCGATCTGGACCGCGATCGGCTCCCTGGGCACGGTGCTGCTGGGCTTCGTGCTGCTGGGGGAAAGCCTGACGCCGCTCAAGCTGCTGTCGGTAGGGCTGATCGTGGCCGGGGTGGCGGGGTTGAAGTAGGCGGGGCTGTCATGCTGCTGTCGTCAAACCGTCACGGGGACTGACGATGCCCTTGGTTATGGTCTAGCTTTCAGCCTGGGCCAGCCCGGCCCATTTCAAGGACTTACTGCATGTCCCAAGCGCTTGCCACGCGATACCCCCTGGTGCTGGTTCCCGGCATGCTCGGTTTTGTCCGCCTGCTGCTGTACCCCTACTGGTACGGGATCATCCCGGCCCTGCGCCGGGGCGGGGCCCGGGTGTATGCGGTGCAAGTGTCGCCGCTCAACTCCAGCGAGGTGCGCGGCGAACAACTGCTGGCCCAGGTCCAGCGGATCCTGGCCGAGACCGGTGCCTCGCGGGTCAACCTGATCGGCCACAGCCAGGGCGCGCTCACCGCGCGCTACGCTGCCGCCAAGCGCCCGGACTGGGTGGCTTCGGTGACTTCGGTGGCCGGTCCCAACCACGGTTCCGAACTGGCGGATTACCTGGCCCGGCATTCCCCGGCCCACAGCTTCAAGGGGCGCATCCTGAGTGCGCTATTGCGGGGTATCGCGGCCTTGATGACGCTGCTGGAAACCGGCTATCGCGGGCCGAAACTGCCAGTGGATATTCACGCCTCGCACCAGTCGCTGACCACCGAGGGCGTGGCCCTGTTCAACCGCCAATACCCCCAGGGGTTGCCGACGACCTGGGGCGGCCAGGGGCCGGAGCAGGTCGACGGTGTGCGCTACTACTCCTGGTCCGGCACCTTGCAGCCGGGCAAGACCAATCGCGGACGCAATCTGTTCGACGGCACCAGTCGCAGCTGCCGCCTGTTCGCCCGGACCTTCGTCCGCGAAGCCGGCCAGTGCGACGGCATGGTGGGGCGCTACAGCTCCCATCTGGGGCAGGTCATCGGCGACGATTACCCCCTGGATCACTTCGATATCGTCAACCAGTCCCTGGGCCTGGTGGGCAAGGGCGCGGAACCGATCCGCCTGTTCGTCGAACATGCCCAGCGCCTCAAGGCCGCCGGCCTCTGACCTTCAGCCTTGCCCCGTAGGCGCCGGCTTGCCGGCCAACGGCCGCAGCACCGTGGTCCAGCGCTCCGACAGAACCACCCCGGCCAACGTCAGCACGCCACCCACCAGATGAAACCAGGCCAGTCGCTCATGCAGCACCACCGCGGCAATCAGCGCCGTGATCAACGGCAAGAGGTTGAAGAACAGCGTGGTCCGGCTCGGCCCCAGGCGCACCACCGCCTGCATCCAGGCCAGGGGCGCGAGCATCGAGGCCAGCAGGCAGGCATAGAGCACCAGGGGAATGTTCTGCAGGGTCGGCCCGACTTTTGGCGAGGCCAGGAACAGCGGCAGCAGAACCACCACCGCCACCAGCACCTGCAGATACAGCAGCACCAGCGGTGGCAGGCGCAGCTGCCATTTTTTCAGCAGGGTGCTGTAAACCGCATAGGCCAGGGTGGCCACCAGCATCATCGCGTCCCCCAGGTTGACCCCGTGCTGCAGCAGCGCCGCCAGGCTGCCGGAGGACACCACCAGCAGCACCCCGGCAAACGACAGCACCGCGCCCACCAGGGCCCCGGCGGTCAGGCGCTGGCCCAGGGCGGCGATGGCCATGGCCAGGGACATCAGCGGCATCAGCGACAGAATGATGCCCATGTTGGTGGCCGAGGTCAGGCTGGCGGCGAAGTAGGCCAGGCTCTGATACACCGCCATGCCCAGGATGCCGAGAATGGCGATGCGCCACAGATTGGGGCGGATCACCGGCCAGTGGCCGATCACCGGCTTGAGCATGAAGGGGGTGAACAGCAGGCCGGCCAGCAACCAGCGATAGAAGCCGATCTCCGCTGGGAAGATCGCGCCCACGGCGAGTTTGTTGATCACGGTATTGCCGGCCCAGATAAAGATGGCCAGCAGTGGATAAGCGTATTGCATGGAGACAGCCACAGAGTTGATGAGGAGCGATTATCCCCTTGTCCGGATCAACGCCTATACTGCGAACCGGACAACCCGCCCCGACATCCGGACAGCATGAGCAAAAAACACATCGACCTCCTGGATTTCCACGGGCTCCCCGCGCCGGTGTATTTCCGCTATGCCGACTTCGCCGCCCACAGCCATGCCCTGGAGCACCGTCATCCCTGGGGCTGCCTGGAGTATTCGGCCCATGGGGTGATGCACATGGAGATCGCCGGCCAGCGCTTCATGTCGCCACCGCAATACGCGGTCTGGGTGCCGCCGCAGACGCCCCACAGTTTCTACACTTCCCAGCCGATCAACTACCGGGCGGTGCTGCTGGCGCCGGAACTGTGCGCGGACCTGCCGCGGCAGGGCAGCACCCTGGCCATCAGCGAGATTCTCAAGGCGATCCTCAAGGACTTCGCCGCCCGGGACGTGCAGATCCCCGAGGGCGAGGCCGACCAGCGCCTGGCCCAGGTGGCGCTGGACCAACTGCGCCAGGCCCCGGTGCATAACTGCTACCTGCCCTACGCCCGCCACCCGGAGCTGCTGCGAGTGCTCCAGGCCCTGCAGGCCGAGCCGGGCAACCACCAGCCGCTGGCCCATTGGGCGCAGCAGGCCCATGTCAGCGAACGCACCCTGGCCCGGCAGTTCGTTCGCGAGCTGGGCATGAGCTTTGGCGAATGGCGCCAGCGCCAGCGTTTCCTGGCCTCCATCGAGGCCCTGGACAGCCCGCGCAGCATCCAGGAAATCGCCTTCGACATGGGCTACAGCACCGCCTCGGCGTTTATCGCGATGTTCCAGCGCCAGGCCGGCTGCACCCCCGAGCAATACCGCCGGGCCGGCCTGCAGAACAGATGAAGGTGTAACAGGCTTTGTCTACACTGCGCAGGAGGCCGTGCCCGTCGGCGCGGTGACAAGGAGAAAACTCCATGAAGATGTTGCGTATTCCGTTGTTGATGGTGGGCCTGCTGTTGTGCTCCCAGGGGTTTGCCGCCACCGCCCAGCAGAACAAGATGACCAGCTGTAATGCCGAAGCCACCGCCAAGAGCCTCAAGGGCGACGAGCGCAAGGCCTTCATGAGCACCTGCCTCAAGGCCGCCCCGGCTTCCGCCGCCACCCCTTCCACGCCTCAGGAAAGAATGAAGACCTGCAACGCCGACGCCACCG
Source organism: Pseudomonas sp. St29 (assembly GCF_001547915.1). NCBI lineage: Bacteria > Pseudomonadati > Pseudomonadota > Gammaproteobacteria > Pseudomonadales > Pseudomonadaceae > Pseudomonas > Pseudomonas sp. St29. The sequence goes on from NZ_AP014628.1 coordinate 705,984, forward strand.
CCAAGGCCCTCAAGGGCGATGCGCGCAAGGCGTTCATGAGTGATTGCCTGAAGAAGAAATAAGTCCCTGTCGATACCGTCATTGCGCCTCCCCGTCTTGCCTTGGGGAGGCTCATCTCCCGCGCGCCTCGTTGCTCATGGCTGTTTTTTCTCAGCCATAGCCAGTCATTGTGTTTATGATCCTCCGCGCTTCATCGCAAGCAAGGGGGCGGATGTTCGACGCCTTAATGGAGGCTCAGCGCCTGGAGCTGGCCAGCAATTGCATAGGGATGTGACGGTGAAAAAAGTTCTGTGGGTTCTGCTGTGTTGTGTTCTTGCCGGGTGTGCTTCTGCTCCTCGTCAAAAAAGCCAGGATGAGGTCCTCTCTGACGTGGTGTCAGCTGTGCAGCACAGCCGCGATGGTTCGTCGCAATCCAAGGAAGGCCCGCCACTGGTCTTCACTCGGATCAACAGTCATGGAGTGCTTCCGGATCGCCTGGCGATTGTGGCGGGGGGCGGAATGGTACGGTTCAACATGCGCGATATGTTTCGCACAGCCTCGGCAGCGCAGTATGGAACGTTCGTGATATTCGGCGCCAACCCGGCACTGGACAAGGCGATTGTCGGCGGTGCGCTGAGTGATCAGCAGTTTCCTCGGGTCTGGGTGTTCTTTGTCGGCGAGCCGGCGCAGGAGCAGGAGATGCAGGCCATCGTCGAAGCTGCGGGGAGCAAGTATTCGTTTATCAGCAAATACCAGGAATGAGCAGGCTCAGGTTGGTCGCAAGCCTTCGCCGCGCCCTTGGGCACCTACTGGTAGGCGGACTGTTGGTGATCGTCAGCGGCTGCATGTCGCCGCCCCTGGTCTACGAAAATGATCGCTTGGACAGCCGGATGCTGTGCACGGAAGGCGCGAAGCGGATCACTCTGATGCAGCGTTACTCCTTCGACCTGCCCGAGCCTTATCGGCATGCGCAGTGCGGAACCATCACCGGCGGGTTCACCTATGAAAAGGGCCGTGATGCGCTGTCGGTCGGCACCTCGGGATCTTTCTCCTATGGGGACATTCAGGTGACGGCTTCCGGGCTCTATATGCGGGTCAACAGCTTTCTCGATGGCTGGGGGGATGGTCTGCTCTATCCGAAGCAGGCCTTTCTTGAGGATCTGCTGGCCAGGCAGGCGCGGCCATCCCATACCGGTGTCAAGCCCAGCAGTCTCGATTGGGTGAACATGCAGGGCTATCAATGCCTGCGCGCCTACGAGCGTTGGGAGGGGACCGCAGTGGGCATTCTCGAAGACAAGGTCAAGTACTGGTGCTGGGAGCAAGAGAGCGGCCTGCAACAGCCGTTCTACGTGCATGCAGGCCAGCGCTTGCCCTTGGGGAGCAAGGGTTACGACCTGGATCAGGTGTTCATCGTGCCGTTCTTCCAGAGCCTGAAGATCAACCCCTTGCCGGCGCCGGTGCTGGCCAAGGCACGGGCTGATATCCAGGGGGTCTGTGCCCATATCAAATCGCGCTACGACCGCAAGCTGCCCTGGGGCAGTGACTACCCCGACCAGCGACTGATCCGGACACAATTGCACTACTGCGGCTACGACGTCCCGCTGCCCGACCTTTCAGCCCCGGTGCCTGGGGCCAAAACCGACTGAACCTTCGTCCGTCACAACACTCCAGTACCCTGTAAGCCCGCGTCCTTAAGGCGCCTGCCACTATTCCTCGGGGGTGAAGGCTGGCAGACTGCCGGTCTTTTCCCGCTGTTTGTCTTGAGGCTATATGCCAGCGTTTTCACAGCGTCATCTGTTGTTCATCAGTTGGATCATCATCTTCGGTGGCCTGTTGCTGGCCTTGCCCTTGCGTCTGTTACCCAGCCTGCTGGCGGGGCTGTTGGTGTTCGAGCTGGTCAACATGCTCACCCCGCAATTGCAGCGGCTGATCGAGGGCCGGCGGGCGCGCTGGCTGGCAGTGGCGCTGCTGGGCACGCTGGTGGTCAGTCTGTTGACCCTGCTGTTCGCCGGGGCCATCAGCTTCCTGTTGCATGAAGCGGAGAACCCTGGCGCCTCGCTGGGCAAGTTCATGGTGGTGGTGGACAAGGCCCGGGGCCAGTTGCCGCCGTTCCTCGACGCCTACCTGCCGGCCAGCGCCGCGGAGTTCCAGGCCGCCATCGGCGCCTGGGCCAGCAAGCACTTGAGCGAGTTGCAGCTGGTGGGCAAGGACGCGGCGCACATGTTCGTGACCCTGCTGATCGGCATGGTCCTGGGGGCGATCATCGCCCTGCAGCGCATCCCCGACCTGACCAAGCGCAAGCCCCTGGCAGCGGCGCTGTTCGACCGCCTGCACCTGCTGGTCCAGGCGTTTCGCAACATCGTCTTCGCGCAGATCAAGATCTCCCTGCTCAACACCTTCTTCACCGGGATCTTCCTGGCGCTGATCCTGCCGCTGTTCGGGGTCAAGCTGCCGCTGACCAAGACCCTGATCGTGCTGACCTTCCTGCTGGGCCTGTTGCCGGTGATCGGCAACCTGATCTCCAACACCCTGATCACCATCGTCGGGCTGTCGCTGTCGATCTGGGTGGCGGTGGCGGCGCTGGGCTACCTGATCTTTATCCACAAGCTGGAATACTTCCTCAACGCGCGGATTGTCGGCGGGCAGATCAGTGCCAAGTCCTGGGAACTGCTCCTGGCGATGCTGGTGTTCGAGGCCGCCTTCGGCCTGCCCGGGGTGGTGGCGGGACCGATCTATTACGCCTACCTGAAGAGCGAATTGAAGCTGGCGGGCCTGGTTTAACAGCAGCCGCCAGCTTGCAGCTTCAAGCCGCAAGCTACAGCCGATCCCGCTCTTGCCTTTACTTGCGGCTTGCCGCTTGAAGCTTGCCGCTGCCCTTATCCGTAGCGCTTCTTGGCTTCGATGGCCAGGCCGCTGCCGATGCTGCCGAAGATGTTGCCTTCCACATGCCGGGCGTTGGGTAGCATGGCCGCCACGCTCTGGCGCAGCGCCGGAATGCCGCTGGAGCCGCCGGTGAAGAACACCGTGTCGACCTGGGCCACACCAACATTGGCGTCGCTCAACAGTTGGGTGACGCTGGTGCGGATGCGCTCCAGCAAACCGTCGATGGAGGATTCGAACAGGGCCCGGCTCAGGTCGACACTGAGGTCGCGCTCGATGCGGTCCAGGGCCACCAGGCGGTTCTCGGCGTGGGTCAGCTGGATCTTGGTTTCTTCCACTTCCATGGCCAGCCAGTGCCCGGCGCGCTGTTCGATCAGTTTGAACAGGCGGTCGATGCCGCCGGTGTCCTCGATGTCGTAGCGCATGCTGCCCAGGGCCAGCTGGGACTTTTGCGAGTACACCGAGTTGATGGTGTGCCAGGTCGCCAGGTTCATGTGGTGGCTGGTGGGCATGTAGGCGCCGCTCTTCATCCGACTGCCGTAGCCGAACAGCGGCATCACGCCCTGCAGGCTCAACTGCTTGTCGAAGTCGGTGCCGCCGACGTGCACGCCGCCGGTGGCGAGGATGTCGTCGTGACGGTTATCGACGCCACGGCGCTCGGGGGACAGGCGCACCAGGGAGAAGTCCGAAGTACCGCCGCCGATGTCGACGATCAGTACCAGCTCTTCGCGTTCGATGGTGGACTCGTAGTCGAAGGCCGCGGCAATCGGTTCGTACTGGAAGGACACGTCCTTGAAGCCGATCTTGCGCGCCACTTCCACCAGGGTGTCTTCGGCTTCCTGGTCGGCGGCGGCATCGTCATCGACGAAGAACACCGGGCGGCCCAGTACCACTTGCTCGAATTCCCGACCAGCGGTGGCTTCGGCGCGGCTTTTCAACTGGCCGATGAACAGCCCCAAGAGGTCCTTGAACGGCATGGCGGTGCCCAGCACGCTGGTGTCGTGCTTGATCAGCTTGGAGCCCAGCAGGCTTTTCAGCGAGCGCATCAGCCGGCCTTCGTAGCCTTCCAGGTACTCGTGCAGCGCCAGGCGGCCGTACACCGGACGGCGTTCCTCGATATTGAAGAACACCACCGAAGGCAGGGTGATCTTGTCGTCCTCCAGGGCGATCAGCGTCTCCTCGCCGGGGCGCAGCCAGCCGACGGTGGAGTTGGAGGTACCGAAGTCAATGCCGCAGGCCCGGGCCGGGGTGGCGTTGTTCATGTCTTTGGATCCGGTGAAAAAAACGGCCGCGCAGCGTACGCCAGTCCTCGCGCGTTGCAAAGGCCGACCATGTGCTAAATCGCAACCCGTTGTGCCTTGAAAGACTATCCTTGACCCCCAAACTTGCAGGCATGGGCCGAGCAGTCGTCCAGGGATCACAAGATCCGCCCGCGGCTGCCGATAAACTTCTGATGCGCCGTTCAGTCAGAGGATTGAGATTGATCAATTCTCATGCTGCCAGACCGAGCATGCTGTGCTGCACGCCGCGCGACTTTGATAACGGATGGTGATTCCCTCGATGGACTTCAAAGACTATTACAAGATTCTCGGCGTGGAGCCGACAGCGGACGACAAGGCGATCAAGGCCGCCTATCGCAAGCTGGCGCGCAAATACCACCCCGACGTCAGTAAGGAAAAGGATGCCGAGGCCAAGTTCAAGGATGCCTCGGAAGCCTATGAGGCGCTGAAAAGCGCCGACAAGCGCGCCGAATACGACGACCTGCGCAAGTACGGTCAGCATGGCCAGCCCTTCCAGGGGCCGCCGGGCTGGCAGAGCCGTGGCGGCTTTGGCGGCGGCGACGGTGGTGATTTCTCGGACTTCTTCAGTTCGATCTTTGGTAACCGGGGGCCAGGATTCGGCGGCCCGGAACAGCGCCGCAGCAGCGGTCGTCGTGGACAGGATGTGGAAATGGAACTGCCGATCTTTCTTGAGGAAAACCTGTCGACCGAGTCGAAGAAGATCAGCTTCCAGGTGCCGCAGTACAACGCCGCCGGCCAGCATGTCAGCAACACCAGCAAGAGCCTGAACGTGAAGATTCCTGCCGGGGTCACCGACGGCGAGCGCATCCGTCTCAAGGGCCAGGGCGCGCCGGGCGTGGGCGGCGGGGCCAATGGCGACCTGTACCTGACCATTCGTTTTGCGCCGCACCCGAAATTCGATGTCGAAGGCGAAAACCTGATCATCACCCTGCCGCTGGCCCCTTGGGAGCTGGCGCTGGGCACCGAGGTCGCGGTCCCGACCCTGACCGGCAAGATCAACCTCAAGGTTCCGGCCGGCAGCCAGAACGGCCAGCGCATGCGCGCCAAGGGCCACGGTCTGCTGAACAAGGCCGGCCAGCGCGGCTACCTGTTCGTCCAGCTCAAGGCGGTGATGCCCAAGCACACCGGCGATGACGTCAAGGCCTTGTGGCAGGAGCTGGCGAAGAAGGCGGCGTTCGACCCCCGGGAAAATTTCTGATTCGACACTAGGAGGCGCCGATCATGAGCACCCTGATCGTTCAGCTGGACATGGAAGAATTCTGTGAAGTGGCCGACCTGTCGGCGGCCTACGTGATCGAAATCGTCGAGCACGGCATCCTCGAACCTCAGGGGACGGCGCCCCAGAACTGGCGTTTCAGTGATGTCGAACTGTCCCTGGCCAAGCGCGCGGCGAAGCTGCGCCGCGATCTGGACCTGGAGTGGGAAGGGGTCGCCCTGGCCCTGGACCTGCTGGATGAAGTGCGGCAACTGCGCGCCGAGAACCAGATGCTCAGGCAGCGCCTGGGCCGCCTGCTGCTGGACTGATGACCTGTAGCCGCTGCTGAGCGCCAGCGAGGCTGCGAGCGGGCGCGCAGCGACCGCAGAACCAGGCGACTGCGGTGTGTCAGGCAACATCGGGTTGCGAGGACTGCGTCCTCGTTCGCAGCTTCGCTGGCGCTCGGCAGCGGCTACCAAGAGCGCTAGCGTTTGTAACGTGCCTCAGGCGCGGGACACCCGCGGCAGGGTGACGGTGAAGGTGGTGCCGTCGCTTTCGTTGGAGCTGACCTCGATGCTGCCCTGGTGCGCGGTCACCACTTCCTTGACGATGAACAACCCCAGGCCAAGGCTGGTGCTGGTACTGCCCAGTTCCTCGTCGGCACTGCGCACCAGCGGGTCAAACAGGGTGGCCAGGGCTTCCTGGGGGATGGGGACGCCGTAGTTGTGAACGGTCAGCAGCACTTGCTCGACGCCGCCGGTGAGGGTCACGGTGACGGTGCGGCGGTTGCTGCCGTGCTGCAAGGCATTGCCGATCAGGTTCTGCAGCATCTGCTCGATGCGGGCGCGGTCCCAGATGCCGTGGCTGTCTCCTTCGAAGCTCAATAGCGGCAGGCAGTCGGGCTGGCCCGCGCAGGCTTCGTCCATGGCTGCCTTGGCCGCGCTGGCCAGGTCCATGGGCGCGGGATCGATGGGCAAGCCGTTGCCCAGGCGACTGCGGACGAACTCCAGCAAATCGCTGACCATGGCGCCCATGTGCCGGGTGCCGGTCTTGATCCGCGACACAAAGGCCAGGGCGTCCTCATCCAGCGGCACTTTGCGCGCCAGCATCTCGGTGGACATGCTCACCGCCTGCAGCGGCGCCCGCAGATCGTGGCCAAGAATCGCCAGGAAGATATCCCGCGAGCGGCTGACCTGCTCGGCATAGGCGGTGGTGGACTCGGCCAGGGCTTCGTCGATCGCCTCGTTGAAGCGGATCATGTCCTGCAGGTGCTCCAGGTCCGGGGTTACCAGGCTGGCGACCCACAGACGGATCACACAGGCCCGCAGGTGGCGGAACTCGGACGTCATCTGCACCAGATCGAAACCCACGTGATGGCGCAGTTCGCCATGGCTGGCGGCGGCCGCATCCAGGCTCGGGGATTTCTCCGGGCCTTCGCCCCTGGCCTTGGCCAGCTGTTCACCCGGGCTCTGGGTGATGCGCATGTCCCGGGCGGCCGCCAGCAGGATCGAGGTGGCGTGATCCCGCAGGTCGCTGCGGGTCAGAGTGTCCGCGGCCAGGGTCCTGGCAAACTGTTCCCATTCATCAACGATTCGATCAACGTGCTGCACGATGAAATCGGACAGGCGCATAGCCGGGCACCTTATTGGGCAGAGAGTGGAAAACCGACACGCATCTTAGCGCCATATCCGCCGGTTCAACACCGTCCCTGCCCAGCGGCTGGATGGGTTTCAGAACAGGAAATAGCGCTGGGCCATGGGCAGCACATCCGCCGGTTCACACCACAGCAGCACACCGTCGGCCTTGACCTGATAGGTCTGCGGGTCGACTTCGATGTTCGGCAGGTAGTCGTTATGGATCAGGTCGCTCTTTTGCACCGTGCGGCAGCCCTTGACCACGGCGATGCGTTTTTTCAGGCCCAATTGTTCCGGCACTCCGGCGTCCAGCGCCGCCTGGCTGATGAAGGTCAGGCTGGTGGCGTGGCGGCTGCCGCCGTAACTGGCGAACATCGGCCGGTAATGCACCGGCTGCGGGGTCGGGATCGAAGCGTTGGCATCGCCCATCAGGCTCGCGGCAATCGCTCCGCCCTTGAGGATCAGGGTCGGCTTGACCCCGAAAAAGGCCGGGCGCCAGAGCACCAGGTCGGCCCACTTGCCGACTTCGATGGAGCCCACTTCATGGCTGATGCCATGGGTGATCGCCGGGTTGATGGTGTACTTGGCGATGTAGCGCTTGACCCGGAAGTTGCTGTTGCCGGGGCCGTCGCCCGGCAGCGGGCCGCGCTGGCGGTGCATCTTGTCGGCGGTCTGCCAGGTGCGGGTCACCACTTCGCCGACCCGGCCCATGGCCTGGCTGTCGGAGCTGATCATCGAGAACGCCCCCAGGTCGTGGAGGATGTCCTCGGCGGCGATGGTCTCGCGGCGGATGCGGCTTTCGGCGAAGGCCACGTCCTCGGCTATGCTCGGGTCCAGGTGATGGCAGACCATGAGCATGTCCAGGTGCTCGTCGATGGTGTTGCGGGTGAAGGGCCGGGTCGGGTTGGTGGAGCTGGGCAGCACGTTGGAAAAACCGCAGGCCTTGATGATGTCCGGGGCGTGGCCGCCGCCGGCGCCTTCGGTGTGGTACGTGTGGATGGTCCGCCCCTTGAAGGCGCCCAGGGTGGTTTCGACGAAGCCGGACTCGTTGAGGGTGTCGGTGTGGATCGCCACCTGCACGTCGTACTGGTCGGCCACGCTCAGGCAGTTGTCGATGCTGGCCGGGGTGCTGCCCCAGTCCTCGTGCAGCTTGAGGCCGATGGCCCCGGCCTTGACCTGTTCGATCAAGGGCTCCGGCAGGCTGGCGTTGCCCTTGCCGGTAAAGCCGATGTTCATCGGGAAGGCGTCCGCGGCCTGGAGCATGCGCGCCATGTGCCAGGGGCCCGAGGTGCAGGTGGTGGCGTTGGTCCCGGTGGCCGGTCCCGTGCCGCCGCCGATCATGGTGGTGACGCCGCTCATCAGCGCTTCTTCGATCTGCTGCGGGCAGATGAAGTGGATGTGGGTGTCGATGCCGCCGGCGGTGAGGATCATGCCTTCCCCGGCGATCACTTCGGTGCTGGCGCCGATGGCGATGGTCACGTCGGGCTGGATATCCGGGTTGCCGGCCTTGCCGATGGCGGCGATGCGACCGTCCTTGAGACCGACGTCGGCCTTGACGATGCCCCAGTGATCGATGATCAGGGCGTTGGTGATCAGGGTGTCCATCACATCGCACGCCAGCAGCTGGCTCTGGCCCATGCCATCGCGGATCACCTTGCCGCCACCGAACTTCACTTCTTCACCGTAGGTGGTGAAGTCCTTCTCCACTTCGATCCACAGCTCGGTGTCGGCCAGCCGTACCTTGTCGCCCACGGTGGGGCCGAACATGTCGGCGTAGGCCTCACGGGAAATGCGCATTCCTCGTTCCTCGGAAATGAGCGGCAAGCTTCAAGCTGCCAGCTGCAAGAAAATTCAAAAGACATCCATAGCGCTTCAGGCCGCTGTTGCTTGGCGCTTGAAGCTTGTCACTGGGAGCTGTGTTCAGAGGTCGCCCATGATGCGTCCGGCAAAGCCGAACACCCGGCGCTTGCCGGCCAGCTCCACCAGTTCCACTTCCCGGGTCTGCCCCGGTTCGAAGCGCACCGCGGTGCCGGCGGCGATGTTCAAGCGCATGCCGCGGCTGGCGGCGCGGTCGAAGGTCAGGGCGTCGTTGGTTTCGAAAAAGTGATAGTGCGAGCCGACCTGGATCGGCCGGTCGCCGCTGTTGGACACCTTCAGGCTCAAGGTGCGGCGCCCGACGTTGAGTTCGATCTCGCCGGGCTGGATCTGGTATTGGCCAGGAATCATAGCGGTTGTCCCAGGGTCTTGAAGTAGATGGCGGTAGGGGTGTAGGTGCCGTCCGGGCTCTGGCAGTAGTTGGGCAGTTCGCCGACCCGGGTGTAACCCAGGGCGCGGTAGAACGCTTCCGCCGCCGAGCCGGCCTCGGTGTCCAGGTACAGCAGCCCGCGCCGGTGCTGGCGGGCAGCCTGCTCCAGGGCATTGATCAACTGCTGGCCCAGGCCGCGACGCCGGGCGCTGTGCAGCACCATGAGCTTTTGCACTTCGGCGCGGTTGCGCCCGTTGGCCTTCATGCACAGCGCCAACTGCACGCTGGCCAGGACCCTCTCGTCATGCACCACCACCCACAGCAGCAGGCTGCCGTCCTCGACCCCGGCCTGCACGCTGCTGAGGTAGGCCCGGGCCTGACTGTCGTCCAGGTCGGCCATGAAACCGACGGACGCGCCGTGCTGCACCGAGTCCAGCAGCAGGTCGATCAATCCCTGGCGGTAATGGGCAAAGCTTTCTCCATGGACTCGGCGCAGTTGGGCGGCGTTCATCGAGAGGTCACTCCTGGTGAGGGGCGGGCGGTTGTGCCCCGGGGTTGAGAGTCAGTTGCATGAAGGTCAGGTCCAGCCAGCGCCCGAACTTGGTGCCCACCTGGGGCATCTGCCCGGTACTGATGAAACCGAGGCGCTCATGCAGACGGATCGAGGCGGTGTTGCCGCTCTCGATGGCGGCCACCATCACGTGCTTGTCACAGCCACGGGCGCGTTCCAGCAGCACCGCCATCAGTTGTGGACCCAGGCCGTTGCCGCGCTGGTCGCGGCGCACGTAGACCGAGTGTTCCACGGTGTGGCGAAAGCCGTCGAAGGGCCGCCAGTCGCCGAAGGAAGCGTAGCCGAGCACCTGCTCCTCGGCGTTGACCACCACCAGGATCGGATAGCCCTGGCTCTGGCGCGCGCTGAACCAGGCCTGACGGTTGCCCAGGTCGACCGGGGCGTCGTTCCAGATCGCTGTGGTATTGAGCACGGCGTCGTTGTAGATGTCGCGGATCGCCGGCAGGTCGGCGTGCAGCGCATCACGGATGCGATAGGTCATGACGCGGCCTCAGGCGATGGGTTGGTGGACGGTGACCAGCTTGGTGCCGTCGGGGAAGGTGGCCTCCACCTGAATCTCCGGGATCATCTCCGGGATGCCTTCCATCACCTGTTCGCGGCTGAGCAGGGTGGTGCCGTAGTGCATCAGATCGGCCACGCTCTGGCCGTCCCGGGCACCTTCGAGCAGCGCGGCGGAAATATAGGCCATGGCTTCCGGGTAGTTGAGCTTGAGGCCGCGGGCCAGTCGCCGTTCGGCCACCAGGCCGGCGGTGAAGATCAGCAGCTTGTCTTTTTCGCGTGGGGTCAGGTCCATCGTGATCGATCCGTCGTTGGGCAGTTTGAAAAGGGCAGGTGTTTCATGTGTTCCAGATTCTCGGCGGCACGGCCTCGCGGCCCAGCAGGACCGGGCGCAGCAGGCGCCACAGGTCGATCAGCCAGGCACGGGCCAGCAGGGCCTCGCTGGCCAGGCAGCGGGCCACCAGCAGCCCCGGCAGTTGGCTCAGGTCGCCGCGTACCGGGTGCTGCAGAGCGCGGCAGCGCTCCAGCAGTTGGCTGTCGATGTCGCCGGTCACCAGCAGGGTGGCGAACACCGGCTGGCCGTCCAGGCCGATGGGCGAATCCAGCAGGCCGTCGCCGCCGCTGAGGCGCTGGCGCTCATGCCACAGCGGCCGGCCGTCGCGACGGATATCCAGGTGGGCCTGGAAGTGTCCGTGCTCGAAGCGCTCGGCACTGGCCGGGCGGCCGAGGGCGACGATGTCCCAGTAGAACAGCCGGGCGTCGCCTTGCAGGTCGATCCGGGTCGTCAGTTCGGCCTGGGCGGCGCTGAAGACAATGGTTTCCTGGGGCAGCCACTCCAGGGTCGCCCCCGGCGCCACCTGCAGGTCCAGGGTCTGACCGGCCGGGCTGTTGGCGCGATACCACTTGGCGGCGCCGGGGCTGGTCAACTGGGCCCAGGCGTCGCGCTCGACCCGGGCACTGATCGCCAGCCGGTCGCCGCCGGCGATGCCGCCGGGCGGGTGCACGATGATGTGCTGGCACACCTCGGGGCCTTCGGCGTACAGGTGCTTCTGCACCCGCAGCGGGCCCAGGTGGCGGCGCAGGACCGGGCGCGTGCTGGCGCCGAAACGGGCGTAGGCCAGCTCCAGTTCGGCGTGCCAGCTGGGGGTGAACAGGGCGGTGGCGGCAGGTGAGTTCATGCTGGGTCGTTATCGTTAGGAGGCTACAGATTAGATCGTAACCAGGCCGCGTACACCGTCGGCCTGCATATTTTCACCGCGGCCCTGCTGGATGATTTCCCCCCGGGACATCACCAGGTACTGGTCGGCCAGTTCGGCGGCAAAGTCGTAGAACTGCTCCACCAGCACAATCGCCATGTCGCCCCGGGCCGCGAGTTGCTTGATCACCGCGCCGATTTCCTTGATCACCGAGGGCTGGATGCCTTCGGTGGGCTCGTCGAGGATCAGCAGCCGGGGCCGACTGGCCAGGGCCCGGCCGATGGCCAGCTGTTGCTGCTGGCCGCCGGAGAGGTCGCCGCCGCGGCGCTGCTTCATCTGCAACAGCACCGGGAACAGTTCGTAGATGAAGGCCGGGACTTCCTTGGCCTGGGAGCCGGGGAAACGGGACAGGCCCATCAGCAGGTTTTCTTCCACGGTCAGGCGAGCAAAGATCTCCCGCCCCTGGGGCACGTAGCCGATGCCGGCCTGGACCCGTTGGTGGGGCTTGTAGCCCGTGATGGCCCGGCCCTCCCAGTTGACCGCGCCTTCCCTGGCCGGCAGCAGGCCCATCAGGCATTTGAGCAGGGTGGTCTTGCCCACGCCGTTGCGCCCGAGCAGGCAGGTCACTTCGCCGATCCGGGCCTCGAAGCTCAGGCCCCGGAGGATGTGGCTACCGCCGTAGTACTGGTGAAGCTGTTGGACCTCTAGCATCGGAACTCCGTCAGTAGATTCAAGCTGCAAGACTCAAGCTGCAAGTCAGGGCAGGATGGTTGTACGGCTTTGCTCTTTACTTGCCGCTTGAAGCTTGCGGCTTGTCGCTGGCCGATTCATCGGCCCAGGTAAACCTCAATCACGCGCTCATCGGCCTGCACCTGTTCCAGCGATCCTTCGGCCAGCACGCTGCCCTGGTGCAGCACGGTGACGTGGTCGGCAATCGAGCCGACAAAGCCCATGTCGTGCTCCACCACCATCAGCGAGTGCTTGCCGGCCAGGGTCTTGAACAGCTCGGCGGTGAACTCGGTCTCGGCATCGGTCATGCCCGCCACCGGTTCGTCCAGCAACAGCAGTTGCGGGTCCTGCATCAGCAGCATGCCGATCTCCAGGAACTGCTTCTGGCCGTGGGACAACAGGCCAGCCTGGCGCTGGGCCGAAGGGCTCAGGCGAATGGTCTCCAGCACCTGGGCGATGCGGTCCTGCTGCTCGCCGCTCAGGCGCGCGCCGAGGCTGGCCCACACCGACTTGTCGGTCTTCTGCGCCAGCTCCAGATTCTCGAACACGCTCAGGGCCTCGAACACCGTGGGCTTCTGGAACTTGCGGCCGATCCCGGCCTGGGCGATCTGCACTTCGCTCATCCGGGTCAGGTCCAGGGTTTCGCCGAACCAGGCCTTGCCCCGGGTCGGCCGGGTCTTGCCGGTGATCACGTCCATCAGGGTGGTCTTGCCCGCGCCGTTGGGGCCGATGATGCAGCGCAGTTCGCCGACGCCGATGTACAGGTTGAGGTCGTTGAGGGCCTTGAAGCCATCGAAGCTGACGCTGATGTCCTCCAGGGTCAGGATGGTGCCGTGACGGGTGTTCAGGCCCTTGCCGGCGGCCTGGCCGAGGCCGATGGCGTCGCGGCTGCTGCCCGAGTCCTTGTTGGGTTCGAGTATGGGTTCGAGCATGAAGTCCGCCGTGGCCGTGACTCTCATTGTTCACCTCGTTTCTTCAGCAGGCCGATCACGCCCTTGGGCAGGTACAGGGTCACCACGATGAACAGGGCGCCGAGGAAGAACAGCCAGTACTCGGGGAAGGCCACGGTGAACCAGCTCTTCATGCCGTTGACCAGCCCGGCGCCCAGTAGCGGGCCGACCAGGGTGCCGCGCCCGCCCAGGGCCACCCACACCGCGGCCTCGATGGAGTTGGTGGGGGACATTTCACTGGGGTTGATGATGCCCACCTGGGGCACGTACAAGGCGCCGGCCAGGCCGCAGAGCACCGCGCTCAGGACCCAGACGAACAGCTTGAAGCCGCGCGGGTCGTAGCCGCAGAACATCAGGCGGTTCTCGGCGTCGCGCAGGGCGGTCAGCACCCGGCCGAACTTGCTCCGGGCCAGGCGCCAGCCCAGGAGCAGGCTGGCCACCAGCAGCAGTACAGTGGCCAGGAACAGCACCGCCCGGGTGCCCGGCTCGGTGATGCCAAAACCCAGGATGCTGCGGAAGTTGGTGAAGCCGTTGTTGCCGCCAAAGCCGGTCTCGTTGCGAAAGAACAGCAGCATCCCGGCAAACGTCAGGGCCTGGGTCATGATCGAGAAGTACACGCCCTTGATCCGCGAGCGGAAGGCGAAGAAACCGAACACCAGGGCCAATAGACCCGGCGCCAGCACCACCAGGCACAGGGCCCAGAGGAAGTGGCTGGTGCCGGTCCAGTACCAGGGCAGTTCGCTCCACGAAAGGAAGGTCATGAACGCTGGCAGGCCGTCTCCGGCGGCCTGGCGCATCAGGTACATGCCCATGGCGTAGCCGCCCAGGGCGAAGAACAGACCGTGGCCCAGGGACAGCAGCCCGGCATAGCCCCAGACCAGGTCCAGGGCCAGGGCGACGATGGCGTAGCAGAGGATCTTGCCCACCAGGGTCAGGGTGTAGGCCGAGACGTGCAGCGGGTGGTCCGCCGCCAGCAGCGACAACAGCGGCAATGCCAGCAACACCAGGAGCAGCAGGGCGCCGACGCTGAGGGTGAGCTTGGGCCCGGCTTTCTGGCTGGCGGTAATGAGCAGTGGTTGGTTCATCAGTCGATCACCCGTCCTTTCAGTGCAAAGAGTCCCTGGGGACGTTTCTGGATGAACAGAATGATCAGCGCGAGGATCAGGATCTTGCCCAGCACGGCGCCGATCTGCGGTTCGAGGATCTTGTTGGCGATCCCCAGGCCGAAGGCCGCCAGCACGCTGCCGGCCAACTGGCCGACGCCGCCGAGCACCACCACCAGGAACGAGTCGATGATGTAGCTCTGGCCCAGGTCCGGGCCGACGTTGCCGATCTGGCTCAGGGCCACGCCGCCCAGGCCGGCGATGCCCGAGCCGAGGCCGAAGGCGAGCATGTCCACCCGTCCGGTGGGCACGCCGCAGCAGGCGGCCATGTTGCGGTTCTGGGTCACTGCGCGCACGTTCAGGCCCAGGCGGGTCCTGTTCAGCAGCAGCCAGGTGAGCACGACGACAAACAGGGCGAAGGCGATGATCACGATGCGGTTGTAGGGCAGTACCAGGTTGGGCAGGACCTGGATGCCGCCCGACAGCCAGGCCGGGTTGGCCACCTCGACGTTCTGCGCGCCGAACAGCAGGCGCACCAGTTGGATCAGCATCAGGCTGATGCCCCAGGTGGCCAGCAGGGTTTCCAGCGGGCGGCCGTAGAGGTGGCGGATCACCGTGCGCTCCAGGGCCATGCCGATGGCGGCGGTGACAAAAAATGCCACCGGCAGGGCCAGCAACGGGTAGAACTCGATGGCCTGCGGAGCAAAACGCTGGAACAGCCACTGCACCACGTAGGTGGAGTAGGCGCCGAGCATCAGCATCTCGCCGTGGGCCATGTTGATCACCCCCAGCAGGCCGAAGGTAATGGCCAGCCCCAGGGCCGCCAGCAGCAGGATCGAACCCAGGGACAAGCCGCTGAAGGCCTGGCCGAGGACCTCACCCAGCAGCAGCTTGCGCTTGACCTGGGCCAGGCTGGTTTCGGCGGCGGTGCGCACGTTGGCATCGGCCTCGACCCCGGGTTGCAGCAGGCCTTCGAGACGGGTGCGGGCCAGCGGGTCGCCGGTTTCCCCCAGCAGGCGCACGGCGGCCAGGCGCACTGCCGGATCGCCGTCCACCAGTTGCAGGTTGGCCAGGGCCAGGCTCAGGGCGGCGTGCACGCCGGGGTCCTGCTCGGCGGCGAGCCGGGCATCGAGGAATTTCAATTGCGCCGGCTTGGCGCTTTTCTGCAGCTGCCGGGCGGCGTCGAGCCGGGTGCTGGCCTCGGTGGCAAGCAACTGGTGGCTGGCCAGGGCGCTGTCGATCAGGCCCCGCAGGCGGTTGTTCAGGCGCAGGGTTTTGCTTTCACCGGCGATGCTCAGTTGACCCTGCTGCAGGGCCTTGAGCAGTTCCAGGCGCGCCGGATCGGGCTGAACGGCCCAGGTTTCCAGCAGTTGCGCCTGTTGGTTGGAATTGGCCGCGACAAAATCTTCGGCTTCACCGGCATGGGCTGCGATGGGCAGCAGCAACAGGCAGGCGAGGAGCAAACGGTAGAGGGCAGTGGGCATGGCGATGTCCTTGAAAACACCCGGGTAACCCGTAGGAGCGAGCTTGCTCGCGATCCGCGCAGCGGCCAGCCGAGCGGTTTTCGTTGCAGGTCCTGCGGACCTCATCGCGAGCAAGCTCGCTCCTACAGGGAAGGCGTCAGGCCTGGGGCTGGATCAGTTGCTCTTGACCGCGTAGTCCGGCTTCTTGTCGTTGCCCGGAATGAACGGGCTCCAGGGCTGGGCACGGATCGGCCCTTCGGTCTGCCACACCACATTGAACTGACCGTCCGGCTGGATCTCGCCGATCATCACCGGCTTGTGCAGGTGGTGGTTGGTCTTGTCCATGGTCAGGGTGTAGCCCGAGGGGGCGGCGAAGGTCTGCCCGGCCAGCGCCTCACGAACCTTGTCGACATCGGTGGACTTGGCTTTCTCCACCGCCTGGGCCCACATGTGGATGCCGACGTAGGTGGCTTCCATCGGGTCGTTGGTCACCGCCTTGTCCGCTCCCGGCAGGTTCTTGGCCTTGGCGTAGGCCTTCCAGGCAGCGACGAACTTCTGGTTCACCGGGTTATCCACCGACTCGAAGTAGTTCCACGCCGCGAGGTTGCCCACCAGCGGCTTGGTGTCGATGCCGCGCAGTTCTTCCTCGCCCACCGAGAACGCCACCACCGGCACGTCGGTGGCCTTCAGGCCCTGGTTGGCCAGCTCCTTGTAGAAGGGCACGTTGGAGTCGCCGTTGACCGTGGAGATCACCGCGGTCTTGCCGCCGGCGGAGAACTTCTTGATGTTGGCGACGATGGTTTGATAGTCGCTGTGACCGAACGGGGTGTAGACCTCTTCGATGTCCTTGTCGGCCACACCCTTGGAGTGCAGGAACGAACGCAAAATCTTGTTGGTGGTGCGCGGGTAGACGTAGTCGGTGCCCAGCAGGAAGAAGCGCTTGGCGCTGCCGCCGTCTTCGCTCATCAGGTATTCCACGGCCGGGATCGCCTGCTGGTTCGGCGCGGCGCCGGTGTAGAAGACGTTGGGCGACATTTCTTCGCCTTCGTACTGCACCGGGTAGAACAGCAGGCCGTTGAGTTCCTCGAACACCGGCAGCACCGATTTGCGCGACACCGAAGTCCAGCAGCCGAACACCACCGCCACCTTGTCCTGGGTCAGCAGCTGGCGGCCCTTCTCGGCGAACAGCGGCCAGTTGGACGCCGGGTCCACCACCACCGGTTCCAGCAGCTTGCCGTTGACCCCGCCCTTGGCGTTGATCTCGTCGATGGTCATCAGCGCCATGTCTTTGAGCGAGGTTTCAGAGATCGCCATGGTCCCCGACAGGGAGTGCAGGATACCGACCTTGATGGTCTCGGCGGCCTGGACGGTCCAGGTCATGCCCATCGCGGCAATGCTTGCCGAGAGAGTGAAAGCCTTGAGCAAACTACGACGCTTCATTGTGCGATCTCCATGAACTTTTGATTTTTTTTTCAGGCGGCAGATGCGGACTTCACAGGCTCGGTGAACACCTCGGCACTCGCCGAGGTGTTCACCGAGTCGGTACTGAAGGGGTGTTTTGCAAGGGATGTGCCGAGTCGCCGCAGGGCATGAAAACGTCGCTTCAGGCGCTGGGGCAGGGCGGTCGATGCCCCAAGAGGAGGCCTGGATCAGAGGATGGTGCGCAGGGATGCGTCATTGTGGTGCTGCCGCAGAGCGGCAGCCTTGGTCAGCGAGGGCTTCAGTTCACCCCAGGGAAGGAGTCGACGTATTTGATGGTGAAGTCGGGAAAGGAGTCGACGATCTGGATCTTGTAATCGGGATAGCTGTTGACGATCTTCCACTTGCCCGGCGAGTCGGCAAAGGAGTTGACCTGCTTGACCTTCAGGTCGGGAAAGGAGTTCACCACCTTGACCTTGTAGTCGGGGAAGCTGTTGACGATCTGGATGTTGCCGTAGATTTTCGAGACGTCGACCGAGGTGCCGGCCTGGGCGCCAAGGGCGGTGCCGAGCAGCACGGCCAAGAGTGCGGTTCTGAACATGAGACTCATCCTGAGAGATCCAAGCGCGCGATCTTAAAGCAAGGGCGACGATTGTAGGAGCTGGCTGGCCAGCGAAGAGGCCCTCGAACCTGGCACAAGGCTCAGGGGCGTCTTCGCCGGCCAGCCGGCTCCCGCTGAGTGGATCAGCGGCGGCGCATCAGGCCGATGAAGAACAGCCCGCCAATGGCCGCCGTGGCCACACCGATCGGCAGGTCCTCGGGGGCGATCAGGGTGCGGGCGGCGACGTCGACCCAGACCAGGAACAGGCTGCCCAGCAGCACGCACACCGGCAGCAAGCGGCGATGTTCGGCGCCCACCAGGCGCCGGGCGATGTGCGGCACCATAAGCCCGACAAAACCGATGGAGCCGCTGATGGACACCAGCACTCCGGTCATCAGCGAGGCGATCAGGAACACCTTCAGGCGCACGTTGCGCGCATTCAGGCCCAGGGTCACGGCGGTCTGCTCGCCGGCCATCAGGGCATTCAGCGGCCGCGCCATGCCCAGCAGCAAACCCAGCCCCAGCAGCACGCTGGCCGCGGGAACCGCCAGCAGTTCCCAGCGCGCCAGACCCAGGCCGCCGAGCATCCAGAACATCACCGCCGAGCTGGCCCGGTGATCGCCCATGAACAGCAGCAGGTTGGCCACCGCCATCATCACGAAGGACACCGCCACCCCGCACAGCAGCAGGCGGTCGCTGTCCAGGCGGCCGTTGCGGGCGGCGATCCCCAGGACCAGGGCCATGCTCAGCAGGGCGCCGACAAAGGCCGCCAGGGGCAGGGTCAGGAGGCCGATGACCTGTCCCAGGTGCAGCACCACGATCACCGCGCCCAGGGTGGCGCCGGAGGTCACCCCCAGCAGGTGCGGGTCGGCCAGGGGGTTGCGGGTCACGGCCTGCAGCACCGCGCCGATCAGGGCCAGCCCGGCGCCGACCAGAGCGCCGAGCAGCATGCGCGGCACGCGGATCAGCCAGACGATATGCTCCTGGCCCGGGCTCCAGTCCACCGTGCCCAGGCCCAGGGCCTTGTGCAGGAGAATCCGCCCGACCACCTCCGCCGGCACCCGCGCCGGGCCAAACCCCAGGGACAGCACACAGGACGCCAGCAGCAGGGCGCCCAGGCTCAGCAACAGCCAGGCATAGCGACCCTTGATCATTGGCCGTGGAAACCCTTGGCGAGGGCTTCTACCGCCAGCACGTTGTCGATCCCCGGGGTGGCCTGCACATAGGGAATGACGATGAAACGCTGGTTCTTGATCGCGTCGACCCCTTGCAGGGCCTGGTTGTTCAGGAGGAACTGCTGCTTCTGCTCGGCGGTGACTTCGCTGTAGTCGACGATGACGATCACCTGCGGGTTGCGTTCGACCACGGTTTCCCAGTTGACCCGGGTCCAGCTGGCCTCGACGTCGTCGAGAATGTTGCGCCCGCCGGCCGCATCGATCAGGGCCTGGGGCATGCCCAGGCGGCCCGAGGTCATGGCCCGGTCTTCGCCGCTGTCGTAGAGGAACACCCGGGGCTTGTCCTTGGGCAGGTCCTTCTGTACCTCGGCGACCTGCTCCTGCATCTGCGCGATCAGCGCGTTGGCCCGGTCCTGCACGTCGAAGATCCGACCCAGGTTGCGCAGGTCGTTGTAGGTGTCGTCGAGGCTGGCCGCCGGGCGCTTCATCACGAAGGCGCAGGACTCGGTCAGTTCGTAGACGTTGATCCCCAGTGGCGCCAGGGTCTGCGGCGTGAGGTCGCCGCCGACGCGCATGCCGTAGTCCCAGCCGGCGAACAGGAAATCGACGTTGGCGTTGAGCAGGGTTTCCACCGACGGGTACTTGGCCGCCAGCTCCGGCAGACCGTCGAGCAGGGTGCTCATTTGCGGGGTCACGGCCTTCCAGCCGCTGACGCCGCTGTAGCCCACCATGCGCGGCTTGAGCCCCAGGGCGAGCATCATCTGGGTCATGTTGATGTCGTGGCTGAGGGCGTGTTGCGGCGCCTGCTTGAAGGTCACTTGGCGGTCGCAGCTGTTGATCGTCAGCGGGTAGTGGGTGGCTGCGGCGAAGGCCTGGGCGGTGCCCAGTGACAGGGCCAGAAACAGGCTGCGGTGGAGCAGGGAGCGCAAGGTCATGGTTGAGTGATCCAGGTGATTCGTGGGTAGCCGGACAGGGGGTGGGCGTCGATCAGGGCCTCGACCCCGAAGACATTGCGCAACAGCTCGACCGTCAGTACCTCGGCGGGGGATCCGCTGGCGACGATGCGCCCGTGATCGAGGACGTAGAGCCGGTCGCAGAACGCCGCGGCCAGGTTCAGGTCATGGATGCTCGCCAGGGTGCCGATGCCCAGGCGCTTGACCCGTTGCAGCAGCTCCAGCTGGTAGCGCGGGTCGAGGTGATTGGTCGGTTCATCGAGGATCAGCAACTGCGGTCGCTGAGCCAGGGCCCGGGCCAGGATCACCCGCTGTTTTTCGCCCCCCGACAAGGTGGCGAACGCATGGTCCTCGAAGCCCAGCAGGCCCACCGATTCCAGGGCCTCGCGGGCGATGCGCCGGTCTTGTTCGGTGTCGCCGTCGAACAGGCCCTTGTGCGGCGTGCGGCCCATGGCGACCACTTCTTCCACGGTCAGGCCGAAGGCGTCGGGGAACTCCTGGAGCACCACGGCAATGCGCTGCGCGCACCAGCGCGGCGACTGCTTCCAGACGTTGTGGTGGGCCAGTTGCACCTCGCCCTGCTGCGGCTTGCTGAAGCGGTAGGCGCAGCGCAGCAGGCTGGTCTTGCCGCTGCCGTTGGGCCCGATCAGGCCGACGAATTCGCCGGCCGCCACCTGCAGGCTGGCCTCACGCAGTTGGAACTGGTGATGGCAGTGGCCCTGGCCCAGGGGGGTCCAGGCCAGGTTGGTGAGGTTCAGCGAGGTCATGCGGTGTCCGTAGGGTCCGGCCGGTGCGGTTAAAAGGTGTAGTCAGCGGTGACGAACAACGAGCGCGGCTCGCCGAGTATCCATTGCTGGCCGTCATTGTATTGGCTTTGTGCGTACTGGCGGTGAAACAGGTTGTTCAATTGCAGGCCCAGGGTGGTATTGGGCAGGGCTTTCCACGACAGGTTGGCGTCGACCACGGTGTAGCTGGGCAGTTCGTTGCGGTTGGCCATATCGGCGTAGCGCGCATCCACGTAGCGCACCCCGGCGCCGGCCCGCAGGTCATCGTTGAGGGCCTTGCTCAGCCACAGGTTGGCGGTGCGGCGCGGCACATCCACCGGGCGATTGCCATCGCGGGAGACTTGCACGCCGTTGACGTCCTGCTGGAAGTCGTCGTACTGGGCCCGAACGATGGCGGCGTTGGCCTGCAGTTGCCAGGCGTGGGGCAGTTGCAGCTCCAGGCTGGCTTCCAGGCCGTTGGAGGATTGCTGGCCCACTTGCTGTTTGCGGTTCGGCTCGCCGGGCACATCGGTCAGCAGCTTCTTCTTGACGATGTGGTAGGCCGCCAGGGTCCATTCGCCGCGCTGGTCCCAGAACGCCTGCTTGAGGCCGATCTCGGTCTGCCGGGCGCTGGACAGGTCGAACTGCTGCTGGCTCTTGCTCAGGGAAATCAGCCCGCCGACACCGTCGGTGCTGGTGGAGTACTGGCCGTATACCGAGGTGTCCGAAGTGACGGCGAACACCAGCCCGGCCTTCCAGTTGTTGCCGGTGAGGGTCTTGTCATCGCGCTCGTTCTTCACCAAGTCATCGCGATCGATATGCGCGTAGTCGCGGCGCACACCGCTCACCAGGGACCAGCGCTCGCTGAGTTGCAGGCGGTTTTCGGCGAACACCGACATCTGTTTGGTGGTGGTCTTGAATTGATCGCGGTAGGGGCTGTTGCTGGCGAAGTCGCCCGGTGCCGGGTGATACAGGTCCAGCGGTTGACCGTTGGTAACGCTGTCGGTGAAGGGCGAATTGCTTTTCAGGTGGAAGCGAATGCGGTTGTAGTCCACCCCGGTCAGGGTCTGGCTGTCGAGGCCGAACAGCGAGTGCCGGAGGGTGAAGGTCTGGCGGTCGCCGACCTGTTCCTGCTGGTGGCCGATACCGTAGTAACCGCTGCGGCTCAGTTGGCCGGTGGTCGGGTTGAAGTTGTAGTTCTCGGCGTTCTGCCAGCGGCGCTGGGCCTTGAGGTAGTACAGCTCGTTGCTGGCACTGAGGGTGTCGGAAATCTGCCATTCGCTGGTCAGGCGGGTCCACTGGTCGTTGTAGTGCTGCTGGTCATTGCGGATGTTGTAGTTCTTGTCCCGCAGGCTCTTGTGCAAGCGCCCGTCGATCAGCGGCGTGCCGAAGTTGTTCATCGGGTTCTGGTCGCCGTAGTCGTGGGCCAGGGTGAAGGCCAGGTCGTCGCGGGCTTGCCAGCGCAGGGCGGCACTGACGAAGTCGGCGCTGGAGTCGCCGCGGTCGATCCAGCCGTTGCTGCGCTCGCGGTTGAGGTTGAGCCGGTAGCTCAGGCTGTCGTTCAGGGAGCCGCCGCTGTCCAGGGCTTGTTGCTGGCGATCGAAGGAGCCGTAGCCCAGGCGCAGGTGGTTTTCGATCGCGCCGCTGAACGGCTTTTTCGGAATGCTGTTGATCACCGCACCGGTGGCGCCTTCGCCATACAGCACCGAGGCCGGGCCACGCAGCACGTCGACCCGCTCCACCGCCCAGGTGTCCACCGGGAAGGTCACGGTGCCCATGCCGGTGTACAGGCGGTTGCCGTCATACAGCTGCATCACCGAGCTCTGCCCGGTAAAGCCCCGTGCCGACAGCGAGGTGCCGCCGTCCCCCGGGGTGCCGGTGCGGCTGATGCCGGTGCTGCGTGATACCGCATCCTGAATGCTGCGATCGCCCCGGGCGCGGATCCGTTCGCCGCTCAGGCTGTCGGTGCTGGCCGGGGTTTCCAGGGCGCTGAGGTTCAGGCGCGAACCGGCGCGGGTGGGGGTGTTCAGGCTGACGCTGTCGTCGGTCTCGCTGGTCGCAGCCGAAATGGTGCCGGTAGGCAGGGTCAGGGACGAGGCAGATGGGGCCGCTTGGGCCAGGCAGGGCAGGGCGATCAGGCAGAGGCCGGGCAGCAGGGAGTTGTTCATCGGGACGCTGAATCACTTCTTCGAGGGGGTGCCCGCAGTGGGGGGACTGCGGGCCGGGATCTTACACGTTAGCGTTATAAAGTAACATTATAACTGTGCATGGCTAAGCTGCCGGGATTCTACAGAGCCCTCTGGAACACGCATCTCGGCTGATTCATGTTGAAGATGAAGCCGATTCAGGGCCGTGGTTGAAGCGTGACAGCAGCAGCCGATCCAGCAACCACACGGCAACCAGCGAGGCCCCGACCAACGGAAAGGCCAGGGCCAGCAACGCCATGATCAGGGTCGCGGTTTTCCATTTCGGCAGGTCATGGCGCAGCGGTGGGACGCCGAGTCGACCCTGGGGACGCCGCTTCCACCAGATGACGATGCCGCTCACGGCGCTGAGCAGGATCATCAGGCACACCACCAGCACCAGGATCTGGTTGATGCGGCCGAACATCTTGCCCTCATGCAGCATCACCCCAAGCTCCGTGGCCCGGGCCACGTTGCTGTAATGCTGCCAGCGCACGTCGGCCAGGACCTGGCCGCTGTATTGGTCGACATGCAGGGTGGCGTCGTGGCGCGGGTCATCGGCGAACACCGAAATGGTGAACACCCCGGTGGCGCTCTTGGGCAGGGTAATGCTGTAGCCCGGCGCCACCTGGCGCTGTCGAGCGATGTCCTGCACCGCTTGCAGGCTGACGCTCGGGGCCGCGGGAGCACTGTCGGCCCCGCTATGGGCCATGTGTTCGGCGTGGTCGCCGGACATCGGCATCGGCGTGTTTTCCAGCGCCCAGGGCACGGTCTGGCGCGTGGCGCTGTTGAGTTCCCGGGCCTGCTGGTCGGAGGTCGGTACATCGTTCCACATGGCCGCCGGGAAGCGGTTCCACAGGTCGGCGTACTGCTTGCCCCAGAAGCCGGTCCAGGTCATGCCGCTGAGCAGCATCAGCAGCAGGAATGCCGCGCCCCAGAAGCCCAGCACGCTGTGCAGGTCACGCCAGAACAGGCGGCCGCGGGCATTGAAGCGCGGCCATAGCACGCCGGCCGACGACTTGCCCCGGGGCCACCACAGGTACAGGCCGGACACCACCAGGACGATGCCCCACCCCGCGGCCAGTTCCACCAGGCGGTCGCCGACGGTGCCGATCATCAGTTCGCCGTGAATGGCCCGGGCCACGGCCTGCAGGTTGCGCTTGGCATCCTGCTCGCCGAGCACGTCGCCGTGGTAGGGGTCGATGAAGACATTCAGCTCCTGCCCCAGGTCCTGCACCACGAACTGCGCACTGCGCTCGGCATCGATGGGCGGCAGGTACTGCGTGATATGGCCCCGGGGGTAGGCCGCTTGCACCCGTTGCAGCAAATCGTCGGCGCTCAGCTGGTGATGACCGGCGGGCACCTTGAGCAGGCTGGGGTACATCAGCGGGTCCAGTTGCGGCTTGAACAGGTAGATGATGCCGGTCAGGGCCAGCATCACCATGAATGGAGCCACGAACAGCCCGGCGTAGAAATGCCAGCGCCAGGCCAGGTTATAGAAAGACACGTTGGGTCGACTCATCGGGGAACGCTCCGCAGGGCAGTGGATCTTTTCTTATGGGGACTGTTCGCCGGCCAGCCAGCTCCTGTGGCGAGGAGCCGGCGTGCCGGCGAACGAGGATCAGAAGCTCAGGTCGACCTTGGTCCACAGGGTGCGCCCGGGCTCCTTGATCGCCTGGGGATCACTGGCCGGGTAGCCGAAGCCGGCGTTGCCCGCCAGGTTCAGGTGTTCGGCGTAGGCCTTGCCGAACAGGTTGTCGACCCCGGTGCTGAGCTTGAGGTTCTTGGTCACCCGGTAGGCGCCGTTGAGGGAGAACACGCCGAAGCCACCGCTCTTGCCGAAGTCCTTGCCGACCACGTTGCCCTTGTTCAGGTCGACGCGGTTTTGCGCCGCCACCACCCGCCACAAGGCCCCGGCGCTCCAGTCGTCCTGGCTGTAGGTCAGGCCGAAGCGCGCATCCAGCGGCGGCATCTGCGGCAGGGCCTTGCCATCGCTGCTGTTCTTGCCCCAGGCGTAGGCCAGGGTCGCATCGGCTTTCCAGTTGGAGGTCAGCTTGTAGGCCGCGCCCAGTTCGCCGCCCATGATCCGGGCGTCGATGTTGTCGGCCCGGGAGGTGCTCATGTTCATCATCTGGGTGTTGTAGTCGAACAGGATGTAGTCACGCACCTGGCCGATGTAGCCCGAGGCCCAGGCTTCAAGGTCTTCGCTCTGGTATTGCAGGCCGAAGTCCAGCTGAGTGGTTTTTTCCGGCTTGATCGAATCGAAGGCATTCAGCGAGCCGGCCGGGCCCATTTTCGGCGAGAACAGCTCCCAGTAGTCGGGGAAGCGCTGGGTGTGGCCAAGGCCGACGTAGAGCGTGGTCGGGCTGTCGGCCAGGTCATGCTCGTAGCGCACGAAGCCGCTGGGCAGGGTATCGGCGCGGGTGTCGCCGGCGGTGGGGTTGGCGCGGCTCATCATTCCCGAGCCGATGCGCTCGCGATAGTCCTTGGCCGAGGCGCGGTCCAGGCGCGCGCCGGTGATCAGGCGATCACGCTCGGCGGCGTACCAGGTCAGCTCGCCGAAGGCGCCGTAGTTATGGAAGTCGGCGTCCTTGGTGCGAGGCAGTTGCTTGTAGGTGTCGATGCCGCTGCTGGCCCGGGCGCGATGCTCGTTGGTCTGGGCATCCAGGCCGCCGATCAGTTGCAGGTCGGCCCAGCGCCAGGTGGCCTTGATCCGCGCGCCGAGGGTGCGGCGGTCGACGTTGGAGGCCATGGGGCCGGCCATCATCCCGGTGCCGGACGGGGTGCGCAGGCTGTAGTTGTCCATCACGTGGTCGGCGTAGTTGTAGTAGACCTGGGCCTCGACCTTGTCCAGCACCTCGCCGAGGTTGGATTTTTCGAAACGCAGGCCCAGGCTTTCACGCTTGAACTGCGAGCCGTCCATGCCGCGCCCGGCGTAGCGGGCTTCACCGTCACCCTTGCCGGCGGTGAGCTCCAGCAGGGTGTCGGCGTCCGGGGTCCAGCCCAGGGCCACGTCACCGTTCCACTTGTCATAGCGCGAGGCCACGGTGTCGTTGTTGCCGTCTTTGTAATCGTCGGAATGGGCGGTGTTGCCGATCACCCGCACATAGCCGAGGGGACCACCGGCGGCCGCGTCCAGGGTCTTGTCGAAACGGCCGTTGGAACCGGCCAGCAGGCTGGCGTTGACCCGGGTGCCGAGCTCGCCGAAGTGTTCCGGTTCGCGCTCGAACAGCACGGTGCCGGCCGAGGCGCCCGGGCCCCAGAGCACGGTTTGCGGGCCCTTGATCACGGTCAGGCGGTCGTAGGTTTCCGGGGAAATGTAGGACGTCGGTGCGTCCATGCGTCCGGGGCAGGCGCCGAGCATCATGCCGCCGTTGGTGAGGATGTTCAGCCGCGAGCCGAACATGCCCCGCAGCACCGGGTCGCCATTGGTGCCGCCGTTGCGCACCAGGGCAAAGCCGGGAATGGTCTTCAGGTAGTCGCCGCCGTCACTGGCCGGGACCGGCTGGCGCGGGTCCTTGGGATTGGTGACCACGGTCAGCGGCGAGCTCGGGGCGACGGCGGTGATCACCGTCGGGCTCAGTTCGGTGCTGTGTTGGGCGTGCTCCATTGGCGCGTCGTCGGCCAGTGCCAGGGGGCTCAGCAGGGCGCCGCAGAGTACCGCCAGAGCACGGTTGAAATGCAGGCGGGCAGGGTTCAAGGCGAAGGGCTTGAATGGCTGGGCAACGCCCAGGCGAGAGTCAGCAGAAAACATAGATGTTCCATCGATCAGTCTTGAATGACACGGCCGCGGATACGCGCCTGTCGCGCTGACAGCCGGCCGTGTGAGATGAGCAGGGGACTCAGACGAGGATCGGTGGGGCGCGGGTCAGGGCGCCGGGGAACACGGTCTGCCGGGCGTGGCCCAGGCGCGTGGCGGGGATCAGGAAACCGCTGGTGGGTGTGGTCGCCAGTGCGGCGAACGACAGGCCCGAAGGCAGTGCCGGGCAGTTGAACAGCAGGCTGCAATAGCCGCACTTTTCCCAGAGCACATGCTGCTCGCCCTGGGACTTGCCCTGTTGGGCGTGATGCGGGCTTTCACCGTGACAGCCGGGCGCGCCGTCGCCCATGTCCATGGCGGAGGACATGTTCATCGGCGTGGTGTGATCCATCGGCATCGACTGGGAAATCAGCGGGCCGATAAAGATCATCAACATGGCGAACAGGCTGATCCAGCTGCCGCGTCGAACTCTCCGGGAGTTGCGACGCGGCACGGACCGCCCGCGGCCAGGCGCGTGCGGGGCGTTCACGGTCGAAGGGCCGGTCAGGGCTTACTGGTCGTGCATATGCCCTTGCATGGCGTCGGGGGCCTGCTTCTGCACGGCGACCTCAACCGTGACATTGCCGGACTTCTCGAAGTGCAGGGTCAGGGGGAAGCGCTTGCCGTCGCTGAGCAGGCTGCGATCCTTGAGCTCCATCAACATCACGTGGTAGCCCATGGGCGCGAAGGTCACCTCGCCACCGGCGGGAACCGCGACCTTGGGCACCTGCTGCATCTTCATCATGTCGCCCTGCTTGACGTGCTCATGCAGCTCGGCCCGACCGGCGATCGGCGAGTCGACACTGAGCAGGGTGTCGGCGTTCTTGCCCGGGTTGTGCACCACGAAGTACGCGGCCACGGTCGGCGCGTTCGGCGGCAGTTCCTGGGACCAGGGATGGGCGATCTGCAGCTCGCCGGCCTTGTAGTCATGGGCGTTGGCGAAGCAGGCAGGCAGCAGCAGTGCGGCCAGGAGCAGGGATTGCTTGACCAGGGATGGTTGAGACATGGCAGTTCTCCAGAACGATTCAAAGACGCAGATCACTTGCGAAACGGAATCATGCCAGAGGCGGTGCACCGGGGTTCAGGCTGGGCCATTGCTGGCGCAGGGTGAGCAGTTCGATCTTCGGTTGCGGCGCGCCCGGCTGGGCGGCGAAACGCATGAAGTTCAGCGGATGAGCATGGCCGGGCAGGGCCACCAGGGGCGCCGAGCCTGAGCAGCACCAGCAGTGCTGCATGTTCGAGTGGTCGTCGTTCTGCGGAGCTTTCTGCTCAAGCTTGCCCAAGGCAATGGCTTGCAGCTTGGTGCCGCTGGCGGAACAGAAACTGCCCCACAGCAGTTGCTCGTCCAGTCCCGCATCGCTGCGCTGCATGGCCCCGGAAAGCGGCATGGCAAGCATGTTGAACAGCACTGCGAAGCAGGCGATCCAGGCAAATGCGAGCCGTTGTCGGGACATGGGGACGATCCGTCGGTTGAGCGATCAGGCGGGTATTTAGCCTGATCGCCGTGGATAAGTAAAAAAGCAGCGTATGCGGTGTGGTGTCGCAGTGCCAGTTCAGGCCGGGCTGACGTGGAGCTTGAGTCCGAGCGCTTTCATGACCTTGATGATAGTTGCGAACTCGGGATTGCCCTGGCTGCCCAGGGCCTTGTACAGGCTCTCGCGGCCCAGGCCGGTATCGCGGGCGATCTGGGTCATGCCGCGGGCGCGGGCGATATCGTTGAGGGCGGCGCGGATCAGCTTGCCGTCGCCGGTGTCTTCCTCGAAGCAGGCGTCGAGGTAGGCGACCATGTCTTCAGGGGTCTTGAGGTACTCCGCCGCGTCGAAGCGGGTGACTGGGGTGTGCATGTTTCAACCCTCGCTCTTGAGGTCGTGGGCCAGTTGCCTGGCGCGTTGGATATCGCGTCTCTGGGTGTTCTTGTCACCGCCGATCAACAACAGGTAGATCACCGTGCCCCGGCGCGAGAAGTACACCCGGTAGCCGGGACCACTATGGATGCGCATCTCGTAGACGCCTCCACCCAGTGCTTCGCAGTCGCCGAATCGGCCCAGTTGGGCGGCGCGGATCCTGGCCAGTACACGGGTTTTGCCTTGCGGATCCTTCAGGTGCAGGAGCCAGCGGCTGAACTCCAGGGTCTGCTCGAAGACGTACATGGCGAATGTATTCCTTGGGATACAGCGTGGCAACCCATTTGCCCGCCTAGAGCTCAATCAGGCGACGAGCGGAGCCGGCGCCATTGAGACTGTCCAAGGAGGCTAAAGCATGGGGTTGGTAGCGCGCTGCCAGGGGCTTCCCAAGTGTTTGTGGGGCGCGGCGGTTTTGCCTGTCAGGTTTTGTCCGGCGAGTGCAGCGCCTGCAGCAACTCGGCCACGCTGGCAAAGTGGCGGTCGGCCTCGGGCAGCTTTGGGCGCTTGAGCACCAGCACCGGTATGCCCCGCTCACGTGCCACCTCCAGCTTGGGCTCGGTGGCGCTGCTGCCGCTGTTCTTGCTGATCAGCACATCGATGTCCCGACGTGCGAACAGTTGGCGCTCGTCTTCGATCAGGAAAGGCCCACGGGCACCGATGACTTCGCAACGCTCGTTGCCGGGGCAGCTTTCCAGGGCGCGCAGGGTCCAGAACTGCCCCGCAGGAATCTCGTTCAGATGCTGCAACGGCTCGCGGCCCAGGGTGAACAGCGGCCGCTTGAAGGGCCGCAGGGCCTCGACCAATGCCTCCCAGCCGGCGATCTCGCGCCAGTCATCGCCCGGTTGCGGCTGCCAGGCCGGGCGCCGCAAGGCCCAGCAAGGCACGGCTGCGTGCTGTGCCGCAGCCACGGCATTGGCGCTGATCTGCGCCGCGTAGGGGTGGGTGGCATCCAGCAGGAGGCCAATGCGTTGTTCGCGGATAAAGCGCGCCAGGCCCTCGGCACCGCCGTAGCCGCCCACCCGCACCTGGCACCTGAGGTCGCTGGGCACCCGACCGACCCCGGCCAGGCTGTAGATATGTTCAGGGCCCAGGGTACGGGCGATGGCCAGGGCCTCGGTGACCCCGCCCAGCAGCAGGATGCGGCTCATGACAAGACTCCGGCGTGGCCAACGATGCCGCCCTGGCGGTCGATGGCGAAGACTTCCACCTGGACCTGGGCCGGCACCACGCTGCGGGCGAAGTCCAGGGCGTGCCGGCACACCGCGTCGCCCAGGGCGATCCCGGCGGCGCTGGCCATGGCCAGCGCCTGCTGGCTGGTATTGGCTGCGCGGATGGCCTGTTGCAGCTCGGCTCCGGCGCCCACCGCGGCGGCCCATTGCGCCAGTTGCGGCAGGTCGATGCTGGAATGGCGGCTGTGCAGGTCCATGTGTCCGGCGGCCAGCTTGCTGATCTTGCCGAAGCCACCGCACAGGCTGAGTTTATCCACAGGCACTTTGCGCAGGTGCTTGAGCACCGCGCCGACAAAGTCGCCCATTTCGATCAGGGCGATTTCTGGCAGGTTGTAGACCCGGCGCATGGTGTCTTCGCTGGCGTTGCCGGTGCAGGCGGCAATGTGCAGGTAGCCGTTGGTCTTGGCCACGTCGATGCCCTGGTGGATCGAGGCGATATAGGCCGCGCAGGAGAAGGGCCGGACAATGCCGCTGGTGCCCAGGATCGACAGCCCGCCGAGAATCCCCAGGCGCGGGTTCATGGTTTTCAGGGCCAGTTCGGCGCCGCCCTCGACATTCACCGTGACTTCGAAACCGCCGGTGTAGGCGTGCTCCTCGGCAAGCCGTTGCAGGTGCTCGCTGATCATCCGGCGTGGCACCGGGTTGATCGCCGGTTCGCCCACCGCCAGCACCAGGCCGGGGCGGGTCACAGTGCCCACGCCCTGGCCGGCGACAAAGCGGATTCCCGGCTCGCGGGTCAGGCGCACCTGGGAGTAGAGCAGGGCGCCGTGGGTCACGTCCGGGTCGTCGCCGGCATCCTTGAGGGTCCCGGCTTCGGCGCCCTCGGCGGTGCGGCGGCAGAACTCCAGGCGCATCTGCACCTGCTTGCCCTTGGGCAGGACGATCTCCACCGCATCGGCATTGACGCCCCCCAGCAGCAGGCGCGCGGCGGCCAGGCTGGTGGCGGTGGCGCAACTGCCGGTGGTCAGGCCGCTGCGCAGGGGCGCGGGCTGCTCGGCCGTTTCCTCACGCATGCCGCGGCCTCCGTAGCAGCGAGCAGGCTCGCGAAGGACGCACGGCGGTGTTTGGGGAGGACGCGTTGGCGGGCCGGATCGCTCCAGGAAGACTCATGGCAGGTCCAGGGGTTTGTGCAGGTCCAGCAGGGTGATCGGCAGGGCCTGGCGCCAGGTATCGAATTCCCCCAGGGGCTGGGCCTGGGCGATATGGATGCGGGTCAGCTCACCGCCGTGCGTCTGGCGCCAGTGCATCAGGGTCATTTCACTTTGCAGGGTCACGGCGTTGGCCACCAGGCGTCCGCCGGGCTTGAGCCGTTCCCAGCAGGTTTGCAGCACGCCTTCGCGGGTCACTCCGCCGCCGATGAACACCGCATCGGGGCGCTCCAGTCCGGCCAGGGCCTGGGGCGCGCTGCCGCGGATCAGCTGCAGCCCGGGCACGCCGAGCACGTCGCGGTTGTATTCGATCAACTGCTGGCGGCCATCGTCGGCTTCGATGGCCAGGGCCCGACAACTGGGGTGAGCGCGCATCCATTCGATGCCGATGGAGCCGCTGCCGGCGCCCACATCCCAGAGCAGCTCGCCAGGCACCGGGGCCAGGCGGGCCAGGGTGATGGCGCGCACGTCACGCTTGGTCAACTGGCCGTCGTGGCGGAAGGCCGAGTCCGGCAGGCCGGCCAGTCGGGACAGTTGCGGCGTATCCGCTGCCGCCCGGCATTCGATGGCCAGCAGATTGAGGTCGGCCAGCGCCGGATCGCTCCAGTCATCGGCGGTGCTGTCCAGGCGCCGTTCCAGGGGGCCGCCCAGGTGCTCCAGCACCGTCAGGCGACTCGGGCCGAAACCGCGTTCGCGCAGCAGGCCGGCGATCGCCGCCGGGCTGTGGCGGTCATTGCTCAGCACCAGCAGGCGCACGCCGCTGGACAGCTGGGCATTGAGCGCGGCAATCGGTCGTGCCACCACCGACAGCGTGACCACGTCCTGCAGCGCCCAGCCCAGGCGAGCCGCGGCCAGGGAATAGGAAGAGGGGAAGGACACCACCTGCAACTCGTCGGCCGGCAGTTGCCGGGCCAGGCTGGCCCCTACGCCGAACAGCATCGGATCGCCGCTGGCCAGCACGCAGACCGGCGTTCCGCGCAGGCTCAACAGTGGTTCCAGGGAAAACGGGCTGGGCCACAACTGGCGCTCGCCGCGGATGCAGGCCGGCAGCAGATCTAGCTGACGCTGGCCGCCGACGATCCGTGAAGCGCCCAGCAGGGCGTGGCGGGCGTTCCTGCCCAGCCCCTTGAAGCCGTCTTCACCGATTCCCACTACTGTCAGCCAGGGCGACATCTATATTCCTCAAACCTAAGGTTCCGACCGGCAGGCTTTTCATGCCTTCGGACAAAGCAGGCATAATACCGCGCCTTCGCTGACGAAGCGCTTTTCCCACACTGCCGGTTGCCCCTTTGAACGAACGCCCAATGTCCACCGCCATCCGCCCCTCGGCCTGCCCGGGATTGCTGCGCATCGTCCCGGCGCTGGACGGCGGCATCTGCCGGATCAAGCTGGCGGGCGGGGTCATCAGCGCCGCCCAGGCCAGGGCGGTGGCCGAGGCGGCGCAGGCCTATGCCGGCGGCGTGATCGAGGCCACCAACCGCGCCAACCTGCAGATTCGCGGGATCGGTGTCGAGCATCAGGCGCTGATCGATGCGCTCCTGGCGGCGGGCCTGGGGCCGACCACCGCCGCCGGCGACGATGTCCGCAACCTGATGCTCAGCCCCGGCGCCGGCATCGACCGGCAAATGCAGATGGACACCCGCCCCCTGGCCGGGCAGATCCTGGCGACCTTGCAGAGTCACCCGCGCTTCCATGAACTGTCGGCCAAGTTCGCCGTGCAGCTCGATGGCGGCGAAGCCCTGGCCATGCTCGAACATCACCACGATCTGTGGCTGGCGGCGGTTGTGCATGACGGGCAGTTGCTGCTGGCCTTCGGCCTGGCCGGCAGTCCTGTGGATAAACCCCTGGCGGCGGTGCCCGAGGCACAGGGGCATGAGCTGCTGGTGGCGGTGCTGGAGCTGTTTCTCGAACTGGCCACCCCCGAGCAGACGCGGATGCGCCACCTGTTGGCGCAGATGCCGGTGGCGGATTTTCTCGCCCGACTGAACCTGCGCCTGAGCAGTCCCTTGCTGAACATCGATGGCTGGCAGCGTCCAGCTGCGGTTGCAGGGCTGCACCTGGGAACTTATCCACAGCGCGAGGGCGACCGGGTCTATGTCGGCGCGGTCGCGCCCCTGGGGCGCCTCGATCCCGTCATGCTCAAGGGCGCCGCGCAACTGGCCGAGCAGTACGGCGACGCCAGCCTGCGTTTCACGCCCTGGCAGAGCCTGTTGCTGCCGGGCATTGCCCCGGCGGACGCCGCCACCGTCACCGCCCGCCTGGAGCAATTGGGCCTGTTGTGCAGTGCTCGACAGTCCCTGGCCCACCTGATTGCCTGCACCGGCTCCAGTGGCTGCGGTAAGGCCCTGGCCGACACCAAGGGCGACGCCCTTGAGCTGGCGCAACTGCTGCAGCGCCACGGCCGGCAGGCGGCCGTGCACCTGTCGGGCTGCTCCCGTTCCTGCGCTGCCGCCCATGTGGCGCCGGCCACCTTGCTGGCGCTGGCCCCAGGGCGCTACGACTTGTATTTACGCGATGCAGCGCAGCCGGGGTTCGGCACGCTGCACGCACGCAACCTTTCTATTGCAGCGGCAGAGGCCCTGCTTGATGCCCGCCTACGGAGCTCCCTAGATGATTGATTACATCCGCGACGGTCAGGAGATCTATCGCAACTCCTTCGCGATCATTCGCGAAGAAGCGAAGCTGGATCGCATTCCGGCCGACCTGGAAAAACTCGCGGTTCGGGTGATCCACGCCTGCGGCATGGTGGAGGCCATCGACGGCCTGCAATTCTCCGCGGGCGCCGGCAAGGCCGGGCGTGATGCCCTGGCCGCCGGGGCACCGATCCTCTGCGATGCACGGATGGTCTCTGAAGGCATTACCCGGGCACGCTTGCCGGCCAACAACAAAGTGATCTGCACCCTGCGCGATGACAGTGTCCCGGAGCTGGCCCGAGAGCTGGGCAACACCCGTTCGGCGGCGGCCCTGGAACTCTGGCGTCCGCACCTGGAAGGCAGCGTGGTGGTGATCGGCAATGCCCCCACCGCGCTGTTCTACCTGTTGGAAATGCTCGATGCCGGCGCGCCAAAACCGGCGCTGATCCTCGGCTTCCCGGTGGGCTTCGTCGGCGCCGCCGAATCCAAGGCCATGCTCGCCGCCGACAGCCGTGGCGTGCCGTTCGTGATCATGCAGGGGCGCCTGGGCGGCAGTGCCATGGCCGCCGCCGCCGTCAATGCCCTGGCCACGGAGGTCGAATGATGCAGCAACCCGGACGTTTGATCGGCCTTGGCGTGGGCCCCGGTGATCCGGAACTGATCACCCTCAAGGCCTTGCGCCTGCTGCGCGAATCGCCGGTGGTGGCGTATTTCGTGGCCAAGGGCAAGAAAGGCAATGCCTTCGGCATCATCGAGGAGCATTTGCAGGACGCCCAGACCCTGCTGCCACTGGTGTACCCGGTGACCACCGAAGTGCTGCCGGCGCCGCTGTCCTACGAGCAAGTGATCAGCGATTTCTACGACGGCGCCAGCCAGGAGCTGGCGCTGCACCTGGATGCCGGCCGCGACGTGGCGGTGATCTGCGAGGGCGACCCGTTCTTCTACGGCTCCTACATGTACCTGCACGACCGCCTGGCCGAGCGTTACCAGGCCGAAGTGGTGCCGGGGGTGTGTTCGATGCTGGGCGGCGCCTCGGTGCTGGGCGCGCCCCTGGTGTATCGCAACCAGAGCCTGTCGGTGCTTTCGGGCGTGCTGCCCCATGAGGAGCTCAAGCGGCGTCTGGCGGACGCCGACGCGGCGGTGGTGATGAAGCTGGGGCGCAACTTCCCCAAGGTGCGCCAGGTCCTGGAAGAACTGGGGCTGGCGCAGCGGGCGCTGTACGTCGAGCGCGCCACCATGGCCAACCAGAAGATCGTGCCGCTGGATGAAGTGGAGCCGATGTCCTCGCCGTATTTCTCGTTGATCATCGTGCCCGGCGAAAGGTGGCAAGGCTGATGGCCCGTTCAATTCCGGCCATCGTCATCCTGGGCCAAGGCAGCCTCGACACCGCGCGGCAGATCCAGCGGCTGTACCCCGATTCGTTGATCCATGGTCTGGCGGAACGGGTCGAAGGCGCCGATCGGATCTACCACGAATTCGGCGCGACGCTGCGCCAGCTGTATCAACAGGACACGCCGATCATCGCCCTGTGCGCGGCCGGCATCGTCATCCGCACCCTGGCCCCGCTGCTGCTGGAAAAGGGTGCCGAGCCGCCAGTGCTGGCCGTTGCCGAGGACGGCAGCGCCGTGGTGCCGCTGCTGGGTGGCCTGGGCGGAGTCAACGTCATGGCCCGGGAAATAGCCGCCGGCCTTGGCGTGGCCGCGGCCATTACCACCAGCGGTGAACTGCGCTTTGGCACCTGCCTGCTGAACCCGCCCAGCGGCTATGCCCTGGGGGATCTGGAACTGGGCAAGCGCTTCGTCTCCGATCTGCTGGGTGGCGAGAGCGTGCGTATCGAAGGCGCCGCACCCTGGCTGGCTGCGGCCAAGCTGCCCGAGAACGATCAGGCCCGCCTGACCATCCGCGTCGGTTCCGCCGAGCGCGAACCGGCGGCCAACGAGCTGCTGATCTACCCCCGCAGCGTCCTGGTGGCCTGTCGTGGGCCAAGCGACGCGGGCCTTGCCACGTCCATCCGCCACGCCCTGCATCAGGCGCGCATCGCCGTGCAGTCCCTAGCCTGCCTACTGGCTACCGACAGCGACATGGCCGACCGCGGCCTGCACCAGGCGGCTGACGAGCTGGGGGTGCCGCTGCGCTTTCTGCCCGCCACCGGCAGCGTCGCCGAGCTGGCGCAACAGGCCGTGCCGCAATTGCTGCCACCGCTGAAGGTGGGTGACGACCTCGCCATCGCCGTGGCCAACCAGCCCCTGGACCCCGAACAGATCGGCCGGCCCCGTGGGCGCCTGGCGGTGATCGGCCTTGGCCCCGGCGCAGCCGAACTCATGGTGCCGGCGGTAAAAGCCGAACTGGCCCGGGCCAACGACATCCTGGGGTATGAAACCTACGTGCGCATGGCCGGTCCGTTCCGCGCCGATCAGGTCATGCACTGCACCGACAACCGTGAAGAAATGCAGCGCGCCCGCCATGCGTTCGAACTGGCGGCCCAGGGCCGTTCGGTGGTGGTGGTGTCGTCCGGTGATCCTGGGGTGTTCGCCATGGCCGCGGCGGTGCTCGAAGCCCTGCACGAATCCAGCGACCCGGCGTGGCACCGCGTGGACCTGGAAATCCTTCCCGGGGTTTCCGCGTCCCTGGCCACTGCCGCCCAGGCCGGCGCGCCGCTGGGGCATGACTTCTGCGTGCTGTCGCTGTCGGACAACCTCAAGCCCTGGGACATCATCGAGAAGCGCCTGGACCTCGCTTCCCAGGCCGATCTGGCGCTGGCCTTCTACAACCCGATCTCCCGCTCGCGGCCCTGGCAACTGGGCCGGGCCCTGGAGATCGTGCGCCAGCACCGTACGCCGCACACCCCGGTGGTGCTGGGACGGGATATCGGTCGTCCGGGGCAGACCCTGCGGGTCATCACCCTGGGCGAGCTGACCCCGGAGCAGGTGGACATGCGCACCATGGTGCTGGTGGGCTCTTCCACCACCTGCGTGTTCCCCCGGGCCGAGGGCGGCGAGTGGGTCTACACCCCGCGCTGGTACGGCCATAAACCCTTGTAGGAGCCGGCTTTCCGGCGAAGGCGCTCGCAAGATCGCCATCGCCGGCAGCGGCTTCTAGCGCGCAGGGTCCTCATCCTCATCCTCATCCTCATCCTCATCCATGTCCGTGGCGGTCAGCAGCCAGGTGATGAATTCGAAGAAGCTGGCCCATCTGGCAGGGATCCGGCCGGCGACGAAAGCTTCCCGGTCGCCCAGGTCGAAATCCCAGACGCCACCGCTGTCCTTGTCCAGCAAGTAGCCGCCTTCACCTTGCAGTGAGGTGAAGGCGATGAAGTTCTTGGGCAACTCCCAGACTTCATGAATGAACTCGGTGCACATCAGGATTTCATCACTGGGCCCGTCGATGTTCATCAGCACTCCGTAGCTCACTCGGTCTAAGAAGTCGGCGGGGTGACAGGCCAGGTAGATCTGGGCGAACTCGCTGTCCAGGGCTATCCCCAATGTTGCCAGCGCTCGGGTGACCTCGGCGGTGTCGGGGCGCGGGCGGAAGCGGGGCTGGGCTTCGATCAGGTTGACCAACTGCTGGGGAATCATGGGGTGTCCTTGCTGATGTGTGGCCACTTGTCCAAGGGCAGGCGGCCCTGCTGCCGGGCAAAGTGTTCCGGGCCTGGCCCAGGGTTTTGTGGTTGGGTCCGCTCAGCACATCCAGCGCTTCGCTGCCGTCGTCCTCCCAATGGCAGAGGTCGCAGATCTGGTAGTCGCCCCGCGCCGAGAGGGTTCGATAACCGCAGCAGGGACAGGCCTCCAGGTACTCGATGTCCGCGCTGACGGCGTAGTCGCCCAGTCCGGCTTCACGCAGGCAGCGCATCAGGTAGCGGTGGGTCACGCCGCGGTATTCGGCGCGCAGGGCGATCAGCAGCAGGACGTCGTAGCGCGGGGCCTGCGGGTCTTCCGGGGGCTCCGGTTGCGCCCTGAGCTGTTGTTGCAGGCTGGGTGGGAGTGCGGCGAACTCAAGGTCGTCGCTGTCTATTCCCCACCAGTTCAGGAGGTGGGAGGCGCGGGCGGCGGCGTCGAGGCCGGGCAACCGCTGGCGGCTGAGGAGGTCGATGGCGGCGGTGGCGGTCAGTTTTTTCATCGGGCTCGGTGGCAGTGCAAGGGTCATGGCCAGGCCAGGGTCAACTGATCGGGGCGCTCCAGAGGAATCTTCACGCTGACACCGGAGGTCGACTCGGCATAGAGGTGTCGGTCCTGGATCTCGACCCGGTTGAAGGGATTGGTGTCCCTCAGGACCAGCAGCCAGATCAGGGTCTCAGAATCTTTCTCCTGCAATGCCAGGAAACCATCCCCGCCATGCGCGGCACACTCGCCGGCCCGGGCCTGCAAGGCGCCGTTGCCGGCGACGCACAGCGCCAGGGTCGCGAGGCCCTCGCCGTCCTGATGAGCGTCGCAGTCCGAGGCCGGCAGCCACACTTTGTTGATCAGTCGGGGATGCTCATGGGGCAGCTCGAACAGGCAGTAGAAGCCCGAGCCCAGGGCGAGTGAGTTGTCCCTGGGGTAGCGTTCGTCCTGCCATCGTTGCTGGATGAGCTGGCGATCTTCATGGTCGGGCATGTGACATTCCTTGTCCGCTGGGTCGCGCCGCTGCTAGGGCACCAGATAGCCTTTGACCCCGGTGAAGATGATCTGCGCCGCCAGGGCGCAGACGAACAGTCCCATCAGCCGGCTGACGATCTGCAGGCCCTGGTCGCCGAGGATGCGTTCGATGCGGTTGGACAGGTACAGCACCACGCCCACGGTGAGGCTGGCCAGGGCGATGCTGAGGATGGCGGTGAGCTTGTCGTCCCAGTGCGGCTGGCTGACCCCCATCACCAGCAGGGCGCCGATGGTGCCCGGGCCCACGGTCAGGGGAATGGTCAGCGGCACTATGGTCACGTCCTGCTGCACGTTGTCGGTCTGCACCGCCGACTTGCCCTGGGCCATGCCCAGGGCGGAGATGAACAGCACGCTGCCGGCGCCGATGCGGAAGGCATCCACGGTAATGCCGAACACGCTGAAGATCACTCGACCGAACAGGTACAGCAGGACGCTGGAAACCAGGGTGGCGAGGGCGACTTTCCAGGCCAGGCGCCGGCGCTCCTTGGAGGAGTAGCCGCGGGTCAGGCTGATGAAGCACGAGAGAACGAAGAACGGGCTATAGAGCACCAGCATCTTCAGGTAAACGCTGAACAGCACGTGGAGCATGGTGGAAGCTCACGACTAGGGAGGGCGAGCGAGAGTTTAACAGGCGCCGCCCGGGCTGTCGGCTCAACTGGTGTGGGCGGCGCTGCGTTCGCGCAGATCGCGCTGGGTGACCCAGTGTTCCACCAGCTCGCGCAGTTGAGAGAGCTCTACCGGCTTGGCCATGTGCCCGTCCATGCCGGCCTGGCGCGCGCGCTCCTTGTGCTCGGCGAGGATGTGCGCGGTCAGCGCCACCACCGGGGTGCGCACCCGCTGGTTGCCCACTTCCCAGGCACGCAGTTGCTGAGTGGCGGAGAAGCCATCGAGCACCGGCATCTCGCAGTCCATCAGCACCAGGTCGTAGCGCTTGGCTTTCATCGCCTGCAGCGCTTCCTCGCCATTGCTGGCGGTGTCGGGCTGCAGGTTGAGTTTGCCCAGCATGCCGCGGATGACCTTGGTGGAGATGCTGTTGTCCTCGGCCACCAGGATGCTGAAGTCGCTGGGAACCGTGACCGGCTCAGGTCCTGGAGCCGGGGCCAGGGGCATGTTGTAGGGGGCGGCAGGGGCCTTGTCGCGCTGATTGAGTTCGTCGGCCAGGGTGGTCTTGAGGGTGTAGCCGGCCACCGGCTTGGCGAGGATGCGCTTGATCCCGGCATTGCGTGCAATCACCTTGCTCGGTGCGTTGCTGATGCCGGTGAGCATGATCAGCAGGATGTCGTGGTTCAGGCTCGGGTCTTCCTTGATCTTGGCCGCCAGTTGCATGCCGGTCATGCCGGGCATGTTCTGGTCCAGCAGCACCACATCGAAGTAGTCCCGCAGGTGCGCCTTGGTCCGCAGCAGGGCCAGGGCTTCCTTGCCCGAAGGCACGGCGCTGACGTTCAGGCCCCAGGCGCTGCATTGCTGCACCAGCACCTTGCGGCAGGTGTCGTTGTCGTCCACCACCAGTACCCGCGCGCCCTGCAAGGGGCCGTCGAGATCGGCGGTCGGGTGCTCCAGGCGCTCGGCGTCCAGGGGCAGGGTCAGCCACAGGGTGCTGCCCTGGTTGGTGCCGCTCTTGATGCCGAACTCGCCGTGCATCAGCAGGATCAGCTGGCGGGCGATCACCAGGCCCAGGTTGCCCCCCAGGCGGGTGGTGGCGAGGAAGTTCTTGCTGTGCAGTTCGGTGTGCAGCAGGGCCTCGCGCTCTTCGGCGTCCATGGGCTGGCCGCTGTCCTGCACGGCGATGCGCAGGCGCGGCTTGCTGCTGCGCTCGTCGATGGCGACGACGATCAGCACTTCGCCCTCGTCGGTCTTCTTCAGGGCATTTTCCAGCAGGCTCAGCAGCGCCTGGCGCAGGCGGGTCGGGTCACCGCTGATGACCCGCGGCACCTGGGGCTGGATAAAGCTGATCAGCTCGACGTTCTGCTGTTCGGCCTTGGCCCGGAAGATGCTCAGGCAGTCTTCGATCAGGGCGTTGAGGTCGAACTGCACGTCGTCCAGCTCGATCTGCCCGGACTCCAGCTTGGAGATGTCGAGGATCTCGTTGATCAGGGTCAGCAGCTCGTTGCCGGCGCTGTGGATGGTTTGCACGTAGTCGCGCTGCTTGACCGACAGCGGGGTGCCCAGCAGCAGCTCGGTCATGCCCAGCACGCCGTTCATCGGGGTGCGGATCTCGTGGCTGATCTTGGCCAGGAACTCGGCCTTGGCATTGACCTCGGCGGTGCTGGCGGCCAGATCGCGGCTGACGCTGAAGCGGTTCTCGGTGATGTCGCGCTGGCGTTCGCCCAGGGCGACGCTCATCAGCAGGCCGGCGACGCAGACCACGCTGAGCAGGGTGACGATCAGCCCTTGCGGGGCCACCAGGGTCAGGCCCAGCAGGGCCGGGAGAATCACCAGGGTGCCGAGGTTGAAGATCACCATGGCGGTGACGAACAGCCGGGCCGGGCGATAGCCCTTGTGCCAGTGATAGCCGCCGACGAACAGCATGCTCAGGCCGGCCAGGGCCACCAGGCCGTAGGTGATGATGTTCAGCGGCAAGGTGTTGACGAACAGCAGCAACAGGCCGAACAGGCTGATCAGCAGGATATTGCCCAGCAGCAAGCGGTTCAGCGGGTGCGGGCCCAGCGGGGCGAAGAAGCGGTAGGCGAACATCATCCCGCAGGGCGCGGTCAGCAGCAGCGCCAGGTAGGCGCCCGGGGTCTGCAAGGCTTGCCAGTCCGGCAGCCACGGGCCGAACAGGTTCAACAGCATCAGCAGGCTGAGGGTCAACAGCCCCTCGCAGGCCGCCAGCCACAGGCTGCTGCGTGAACGGGTGTAGGCGAAGCGGGTGAGGTTATGCAGGATCAGCATCGCCAGGCAGCCGAACAACAGACCGTAGATCAGGGTCTGGCTCTGGTCGGCGGCGCTCATCACCGCCGATTGCAGGGTGATGTAGGGGCGCAGTTCGTGTTCGGACACCAGCCGCAGGTAGACCTCCAGCGGCTTGGCGCTTTGCGGCAGCGGCAGCATGAAGTCGCTGCTGGGCAGGGGCTTTTCCGTTTGTGGCTGGCTGGAGCCGGTGTTCACTTGCTCGATCAGCTTGTCGCCGTCGAGCACGTAGAGATTCAGGTGGGACAGGTCGGGGGCGAAGATCCGCAGGAGCTGTTCGTGGGGCCCGGGTTGCAGCTTGAAGCGCAGCCACAGCGCGCCATCGGGTTCGGCGGCGGTCAGCTTGTCCAGCTCGATGGGGCTGAACTGGTTGGTGTAGCGCGGGGAGCGGATGTCACTGAGCTGCAGATCGGCCTGTTCGTCGAGCAAAACCGCCCAGCCACTGCCTTGAGCGGCCAGAGCCGGATTCAAGCAGAGCAGGGTCAGCAATGTGACGGTGAAGCCTAGGGCAATCCTGAGCCAGCGCACGGCGAAATCCCTTCATTGGTTGATGCCTGATTATAACTATGCGCGGCGTAATGACCGCACGGCAAGGGCACCGGGCCCTTGCCGGGGACAGGGGCAGCTTTACTCCTGACCGCGCTCACGGGCAATGGCTCGGTAGCCGATGTCCTTGCGGTAGAAGCAGCCTTGCCAGTCGATCTTGGCCGCCAGGCGGTAGGCTTGCTGCTGGGCCGCGTCGACGCTGTCGCCCATGGCGGTGGCGCAGAGTACCCGGCCGCCGGAGGTCACGATCTGACCGTCCTTGAGCGCGGTGCCGGCGTGGAACACCTTGCCTTCCAGGGCCGCCGCCGCGTCCAGGCCGGTGATGACCGCGCCCTTGGCGTAGTCAGCAGGATAGCCGCCGGCTGCCAGGACGATGCCCAGGCTCGGGCGTGGGTCCCACTGCGCTTCGACCTTGTCCAGGGCCTGGGCCAGGGCGGCTTCGACCAACAGCACCAGGCTCGACTGCAGGCGCAGCATCACCGGCTGGGTTTCCGGATCGCCGAAGCGGCAGTTGAATTCGATGACTTTCGGGTTGCCGGCCTTGTCGATCATCAGGCCTGCATAGAGGAAGCCGGTGTAGACATTGCCTTCCTCGGCCATGCCGCGCACGGTGGGCCAGATCACCTGATCCATGACCCGCTGGTGCACTTCGGCGGTGACCACCGGTGCTGGCGAGTAGGCGCCCATGCCACCGGTATTGGGGCCAGTGTCGCCGTCGCCAACGCGCTTGTGGTCCTGGCTGGTGGCCATCGGCAGCACGTTCTTGCCGTCGACCATGACGATGAAGCTGGCTTCCTCGCCGTCGAGGAACTCTTCGATGACCACGCGGGAACCGGCTTCGCCGAAGGCATTGCCGGCCAGCATGTCGCGCACGGCTTCCTCGGCTTCGGCCAGGGTCATGGCGACGATCACGCCCTTGCCGGCGGCCAGGCCGTCGGCCTTGATCACGATCGGGGCGCCCTTTTCCTTCAGGTAGGCCAGGGCCGGCTCGATTTCGGTGAAGTTCTGGTAGTCGGCGGTCGGGATCTTGTGGCGCGCGAGGAAATCCTTGGTGAAGGCTTTCGAGCCTTCCAGCTGCGCGGCACCGGCAGTCGGACCGAAGCAGTCCAGGCCGCGGGAGCGGAACAGGTCGACCACGCCAGCCACCAGCGGCACTTCTGGACCGACGATGGTCAGGGACACATTCTTCTCGGCGAAATCGGCCAGTTGCTCCAGGGCCAGGACGTCGATGGCGACGTTCTCGCACTTGGCTTCGATGGCGGTGCCGGCGTTGCCGGGGGCGACGAATACTTTTTCGACCCGTGGGTCCTGAGCGACTTTCCAGGCCAGGGCGTGTTCGCGACCGCCGCTACCAATGATCAAAATGTTCAAGTCAGACTCCTTCGGAGGAAGCTACAAGCCGCAAGCTGCAAGTGAAGAGCAATTCTTATCGCCCTGCCGTGCTGCGTGCGGCTCTGAAAAGGGAAGGCTGCAAGGATCAGGCAAGCGCAACTGCGCTTGGCCCTGGCTTGTCGCTTGCAGCTTGATGCTTGTGGCTGCTGTTAGTGACGGAAGTGGCGCATGCCGGTGAAGACCATGGCAATGCCGGCCTCGTCGGCCGCGGCAATCACTTCTGCATCACGCATCGAGCCGCCGGGCTGGATCACCGCGGTGATGCCGACCTTGGCCGCGTTGTCGATACCGTCACGGAACGGGAAGAAGGCGTCGGAAGCCATCACGGCGCCCTGAACCTGCAGACCGGCGTGTTCGGCTTTGATCGCAGCGATCCGCGCCGAGTTCACGCGGCTCATCTGACCGGCGCCGACGCCGATGGTCTGGCGGTTCTTGGCGTAGACGATGGCGTTGGACTTGACGAACTTGGCCACTTTCCAGGCGAAGATCAGGTCGTGGATCTCTTGCTCGGTCGGGGCGCGTTTGGTGACGACTTTCAGGTCATCGGCACCGATCATGCCGATATCGCGGCTCTGCACCAGCAGGCCACCGTTGACGCGCTTGTAGTCCCAGGCCGGAACCCGGTCGGCCGACCACTGGCCGCAGGCCAGCAGGCGCACGTTGGCCTTGGCGGCGACGATGGCGCGGGCTTCCTCGCTGACGCTCGGGGCGATGATCACTTCGACGAACTGCCGCTCGACGATGGCCTTGGCGGTGTCGGCGTCCAGTTCGCGGTTGAAGGCGATGATGCCGCCGAAGGCCGATTCGGTGTCGGTGGCGTAGGCCAGTTCATAGGCCTGGCGGATGCCGCCTTCAGCGTCCGGGCTGACCGCCACGCCGCACGGGTTGGCGTGCTTGACGATGACGCAGGCCGGCTTGACGAAGCTCTTCACGCATTCCAGCGCGGCGTCGGTGTCGGCTACGTTGTTGTAGGACAGCTCCTTGCCTTGCAGCTGGGTGGCGGTGGCGATGCCGACTTCGGCGGGCTTGGCTTCCACGTAGAACGCCGCGCTCTGGTGCGGGTTCTCGCCGTAGCGCATTTCCTGGGCCTTGATGAACTGGCTGTTGAAGGTCC
The DNA here is from genome assembly GCF_001547915.1 of Pseudomonas sp. St29. Taxonomy (NCBI): domain Bacteria; kingdom Pseudomonadati; phylum Pseudomonadota; class Gammaproteobacteria; order Pseudomonadales; family Pseudomonadaceae; genus Pseudomonas; species Pseudomonas sp. St29. The sequence continues at coordinate 750,132 of NZ_AP014628.1, forward strand.
GCGGGAATTCGCTGCGGCCGGATGTCGAGAGGGTGTCGGCGGCCTGGTTCACGGTGCCCATGTAGTTGGCGATCATGCCGTCGTAGGCGGCGGTGTGTTCGAAGGCCTTGAGCATCAGGTCGAAGCGCTGGGCGTAGGTCAGGCCACCGGCCTTGAGGTTTTCCAGGACACCGGCGTAGTCGCTGGCGTTGACCACGATGGCCACGTCCTTATGGTTCTTGGCCGCCGAGCGGACCATGGTCGGGCCGCCGATGTCGATGTTCTCGATGGCGGTCGGCAGGTCGCAGCCGGGCTTGGAGATGGTGGCTTCGAAAGGGTAGAGGTTGACCGCCACCAGATCGATGGGCTTGATCCCGTGCTCGTTCATGATGGCGTCGTCGATACCGCGACGACCGAGGATACCGCCGTGGATTTTCGGGTGCAGGGTCTTGACCCGGCCATCCATCATTTCCGCGAAACCGGTGTAATCCGCCACTTCCACTGCGGACACGCCGTTGTCCCGCAGCAGCTTGAAGGTCCCGCCGGTGGAGAGGATCTCCACGCCGAGGGCTTCCAGTTCCTTGGCGAATTCAAGGATCCCGGTCTTGTCGGAAACACTGATCAAGGCGCGGCGGATCGGCAGGCGGGTAGTCTGGTCGGTCATCTCAATTTCCATCAAAAGCAAAGGAGTCAGCAAAAAAGGCGACCGTTTTTTACGCGGGCGCCTTTCTGGTTTGATTGAATGCTTACAACAAATCGTACTGCTTGAGTTTCTTGCGCAGGGTGCCGCGGTTCAGGCCCAGGAGTTCGCTGGCCTTGGTCTGATTGCCCTTGACGTAGTTCATCACGCTTTCGAGCAACGGAGCCTCGACTTCGGAGAGCACCAGGTTGTACACGTCCGTGACGGCAGCGCCCTCAAGGTGGGCGAAATAATTGTGCAGCGCCTTCTCGACACTCCCGCGAAGGGTCTGGCCTTCTTCGCTGGGGGTATTGAGGTGCTGTTTCAAATTCACGTTGTCGCTCACGGGTGTTGTTCCACTCACTAAAGTCTCGGTCATCATCGTCATGCGGCCACCCCTTCTCCGTCCCCTGTTTCCAGGCTCTTGTAACGTCCGGCAAAGAACTCACGAACGTTGGCGCATTGTGCTTCCGTATCTTCCAAACGATTGAAGTGGGCGCGGAACTCCCTGGCGCCCGGCAGGGTTGCGAGATACCAGCCCACATGCTTGCGTGCGATGCGTACGCCCATGACCTCTCCATAGAAGGCATGCAGCGCGGCCAGGTGCTCTAGCAGAATACGTTCCACTTCGAACAGCTCCGGTGCCGGAAGGGTCTCACCGGTGCGCAGGAAGTGCTCGATTTCACGAAAAATCCATGGCCGCCCCTGGGCGGCCCGGCCAATCAACAGCCCGTCGGCGCCGGTGGCATGCAAGACCTGCCGGGCTTTTTCGGGTGAGTCGATATCGCCGTTGGCAAAGACCGGAATCGACACCGCCTGCTTGATCGCGGCAATGGTGTCGTACTCGGCTTCACCGGTGTACAGGTCGGCCCGGGTCCGGCCATGGACCGCCAGCGCCGTGATGCCTGCCTGTTCGGCGATCTTCGCCACCGTCAGGCCGTTCTTGTTCTGCCGGTCCCAGCCGGTGCGGATCTTCAGGGTGACCGGTATATCCACCGCGGCCACCACCGCCTGGAGAATCTCGTTGACCAGGGCTTCGTCTTTCAGCAACGCGGAGCCGGCGGCCTTGTTGCAGACCTTCTTCGCCGGACAACCCATGTTGATATCAATAATCTGTGCGCCCAACTCGACGTTGGCGCGGGCGGCATCCGCCAGCATCTGTGCATCGCCACCGGCAATCTGCACCGAGCGTGGCTCGGGATCGCCTTCGTGGATCATGCGCAACCGCGATTTGCGGCTGTTCCACAAGCTCATGTCGCTGGTGACCATTTCCGAGACTACAAGGCCCGCGCCCAACTGCTTGCAAAGCTGACGAAAGGGCTGGTCGGTGACCCCCGCCATCGGGGCGAGAATCAAGCCGTTGTGCAATGTATATGGGCCGATGCGTACCGCCGACATAGGACTTCCCTGTTGTGGGGCCGGATCATGAGAGTTCGAAAAAGGGTTGGCATGATACCCGCTCTCGATGACCGGATAAAGGCTGAATTGGATAAAATCTGAACAGTTATTCCGTTATCGCTCTGGGATCAATCTGAGCGACGCAGTCATAAATCTGTCTTCAATTCGGAGTTGTTCGCCAGCTCGTTCAGCCGATTCACTCGGGCGAGTGGAAACTGAGACTGTAGTTCACGGCTTTCGGTCCGGGGTCAAGAATGTCCAGGGCGATGTGAATCGGCGTCTGCGGCGGCATTTCCGCCACATCCTGCATCTCACCGCCCAGGTACTCCCCGGGTTTGAAGCTGCGGCTGGCGATCAGGTGGCCGTTGAGGTCGGCGAAGCGCAGTTCCAGCAGCGGGAAGGGTTGGGAGAAGGGCGCACGGTTGTAGATGATGGCGTCCACCACCAGGGCCCCGCTGAATTCCGGGTGGCTGCGCACCACCAGGTTGCTGCTCTTGATCCGCGCGATATCCACCCGGGATGGCACCGTGCAGCCGAACTCCGGGCACAGTTGCTGGAACCAGGGGCGGTACTGGTCCTGGCGCGCCAGTTCGTCGAAATGGTAGGCGATGTACTGACCTGCCAGGCCGCCGGCGGCCAGCAGGATCAACAGCAGCCAGAGCAGGCGCCGGCCCCAGGGCGAGCGGCGTTTCTGCCAGTCGAGGTGGATCGGATCATCCACCAGGTCCAGCAAGACGTCTTCCGGCACGGCGGGTTCGCTGCGTTCGCGGCGTTTCTTGCCGTGGGGGATGTCCGCTTCATCGTCCGCTTCGGCGCTGTCTGCCGAGATCCGGGCGTCGAACGGTTCCAGGTCGTCATCCAGGCGCAGCTTGGGGGCTTTGGGTTCGTCTTCCAGGTCCGCCAGGTTGAAGGACAGCGACGGCTCGGTACGGCTCTGCCGGGGCGGCTCGGGGGCAGGTTCGTCCGCCTGGGCCTGGGCCTTGAGAGCGACAGGTTGCGGTTCGTCATGTTCAGCGGCGCTGCCAAACAGGCCGTCGGGCCAGTGGGCGTCATCGGCGTCCTGCGGGTCGCGGCGGGCGCTGAGGCTGCCTTCCTTGTGTTCCCGTTCCTGGCCAAAGGCCTTGGCCGGCTGGATCTCTCGCTGTTCGAGCTTGGCCAGCTCCTCGTCGAGGTCCAGGTGATCCAGGTCCATTTCGGCAGCCGACCATTGTTTCTGGCTGATGGCGCGTTGCACGGGGGGCGCCGCTGGCGTGGGGCTGGCGGCAGGCTCGGCTGGCGGCTCGACGGGAGGCGCTGCCGCAGGCGCGGGGGCGGGCGCCGGTTTCGCCACTGGCCTGGACGCTGCGCTTTCCTTGGCGGCGCGCTGCTCCAGCAACTGCCGCGCGGCGTTGAACACCTGCAGGCAGGAGCCACAGCGCACCACTCCACGGGCCACGCTCAGTTGAGCGTGGCTGACACGGAACCTGGTTTGGCAATGTGGGCATTGGGTGACGAAACTGTCGGTCATGCGGCCATCCGGATTATGCAGGCGGCCATTCTAGCGCCGACGGCCGGTGATGCGCACCCAGCCATCGAGGGTGGCAATCGGATCCAGATCGAAGTCCTGGGCATAGGCCGCAGCGACTTCTTCGCCTTGCTCGGCGAGGATGCCGGAGAGCGCCAGGCGTCCGCCGGACTTGACCAGGCCCGACAGCTGCGGAGCCAGGGCCACCAGAGGGCCGGCCAGGATGTTGGCCACCAGCACATCGGCCTCTACCTGCGGCAGTTGCTCGGGCAGGTAGAGCGGGAACAGTTCGTCGGCAATCCCGTTGCGTCCGGCGTTGTCGCGGGAGGCTTCCAGGGCCTGGATGTCTATGTCGGTGCCGACCGCGTGGCGGGCGCCCAGCAGCAGGGCGGCGATGGCCAGGATTCCCGAACCACAGCCGAAGTCCAGCACGTTGCAGTCCTTGAGGTCCTGGCTGTCCAGCCATTGCAGGCACAGGGCGGTGGTCGGGTGGGTGCCGGTGCCGAACGCCAGGCCCGGGTCCAGCAGCAGGTTGACCGCATCCGGCTCCGGCGCGGCGTGCCAGCTGGGAACAATCCACAGGCGCTGGCCGAAGCGCATCGGCTGGAAGTTGTCCATCCAGCTGCGTTCCCAGTCCTGGTCTTCGATGACTTCGCTGTGGTGTTCGGGCAGCGGAGCGCCGGTCAGCAGTTCCAGGTGGGCGAGCACGCTGGCGGCCTCGGTGCCGCCCTCGAACAGGGCCAGCAGGTGGGTGTGGGACCACAGCGGGGTGGTGTTCAGTTCGGGTTCGAAGATCGGCTGATCCTCGGCGTCCATGAAGGTGACCGAAACGGCACCGACTTCAAGAAAAGCGTCTTCATAGGTTTCGGCTTGTTCTGGGCTGATGGCGAGACGGACTTGCAGCCAAGGCATGGCGGGCACCTTTGAAAATATGTGAAGTGCAGCCTAGCGGGCCGCGAGAAGCGCGCAAGTTTACGCGAGACGCCCGGTGGGAGCGAGGGGGGAAGCCGAGTGCTTGGTCGCGATGGCGGTTGATCGGGGGATGGCCGCTGCGTGGTTCGCGAGCAAGCTCGCTCCTGCGGGGCGCAGGGGCGGATACGACAAGGCCGCTCGAAAGCGGCCTTGTCGGTGTGGCGGGTGCCGATCAGTGTTGCTCGGCCAGCTTGTGCTCAAGGTAGTGAATGTTCACGCCCCCTTTGCAGAAGCCTTCGTCACGGGTCAGATCGCGGTGCAGCGGGATGTTGGTCTTGATCCCGTCGACGACGATTTCGTCCAGCGCATTGCGCATGCGTGCCATGGCTTCGTCACGGCTGCTGCCGTAAGTGATCAGCTTGCCGATCAACGAATCGTAGTTCGGTGGAACCGCGTAACCGCTGTACAGGTGCGAGTCGACGCGCACGCCGTTGCCGCCCGGGGCATGGAAATGCTTGACCGTGCCTGGGCTTGGCATGAAGGTTTTCGGGTCTTCGGCGTTGATCCGGCATTCCAGCGCGTGACCGCGGATGACCACGTCATCCTGGGTGAACGACAGCTTGTTGCCGGCGGCGATGCTGAGCATCTCCTTGACGATGTCGATGCCGGTGACCATTTCCGATACCGGGTGCTCTACCTGCACGCGAGTGTTCATCTCGATGAAGTAGAAGCGGCCGTTCTCGTACAGGAACTCGAACGTACCGGCACCGCGATAGCCGATGTCGATACAGGCCTTGACGCAGCGGGCAAAGACTTCCTGGCGCGCAGTCTCGTCGATGTCCGGTGCCGGCGCTTCTTCGAGGACCTTCTGGTGACGGCGCTGCAGCGAGCAGTCGCGATCGCCCAGATGGACAGCATTGCCCTGGCCATCGGACAGCACCTGAACTTCCACGTGACGTGGGTTGGTCAGGAACTTTTCCAGGTAGACCATCGGGTTGCCAAACGCCGCACCGGCTTCGGAACGGGTCAGCTTCGCCGAGGCGATCAGGTCTTCTTCCTTGTGCACCACGCGCATGCCGCGACCACCACCGCCGCCGGCGGCCTTGATGATCACCGGGTAGCCGACTTCACGGCCAATGCGCAATGCGGTTTCTTCGTCTTCCGGCAGCGGACCGTCGGAACCTGGAACCGTAGGAACTCCGGCAGCGATCATCGCGTGCTTGGCGGAAACCTTGTCGCCCATCAGGCGGATGGTTTCAGCTTTCGGGCCGATGAAGGCGAAGCCGGAGTTTTCCACCTGTTCGGCGAAGTCGGCGTTTTCCGCCAGGAAGCCGTAGCCAGGGTGGATCGCCGTAGCGCCAGTGACTTCAGCGGCCGCGATGATGGCCGGGATGTGCAGGTAGGACTGCGCGGCTTGCGCAGGCCCGATGCAAACGGATTCGTCCGCCAGGCCCAGGTGCATCAGCTCCTTGTCGGCCTTGGAGTAGACGGCGACGGTCTTGATCCCCATTTCCTTGCAGGCACGCAGGATCCGCAGGGCGATTTCGCCGCGGTTGGCGATCAGGACTTTTTCCAACTTCGCAGGCTTCAACATCAAAGACTCTCCGCGGTTCAAACGATGGTGAACAGCGGTTGGTCGTACTCAACCGGCTGGCCGTCTTCGACAAGAATGGATTCGATCACACCGCTGGTTTCAGCTTCGATGTGGTTCATCATCTTCATCGCTTCGACGATGCACAGGGTGTCGCCTTTCTTCACGCTCTGGCCGACTTCAACGAAGGCTGGCGAGGTTGGCGAAGACTTGCGGTAGAAAGTACCGACCATTGGCGAACGGGCCACGGTGCCGTTCAGCGCAGGTGCGGCCGGGGCAGCAGGAGCAGCGGCGGCCGGGGCGGCAGCAGCGGCAGGTGCAGCAGCAGGAGCGGCCACCGGTGCGGGGGCGTAGTACTGCTGGGCTGGAGTCTTGCTGTGACGGCTGATGCGTACGGACTCTTCGCCTTCCTTGATCTCCAACTCGTCGATGCCGGACTCTTCCAGCAGCTCGATCAGTTTCTTAACTTTACGGATATCCATGAATCATCAACTCCCAAGGGTCGGTCAGGGGCGTTTATTGCCTGTCGTTCAAGCACTTGCCTGTCGTTCAAGCTGTTCTAGGGCGGCCTCCAGGGCCAGTCGGTAACCGCTGGCGCCAAGGCCGCAGATCACTCCCACCGCAACATCGGAGAAGTAGGAGTGATGGCGGAAAGGTTCGCGTTTGTGCAAGTTGGACAAATGCACTTCGATGAATGGGATGCTCACCGCCAGCAGCGCGTCACGTAATGCGACGCTTGTATGCGTAAAAGCTGCTGGATTGATCAAAATGAAGTCCACGCCTTCATCGCGGGCGGCATGGATGCGCTCGATCAATTCGTACTCGGCATTGCTCTGCAAATACTGCAGATGGTGCCCGGCATCACGGGCCCGCTGCTCCAGATCCTGGTTGATCTGGGCCAGTGTGGTTGCTCCGTAGACCCCCGGTTCACGGGTGCCGAGCAGGTTCAGGTTGGGGCCGTGAAGCACCAGTAGGGTGGCCATCGGTCGTTCCTTGTTGTCGGGGGCTGTTGTCAGAACCCGGCGACTATGCCGGAAAGACTTTATGACTGTCCAGTTCTCGGCAATAGCCAGCACGATGACCGATGTTTGCGCAAAATATGTGACCGAGTGATTAAATCCGGTCATTTGCCCGCAAGAAGGGAGCACTACAGTGCCTGGCGTCGATTTCGCCGATGTTGGGCTGATAAGGGGCGCTGGCCGCTGCGAGCTTGCGCCATGAGCCGCAGTGCCCCCCAGCACAGACGGCCGGCAGGAACCGGGCCGGTTGGCAGCGACGCCGAGCGGGGAAACCGGCTCAGACGCGGAAGGCCTGCACCGCGGTGTGCAGTTGACCGCCCAGGTCCAGCAGGTTCTCGCCCTGGGCCCGGCCTTCGCCGATGCGCAGCAGGTTGTCGCCGCCCAGTTGATGGATGCGTTCGCTGTGGTCGCGGATCTCGCTGACCGCGCCGCTTTGCTGGGCCGTGACATCGGCGATGCGCACGGCCGTGTCGGCGATGGTCTGGATCGCCCCGACGATTTCATCCAGCGCGCCGTCGGCGGCCTGGGCCTGACTGGCGGTGGCTTCGGCATGCTCCACCTGGGCACGCATGCCTTGCACCGATTGCTGCGCGGCGCTTTGCAGGCCGGCGATCAGGGTCTGGATCTCAGCCGTGGCCCCGGCAGTGCGCTGGGCCAGGGAGCGCACCTCTTCGGCGACCACGGCGAAACCGCGGCCCATTTCTCCGGCGCGGGCGGCTTCGATGGCGGCGTTGAGGGCCAGCAGGTTGGTCTGTTCGGCGATGGAGCGGATCACCGTCAGCACGCCGCCGATGGTCGCCGATTCCTGGGCCAGATGCTCGATCATCTGCGCGTTGCCCTGGACTTCCCCTACAAGGGCATGCAGGCCGGTGAGGCTCAGGCCAATGACTTTCTGTCCCTGTTGCACCGCGAGGCCGGCGCTGCGGCTGGCATCGGCGGCCTGGCTGGCGTCGCCGGCGACCTGTTGGATGGTGGCTTCCAGCTCGCCCAGGGCATCGCGGATCTGCGCGGTATCACCGGCCTGGCGCTCGGCCCCGCTGTGCAGACCGCTGCTGAGGTCGGCCAGGGCGCGGCTGCTGCCGGCCACTTGCTCGGCGTTCTGGCGGATGGTGCCCACCAGGTCCACCAGGTAGGCGCGCAGACGGTTCAGGGACTCTTCGATGGCGTGCAGTTCGCGGTTGGTCTTGCCCAGTTGGATCGGTCGGCTGAAGTCGCCTTCGGCCCAGGTCGACAGGGCCGGGGCCAGGTTGGTCAGGACCCGGGCCAGCTTGCGCTGCAAGGTGTCGATGACCAGGGCGATCAGCAGGATCAGGCCGATCATCAGCCCCTGCATCAGCCGTACTTCGCCCTGGATCTGCCCGTGCTGGGCCCGCACCGCCGGTTCCAGCTCGGCAATGGCCTGGCGCACGGCGGTGATTTTCAGCAGGGTGGCGGCGCTCAGGTCGGCGCGCTTCTGGATCTGCTCGCGGGTGCGCTCAAGTTCCGCCGGGTAGCGGTTGAGCAGGCTGTTGAGCTCGCGCTTGAGGCTGATCCCGGCGTCTTCGGCGGCGGCTTTCTGGGTGTTTTCCAGGCCCATCATGGCGGCGAAATCATCGGTGCCGGATTCACTGCTGGCCGCCACGCCTAATAAAGGCAGGGCTTCAAGCCGATCGGCCTGGGCACGAATGCTGTTGAGTTCGCGTTCGACATCGGCGGCCAGTTCGCTGCGACCGCTGCTCACCAGCTTGTCGCGGGCCAGGGACAGTTTGCCCAGGTGCTGTGAGGCGGTGAGCAACAACGGCAGGTACTGGGCCGCGTCCGGGTTCTTGGTCCCGCTGGCGTACTGGCTGAGCTGCTCCAGGTTGGCCCCCAGTTCGCGCTCGGCCTGCAACAGCAGCGCCTGGGGATCGCCGGCCAGCTTGCCCGCGGCCAGCAGGTCGCTCTTGCTGAAGGTGTCGAGGCTGGCCAGGCTTGGGCGCAGGCTCTGCGCCAGCGGCGCTGGCAGTTCGCCCAGCTCGCCCTGCAGGGCTTCCAGGGCCTGGGTCGCGCCGCTCAGGCGCAGGGCATCGCCGCTGGCCAGATAGTCTTCGATATTGCGCGCCACTTGATTCTGAAACTGCTGGGACAGACCCAGGTAACGCTCCATCAATAGATAGGGGCGTTCCAGGGCCCGTTGCGACCACCACAGCGTTGCCCCCAGGGCGAGGCAAACGGCAACGAGCAACAGGGTATTGAGATTGGTCAGCAGCTTCAGGCGCATCGGGGCTCTACCAACGGCGAAAATGGTAAGCGCCTGAATTTATTGCGTTTGTATTACAAGGTTATGACCGAATCAGTGGATTCGGATGAAAAGGTGGCACTTTGACTTGATTGCCGCGCGGCCTGTACCCGGTTGCGGCCGCCGTGCTTGGCGCGGTACAGCGCTTCGTCGGCCTGGCTGGCCATCATCAGGCTGTCGGAGTCTTCCTGCATCTCCACCACCCCGGCGCTGAAGGTGCACCACAGGTCCTGGGGCTGGGCCGGGTAGTGGATCTCGGCGAAGCGCTGGCGGATTTCGTCGAGCACCTTGCAGGCGGCTTCCTGATCGGTGTCGGGCATGACAATGGCGAACTCCTCGCCGCCGTAGCGGCCGATGAAGTCGGTCTTGCGCAGGCGTTGCTTGAGAAACAGCGCCAGGCTCTTGATCACCCGGTCGCCCATGGGGTGGCCGTGGCTGTCGTTGACCCGCTTGAAGTGGTCGATATCGAGCATGGCGAAGCTCAGCGGCTTGTTCTCGCGGCGGGCGCGGAAGCTGCAGTCTTCCAGCAATTGCAGGATATGGGTGTGGTTGTACAGGCCGGTGAGGCTGTCGCGGACCATCCGCGCCTTGAGGTTGCGCGCCCGGGCCGCGCGGTTGCGCACGGTGGTGATCAGGTGCCGCGGTTTGATCGGCTTGGTCAGGAAGTCGTCGCCGCCTTCGCTCATGGCGTCCAGCTGCTTGTCCAGGTCGTCCTCGGCGGACAGGTAGATGATCGGCACGCTGACGTAGCGGTCGTTGTGGCGGATCACCTTGGCCAGCTCGGTGCCGGTGCAGGCCGGCATGTACATGTCGAGGATGATCAGGTCCGGCTGGAAATCCGCCAGCTCGGCCATGGCCTGGATCGGCTCGATCAGGGTGCGGGTGACGATCCCGGCGCTGTTGAGCAGGCGCTCGGTGTGCAGCGCCTGGGCCCGGGAGTCATCGATGATCAGCACTTTATAGGGTTCGTACTGGGCGACGCAGGTCAGGACCTCGATCTTTTCCAGCAGGCTGGAGGCTTCCAGGGTGCCGGTGAGGAACTCCTGGCCTCCGGCGCGCACGGCGGCGAGGCGGGTTGGGGTATCGGTTTCATGCAGGCTGAAGAACAGCAGCGGTAGTTTCTGCTCCAGGCCGACCTGGGCCTCGGCGGCCAGGGTCAGGCCCATGCCGGGGCCGCAAAAGTCGACATCGATGACGATGGCGGCCGGCAGGCGTTCGACCATGGATGAGCGAAAGGCCGCAATGCTGTCCAGGGACTGGGCGCTGAGGCCGAAGAACTCCAGCTGCTTGGCCAGGCGTTCGGCGCGGTCGTGGTCCTGCAGCATCACGTAGATCGGCTTGCGCAAAGGCGGCAGGAAGGTCTGTTCCAGCTGGTCGCCGTGACGCAGGCCGGTGCGCGACAGGCGTTGCATCAGCCGGTTGAGATCGGTGATCAGGGTGCTGCTCAGGCGGCCGCGATTGGCATCCACCGCCTCAAGGGACTGACTGATGCTGCGGGCCAGCTGAGTGTGTTCGGGTTGTTCGAAGCGTTCGGCGAAGCGCAGCAGGCGCAGGTTGGCCTCGCACAGTTCGGACATGTCGTTGGTGGACCATTCGCTGCGTTGCAGACGCTGCCATATCTCAAGAATCTGACGTGCCTGATGAATTACCCGCTGGGCAAAGTGGTGCTTGAGGCGCTCACGGCTGGGGTCTTCTGGCTCGGTCATATCCTGACTACTAGTTAGGGTGCATGCTGAGATCGACTGGTGGCTCTATGCTAGCACCACTTTTGCGTCCCATGAGTGTCGTGCGTCAATAATGTGTGAAGCGACGTTATTCAGTTCCTGACCGACTGGTCGCATAGGCTCGGGACTGTGCTTCATTTATAGTGATCGCCTGATTCGCAATCATTGCGCGGCGCGCATTTGCCGGAAGATTTATCCCGTCAAGGCAAGGCACGATGGAGTAGGGTTGTGGTCGAACCGATGAACCCAAGTGATTGAAAGGACATAGCCATGCTGGATTGGAAGAATCGCGCAGGCAGCGCGCCGGATCGTGCTGCCGAACCCAAGTCGGCGACACGCAGCTATTTTGGTGGCCTGCTGTTCAGTCGCGCCCTGGCCACCTTGCTGGGCCTTTACCTGTTGGTGACCGGTGGCCTGGGTTGGTACTGGAGCCAGGAGCCGGCGCTGTTTCCGGTCCAGCAGAATGCCCAGATTGCCGCCGAGAAGGCCGGCCGGCAGATGGTGGTGGGTTACACCACCGTGGAAACCCTCAAGACCGTCGCCGGCACCTTGCTCGACAAACCGGGTGGCTATATCTCCAACGACCGTTTTCCACCGGGCCTGTGGATGGACAACATGCCGAGCTGGGAATACGGCGTGCTGGTCCAGGTTCGCGACCTGACCCGTGCCCTGCGCAAGGACTTCGCCCGCTCCCAGTCCCAGTCCGCCGAGGATGCCGACCTGGCCAAGGCCGAGCCGCGCTTCAACTTCGACAACAAGAGCTGGGTGCTGCCGTCCAGCGAGTCGGAATATCAGGACGGCATCAACTCCCTGAGCCGCTATCAGGCGCGCCTGTCCGATCCGAACCAGAAGACCGCGCAGTTCTATGCCCGTGCCGACAACCTCAACAACTGGCTGGGTGACGTGGGCACGCGCCTGGGCTCGCTGTCCCAGCGGCTGTCGGCCAGTGTTGGCCGAGTCAAGCTCAACACCGCCCTGAAAACCGAAGTGGTCGCGCCCGGCCAGGTTCCTCAGGTCGATGAAGAGCTTGAGGAAACCCCATGGATGCAGATCGACAACGTGTTCTACGAAGCCCGTGGCCAGGCCTGGGCGCTGTCCCACCTGCTGCGCGCCATCGAAGTGGACTTTGCCGACGTGCTGGCGAAGAAGAACGCCACCGTCAGCGTGCGCCAGATCATCCGTGAACTGGAGGCCTCCCAGGAGCCGGTCTGGAGCCCGATGATCCTCAATGGCAGCGGCTTTGGCGTTCTGGCCAACCACTCCCTGGTCATGGCCAACTATATTTCCCGGGCCAACGCGGCGGTCATCGACTTGCGTCAATTGCTCAATCAAGGCTGATCCATGGTTGCGACCACCAATGAGGCGGCCCATCGCGCCGCCTCCGATGCTGAAGAGATTGCCTGGGTCGATGGCGAAGACCAGCTGCTGGGTGCCATGGTCCGCTCCGAGCTGCGCGAGCGTGGCCTGATCGGTCGTGGCACCTACATCATGCTGTTCAATTCCGCCGGTGAGCTGTGCGTGCACCGGCGCACCCTGAGCAAGGCCATCTACCCGGGCTACTGGGATGTCGCCGCCGGCGGCATGGTCCTGGCGACGGAAAGCTATGCCGAGTCCGCCGCTCGGGAGCTGGAAGAGGAGCTGGGAGTCAGCGGGGTCGAGTTGACCGCCCACGATCACTTTTTCTTCGAAGACACCGGCAACCGTCTCTGGTGTTCGGCCTTCTCCGCGGTCTGGGACGGTCCGCTGCGCCTGCAGCCGGAAGAAGTCCTCGAAGCGCGCTTCATTCCCCTGGACCAGGTGCTGCGGGAAATCCATGAAAAGCCCTATTGCCCGGACTCCCTGGCCGCCTTGCAACGCTATCTGGCGCGACGTCGTTAAAGTTGCATAAATTGACGCTGATTGGCTCTTAGCAACCGGGCTTTTTGCCGTTACACTGCGCGACTTTTCAAGCTGAACCGGCGGCGCTTGTTGCAAACGCGCCGGCTCAGTAGCGCTGCCCCTGCCTGAGTGGGGCTTCGCGGTCGATGGCACCGCCATGTGCTTCGACCAGTCTTTGTCCTCCCAAGAGGATTGCCGGTGGCCAAAAAAGCCGCATCCTTCGCCGCCCTTGGTGGCCTGGTGTTTTCCACCGACGCAGGTCGACATTGCCCGGACTGTAGCCAGCCGGTGGCCGCCTGTATCTGCAAACAAACCGTGATTCCGGCCGGCGACGGCATTGCTCGCGTGCGTCGCGAAAGCAAGGGCCGTGGCGGCAAGACGGTGACCACCATCACCGGCGTGCCCCTGGCCGAAGACGCCCTCAAGGAACTGGCGACCACCTTGAAGAAGCGCTGTGGCACCGGTGGCGCGCTGAAAGACGGCGTCATTGAAATCCAGGGCGACCATGTCGAGCTACTCTTGGCCGAACTGGTCAAGCACGGTTTCAAGGCGAAGAAGTCCGGCGGCTAGCAGCCTCTGTGAAAACCACCTCTGACTGGACCCTGTCTTGATTCGCTCAGGACGCTGGCGTCGTCTCCCATGGTTTTCACAGAGCCTGTTCATGAACGGTTTCTAAACTCAGCACGGCAGGCGCGGTCTATTGCGCTTGCAGGCTAATCGTCATTTTCATTCTTTAGACTGCGCCGACCCCGGATTGGGGCGGCGCTCTATGACTTCTTTATAGGGGACTTCGATGTCCGTACGACGCACACGTAAAGACGATGGCAGCCAATGGACAGTTGCGGACAGCCGCAGTGTTTACGGGATTCGCCATTGGGGGGCCGGGTATTTCGCGATCAATGACGCCGGTCGCGTCGAAGTTCGCCCGAACGGCCCGAGCAGTTTGCCCATCGATCTGTTCGAGCAGGTCGAGGAGCTGCGCAAGAGCGGTCTGTCCCTGCCGTTGCTGGTGCGTTTTCCGGACATTCTCCAGGACCGCGTGCGTCAGCTGACCGGCGCGTTCGACGCCAACATCGCGCGCCTGGAATACCAGAGCAAGTACACCGCGCTGTACCCGATCAAGGTCAACCAGCAGGAAGCGGTGATCGAGAACATCATCGCCACCCAGAACGTCTCCATCGGTCTGGAAGCCGGTTCCAAGCCCGAGCTGCTGGCGGTTCTGGCCCTGGCGCCCAAAGGCGGCACCATCGTCTGCAACGGCTACAAGGACCGCGAGTTCATCCGCCTGGCGCTGATGGGCCAGAAGCTCGGCCACAACGTGTTCATCGTCATCGAGAAAGAGTCCGAAGTGGGCCTGGTGATCGAGGAAGCCGCCTCGCTCAAGGTCAAGCCACAGGTCGGCCTGCGGGTGCGCCTGTCGTCCCTGGCGTCGAGCAAGTGGGCCGACACCGGCGGTGAAAAGTCCAAGTTCGGCCTGTCGGCGGCGCAGCTGCTGTCGGTGGTGGAGCGCTTCCGCGCCGCCGGCCTGGATCAGGGCATCCGCCTGCTGCACTTCCACATGGGTTCGCAGATCGCCAACCTGGCGGACTACCAGCACGGTTTCAAGGAAGCCATCCGCTACTACGGCGAGCTGCGCAACCTCGGCTTGCCGGTGGATCACATCGACGTCGGCGGCGGCCTGGGCGTGGACTACGACGGCACCCACTCGCGCAACGCCAGCTCGATCAACTACGACATGGACGACTACGCCGGCGTGGTGGTGGGCATGCTCAAGGAGTTCTGCGACGCGCAGAGCCTGCCGCACCCGCACATCTTCTCCGAGAGCGGCCGTTCCCTGACCGCCCACCACGCCATGCTGGTGGTGCAGGTGACCGACGTCGAGAAGCACAACGACGACGTGCCGAAGATCGACAACAAGGAAGAGCTGCCGGAAACCGTGCAATGGCTGGTGGACCTGCTGGGTCCGACCGACATCGAGATGGTCACCGAAACCTACTGGCGCGCCACGCACTACATGAGCGACGTCGCCGCCCAGTACGCCGATGGCAAGCTGACCCTGGCCGAGAAAGCCCTGGCCGAGCAATGCTACTTCGCGGTCTGCCGGCGCCTGCACAACTCGCTGAAGGCCCGTCAGCGTTCCCACCGCCAGGTGCTGGACGAACTCAACGACAAGCTGGCGGACAAGTACATCTGCAACTTCTCGGTGTTCCAGAGCCTGCCGGACACCTGGGCCATCGGCCAGGTGCTGCCGATCCTGCCGCTGCACCGTCTGGACGAAGAGCCGCTGCGTCGCGCGGTGCTGCAAGACCTGACCTGCGACTCCGACGGCAAGATCAAGCAGTACGTCGACGAGCAGAGCATCGAGACCAGCCTGCCGGTGCACGGCCTCAACGAGGGCGAGGACTACCTGCTGGGGATCTTCCTGGTGGGCGCCTACCAGGAAATCCTCGGCGACATGCACAACCTGTTCGGCGACACCGACTCGGTGAACATCTACCAGCGGCCCAATGGCAGCGTGTACCACGCCGGGATCGAGACCCACGACACCATCGAAGACATGCTGCGCTACGTGCACTTGTCGCCGGAGGAGTTGATGACTCACTACCGCGACAAAGTGGCCAGCGCCAAGATCAGCACCGCCGAGCGCACCCAGTTCCTCGACGCACTGCGCCTGGGCCTGACCCGTTCGTCCTACCTGTCGTCCTGACGCTCGGCGCAAGCCTTGAAAACCCACCGCATGCGGTGGGTTTTTTTTGTCCCCGGTGCAGCCATTGCAGCTAGCCTGAACACAGCCGTCCATGGTGGGCGATAGGGGGCAAGCGATGAGCGATACGACCCGCAGGACCTGGCGCTTGCTGTGCAGCACCCTGGTGCTCAGCCTGCTGGTGGCCTGTTCGCCGCTCAAGCTGCTCAACGCCCTGACTCCCGGCAGCACCTTCATCAAGACCCCGGACATCGCCTACGGCAGCGATCCACGGCAGAAGCTCGATGTCTATCAGCCGCGCGGGGCGGCTCCCGGGGCGCCGGTGGTGGTGTTCTTCTACGGTGGCAGTTGGAACAGCGGTTCGCGCAGCGACTACGACTTTGTCGGCGAGGCCCTGGCCTCCCGGGGCATGGTGGTGGTGCTGGCCGACTACCGGCTTTATCCACAGGTGCGTTACCCGGCCTTTCTCGAGGACGCGGCCCGCGCCGTAGCCTGGACTCATGAACACATCGGCGGCTATGGCGCCGATCCCCAGCGCCTGTTCCTGATGGGGCACAGCTCCGGGGCGTACAACGCCGCGATGCTGGCGCTGGACCGACGGTTGCTGGAAGAGGTCGGGCTGAGCCCGCAGATCATCAAGGGCTGGATCGGTCTGGCCGGGCCCTATGACTTCCTGCCCATTCGCAACCCCGAGGTGCGCCCAGTGTTTTTCTACCCCGACTCGCCGCCGGACTCGCAGCCGATCAACCACGTCAGCCAGGGCGCGCCGCCGGCGCTGTTGATCGCCTCCAACCAGGATTCCCTGGTCAACCCGCAGCGCAATACCGGTGGTCTGGCCAACAAGCTGCGCGCGGCAGGCGTGCCGGTGCAGGAGTTTTATTTCGCCCGCACCAATCACGCCACCCTGGTGGCCGCCCTGTCCCGCCCCTTGCGCGGGCTGGCCCCGGTGCTGGAACGGGTCAGCGGCTTTGTCCAAACGCCGCCGGCTCAGTGAGCCCCGGCGAACCAGCCGTCACGTCGCTCCAGCTGCCAGGCGAAGGCACCCAGGGTCAGGCTGCGCAGGAGCATGAACAGCAAGAAGCTCAGCCACAGGCCGTGGTTGCCCAGGCCTTGCAGGGCCCAGGCAAAAGGCAGCAGCAGGAGCACGGTGAGGAGCATGCCGTTGCGCATTTCCCGGGCCCGGGTAGCGCCGATGAACAAGCCATCGAGCAGGTAGCTCCAGACTGCGATCAAGGGCAGCACGGCGAGGTAGGGCAGGTAGGTGAAAGCGGTCTGGCGGACTTCGGCAATGTCGGTCTGCATCTCGATGAACAGGTGGCCACCGAGCAGGAACAGCGCGGCAAATCCCAGGCTGGCCAGCAGCGACCAGCCCCCGGCCACCACCAGTGAGCGACGCAGCGCCGGGCGATCATGGGCGCCAATGGCGTGGCCGCACAGGGCTTCCACCGCGTGGGCCAGGCCGTCCAGGGCATGGGCGGTGAGCAACAGGCCATTGAGCAGCAGGGCATTGGCCGCCACCGTGGCATCGCCGAGGCGCGCGCCCTGGACAGTGATCAGGAAAAACACCGATTGCAGGGCCAGGCTGCGGATGAAGATGTCGCGGTTCACCGCCAGCAGCGGGCGCCAGCTCTGCCAGCGGCGCAGGGCGGCCCAGGCAATCTGTCCCGGGTAGGCGCGCAGGGCCGGCCGGGTCATGGCCAGGCCGATCAGCGCGCCGGTCCATTCGGCGACCACCGAGGCCCGGGCCGAACCCACCACGCCCCAGTCCAGTCCGAGGACGAACCACAGGTTGAGGGCGATGTTCACCAGGTTGGTGCTCAGCAGGATGGTCAGCGGCGCCCGGGCATTCTGGGTGCCGAGGAACCAGCCCACCAGGGCGAAGCTGGCCAGGGCCGCGGGCAGGCCGAGCAGGCGGGTGTGGAAAAATGCCCGGGTCATCTGGTCCAGGTCCGCCGAGGGCTGCATCAGGTGCAAGGCCGCGCCGCTCAGCGGCACGCCAATGGCTCCCAGCAGCAGCGCCAGGCCCAGGGCCAGCAGCAGGCCCTGGAGCAGGATCTGGCGCAGCGCCGCACCGTCGCCGCGTCCGGCGGCCTGGGCGGCGAAACCGGTGGCGCCCATGCGCAGGAAACCCATGGCCCAGGCGAGAAAGGTATAGAGGCTGGCGCCCACCGCCACCGCACCCAGTTGATGGGCGTGGGGCAGGTGGCCGATGACCGTGCTGTCCACCAGGGCCACCAGGGGCACGGAAATGTTCGACAGGATCATCGGCGCGGCCAGGGCCCAGACGCGACGATGGGTGGGGCGATGACGCCAATCGGTGATCAGGGGGGACATGCGGGCTCCTTGCGAGAGCCGGCATTGTAGCCCCGGCGCCGTGATGCGCCGAGGTTTTACCGCCGCGTCAGTGGATGATCCAGCTCAGCAGCCAGAGGCCCAGCACCAGCCAGATGATGCCGAGGATGATCGAGGCGCGCATGAAGGCGCGGATCGCCCAGTAGAGAAACATCAGGCCGACGATCAGGCCGATGATGCTGACGATCGACGTGTCCATGCCCAGGGCCCGGGCCAGCCCATCGACGAAGTTGCCGCCGGCGTGGGTCAGGCTGCCGAACAACCCGCTGAGCAGGTCGACGATGAAGCGGATGACCGAACCTATGGCCTGGCCAAGCCATTCGAAGAAGCTTTCTACCTGCATGTGTGTGTCCTGATCGACGAGGGGCCGGGTGCCCGCTCAACCTTGGGCCATGACTGCCCGTAGCGAGTTCCCGGTTCAGCATAGAAGCTGCCGGGGTCGCACATTCTGTAGGAGCCGGCCGGCCGGCGAAAGCGCTCTTGCGTCCCACGGCCATCCCCCGGAAGCTATACGCCTTCAGGAGACCCCGATGAACCTAGAGCAACTGACCCAACGCCTGCATGCCATCCGTGACCGCAACGACTGGCGGCAATTTCACAGCCCGAAGAACCTGGCCATGGCCGCCAGCGTCGAAATGGCCGAACTGGTGGAAATCTTCCAGTGGCTGACCGAGGACCAGTCGCGGCAACTGCCGGCGGACAAGCTGGCCCATGCCGGCCAGGAAGTGGGCGACATCGTCCTCTACCTGCTGTTGCTGTGCAGCGAATTGGGGCTGGACATGGACCAGGTGGTGCGCAGCAAGCTGGCGGACAGCGAACGGCGGTTCTGCTCATGAGCGACCGGCATTTCGACCAGCTGGCGACCCGTTTCGCCGAGAAGATCTATGGCGGTGCCAAGGGCGCGATCCGCCTCGCGGTGCTCCAGGCTGACCTCAAGGAAAGCCTGCCCCAGCGGCCGCTGCGGGTGCTGGATATCGGCGCGGGCCTGGGGCACATGTCCTTGTGGCTGGCCGAGCAGGGGCACCAGGTGACGCTGGCCGAGCCCGCCGCGCCGATGCTCGACGGTGCCCGCCAGCGCTTCGCCGAGGCCGGGCAGCAGGCGACCTTCATCCAGGCGCCCTGGCAGGAACTGCTGGGCCAACTGACCGAGCCCTACGACCTGGTGCTCTGCCATGCGGTGCTGGAATGGCTGGCCGAGCCCCACGCGATCCTGCCGGTGCTGCACCAGTTGACCCGCGTCGATGGCTGGTTGTCCCTGGCCTTCTACAACCGCGATGCGCTGGTCTACCGCAACCTGCTCAAGGGCCACTTCCGCAAGATGCGCAAGAACGACATGGCCGGTGAAAAGCAGAGCCTGACTCCGCAACAACCGCTTGATCCTCGCGAGCTGGCGGCGCAACTTGATGGCTTGTGGCGAGTCGAAACCCAGAGCGGAGTGCGGGTTTTCCACGACTACATGCCGGTGGAGTTCCAGGCGCGAGCCGAGCTGACGGACCTGTTGCAAATGGAACTGGCTCACCGCCGACACCCAAGTTTCGCCGGCCTTGGGCGTTATCTGCATTGGCTGTGCCGGCCGGTCTAACGGAGTGCGCAATGAAACGCCGTCTGGGTCTGATCTTCCTGTGTTCGGGGCTTGCCGCCTGTCAGGGCAGCAACCCCTACGTCGCCAGTAGCAATCCCCTGCCGCCGGCGCCGCCGCAAGCGGCCAACACCTTCGACCGCAGCGCCTACCCGGCGGCGCCGCGCGATTATGGACGTTATCGCAACTGGGCCTGGCTCAATGGGCGCCTGCCCAACGGCTCGGCCTGGGCCGATTCGGCACAGATCGCCGAGGCGGTGAGCAACGCTCTGGATCAGCAGGGCCTGCGTCCGGTGCTAGACCGGCGCCCGGCGGACCTGTGGGTCAGTGCCGATCTGCACCTGGAGAAGCGCCTGCGCCAGGTCCAGGACGACTACGGTTATGGCGGCTACGGCGGTTATAACCGCTATGGCCCGGGCTACGGCATGTACGGCAGCGTGCCGGTGGTGCGCACCTACGAAGTCGAAGTGGTGGTGGTTCGGGTCAATCTGTACGACGGCGCCAGTGGCCAGCCGGTATGGAGCGCCAGCGCCGAAACCAGCAGCCGCGGCAGCCTCGGCGAGCGCGCCGATGCCTTGCGTGAGGCGGTGCAAAAGGCAATGGCGGCCTATCCTCCCAGTTAGGGCCACCGGTGGTTGTTCTTGAATCGGAGAATCAGCATGTTCCATCGAATCGCGTTACTGGTATGTGCCGCCTTGCTCAGTGCCTGTGCCGCCAACCAGGTCAATCATGATTTCGACGCCAGCCGGGACTTTGGCGCCTACCGCAGCTGGAGCTGGAAAGAACCCGCCCTGCAATATCGCCCCGATGATCCGCGGATCAAGAGCGACCTGACCGAGCAGCGCATCCGCCAGGCGGTCGCCGAGCAGTTGGACCAGCGTGGCCTGCGTCCGGTGCAGGGCCCTGCCCAGGCCGATCTCAAGGTCCAGGCATACCTGATCGTCGAGGACCGTCAGCAGCAGGTCACCACCAACTACGGTGGCGGTTGGGGCGGCCCCTGGAATGGCTACTGGGGCGGGCCGATGTACAACGAGACCCGCAACATCTCCTACAAGGTGGCGACCATCCAGATCGACCTGCTCGATGGCAAGGACGGCAAGCTGGTGTGGCGCGGCAGCGACGAACAGTTGCTCAGCAGCTCGCCGAGCCCGGTGGATCGCAGCGCCGCGGTGCGTAATACGGTGATGCGTATCCTGCAGAACTACCCGCCGCACTAGGGCCTTGGGTCCCGCGCGGCACACGCCTCGACATTGACTGGCGGAGCACCCTGGCGCCGCCAGTCAGGCGAGCTGGCACCTTGCCAGCGACGGCCCGGCCTTTGACTACACTGCTGTGCATCGATGGAGTGCGCGCTCGGCCACGAGCCGGGAAAAGGAGTGCCCCGATGTCTCCCCTGAAGCGTTTTACCGGTCCGCGTCGCCAGCGTGGAGCCATTGGTCTGATGGCTGCCGTGACCCTGGGGCTGGCGTTGTTGCTGATGGTCGTGGTGGTGGACAGCGGCCGGCTGTACATGGAGCAGCGCAAGTTGCAGCGGGTCGCCGACAACGCAGCCCTGGAGGCCGTGAGCCGGGGCGGCAACTGCCAGGCCGGCCTCAGCGCCGCGACCTATGCCGGACAGAGCGCGACCCGCAATGGTTTTACCGTCGACGCCGGCAGTACCCTGACGACCGCGTGCGGTGCGCTGACCACCGGGGCCAACAGCTTGCGCACCTTCAATGCCGACCCGGCGCAATCGGCGGCCGTGCGGGTAGTGGCGACCCACACGGTGCCCATCAGTGTGGCGTCGGGCATCGGGGCGCTGTTCACCCCGGGGCCGATCAACCTCAACACCCAGCTCAGCGCCACGGCGGTTGCCGCCGCGCCCACCCCGCCGCGGGCGCAACTGAGCATTCGCAGCACCCTGGCCACCGTCGACAGCACCAACTCACCGCTGCTCAATACCTTGGTGGGCAGCATGCTGGGCGGCAGCCTCAACATCAGCGCCGTGGGCTGGAATGGCCTGCTCAACAGCGACATCAACCTGCTGCGCTACCTCGACCAGTTGGCCATCGACCTGGGGGTTGCCGCGGGCAACTACAGCCAGTTGCTCAACACTCAGGCCAGCCTGACCCGGCTGATCCAGACCGCCGCCACCGTGGTCCAGGCCAATGGCGCGACGGCCGATGTGCTGGCGGCCCTGGGCGCCCTGCAAGTGGCGGTGAGCAGCCAGATCCCGCAACTCAAGCTGGGGGATATCCTCAAGTTGCAGACCGGTGCGGCGACCACCGCCCTGGATGCCAATCTGCAACTCTTCCAGTTGCTGCAGGCGATGATCCAGCTGGCCAACAGCAAGAGCGCGGTGGCGGCGGTGGTGCCGGCCAACCTGCTGGGCCTGGCCAACGTCACCATCAGGGTCAAGGTCATCGAACCGCCGCAGTTCTCGGCGGTCGGCGATCCCCGGCTGGCCATCCTCGATCCGAAGGGCGTCAACGGCATCTATGTCCGCACGGCCCAGGTGCGCACCCTGGTGTCGGTCAACCTGACCGGATTGTCCGGGATCACCGGCCTGGCCAACGCCCTGCTGGGCCTGGTGAGTTCACTGACGCCGACCCTCAACAGCGTCCTGAGCCTGAACCTGGCGGCCACCATCAACTCCGTCGGTTGCCTGCTGGGCGCCGGCTGCCAGCAGGTCGATCCCGAGGTGCTGCCCACGGCGCGCATCGACATCAACCTGGAACTGGGGGGCGCCAAGGCCTACGTCACCAACTACAGCTGTCCGACGGACAACGCCGGCAGTAAAAGCCTCACGGTGCACAGCGAGTCGTCACTGGTCGATATCAAGGTCGGGCAGATCGATCCCAATACCGCCTTCTCCTCGGCAGCAGAACCGGTGGTGACGCCGGTGCCGATCGTCGACCTGGGGATCTGGACCTGCCACAAGATCCTCGGCATCGGCAGTTGCGGACCGGCGCGGACGGCGTTCGCCGCCGGCGGCATCGGGCTCAAGGTCGACAGTGCGCTGGGGCTCAGCCAGACCGGACCCAACGTCGGGCGCGACCTGGTGTACGCCAGCAGCGCGCCGCCGTTTCCCACGCCGCCCAACGTCAATCAGGCGCCGAGCTACCAGAACGCGGCGCCGACCAACAATCTGGTCAACAGCCTGTCGGGCGCTATTGCCGGGATCAGCCTGGAGGTGTACCAGCCGACCAGTGGCAATCTGCTGGGCTCGGTGGTGGCGGGGGCGGGAGGTCTGATCAATGGAGTGACCAGCCTGATCATGCCGCTGATCAGCAATCTCTTGAGCCCCTTGCTCGATCCGCTGCTCAACAGCCTGCTGGCGACCCTGGGCATCAAGCTGATGGACGTTGAGGTCGGGGCCAATCTCACCTGCGGGCAGACCGGCCGGGCCTACCTGGTGATCTGATCCGCCGGGGCAATCGGCAGCTCGATGCAAAAGCGCGCGCCGTCCACTCCGTTGCTGACGCTCAGGCGGCCGCCCATGTTTTCCACGATGCCGTAGCTCACCGAAAGCCCGAGCCCGGTGCCGATGCCCGCCGGCTTGGTGGTGAAGAAGGGTTCGAAGATCCGCTCCAGCAGGCGCGGGTCGATACCGCCGCCATTGTCCTCGACCCACAGGCGTACCCAGTGTTCGTCGCGCTGGCCATGCACGGCAATCCAGGGCTTGAAGGCTTGCCGCTGCTGTTGGCCCAGCAGCGCGTCCCGGGCATTGACCATGAGGTTGATCAGCACCTGCTCCAACTGGTCGACGAAGCCCAGCACCTGCACCTCGAACCCCAGCTCGCTGATGCGCAGTTCGATCCCTTTGCCGCGCATGCCTTCGGCCAGCAGGGACAGGGTGCCCTCGATGGCCAGGGCCGGGTTGAAGGGTTGTTGTTCCACCTCCGAACGTCGGCCGAACACCCGCATGTGATCCACCACCCGGGCGGCCCGCTGCACCTGGGTGTCGATGCGATGCAGTTTGTCGGTGAGGTAGTCGATCTGGATCTCGCCGCTGTTCAGGCGCTTGAGCACATTGACGATGGCCATGCGCATCACGTTCAGCGGCTGGTTGATTTCGTGGGCCAGGCCGGTGGCCATTTCCCCCAGGGTGGCCATTTTCGCGCTTTGCATGAGCTGCTGCTGGGCACGTCGGACTTCGGTGTTGTCGCGGCCCACGGCCTGGATCTCCAGCAACTGTCCCTGCTCATCGAAGACCCCGCGATCGGACCAGACCCACCAGGCGTGTTCACGCCCCGGCAGCTGCAGGCAGATCTCGGCGGTGCTGAGGGGAAACTCCGGGCTCAGCCGCTGGATCCTTCGCTCGAAACCTTCGCGCTGTTCGGCAGACAGCCATTGCCCAAGATTGCTCCCCGGCAGTTCCTCGGCGGGGCATTCCAGGTAGGCCGCCAGTGGCCGGTTGCCGAAGGTCAGGGTCAGGTCCGGGCGGTAGCGGCAGATCATCGCCGGCGAGTCTTCCACCAGGATCCGGTAGCGCTCCTCGCTCTGGCGCATCTGCTCGGCGGCCAGGGTCGCCTCGGTCACGTCCAGCCACAGGCCGACGGCCTCCACCGGCAGCCCCAGGTCGTCGCGCAACAGCTTGGCTTCATCCATGACCCAATGGAAAGCCCCATGGCGGTCGCGCAGGCGATAGCGGGCGTGGACGCTGCCTTCGCGCAACAACTGGCGGCAGCGCTGGAAATACAGGTCGTGGTCCTCGGGGTGCACCCAGTCCGCCAGGCCGGCCGCGGTGCAGTCCTCCAGGCTCCAGCCCAGCAGCGGTTGCAGGCTGGCGCTGAAAAAGCTCGGTTGCAGGGCGCCTTCCAGGTAGCGCTGGACGTAGATCACCGCCGGTGAGCTGGCAATCAGATTGTCCAGGCGCGCATGGGCCGCCGCCGCCTGTTGCTGCTGGTTCTTGATATCGCTGATGTCCAACATGAAGCCCAGGAGCCGCTGTTGTTCCCCCCGTCCCAGGGACTGGCCCTGCAAGCGGTACCAGCGTGGCGGCAGGCTCGGGTCCGGCCCGGGCAGGCGCACGCAGAGCAGCAGCGGCTTGCCCAGGGTCAGGGCGTGCAGGCGGCTGGCCAGTTCGCTGCGGTCGGCGGGGTGAATCAGCTCCAGCCAGTCCTGGACCGGTAGCCTGTTGCACGAGTCGGGCAGCTGCAGACTGGCGACCAGCTGACTGGCCAGCTCGATCTCGGCGGTCTCCGGGCACAATTCCCACCAGCCGGCGCCCAGCAGGCCCTGCAGTGCCTCCAGGCGTTCCAGATGCAGGTGGTTGCGTTGTTCGCGCAGGCGCTCGAGCAAGGGCTCGGCCAGGGCCGCAGTGAGCATCAGCCAGTCGCGTTCCAGCAGGTGCGGCGCCTGCTGCTGCACGGCGTAACAGCCACACAGCAACCAGGCGGCGACACCGTGAGCGTCCCGGTAGGGCACCAGGAAGCCTTCGCGGTGACCGAAGATCCCCTGCAGGCGCGGGTGTTCATTCAGGCCCTGGATGTGATTCAGGTGCAGCGGGGCATTGCCGCTCAGGCTGTCCAGGCCGCTGCCCAGAACCTGGCCGTCTTGCCACAGCCGGGGGGCGTCGTGGGCGTTGTAGCCGCTGTGCAGTACCCAGGTTTGTTCCTCGTCGTCGAGCAAGGCCAGGCCCACGCAAGGGATGTGGCAGTAGCGGGCCAGGTCGGCGAGTTGGTCGAGCAGCACGTCCGGCAGCCGGCTCAGGGTGCACAGGCGGATCTGCTCGTTGATCTGCGTGGCGAAGATCTGGCATTGCTCCCGGCTCAGGGCCTGCTGGCGCTGTTGGATCAGGTCGCCGATGTCCAGCAGTTGCAGCAGCCACTGGCTGCCACAGCTCTGGACCCAGCCGCGCAGGTGCAGGGTCTGGCCGCCCAGTCCGCGCAAGTCCAGATCCAGCACCTGTGCGCTCCAGTCGGTGGGGTGCCCCTCCAGGGCCAGGGCGCAGCCGGGCAGGGCGTAGTCCATCAGGTGGTGGGGCTCGGGCGAGGGCGGCAACTGCGCCAGCGCATGGCGCAGCGGTCCGCTGCTGGTGAGGATCCGCCCCTTCGAATCCAGCACCAGTTGCAGGCCGACGGCCTGGGCCGGCAACGGGGCCTGGGGTTCGTCGGCGGGCGCTGGCTGGCGGCCCAGCAGGCGCCCGAACAGCTTGTCGCTGGCGTTCAAAATTGCACGCTCGAGAGGGCGGACAGGGTAGTGGGCAAGTTGGGGACCGGGCCTATCACCGGCAACACCAGGCGCGGTAGCACCTGGGTGAGCTTCGCGGTGGGGTAGTCGATGCGCACGGTGAGCACGCCATTGGCATACACCGCGCTGTAGTCGGTGGCGGCGAAGTTGAAGAGGGTTGGAATCCACAGGGTCTGGGCCTGCACCACGCTATTGGCCAGGTTCTGCACCGTGGTGGCGTAGTTGGCGCTGTTGGGATCCACCGCCACGGCGCGGCGCACGGCCTCGGCGGTGGCCTGGTTGAAGGACTGCATCATCAACAGCGGCAGGCTGTAGCTGACCAGACCGTAAAACACCGCGAAGAAGATCACGAACACCGCCGCGAACTCGATGGCTGCAGCGCCCTTCTGCTTGCTGGGGAGGCCCGGTTTCATGAGTGCGTCTACCCTGACAGTCACTATGTCCATTGAGCATAGAATCAATCCGGTAAAAGGAGCTTTTTAGCTGATGCATTTCTGGGTTCTGTGGATCTGGCTGGGGCTCTGCGCGGTGCAGGACCTGCGTCAACGGCATATTGCCAACACCTTGACGCTGGGCGCCGCGCTGCTGGCGAGCGGCTACCTGCTGTGGACCGGCAGCACCTGGCTGGGCGCTGCGGCTGCCCAGGGCGGCTGGGCATTGTTGCTGGCCCTGCTGCTCACCCTGCCGGGGTACGCCATGGGGCGGATGGGGGCGGGGGACGTCAAGTTGATGGCCGCCCTGGGACTGGCCAGCGATCCCGAACATCTGCTGGGAACGTTTATCGGCGCCGGGGTCTGCAGCCTGCTGTGGCTGCTGCTCGTCCCCAGGCTCCGACTCGCAGCGAAACAGGGGCTTGAGCCACAAACCGAGACCTGCGCCACGGGGCTGTCAAAAAAATACCCGTTCGCCCCCTTTGTCCTGGCTGGAATGGTCTTAACTGTGTGCGTGATCCACTAGTCGCCGGGCCGATTAATGCTATGTACATAGTCGGAAAGTAGGTCTAGGTTTTAAGTCGTGGCTGCCCGGATCCTGCGGGCAGGACAGGAGTGGTCAATCGGCGATTGGCCCGCACGGAGTCGCACGTGAACAATCTCACCTCCCAGATGAAAGTGCTCGTGGTTGATGATCAGCCGCTGATTGTCGAAGAGCTTTGCGAGTTTCTTGAAAACAGCGGTTACCGCTGTGTCCCTTGCGAGTCTGCCCGCCAGGCGGTGGAGTGCTTCAACAGGGACCCGGACATTTCCCTGGTGCTCTGCGACCTGCACATGCCCGACATGGACGGGATCCAACTGGTGCAGGAACTGCAGCGCCTGGCCGGCAAGCAACGGGTGTTCGAAGCCATCATGCTCACCGGACAGTCCGACAAGCAGGACGTGATCAAGGCCATGCGTGCCGGCATCGCCGATTACTACCAGAAACCCATCGACCTGGATGAACTCCTCGAAGGCCTGCAACGTCAGGAAGTCGCCTTGCAGGAGCGGCAGAAGAACCTGCACCTGGGGCATCTGAACCAGAAGCTGCAGTTCCTCTCCGAATCCATCGACGACCTGTACCAGGACCTGGACAAGGTCCGACGCACGCCAGCCGCCAGCCGCGCCGAGGAGTCCCTGGACGAGGGCGGTGGCGATGCGGACCCGTTCGAAGTGCCTGCGATCTTCAACCAGCTCTCCCCACGCCAGCTGGATGTGGCGCGACTGGTGGGCAAGGGGCAGACCAACTACCAGATCGCCTGTGAACTGGGGATCACCGAAAACACCGTCAAGCTCTATGTTTCCCAGGTCCTGCGGCTGACCCACATGCACAACCGCACGCAACTGGCCCTGGCCTTGTCGCCGAGCAATTCGGGACTGCGCCAGCGAGTCACCGCCCACTGAGGCTGTCGCAGCCGGCGGCGGGCCATTCGCCGCCGGCTGCGACACTCTTGCCCCTGTCCAGCCGGCCAAGGCTCAGTAGGCAAAGGCCCGGGCAATGGCGGTAAAGCCGGGCCCGGCCAGCACGATCAGCAGGGCGGGAAACAGAAACAGCATCATCACCACCGACATCTTGGCCGACATTTTCGAGATGTATTCCTGCAAGCGGGTCAGGCGCCGGTCGTCGAGCAATTGCTTGAGGGCCTGCAGGGATTTCATCGCGCCGCCACCCTGCAGGATCAGTTGCTGGAGAATCACGCAGGTGTCGGTGAACTCGTCCACCGCCAGCAGGGTCGCGGTCTTGTTGAGTTCCTGGCCCAGCTCCAGGCCTGAGTCCACCCGTGCCAGGATCAGGCGCAGTTCGTGGGTCAGTTCCGGCAGCAGTTTTCCGGCCTCGTTGCTCAGGACCCGCAGCGCCTGCTCCACCGCCATGCCCGACTCGAACAGGATGCGCAGCAAGGGAATGAAGGTGGAGATCTCCAGGGCGATGTGTTTTTGCCGGCGTTGGGCGGCGTAGGCCAGGACCCGCTTGGGCAGCAGGTAGCCGGCGCCGGCGGCGAGCATCGGCGTCAGCCAGTGGCTCTGGGCTTCGGGAAACGCCACCTCCTGGATGAAGATCACCAGGCACACGGCTACCACCGGGGTGCCGATCTGGCAGGCCGCGAACAGTGAGCGCTGCGCGGACCGGCGCCAGCCCAGGCGATTGAGCAGGGTCTGGGTTTCGCTGTCCATGTTCACCGCGCGTTGGCCGAAACGACTGTTGCCCAGCCGCCGCAGCCAACTGCCCAGGCGGTTGTCGCGGGTCATGTGGCCCTGCAGCCGCTGGGCAATCTGGCGCTCGCGCCGGCGTTGCGTCAGCAGGCCGTTGCTGAGCAGCAGCAAGGCCCCGAGAAACAGCAGCGCAGCAGCCAGCAGAAGCATTTCAGATACTCCTCAACATGCGCCACAGGGCCAGGCAACCGAAGATCTGCAGGCACACCGCGGTGATCAGCATCGCCTGGCCGGAAGGGTCGTGCCACATGCCCAGCATGTAGCCCGGATTGGTGAGCATGAAGTAGCTCACCAGCAGCAGCGGCAGGCTGCCCAGGACCCAGGCCGTCATGCGGGTTTCCCCGGTCATTGCGCGCAACTGCCGGGCCCCTTGCTCGCGCTCACGGATCAGCTTGATCAGGTTCTCCAGCAACTCGCTGGCGTTGCCGCCGTAACGGTGGTTGACCTTCAGCCCCAGGGCGAACATGCGCAGCTCGTCCTGTTCGTAGAACTCGGCGAAATCACTGACCGCGTCCGGCAGGTTGACCCCCAACTGCACGTTGCGCTGGATGCGTCCCATGGCTTGCTTGAGTGGGTCGTTGCTGGCCTCGATGGCGCCCAGCACGGCATCCGCCAGGGTGCGTCCGGACTTCAGGCTGCGCACGCTGTGATCCAGCAGCGCGGGCAGTTGTTCGATCATGCGCTTGAGCCGGCGCTGATACAGCCAGGCAATGGACAGGCGCAGCAACAGGGGCGGCAGCAGCACGCAAGCCAGCAGGCCAAGCCAGTCTCCCAGCAGGTAACCCAGCAGGGTCAGTACCGCCCAGACCGCCAGCCACAGGCCCAGGCGCTCCGTGGGCTGGCCCAGGCCAGCGCGGGCGAAGGCCTGGTCCAGGCCGGTCCATGAACGGCGTTGCGGGTTGAGTTCGGGTTGCCCCTGAGCCAGGCGATTGAGCACGCGTTCGCGCTCGGTCTTGCGCACGCCGTGGTAGAACAGCCAACCGGAAAGCCCCAGTAGCAGCAGGCAGATCAAGGTAAGCAGCAGGCCGATCATGGGCCACCTCGGCGGTTCAGTTGATGCCCAGTCCGCTCTCGCGGCGCAGTTTGTCGCCCGCCGGGTTCAGCGCCTCGCGCTCAAAACCCAGGCCGTTGCGGCGGTTCAGGCGAAACAGGGTATTGGTGACGTAGATGTCCTCGCGGATGCCCACCACCTCCACCACTTCACTGACGCAGCGGCGGCCGTCGGGCAGGCGGGTCAGTTGGATCACCACGTCCAGGGCCGCGCAGATCATCTGCCGCAGGGTGCGCTCGGCCACCTGGCGCCCGGTCAGGCCCACCAGGGTTTCCAGGCGCAGCAGGGCGTCCTGGGCGTTGTTGGCGTGCACCGTACTCATGGAGCCGTCATGGCCGGTGTTCATGGCCGTCAGGACATCCAGCACTTCGACGCCGCGGATCTCGCCGAGGATGATCCGGTCCGGGCGCATCCGCAGGGCGTTGCGGATCAGGTCGCTGGCCTTGACCTCGCCGTGCCCTTCGGCATTGGGCGGACGGGTTTCCAGGCGCACCACGTGGGGATGCCCCAGTTGCAGCTCGGCCACGTCTTCGATGGTGACCAGGCGCTCGTGGGGGTTGATCAACTGGCTGAGAATATTCAGCAGGGTGGTCTTGCCGGTGCCGGTGCCGCCGCTGATGAGAATGTTGCAGCGCTTGCCCACGGCGTCCTGGAGGAACTCGAAGATCGCCAGATCGATGGTCTGCATGGCGATCAGGTCGCTGCTCTTGAGCATGTCCTTGCGAAACTTGCGGATCGACAGGCAGGGGCCGTCCAGGGCAATGGGGGGAATGATCGCGTTGACCCGGCTGCCGTCGGGCAGGCGCGCGTCGACCATGGGCGAGGATTCGTCGAGGCGCCGGCCCAGGGGCGCGAGAATCCGTTGCATGACCCGCTCCACGTGGTGCGCGTCGATGAAGCGCAAGTCGCTCTGGTGCAGCACGCCATCGCGTTCGACGAACACCCGGTGCGGGCCGTTGACCAGAATCTCGGTGACTGCCTGATCGCGCAGCAAGACTTCCAGGGGGCCGAAACCGGTGAGTTCGTCGACGATCTCCTCGGCTAGACGCTCCATTTCATAGCGGGAAATCGCCAGGTGCATGCGCGCGATGTACTCCGCCACCTTGTCGGTGACGAACTGCGAGAGGTTCTGCCGGGAGCTCTCCAGCAGGTTTCTGCCCGACTCTTCGATGGCATCGATGATGTAGCGATGCAGCACCAGTTTCAGGCCTTCGTGGTCGCTGTTGCCCGGCACCGTGCGGGTCGAGGCACCGAAGAGTTTTTCTCCGCTCATTTGCCCCCCATGATTCGATTGAGCCAGCCACCCTTGGGTCGGGCCAGTCCTTCGGAGCGCTTGGCCAGGCGCTCGCCGAGGGTTTTCAGGCTTTGCGTCAGGGCCTCGCGAGGGGCCATTTCAAACAGGGTCACGCCCTGGTTCTTGGCATTCAGGCGCACCTCCGGGCTGTAGGCCAGCACCGCGATCACTTCCAGGCCGAAGGTCTTGCCCAGGGTTTCGGAGTCCGGCGCGACGGCTTTCAGGTAGCGGTCCACCAGCAAGCGTGCGTGATCGAGCTTCAGGCCCTTTTCGCGCCAGTGGTTGAGCACCGCCAGGTTGCGCCGGCAGGCGAGGACGTTCTGGTCGGTGCACCAGATCAGCTTGTCGCAATGGCTGACAAAGGTGCGCAGTGCCTCGCTGTCCGGCTGTCCCACCAGGTTCACCACGATGTGCTGGAAGTGCTGGCGCAGGGCACTGAGCAGCATGTACAGCTCTGCGGCGCTGGTGTGTTCCAGAGGCTCGTCGTGGGGGGCGTAGGCGAGGATCCGCAAGCCGGCCTCGGCACTGGTGAAGGCGCTGTCGATCAGGGTCGCATCCAGACGCCGCAGGTGACGCAGGGCATCGCCGAAGTGGAAGGAACTCTCCAGTCCCAGCAAGGCCAGGCTGTCGCCCCGGGGCAGGCCGAGGTCCAGCAGCAGGGTCTGCTGGCCGCTCTTTTGCACCACCTGGGCCATGTGCCCGGCCAGCAGGGCGCCGTCACCGTCGGCCTGGACCCCGTAGAGCACGGTCAGGCCCCCCAGCTGGG
The DNA here is from genome assembly GCF_001547915.1 of Pseudomonas sp. St29. Lineage (NCBI taxonomy): Bacteria > Pseudomonadati > Pseudomonadota > Gammaproteobacteria > Pseudomonadales > Pseudomonadaceae > Pseudomonas > Pseudomonas sp. St29. The sequence continues at coordinate 781,674 of NZ_AP014628.1, forward strand.
TATTGGGGGTGACCGCCGGCAGGCGTTTGCTCAAGCGCCGCACCAGCCCGGCGACTTCGCTGGAGCGTGAGCCGTAGGCGACGAAATCCCGCGCCCCGGCGCGCATCGCGTTGAGTACCAGCTGATTGTCCATGCCGTCGCCGAGGGCGACGATCGCCAGCATCGGCTTGGCCTCCAGGGCGCCTTCGATCAGTGCGGCCTGGGCCACCACGTGCTCGCGGTCGAGGCCGACGAACACCAGGTTTGCGAAGGTCACGTCCACCAGCGCCAGCAGTTCGTCGAGACTGCCGTCGGCGCCCACCACCTGGCCCAGGGGCGCGAGGGCGCCTTGCAGCCATTCGAGGTCGGTGCTGTTGCGGGTGATGGCAAGAAAGGTCTGGTTCAGGCTTTGACTCATGGTGATAGCCCGCTGCGCATGTCGAGAATCCTCGCCTGATCAGGGCGTTTGTTGAGTGATCTGGTTGCCGCGAATCACCTCCACCGCTGATCGTGGTGCGCCGTTTTGCTGGGCAACCTGACTGCGGGGGGCATTGCCGAGCGCCAACTGGGTGAACTGAAACAAATTGCTGTTGGCCACATTGAGGTGGCTGACCGCGTTTTTGTCGCCAGCCCAGTACTGGGCCAGGCGCTGTTCCTCGCTGCTGCGAACCGCCAGGCGCAGTACGCCGACCTGGGTGGCGAGCATCAGGCGGCTCAAAAGTTGTTCGGGAACGGCCAGGACCACGGTGCGAGCGGCGACCCGGCGCTGGTCCTGCTTGAGCTTTTCTTCGTTGCTCAGTGCAGGGGTGGCGGGCTGTCCGTCGTTGGTCAGCCCCAGCTGTTCGCCGACCGCCAGCACGCGCATCGCCGGGACCGCGATCTGCGCCGACTGCTGCAGATTGGTGGTGTCCTGGCGCAGGAACAGCAGCACGTCGACATAGTCCCCTGGGCTCAGTTGCCCGGCGGCGCCTATCACTTCATCCACCGCCACGGCCAGCGCGCGCTCGTCACGGCGAATCATTCGGGCCAGGGCCCCACCGCTGTCGAAACTCTGGGCGTTGAGCCAGGTCCCGGCGCTCAGTTGCCGCCAGGGCGTGCGTCCCACCGCCTGATCGATTGCGCTGAGGCTGCCGGCCGGTGCGGTGCGCAGTTTTTCCAGCGCCAGATCGGCGGCGGTAAGGGGAACGAAAGGAGGTACGTCGCGCACCACTACCACCACGGGCTGGCGGGTCTGGTCTTCGGCGCTGGCAGTGGTTTTTTCAACCATGCTCGGGGCTGCCGGGGCAGGCGCGGTGGTGGGCGCAGGCTGGCGGCTGAGTACCAGCCCCCAGTAACCGAAAAACACCGCACCTAGCAGTAGAAGCCCAGCCAGGCCTATGGTGACGCGACTGTTCATAAAGGCTCTCCCTATCCTGCTGCATTACCAGTCGGCGCTTCCAAACGAGTTAACTTCGCAACTAGGCAGCTATGAACATGCAACTATTTCGCTATGTGAAGGTAGTAGAGCTAGGACGAAATGCCATTAACTCGCGGAAAAATTGCACACAAAAGCAGGCTGCTCTCAATTGGAGGAGAGTTTTTGGTGTCAGCCTTCCAATTAATACTTAGTGATTAATCCGTTCTTACAGTTGCTGGTCGCCACTTTGTTGACAATGCTCAAGTTGCACCGGGGAATCGTGTTCCGGTGCGCTTGCATCGGCGCCCTCTGGCGCCCAGGAGAACTAGGATGATCCTTCAATATTTGTGGCTCAGGGCGCGCCTGTTTTTTGACCGTACCGACGGCGCTTCGGCGATCGAGTACGCGATTGTGGTGGCCATGGTTGCGGTTGTGGTGGTGGCGTTCGTGACCCCTCTGGGCAATCGGGTACTGGCCATTTTCAACAACGTTCTGGTTGCCCTGGGAGGAGCCACGGTCACTCGTCCAGTTCCATGATTCAACGCATGAGTGCTTCGCCGGCTGTAGCTGCGATCGATAAATCGGAGGTGCTTCATGCTGCTTGACTACCTGCTGCTTCGCTTGCGTCTGTTCCTGGCCAGAACCCACGGCGCATCGGCCATCGAGTACGCGATCGTGGTGGCCATGGTTGCCGTGGTCGTGGTGGTGTTCGTGACGCCGATGGGTGACCGGGTCCTGGCCATCTTCAACAACATCCTCGTTGCCATGGGAGGTGCCACGGTTACCCGCCCCGTGCCTTGAGACCGGCGATTGCTCCTGTGAAGGCCGTCGGACAGTCAGTTCAAGGTAATGTCGATGAATAGTGCTTCCCCCCCACGCCAGCAACTGCTTCTGGTCGACGATGAAGAAGACGCGCTGCTGGAACTCACCGAGCTGCTGGAAGGTGAGGGCTTCTGTTGCTTCACCGCAACTTCGGTGAAGCTGGCGCTGGAGCACCTCACCCGCCATCCGGACATCGCGCTGGTCATCACCGACCTGCGTATGCCGGAAGAAAGCGGCTTGTCGTTGATCAAGCGCCTGCGTGAACACACCTCGCGACAGCATCTGCCGGTCATCGTCATGTCCGGCCATGCCGATATGGACGACGTCAGCGATCTGCTGCGCCTGCAGGTACTCGACCTGTTCCGCAAGCCGATCTATCACGTGCGCCTGCTGGAAACCCTGAACAATCTGTTTCCCCAACCCCGGCTGCATATCGTCGGCCCCTGAGCGCCAGCGGCTTGCCGGTGCGCCAGCGGCACCTGTTGCAAACTCCACTCAAACTCCTGCGCGCCAAGGCCTTTGGCTGAGCCTTGGTGCGGGCAGGAAAAGGCCTGCAATGGCAGGCCCCGGTGCTGCGCGGGTTCACAGTTGGTAGCTGAAGCTCAGGGTGTAGCGCGGTCGGCGGTTGTAGGTGTCCAGGGCTTCATCGGACATCGGCTTGGCCGCCTCCAGGGCGATGTTGTAGTGCTTGGCATCGCCGAAGCGCACCCCCAGCGCCGCCGACGACAGATTGCTGCCCTTGACCGGCAACTGGTTGAACCAGGTCTTCGAGCGGTCCAGCACTACATAGGGCTGCAGCACCCGCACCCAGGGGCCTTCGCGGTTGAAGCTGTAGTTCACCTCGTAGGCGACGCCCCAGCCCTTGTCGCCGGTGGCCTGGTCATCGGGGTAGCCGCGAGCGAAGTTCTGGCCACCGAAGCTGGCTCGTTCACTGTCGGGCAGGTTGTCCGCGCTCCAGTACAGGGCGCCGGAAAGCACTCCTTGCCAGTTGTCGAAGAAGCGGTCGCTCTGTACCCCCGCCAGGCGCAGGCGGAAGAAGTCCAGGTCATAGAGTTCGTTGTTGGTGTTGGCCCCCATGCTGTCCAGGCCGCGGTACAGGCCGGCGCTGAGAATCCGCAATTGCCGTGGATCGGATTTGCTCCAGTCGCCTTCCAGTGCCAGGGCGCGGATATCGGTTTTTTCTTCCAGGGTCAGAGGGCTGTTACTGACCCGGTAGCGGGTCTTGTCGTTCACCGCATACAGGCGTGTTCCGACGCTGAGCATCTCATTGGGCGAGGCGATGAAGGGGTGGCTGACGCCGATGGAAAAACGGTCGTTCTCGCGATGGGGTTCCAGCTCCAGGCCGTTGCTCAATTGCACGTTGCTACGCGGATCGCTGCGGTAGCGTGCTCCGTAGAGATTCAGTTGCGTGCCTTCCGAGCCCAGCAACTGGCTGTAGTCCAGGCGGTAGTAGTGCTCCTTGTCCTTGCCGGGCGGGAACAGGCCGCTGAGGCTGAGTTGTTCGCCCCAGGCGGTTTGCGAATTGCTGATGATGCCCACCAGGGCCTGCAGGCCGTTGCGGTTGTCATCGGTGCTGTTGAGGGTGGTGGTGATGGATTTGCGACTGGCCACCGCCACCAGCCGGGTCGCGCCGTCAGTGGTTCCGGGCGGCGGCACCACCGCTTGCAGCGTCACCCCGGGTACCCGGCTCATCAGGGTGGTGTAGCGCTCGAAAGTCTTGCGGGTCAGTGGGCGCTCGGCCTTGAGCTTGCTCACCAGTTTGTCCAGGTAGGCCGACACCGGGCCGATATCGCCCTGCAGCTGGTAGTCCTTGATATAGCCTTCGACCAGTACCACCCGCAGCACGCCCTGATCGAAGCTCTGTTGCGGCATGAAGGCGTAGGACAGCAGGTAGCCGTCGTTCTGGTAGCGCCGGGTGATGTCGCGGGTGGCCTCGATCAATTGACTGAAGCTGGTTTCGTGACCGATCAGCGGCTGGTAGACGGCCGCCAGTTGTTCCAGGGGATAGACGGTGCCGCCTTCGATCTGCACCTGGCGCACCGTGACCTTGGTCCCCATCATCAGGGGCTGTTGCCCCTGGGGGGCTGCGGGTTGCTCGGGCGTCTGCAACTGCGGAGTGGCCGGACGATAGGCGTCCACTGGCAAGTTGGGCTGGGGCAGGTTATTGATGCTGTCGTTGCTGTTGAGAAAGCGGGGAAGGGTGTCGGCGTAAGCGGAGGTGCAGCATCCAATCAACAACAAACTGGCCAATGTGCGCATAGGACACTCCATGGTCAAACTGCGGTGGCGCCAATAGTCCTCATACCTGGCGTTGTTCAGGGTCTTGGCCTTGATCGCACGCCGGGATGCCATGCTCTGGATAAAAAAAGCGAGAGATTCATCTGAATCCCTCGCTCTCAACCAAGCGTAGGCGCTGTAGGTAAGGCCGTCGAATCGGCCAGGTGCAATTTATTTCCTGGTGCCGCCCAGAGCGCCGGTCAGGCCACCCAGCACTCCACCCAGGCCGCCGTTGACGGTGGTTCCGGCCGAGGCGCTGCCGCTTGCGCTGGCGCCGACATTCAGGCCACCGAGCAGGCCGCCGCTGGGGGCTGTACCGCCGTTGACCAGGCCACCGACCGAGGCCACGGTTGAGCCCAGTGCACCGAGGGTGCCGCCCAGGGCAGTGCCAACCTGGTTGCCGGTGCTGTTGCCAGCAATGGTGCTGCCCACGTTGCTGACCGCGCCTCCCACTTGACCCAGCAGGCTGCCGGCCTGAGCGCCAATTCCGGTGGCGGCGCCTACTTGCTGAGTCAGGCCGGTGACCGAACTGGTGACCGGGTTCAGCGCCGAGCCCAGGCTCACGCCGACACTGGCCAGGGGCGCGGTGACCACCAGATTGGGTGTACCGCTGCCGCCCAGAGCACCGCCGACCGAGGCGATCAGGCCGCCAACCGCGCCGCCGGTGACACCGCCCGCACTGACCGTACCGTTGCTGTTTCCTGTATTCACACCGTTGCTCAGGTTGGCCACGGCACCGCCGACGGTTTCCAGCAAACCGTTGCTACCGACAGTTGAGCCGGTACCGGAACCGCTTCCCGAGCCGCCCAGATAGCCACCGGCGCGGCCCACCGCATTGCTGGTATTGCTCAGGGCATTGCCCAGCAGGTCGGTCACAGGGTTGCCGTCGCCGGAGTCACTGACGGCATTGCCGGAGCTGTCCACCGCCTGGGCCACGCCGTTGAGCAGGCCTTTGACCGGTGCGCCGAGCCCTGTCGCGCTGCCGGCTTTACCAGTCACACCCTCCGCCAGGCTGACGACGGGCACCAGCACCTTGTCGCCCACGCCATCGGTCAGGGTGCCCACCGGGCCGTTGCTGGTGACTGTGCTCAAGGTATTGCCGAGCATGGTCACTCGGGCGCCGACGCCACCGACCACCGGTGCCACACGAGTCACCACGCCTCCTACCAGTGGAACACTCTGGGTCGTGGTGGCCAGTTTGCCGCTGAGGTCGGTGACCCCGGTGCCCACATCGCCGACGACGTTGCCGACGGTGGCCGTGGTTTTACTCAGCGCCTTGGGATCGGTGCCCAGCTTGCCGAGGCCGCCGGTCAAGCCTTGGCCCACGGTATCGACCACGTTGCCCGCAGTATTGACTGCGCTTTGTGCGACAGCGCCGACGACTGGAACCGCTGCCAGGGAGGTCCCAAGATCGCTGACCCCGGTACCGACGCCACTGACGGTGGTGCCAAGGTCGGACACCAGGCTGCTGGTGGTCAGTGTCCCTGTGGTGCCGCCGGTACCACCCGTACCACCTGTGCCACCTGTGCCGCCGCCCGTGCCACCGGTACCGCCACTGCTGCCGCCGGCGCTGGTCGTCGATGAACTGCTGCCTCCGCTCTTGTGACCGCCACCGCCGCTGCAGCCGGTCAGGCCGAGAGTCAGGGCCAAGGCCAATGCGGTACATGCTTTCCATCCAATTTGAGTGTTCATGATCGTTATCCCTGCACCTATTACAACGTTCGTTGTCTTCGACAGTTCTCCAGTTCTTGTGCTGGAGATACTTTCGTCCGTTGAGTACATAAGAGGCGCAAGAAGAAATTTGAACAATTATGAACTTGGTATTAATGACTTATATCTTGCTGTTTTTTCTCCTGATAAGTGGCTAGTCTGAAAGTATGGGTGGGGAGGTTGTTTGTTTTAATGGTGTTATTAATCAATGGCTTGTAGTTTGCGCGTGAGTGTGTGGGTAGGGCGTGAAACTAAAGTTATATATATACAATTAATGGGTTTTATTTGAGCGAAAGGCCGGGAGACGGCAGTTTATTTGCGGCTTAGTTGGCTTCGCAGACTTTCCGTTTGAGCCTGGCTTATAATGCGCGACCGAAATTCCCTTGGAGTCCGTGATGCTGAGCCCAGTCTGGTGGCTGCTGTGCCTGCCGTTCTTTGCCGGGGCCTTTCTGGCCTTGCAAGCCGGAATCAACGGTCAGTTGGCCAAGCAGGTCGGCGGGGTACTGGCCGCTGCATTGATTTCATTTTTCGTCGGCACCCTGGCCTTGTTGATCCTGGTGCTGGCGCAGCGCGAGATGCCTGCGCTGAGCGCCCTCAGGGGCCTGACCTGGTGGCACTGGTGCGGTGGTTTGCTGGGGGTGTTTTTCATCACCACCGCCGCATTTGCCGGGCCACGGATCGGTGCCTTGCTGTTCATGGCACTGGTGCTGGCCGGCCAGTTGAGCATGGCTCTGGCCCTGGATCACTTTGGCTGGGTGGGGTTTCGCGAGGCGCCGGTCAGCCTCGGCAAGATCGCCGGACTGCTGCTGATCGTCATTGGCGTGGTGCTGATTCGTCGAGGCTGAGCGCGCGTCAGGCGATCGGTCGCCAACCTCCCTGCATGTGCTGCAGATCGCCGTTGCCAAGTAGTTGCAGTTCACCGCTGGACCCCGCCGCGCTGGCCAGCAAGCGCACTTCACCGGGCAGCAGCAGCGGCTTCAGGAATTGCACCGTCACCTCGATGTTGGCGGCCGGCAAGGTGTCGCTCAGGGCCGCCAGGGCTCGCGCCTTGTTCCACAGACCATGGGCGATGGCTCGGGGGAAGCCGAACAGGCGGGCGCTCCAGGCACTGAGATGAATCGGGTTGTAGTCGCCGGAAACCCGGGCGTAACGCCGGCCGATATCGCTCTGGGCCTGCCAGCGACTGACTTCGTTCAAACCCAGCCCAGACATCGACGGCAGGGCGCCGGGCTCGCCCGGCACTTGCACACCCCGACAGAGCATGCGGCTTTCGGCTTCCCAGAGCGGCCCCAGCAGATCGTCGACCGTGGTCAGCAGATCGAACACCGCGCCCTTGGCGTGAGGTTGCAGGTTGCCCGCCCGAACGGCGACTCGCACGCTGCCGACATTGCCCATGGGGCGCAGAATGCGGATCCGGTTGGCCAGATGAATCAGCCCCAAGAGGGGGAAAGGAAACGCCGGGTCGGTGAGCAATTGCATCTGCAACGCAAAGGCCAGCACATGGGGATAGGTGGCGGGCAGCAGGCCGTTGTCGAGGTAACCGCACACCTGGCGATAGGCCTCCAGCCGGCGCGGCTCGACGCTGATCCAACAGCGCAGGCCCTGCTCCGGCAACGGCGTGTTCTTGATCCCGCGACGCAGCGCGGCCTTGAGGAACAGCGGGGGCAGGGAGGCGGGCAGGTGCAGATCGTGCCAGTGGTTGCTCATCGTCAGGCTCCCAGGAGGCTTTGGCCGCAGACCCGCAAGGCTTGTCCGCTGATCGCGCCACTGCCCGGCTGGGCGAGCCAGGCCACCGCCTCGGCGACATCCTGGGGCAGGCCGCCCTGGCCCAGGGCGCTCATACGTCGCCCGGCCTCGCGCAGGGCGAAGGGCACCCTGGCGGTCATCTGAGTCTCGATGAAGCCCGGGGCCACGGCATTGATGCTGATGTTCCGGGGCTGCAGCGCTGGCGCCCAGGACTGGGCCAGGCCGATCAGTCCGGCCTTGCTGGCGGCGTAGTTGGTCTGCCCGCGGTTGCCGGCAATGCCGCTGATGGAGGCCAGCAGGATCACCCGCCCGTGGTCATGCAGGCGCCCGCTGTCGAGCAGGGCCTGGGTCAGCACCTGGGGAGCGTTGAGATTCACCGCCAGCACCGCATCCCAGAACTCCGCGGTCATGTTGGCCAGGGTCTTGTCCCGGGTGATGCCGGCGTTGTGCACCAGGATGTCGAGTCCGTCCGGAAGCTGTTCGAGTAACTGGGTTGCGGCGTCCGCGGCACAGATATCCAGGGTGATGGCCTGTCCGCCGAGGCGCGCGGCCAGGGTTTCCAGGTCGACCTTGGCTTGGGGCACATCCAGCAACAGCACCTGGGCGCCATCACGGGCCAGGGTTTCGGCGATGGCCGCGCCAATGCCCCGCGCCGCGCCGGTGACCAGGGCCCTGCGCCCGGCTAGCGGGCGGCTCCAGTCCTGGACCTGGACGGCGCAGGGCTGCAAGCGCAGAACCTGTCCGGAAACGAAAGCGCTCTTGGGCGACAGAAAGAAGCGCAGCGCCCCCTCCAACTGGTCCTCGGCTCCGTGGCCGACATACAGCAACTGCAGGGTGGCGCCGTTGCGCAGTTCCTTGGCCAGGGAGCGGCTGAAACCTTCCAGGGCACGCTGGGCGCTGGCGGCGAAGGGCGTATCGAGGGTTTCCGGGGCCCGGCCGAGGATCAGCAGGTGGGCGCAGGGTTCGAGGCTTCTCAGCAGCGGCTGGAAGAATTCCCGCAGTTGCTTGAGCTGATCGGTGTGGCGCAGTTCGCTGGCATCGAACACCACCGCCTTGAGCCTGGGACCGTGCCCGGGAATCCACGGTGTGGCCAGGGCCGGATCGCAGCCGTAGCTGTAGATCGAGTCGGTCAGGCGCGGGGCCAGGCTGCTCACCTGCTGGGCCAGGGGTCCGCCGCCCACCAGCAAGGCGCCCTCGATGGGCCGCAGGCGTCCGGCCTGCCAGCGTTCCAGGCGCACCGGCGACGGCAGGCCAAGGGCGCCCACCAGGCGTTGGCCGATGGATGAATTGGCGAAGTCGATATAACGGTCGGACATGGAACGCACTCCATTGGCTGGGGTTCAAAGTGTGGACCATGAATGGCTCCGAGTCGTTCGATCAGCCAGAAGCCTCCTACGCTAGAGGGGGACCTACTCACCGCAGTCGCACTCACAGAACAGGGAGCTCTCCATGACACAACTGCGTCGCGTGGCGATTATTGGCGGTAACCGCATCCCCTTTGCCCGTTCCAACGGGCCCTATGCCACGGCCAGTAACCAGGCCATGCTCACCGCCGCCCTCGAAGGCCTGATCGAGCGCTACAACCTGCATGGCCTGCGTATCGGCGAGGTGGTGGCCGGGGCCGTGCTCAAGCACTCCCGGGATTTCAACCTGACCCGCGAATGCGTGCTGGGCTCGCGGCTGGCGCCCACCACGGCGGCCTACGACATCCAGCAAGCCTGCGGCACCGGCCTGGAGGCGGCGTTGCTGGTGGCCAACAAGATTGCCCTGGGGCAGATCGACTGCGGCATCGCCGGCGGTGTCGACACCACCTCGGACGCACCGATCGGGGTCAACGAAGGGCTGCGCCAGATTCTGCTGCAGGCCAATCGGGCCCGGAGCATCGGTGACAAGCTCAAGATCCTCCTGCAACTGCGACCCCATCACCTCAAACCGGAACTGCCGCGCAACGGCGAGCCGCGCACCGGCTTGTCCATGGGCGAGCATTGCGAGCAGATGGCCAAGACCTGGAGCATCGGCCGCGGCGAACAGGACCAACTGGCCCTGGAAAGCCACCAGAAAATGGCCGCGGCCTATGCCGAAGGCTGGCATGACGATCTGCTCACTCCCTTTCTCGGCCTGACCCGGGACAACAACCTGCGCCCGGACCTGAGCCTGGAAAAACTCGCCAGCCTCAAGCCGGCCTTCGACTACAGCGGCCAGGGCACCCTCACCGCCGGCAACTCCACGCCGCTGACCGATGGCGCGTCCCTGGTGCTGCTGGGCAGTGAGCAATGGGCCAGGGAACGCGGCCTGCCGATCCTGGCCTACCTGCGTGACGGCGAGGCGGCGGCGGTGGACTTCGTCAAGGGGGCCGAAGGGCTGTTGATGGCGCCGGTGTACGCCGTACCGCGCCTGCTGGCGCGCAATGGCCTGAGCCTGCAGGACTTCGACTACTACGAAATCCACGAAGCCTTCGCCGCCCAGGTGCTGTGCACCCTCAAGGCCTGGGAAGATCCGCAGTACTGCCAGACCCGCCTGGGCCTGGGGGCGCCCCTGGGCAGCATCGATCGCGCCCGGCTCAACGTCAAAGGCAGCTCCCTGGCGGCGGGGCATCCGTTTGCCGCCACCGGCGGGCGCATCGTCGCCAACCTGGCGAAGTTGCTGAGTGTGGCAGGGCAGGGGCGCGGGCTGATTTCGATTTGTGCTGCGGGTGGGCAGGGCGTGACGGCGATCATCGAACGCTGATGTTCGCCGGCCAGCCGGCTCCTACAGAGGCAAGTCGCCCATCCGCAGGAGCCGGCTGGCCGGCGAAAAGACCCTCAAGTCTTGAAGCGCCGCACCAGGGCGTCCAGCTCATTGGACAACCCCGCCAGGCTCTGGGAATCCAGGCGTGCCGAGTTCGCCAGTTCCGCCACCAACTGCGCATCGCCATGGATCTGGCTGATGTGCCGGTTGATGTCTTCCGCCACCTGATGCTGCTCTTCGGCGGCGGTGGCGATCTGGGTGTTCATGTCGCGGATCACGTCCACCGATTCGCGGATCTGCCCGAAGCTGTTGCGCGCCAGGCCGATGCGGTTCACCGACTGCTGGGACACTTCCAGACTGGCGTGCATCTGCTGGGTCACGGCGCTGGTGCGCTTGGCCAGGTTGCCCAGCAGCCCGTCGATCTCGGCGGTGGAGTCGGCGGTGCGCTTGGCCAGGGCCCGCACTTCATCGGCCACCACGGCAAAGCCGCGGCCCTGCTCACCGGCCCGGGCGGCCTCGATGGCGGCGTTGAGGGCCAGCAGGTTGGTCTGTTCGGCGATCGAGCGGATGGTGCCGAGGATCGACTGGATATCGGTGCTGTCGCGCTCCAGCTGTTGCATCGATTGCGCCGACTGTTCGATCTCCTGGCTCAGGCGGTCGACGCTGTGCACCGCGTCGTCGATCTGCTGCTGGCCTTCCCGGGCCTGGCGCTGGCCACTGTCCGCCGACTCCGCGGCCTGGCTGCAGGAGCGGGCCACTTCGTTGGCAGTGGCGACCATTTCGTGGAACGCGGTGGACACCATGTCCACGGCTTCGCGCTGGCGCCCGGCGGCTTCAGCCATGTCGCTGGACACCTGGGTCGAGGAGTGGGAGGTGGCGAGAATCTTCTGCGCCGCCTGGCCGATGTGCTGGATCAGGCTGCGAATCGCCGAGAGGAACTGGTTGAACCAGTTGGCCAACTGCGCGGTTTCGTCATTGCCGCGAATGTTCAGGTTCTGGGTCAGGTCGCCTTCGCCCTGGGCAATGCCTTCCAGGCCGCTGGCCACGCCGCGGATCGGCCGCACGATGAGGCTGGCGAAGCTGGCGCCGAACACCGCGAACAGCACCGCCAGGACCCCGGCGATCACGGCGATGATCCAGGTCAGCTGGGTGGCCGAACCCATGACTTCGCTCTGCTTGATCAGGCCGATGAAGGTCCAGCCCAGCTGTTGCGAAGGCCAGACGTTGGCCATGTAGTGTTCGCCGCCCAGTTCCACTTGCACCAGGCCCTTGCCGGTCTTGGCCAGTTGCGCGTAACCCTCGCCGAGGCTGTCCAGGGCCTTGAAGTTGTGCTCCGGCTGCTTGGGGTCGACCAGTACCGTGCCGTTGTTTTCCATCAGCATCAGGTAGCCGGATTCGCCCAGCTTGATCTGCTTGACGATTTCGGTGAGCTGCTTGAGCGACACGTCGACCGCGACCACGCCGCCCTGGGGCCCTAGCTGGTTGGCCAGGGAGCGCACGGTGCTGACCAGCACCGCATCGTCCGGGGCCCAGTAGTACGCATCGGTGCGCAGGGTCTTGCCCGGGCTGGCCAGCGCGGCTTTGTACCAGGGGCGCACGCGCGGGTCGTAGTTGGCCAGCTTCAGGTCGGCGGGCCAGGAGACGTAGCCGCCGTTGCTCACGCCGTAGGACACATAGGCATAGGCGGGATGGCTGGCGGCCATGGCGGCGAACAGGTCGAAGATGCGCTTGTCCTGCTCGCCTTCCGGCACCTTGGCGGCATCGGCGCTCATCCAGGTCTTGAGGTCGCCGCCGGCCTGGGTGAGCAACGGTTGCGCCGCCAGGTAATCGATGTTCTGGCTGATGCCTTCGAAGAACAGCTGCATGGCGTTGGCCACTTGGCGGATCTCGCGGCTGCTGCCGTCGACAAAGGTGTTTTGCGCTTCGCTGCGCAGGTTGATCACCACCAGCGTGGCCACCAGCACCACGGGCAGGCAGGCAATGACGGCGAAGGCCCAGGTCAGTTTCTGTTTGATGTTCATCCGCGCTCCAGTTTTTTGTATGACCACGAAGTGCAGGCGACTCGCGGATTATTGGCAGATTGTGAGGTGGCGCTGATTGTCGTCCCTGTGGCTGAAGTCGAACCGCGGGCGGTCGAACCTTGGCCGGCGGCTGACGTCTTTATTGGATTGTCGGACAAACTCCCTGTCTCTCTGAGGGCTTCGGCTGGCGCCGAGCAATATTGAGCCGGCGGCGCAAAAAAAACGGGTCGCGGCGCGTCGGCGGCGAGGGCGTGCAAAGACACTGGCCGCTGCAGTCTTGGCTATGATCCCTGGCGGCGTCGATGGATTGATCTGGCACATTGAGTGCATTGCTGTCGCTCGCGGCTCGGCGGCCCTTTCCCGTGGTGGGAGGATTGCCGTATAACGAGTGACTTTCGCGTGTTTGGTAACAAGGGACCCACAATAAAAGCTGATGAAGACTCCAAAACGCATTGAACCCCTGATCGAAGACGGTCTGGTAGACGAGGTGCTGCGCCCACTCATGAGTGGTAAAGAGGCAGCTGTGTATGTGGTGCGCTGCGGCAACGAGCTACGTTGCGCCAAGGTCTACAAGGAGGCGAACAAACGCAGTTTCCGTCAGGCGGCGGAGTATCAGGAAGGGCGCAAGGTTCGTAACAGCCGTCAGGCGCGAGCCATGGCCAAGGGCTCGAAGTTCGGGCGCAAGGAGACCGAAGACGCTTGGCAGAACGCCGAAGTGGCGGCCTTGTTCCGCCTGGCCAACGCCGGGGTGCGGGTGCCCAAGCCGTTCGACTTTCTCGAAGGCGTGCTGCTGATGGAACTGGTGGCCGACGAATACGGCGATGCGGCGCCACGGCTCAACGATGTGGTGCTGGAACCGGACCAGGCCCGTGAGTATCACGCCTTCCTGATTTCCCAGATCGTGCTGATGTTGTGTACCGGGCTGGTGCACGGTGACCTGTCCGAGTTCAACGTGCTGCTGACACCGGACGGTCCGGTGATCATCGACCTGCCCCAGGCGGTGGACGCGGCAGGCAACAACCACGCGTTCAGCATGCTGGAGCGGGACGTGGGCAACATGGCGTCCTACTTCGGGCGATTCGCTCCGGAGCTCAAGCGCACCCGTTATGCCAAGGAAATGTGGGCCCTGTACGAGGCCGGCACCTTGCACCCGGGCAGTGTGCTGACCGGCGAGTTCGACGACCCCGAGGAACTGGCGGATGTCGGCAGCGTGATCCGCGAGATCGAAGCGGCACGTCTCGACGAGGAGCGCCGGCAGGCCGTGCGGGCGGCGGACGATGCGCCGCCAGGCAAATCCGAAGAACCACCGCCTCCGCCCTGGATGCAGTGATGGAATAAAAAAATCCGGCCTTGGCCGGATTTTTTATTCCTGCAAACTACCTGGCGCCTTGTAGCCGCTGCCGCAGGCTGCGCACGGCCCGAAGGGACGCGAGGATCTTGAGGGCGCCGAGGTTTTGCAAGGGATCGCCAAGCAAGGCCCTGCTGGCCTTTTCGCAGCCTCGCCAGGGCTCGGCAGCGGCTACAGAGATCGCTTCTTGCAAGTACTCAGGACCCGCAACAACTGCCCGAAGCCAGTTCCTTGAGGATCGGGCAGTCCGGGCGGTGGTCGCCGTGGCAGTGCTCCACCAGGTCCTGCAGGGTGTCGCGCAGCCCGGCCAGTTCACGGATCTTCTGGTTCAACTCGTCGATGTGCTGGCGCGCCAAGGCCTTCACATCGGCGCTGGCCCGCTGCCGGTCCTGCCACAGGGTCAGCAGCTTGCCCACTTCCTCCAGGGAAAAGCCCAGGTCCCGGGAACGCTTGATGAAGGCCAGGCTGTGCAGGTCTTCGTCGCCGTACAGGCGATAGCCGCTGTCACTGCGATGGGCCGGCTTGAGCAGGCCGATGGACTCGTAGTAACGGATCATCTTGGCGCTCAGGCCGCTCTTGCGCGCTGCTTGGCCGATGTTCATTCGGCGTTCTCCAGGTCTTTGGGTTTCCAGGTTTTCAACAGTAGCGCATTGCTCACCACGCTGACGCTGGACAGGGCCATGGCCGCGCCGGCCAGCACCGGATTGAGCAGGCCGAACGCCGCCAGCGGGATGCCGATCAGGTTGTAGACGAAGGCCCAGAACAGGTTCTGGCGGATCTTCGCGTAGGTCTTGCGGCTGATTTCCAGGGCCGCCGGGATCAAGCGTGGATCGCCACGCATCAGGGTGATGCCCGCCGCATGCATCGCCACGTCGGTCCCGCCGCCCATGGCAATGCCGATGTCGGCCGCCGCCAGGGCCGGGGCGTCGTTGATGCCGTCGCCGACCATGGCCACCACCCCGGTCTTTTTCAGCGCCGTTACCGTGGCGGCCTTGTCCGCCGGCAACACTTCGGCGTGCACGTCGTCGATGCCCAGGGCATCGGCCACCACCTTGGCGCTGCCACGGTTGTCGCCGGTCAGCAGGTGGCTGCTGATCTGCCGCGCGCGCAGTTGCTGCACCGCCTGCAAGGCGCCGGGCTTGAGCGTATCGCCAAAGGCGAACAGGCCCAGGACCCGGGATTGCGGGCTCTGCTCGATCAGCCAGGACAGGGTCCGGCCTTCGTGCTCCCAGTCCTTGGCCGCCTGGGCCAGGCTGCCCGGGTTCAGGCCGCACTCTTCCAGCAGGCGGCGATTGCCCAGGGCCAGTTGCCGGCCGTCCAGGGTGCCGGCGATGCCGCGTCCGGTCAGGGACTGGCTGGCGCTGACATCGGCCACTGGCAGTTGGCGTTCCTGGCACAGGTCCAGCACCGCCTTGGCCAGGGGGTGTTCACTGCCGCGTTGCAGGGCGCCGGCCAGTTGCAGCACGCTGTTGTCGTCGCCCTCCAGGGCCTGCATGTGGGCGATGCGCGGCGTGCCGGACGTCAGGGTGCCGGTCTTGTCGAAGACCACCGAGCTCACTTCGTGGGCCCGCTCCAGGGCTTCGGCGTCCTTGATCAGAATGCCGTGGCGGGCGGCCACGCCGGTGCCGGCCATGATCGCGGTGGGCGTGGCCAGGCCCAGGGCGCAAGGGCAGGCGATCACCAGCACGGCTACCGCATTGATCACTGCGGTTTCCAGGGGCGCGCCATAGAGCCACCAGCCCAACAGCGTGATCAGCGCCAGCACCAGCACGGTGGGCACGAACACCTGGCTGACCTTGTCCACCAGTTTCTGGATCGGTGCCTTGCCGGCCTGGGCGTCTTCCACCAGGCGAATGATCCGAGCCAGCACGGTTTCCGCGCCGAGGGCCAGGGTGCGTACCAGCAGGCGACCTTCGCCGTTGATGGCGCCGCCGGTGACCTTGTCCCCGGGCTGCTTGGGCACCGGCAGGCTTTCTCCGCTGATCAGCGCTTCGTCGGCATGGCTCTGGCCTTCGATGACTTCGCCGTCCACCGGGAAGCGCTCGCCGGGCTTGACCAGCACCAGGTCGTTCAGGCGCAGGGCGCTGATGGCGACTTCCTGCTCGCGCCCGTCGATGACCTGGATCGCCCGCTCGGGGCGCAGGGCTTCCAGGGCGCGGATGGCGCTGGCGGTCTGGCGCTTGGCGCGGCTTTCCAGGTACTTGCCCAGCAGCACCAGGGCGATCACCACCGCCGAGGCTTCGAAGTACAGGTGCGGCATGCTGCCGGTGGCGGCCGTGGCCCATTCATACAGGCTCAGGCCATAACCGGCACTGGTGCCCAGGGCCACCAGCAGGTCCATGTTGCCGCTGCCGGCGCGCACGGCTTTCCAGGCGGCGACATAGAAGCGTGCGCCGAAGATGAACTGCACCGGGGTGGCCAGGGCGAACTGGGCCCAGGCCGGGAGCATCCAGTGCAGGCCGAAGGGTTGTACCAGCATCGGCAGCACCAGGGGCAGGGCCAGGAGGATCGCCAGCGCCAGGCTCCAGCGCTCGCGGCGCAGGTGCTGCTGTTGCTCGTCGCCCTGTTTCTGCTCGGCTTGCCACCGGCTGGCGGAGTAGCCGGCCTGGGTCACGGCGTTGATCAGAAGCCCCGGGTCGACCTGCCCCAGCAGCTCGACGTGGGCGCGTTCGGTGGCCAGGTTGACGCTGGCGCTGCGCACCCCGGCAACCTTGTTCAAGGCCCGTTCGACGCGACCGGCGCAGGTCGCGCAGGTCATGCCGCCGATGGTCAATTCGACGGATTGCACCGGCACGCTGTAACCGGCATTTTCCACGGCTTGCAGCAGCGCCGGCAGGCTGTCCCCGGGGGCTTCGACCCGGGCCTGTTCCGTGGCCAGGTTGACGCTCACTGCACGGATACCGGCGACCTTGCCCAGGGCTCGCTCGACACGACCGGCGCAGCTGGCGCAGGTCATGCCGGCAATCGGCAGGTCGAAGGTGGTTGATTCAGGCATGGCTGACACTCCCTGTAAATGATGCCCACAGGATCAACCTTGCCATGCAGGCAAGGTCAAGCGGGCATTGCCAGGGTGCTTCATTTTGTCCCAGGGGGGCGTTGCAGCGCGCCTTGCGCGGGCTGGCGCAAGGCGTGTGGCGAGGCGGGGCTTCAGTATTCCAGGGCGGCGGGCTTGAGGTACATGCCCGAGGCGTTGCTGGCGATGCGGAACTTCAGTACATCGCCGGCCCGCAGGCTGATGTCCTGTGATCCCGGGGCAAGCATGCCGGGGTTGCAGCCCGGCGCCTGGCCCGGCAGCAGTTTCAGGCGCACGGACACCTTGCCCGGTGGCAGGTTGAAGGAGGCGCTCTGCTCCTGGAACAGCCGGCCGGCGAGCTGGTCCTGAAGGTACAGACCGATCTCGCAGGAGGTGGCGACTTCCAGCCGCTCCCGGGAAATGATCAGGACGCCGTAGTCTTCTCCTGCGGCCAGGGCCGGCGGCGCTGCCGCGAACAGACCAAGGAGGCCGACGAGGCTGAAAGTGGACCAGCGCATGGCTGAATCTCCTGCTGTGATGTCGTAAGACGTGCAGCTTGGCGGAGCGCGGCGCCGATTTCCAGCCCGGCAGATCAATCCGCAACTTGACCTTGCCACGGTGGCAAGGACAAGACTGCGTGCATCCCAATACAGGAGAAGCGTGATGCAAGTTTTCAATGTTCAAGGCATGTCCTGCGGCCACTGCGTGCGGGCCATCACTCAAGCCTTGCAAAGCAGGGATCCGGCGGCCACGGTGCGGGTCGATCTGGCGGCCAAGGAAGTGGGTGTCGAGAGTCGCCTGTCCAATGAAGAAGTGATCAGCCTGATCAGTGAGGAAGGCTATGCGGTCAAGGTTGCCTGAGTCTTTTTAATCGTTAGCGACCTATCGGAATGTTCAAGGCGTCCAAGCGCGGCTAGACTGTGCGCCCGCTGACCTACGCTTCGCCTGGATGCCATGAACCTGCGCACAATCCTGATTCTCGGTGCCTTGAGTGCCTTCGGCCCTTTGGCCATCGACTTCTACCTGCCGGCCTTTCCATCGATGGCCCTGGCTTTCGGCACCGATGAAAAACACGTCCAACTGACCCTGGCAGCCTATTTCCTCGGCCTGTCCATCGGCCAGCTGGCCTATGGCCCGGTGGCCGACCGTTTTGGCCGGCGCCTGCCCCTGCTGGCTGGCGTGGGGCTGTTCACCCTGGCCTCCGTGGCCTGCGCCTATGCCCCCAACCTGGAGTGGCTGATCGGTGCACGTTTTGTCCAGGCCCTGGGCGGCTGTGCCGGCATGGTGATTTCCCGCGCGGTGGTCAGCGACAAGTGCGACGCGGTGGGCTCGGCCAAGGTGTTCTCCCAACTGATGCTGGTGATGGGCCTGGCGCCGATCCTGGCGCCGATGCTCGGCGGCCTGCTGGTCAACCTGTATGGCTGGCAGTCGATCTTCATCATGCTCACGGTGTTCAGCGCCCTGTCCGGATTGGCGGTGGCCCTGGGCCTGCCGGAAAGCATGCCGGCCACGCGTCCGCGCCTGCCCTTGTCCGGAGCGCTGCGCCAGTACGGCCTGCTGCTGGCGGACCGGGTCTTTCTCGGTCACGCCCTGACCGGCGGCATCGCCATCGCCGGGATGTTTTCCTACATCGCCGGTTCGCCCTTTGTCTTTATCAAGCTCTACGGCGTGCCGGCGGAGCACTTTGGCTGGTTCTTCGGGATCAACGCCGGGGGCTTCATCCTGGTGGCGCAGATCAATGCGCGCCTGCTGGCCAAGCGCGGGCCGGCCTTTCTGCTGGCGCGCACGGTGTGGATCTACCTGGCGGCGGGCCTGACCCTGTTGGGAATCAGCGCCTTGCACACCAGCGCACTCTGGCCGCTGCTACTGCCGTTGTTCGTGTGCATCGCCAGCCTGGGCTGCATCATTCCCAACGCTGCGGCCTGTGCCATGAACGGCCAGGGCGCGCGGGCCGGCAGCGCGTCGGCGATGCTCGGTTGCCTGCAGTTCAGCGTGGCGGCGGGTGCCGCCTATCTGGTGGGGGTATTGCACGATGGCAGCGCCATGCCGATGGCCATGGTCATCTGCCTGTGCGGGGTTCTGGCGGTGAGCATGGCGGTCGTGACCCGGCGTTTGCAGAATGCCCGGGCCTTGAGAGCCGCCGAGCCTTGAGTCAGCCGACGGCGCGCTGAACCTGGGGAATCTGGTGGGGAGCTTGCAAGCGGGCCTGCAGGGTCTGGGTGAACGCCCGGGCTTCGGCCTCGCTGCGGAAAGTCACCGCGTGCTGATCCAGGCGTACCTGCCATTGGGAGCCTTGAGGGTGTGCCAGTTCTTTTATCAGGATCTTCATTGCTGACCTCCTAACGCTAAAAGAGTGCGGTGCAAGGGCTGCCAGTGTAGACCCGAATACGGTCACAAATATGACCGAAATCAACTCTCGGACTGACGGCGACCAACGAGCTTTTCTGCGCGATGGCCACCGTCCGCCAGGGCCTTAGAAACCTTCCAGAACGATCTTGCCCTTGGCCGTGCCGCTCTCCAGCACGGCATGGGCACGCCGCAGGTTGGCCGCGTTGATCTGGCCGAAATGCTCGCCCAGCGTGGTCTTCAGGGTGCCGGCGTCGATCAGCTCGGCGACCTTGTTGAGCAGCACATGCTGCTCTTGCATGTCGGCGGTTTCGAACAGCGAACGGGTGTACATGAACTCCCAGTGCAGCGACAGGCTCTTGCGCTTGAGCTTGGTCACATCGAGGCTTTTTGGGTCGTCGATCAGGGCCAGCTTGCCCTGGGGCGCCAGGGCCTCCACCAATTCATCGAGGTGAGCGTCGGTCTGGGTCAGGCTGGCCACGTGGGTCACCTGATGGATGCCGATGCGCTTGAGCTCGGCGCTCAGTGGCTGGCGGTGATCCACCACATGCTGGGCGCCAGCTCGCGGACCCAGGCCTGGGTCTGTTCCCGGGAGGCACTGCCGATCACCTTGAGGCCGGTCAGTTGCCGGGCCAGTTGGGTGAGAATCGAACCGACCCCGCCGGCGGCGCCGACAATCAGCAGGCTCTGGCCCTGGTCGCTGCGGTCCTGGCTGATCTGCAGGCGTTCGAACAGCAGCTCCCAGGCGGTGATCGCGGTCAGCGGCAGGGCCGCGGCTTCGGCAAAGCCCAGGCTCTTGGGCATATGGCCGACGATGCGTTCATCCACCGTATGCAATTGGCTGTTGCCGCCGGCCCGGGCAATGGAGCCGGCGTAGAACACCCGGTCGCCGACCTTGAACAGGCTGACCTCGCTGCCCACGGCCTTGACCACGCCGGCCACGTCCCAGCCCAGCACCTTGGCGGCGCCGCCTTCGGGCTGGACGTTCTGGCGCACTTTGGTGTCCACCGGGTTGACCGAGATGGCCTTGACCTCCACCAGCAGGTCGCGAGGGCCGGCCACCGGCTCGGGCAGTTCGATGTCTTGCAGGGACTTGGGGTCGTCGATCGGCAGGGAGGCGTAGTAGGCGATGGCTTTCATGATGAGTTCCTGATGAGTGTGAGAGTTGGGCTCAGACGAGCAATTGCAGGCGCTTGAGCTCGAAGTGCTCGATTGCTTCACGGGTCTGGGCGATGAAGTGCTGGAAGTGCGCCGTGTGGTTGTGAAATTCCAGGGCGGCTTCATCGTCCCAGCGTTCCAGTACGTAGAAGGTGCCCGGCTGCGCGGCGTCCTCATGCAGTTCGTAGTACTGGCAGCCGGCTTCCTCGCGGCTGGGCGGGACCAGGGCGCTGAGTTCGCGCTTGAGGACGGCTTGCTGCTGGGGCTTGGCGATCAGCGTCGCAATCGCGGTAAAGGCTTGGGACATGGGGTTTTCCTCAGGGGAGTCAGGCGATGGGCAGATAATTGGCTATTTCTCCTGAAGATAAAACCGGCTAAAAGAGCAGTCTCTTTCAATATTTTTTTGATAATCCGGAAATTCACCGATGCTGCGATTCGATGACCTGCAGTTGTTCGTGCGTGCCGCCGATCTGGGCAGCCTGTCGGCGGCGGCCCGGGTCATGGACCTGTCGCCGGCGGTGGCCAGCGCCGCCCTCAAGCGCATTGAAGAACACCTGGGCGCGCGCCTGCTGGCCCGCTCGACCCGCAGCCTGCGCCTGACCGCCGAGGGCGAGGGCTTTCTGGAATACGCCCGCGCCGCCTTGAGCAACCTGGATGAAGGACGGCGCCTGTTGGCCAGCGGCCAGGATCAGGTCAGCGGCGTGTTGCAACTGTCCGCGCCTTCGGACTTTGGCCGCAACCTGCTGCTGCCCTGGCTCGACGAGTTTCAGCGTGCCTACCCCAAGCTCAGCGTGCGCCTGCTGCTAGGGGACCGGATTGCCGACCTGTTCCGCCAGCCGGTGGATATCGCCCTGCGCTACGGCGAGCCGGAGGACTCCAGCCTGGTGGCCTTGCCGGTGGCCCCGGACAACCGCCGGGTGCTGTGCGCCGCTCCCAGCTACCTGGCGCGGCACGGCGAACCGCGCCAGCTGGAGCACCTGGCCCAGCACAACTGCCTGCTGTACATGCTCGACAGCCGGGCGCACGACCTCTGGAGTTTTTTTGACGGCAAGCGCGAGGTGAGCCTGACCGTCAGTGGCGACCGCTTGAGCGACGATGCCGATGTGGTGCGGCGCTGGGCCGTGGCCGGCGAGGGAATTGCCTACAAGTCCTGGCTGGACGTGGCCGGCGATGTGCTCGCCGGTCGCCTGCAGATCCTGCTGCCGGAGCTGCGCTGCGAAGGCGCGTCGTTGAACCTGCTGTGCACCCATCGGGCGCACCTGAGCAAACCGGTGAAGTTGCTGCGCGACCTGCTTCAGGAGCGTTGCGCCGAGATCAGCGCCCGCCGCCCGTAGCAGCCGGCCAACCCCGGCCCCGTGCCCGGCGTCGCTGCCTGACGCGAACAGGTCGCCCTCAGCCATCCGTCCCGGCCTCGATCCCGCACACTCGGACGGTCCAGCATTCAACCGGGGGAACGGGCATGGCCATACAGGGATACAGCGCCGCCGAGCGCTTGGAACGATTGCCCATCAGCGGTTATCACCGCGTGATCTTCATCATCATCGCCCTGGCGTTTTTCTTCGATTCCATGGACCTGGCGATGATGACGTTCCTCCTCGGCTCGATCAAAACCGAGTTCGGCCTGAGCTCGGCCCAGGCCGGCGTGCTGGCCAGCTCCAGTTTCTTCGGCATGGTGCTCGGCGCGTCGCTGTCGGGCATGCTCGCCGACCGCTTCGGGCGCAAGCCGGTGTTCCAATGGAGCATCGTGCTCTGGGGCCTGGCCAGCTACCTGTGTTCCACCGCCCAGAGCGTGGACAGCCTGACCCTGTTCCGGGTGCTGCTGGGGATCGGCATGGGCATGGAGTTTCCCATCGCCCAATCGATGCTTTCGGAGATGATCCCGGCGCAGCGTCGTGGACGCTACATCGCCTTGATGGACGGCTTCTGGCCCTTGGGTTTCGTTGCCTCCGGGGTGCTGTCGTATTTCCTCCTGCCGCTGATCGGCTGGCGCGACATCTTCCTGGTGCTGGCGATTCCGGCGGTGTTCGTGCTGGTGATCCGCTTCTTCATTCCCGAGTCGCCGCGCTGGCTGGAGCAGGCCGGGCGGCATGCCGATGCGGACCGCGTGCTGGACGACATCGAGAACAAGGTCCGGGCTTCCCTGGGCACGGCGCAGTTGCCGGAGCCGGTGCGCCTGCCACGCCTCGACAGTGCGCCGGGGCACTTTTTCTCCGCGCTGAAACAGATCTGGTCGCCCCTGTACCGGCAACGCACGATGATGATCTGGAGCCTGTGGTTCTTCGCCCTGCTGGGTTTCTACGGGCTGACGTCCTGGCTCAGCGCCTTGTTGCAAACATCCGGTTTTGCCGTGACGCAGTCGGTGTACTACACGGTGCTGATTTCCCTGGGCGGGATTCCCGGGTTTCTCATGGCCGCCTGGCTGGTGGAGCGCTGGGGACGCAAGCCGGTGTGCATCGTGACCTTGCTCGGTGGCGGGGTCATGGCGTTCTTCTACGGACAGAGCGCGGTGTTTGGCGGCAACGTCGGGCTGCTGATCGGCACCGGGCTGTTGATGCAGTTCTTCCTGTTCGGCATGTGGGCGGTGCTCTACACCTACACGCCCGAGCTGTACCCGACGTCGGCCCGGGCCACGGGCTCGGGCTTTGCTTCGGCCGTTGGCCGGATCGGTTCGTTGCTGGGGCCCTTGGTGACCGGGCTGGTGTTTCCCATCACCGGGCAGGGCGGGGTGTTTGCCCTGGGGGCGGCGTGCTTCGTGATCGCGGCGGGAGTGGTCTGGCTGTTCGGGATGGAGACCCGGGGCAAGACGCTGGAGGCGTTGAGCGAGGCGGGGGGCTGATAGAGAGGGGGAGCTGTTCGCCGGCCAGCCGGCTCCTACACGAACCTGTAGGAGCCGGCTGGCCGGCGAAGGCCGTTACGGCTTGACCAGCCGCGCATCCAGGCTGTTCTGCGCCAGGCGCCGGGCCTGGTCCTGGGTCATGCCCAGGTCGGTGTACAGGGCGTGGAAGTTCTCGGTGACGTAGCCGCCGAAGTAGGCCGGGTCATCGGAGTTGACCGTGACCTTCACCCCGCGCTCGAGCATTTGCAGGATGTTGTGCTGGGACATGTGGTCGAACACGCAGAGCTTGGTGTTGGACAGCGGGCACACGGTCAGCGGGATCTGCTCGTCGATGATGCGCTGCATCAGCCGCTCATCCTCGAAAGCGCGTACGCCGTGGTCGATGCGCTGGATCTTCAGCAGGTCCAGGGCTTCCCAGATGTACTCCGGCGGGCCTTCCTCGCCGGCGTGGGCGACGGTCAGGAAGCCTTCGCTGCGGGCGCGGTCGAAGACCCGCTGGAACTTGCTCGGCGGGTGACCCATTTCCGAACTGTCCAGGCCCACGGCAACGAAGGCATCGCGGAACGGCAGCGCCTGGTCGAGGGTTTTCTGTGCTTCTTCTTCGCTCAAGTGGCGCAGGAAGCTGAGGATCAGGCCGCTGGTGATGCCCAGTTGCTGTTCTCCGTCCTTGAGGGCGGCGGCGATGCCGTTGAGCACCACTTCGAACGGGATACCGCGGTCGGTGTGGGTCTGCGGATCGAAGAACGGCTCGGTGTGGATCACGTTCTGCTCTTTGCAGCGCAGCAGGTAGGCCCAGGTCAGGTCGTAGAAATCCTGGGAGGTGCGCAGCACATCGGCGCCCTGGTAATACAGGTCGAGGAATTCCTGCAGGTTGTTGAAGGCGTAGGCCTTGCGCAGGGTTTCGACGTCGCTCCAGGGCAGGGCGATCTTGTTGCGTTCGGCCAGGGCGAACAGCAGTTCCGGTTCCAGGGAACCTTCCAGGTGCAGGTGCAACTCGGCCTTGGGCAAGGCGTTCAGCCAGTCATACATGGTGTTGTCTCATCAGGTGCAGGCGGGCGCTGCGAGAGTGATGCGCTGCCGGGGCCGTGCCCTTCTCTGGGGAACTGGCGGCGGTTGCGGCTATCGCCAGGTTTTCACCGGGCCCGAAAAAGCCGCCATTCTACATCTGGCGGCGCCATTGTTCGGTAAAACCTGACCGAATGGGCGATCAGGCCTGCTCCAGCTCCCGGCGATAGGCGTAGGTATCGGCAAAGCGCGACAGCAGGAATTCGGCGCAGGTGGTCACCGGGTACTTGGCCGGGTGCTCCGCGTCCTGGCAGCCGGGCAGGCATTCGATGCGGGTGTCCGGGTGCGGTTCGGCAAAGAACGGCATCGAGTAGCGGTCCACCCCCAGCGGGCTGATGACCCGGTGCGGGGTCGACAGGTAACGGTCGTTGCTCCAGCGCGCCATCATGTCGCCGAGGTTGACCACGAAGCTGCCTTCGATGGGCGGCGCATCGATCCACTGCCCCTGGACGTTGCGCACCTGCAAGCCACCGGCGGTGTCCTGGTAGAGCAGGGTGATGCAGCCATAGTCGGTGTGGGCGCCGGCGCCTTGCTGTTCTTCGCTGCTGGCGGTGTGGCGCGGCGGGTAGTGGATCAGCCGCAGCACGCTGACCGGGTCCTGGAAGCGGCGGTCGAAGAAGTCGCGCTCGATGCCCAGGGCCAGGGTCATGGCCCGCAGCAGGGTCTGGGCCAGGGCCTGCATGTCCTGGTAGTGCTGTTCCATCAGGTCTTTCCAGCCGGGCAGGTGCGGGTGGCGATTGGGGCCGCGCAGGGGCTTGTCCGCCAGCACTTCGGGATGGTCATCCGGCAGGTGCAGGCCCATGTCGAAGGTTTCCTTGAGGTCGCTGGGCTTGCTCGGGTCCAGTTGCTCGGTGGCGATGGCGCCGTAGCCGCGGTGGTGGCGGCTCTGGGTGATGTCGATCTTGAGTTTTTCGGCGCTGGGCAGGGCGAAGAAATGCTTGGCCATGGCCAGCAATTGCTCGATGCGTTGTGCGCTGATCGGGTGACCCTTGATGTAGAAGAAGCCCCACTCACGACAGGCGCGGTCGATCTGTTTGGCGACACTGTCCCAGCCTGGCTGGGCCTCCTGATACAGCGGGCTGATATCGATGATCGGCAGTTGATGCATGAAATGGCTCCCATCCGGTTGACGGTCCGCCGTCGCTGCCGGATGTTCCGGCAGCGACGACCAGCTTATTTGGGGAGGTCTGCCTTCAGGCCTTCGACGTAGTAGTTCATCGAGGCCAGTTCGGCATTGCTGGCGCTGACCCCCGCGGCGATTTTCTCGACCCCGGCCTGGTCCTTGATCGGGCCGGTGAACGGGTGGAACTCGCCGCTCTTGATGCTGGCGATGATCTGCTCGGCCTCGGTTTTCACCGGGGCCGGCAGCAGGTCGCTGAGGGGCAGCTCAACCGTACCCTCTTTCAGGCCGCCCCAGTAGTCCTGGGATTTCCAGCTGTGATCGAGCACCCCCTGGGTGGCCTGGATGTAGTGCGGGGCCCAGTTGTTGACGATGGAGGTCAGCACCGCCTTGGGGCCGAAGTGGGCCATGTCCGAGGCGTAGCCCACCGCATACACGCCACGGCGTTCTGCGGCCTGGATCGGCGCCGGGCTGTCGGTGTGCTGGAAGATCACGTCGGCGCCCTGGTCGATCAGGGCGTTGGCGGCGTCGGCTTCCTTGCCCGGGTCGAACCAGGAGTTGACCCACACCACCTTGATCTCGGTGCCCGGGTTGTACTTGTTCAGGGCCAGCTGGATGGCGTTGATGTCGCGGATCACCTCCGGGATCGGGAACGAGGCGACGTAGCCGATCTTCTTGCTCTTGGTCATCTTCGCCGCGAGAAAGCCGCCGACGTAACGCCCCTCGTAGGTGCGCGCCAGGTAGGTGCCAAGGTTCTTGTCCTGCTTGTAGCCGGTGGCGTGTTCGAAGGTCACCTTGGGGAACTGCTTGGCGACTTTCAGGGTGGGGTTCATGTAGCCGAAGGAGGTGGTGAAGATCAGGTCGTAGTTGTCCTTGGCCATGTTGCGGATCACCCGCTCGGCGTCGGCGCCTTCGGCCACGTTCTCGACGTAGTTGGTCTTGATCTGCTCGCCGAACTTTTCCGCCAGGGCCTTGCGTCCCTGCTCATGCTGATAGGTCCAGCCGTGGTCGCCGATGGGGCCGATGTAGACGAAGCCGACCTTCAGCGGGTCGGCGGCGCTGGCGGTGAGGCTGGCACTCAGGCCGATGGCGGCGGCCAGGGCGCAGAGCAGCTTGTGCAACGGGCGTGTATGCATGAATGGAAGCTCCATCTTGTTGTGAGGGGGGCGGGCGGCAAACGCTGCAGGCCAATGCAAATAGCTGACCAACAGGACAACAAAGATGGCGGTGCGCCGGCGAGGCGGTTTCTACGGGGGCTTTGGGGCGCGCTTTTCGCTGGCAAGCCAGCTCCTACGGGGCTGGAATGTTGGAGCCGGCTTGCCGGCGAAGGGCTTTCAAGATCCAACCCGGTGCGCGGTGCCTGAGGCTGGTGCACTAACATGTAACGAAACGTTAGTGACCCGAAGTAGTCTTTTACTCATCTCCTGTACTCGTTTTTATTTCCGTCAAAGGACTGCAATGTTCACTTCCCTCAAGCAAGAACAGTTTTTGCTGCTTGCGCTGCTGGCGGCCGTGGCCGCCTATCCCCTGGAACACCTGTTGCTCAATAGCGGCCAAGGCATCGCCCTGATGGCCGGGTTGGTGCTGATCGGCTTTATCGTCATCGCCTCGATGCGCGTCGCCCATCACGCCGAACTGCTGGCGGAAAAGGTCGGCGACCCCTACGGCACCATGATCCTGACCCTGGCCGCTGTGTTGGTGGAGGTGGTGATCCTGGCCATCATGATGAGCAACGAAGCCTCGCCGACCCTGGTGCGCGACACCATCTATTCGGCGGTGATGCTGGACATCAACGGCATCCTCGGCCTGGCCGCGCTGATGGGCGGCATCAAGCACGGCGAGCAGCCCTACAACGACGATTCGGCGCGCACCTACAGCGTGATGATTCTCACCGCCATGGGCGTGTCGATGGTGGTGCCGGAGTTCATCCCCGAGGCCGACTGGAAGGTCTATTCGGCCTTCACCATCGGTGCGATGGTGGTGCTCTACACCCTGTTCCTGCGCATGCAGGTCGGGCCCCACAGTTACTTCTTCAGCTACAGCTACCCGGAAAAGCGCCGCAGTAAAGAGGCCCAGGAACAACCCCAGGCCATCAACCTGGCCTGGAGCATCGGCATCCTGGTGTTCGGCGTGGTGGTGATCGGCGCCCTGGCCGAGGTGATGTCCAAGACCCTGGACCTGGGCCTGGAAGGCACGGGCGCGCCGCCGGTGATCACGGCGATCCTGGTGGCGGCGATTTCTGCCGCGCCGGAGATTCTCACCGCCCTGCGCGCGGCCCTGGCCAACCGCATGCAGTCGGTGGTCAACGTGGCCCTGGGCGCGTCCCTGTCGACGGTGATCCTCACGGTGCCGGTGATGGAGGCCATGGCCCTGTACACCGGCCAGCCGTTCCAGATGGCCATGACCCCGGTGCAGACGGTGATGGTGTTCATCACCCTGATCGTCAGCGCGATCAACCTCAATGACGGTGAAACCAACGCCATCGAGGGCATGACTCACTTCGTGCTGTTTGCCACCTTCATCATGCTGTCGCTG
The DNA here is from genome assembly GCF_001547915.1 of Pseudomonas sp. St29. NCBI lineage: Bacteria > Pseudomonadati > Pseudomonadota > Gammaproteobacteria > Pseudomonadales > Pseudomonadaceae > Pseudomonas > Pseudomonas sp. St29. The sequence goes on from NZ_AP014628.1 coordinate 809,773, forward strand.
CTGGGTCTTTAAAGCGGCTGCGCTGACTGGATGGCACAGCGAAAGCTGACTCCGGGGGCATTCCAGGCCGCGAGTGCCCCCCAGCTCCAACGACGCACGGTGCTGGCCGAGGGCGAAAAGGTCGGGTCGTTGGCATTTACGTTGTTTGCGCCCCGTTGCGCCCGATAAATGCCTGTTTCAGGCCCTTGCGGGTTCTCCACGGGAGACTCGCGATAGTAGTGTTTATCGTACCAATCGTTGACCCATTCACTGGCGTTGCCGGTGAGGTTGTAGAGGCCCAGCGGATTGGGCACGAACCTATCCACGGCGAAGGTTTCGTTGTCGTCAGGGGCCGGGAAGTTGCGGCCGTAATCCAGATTGCCGTTGTCGGTGGCGAACATCACCGGTTGGCCGCGGTTGCGCGCCGCATATTCCCATTGGGCCTCGGTGGGTAGATCGACGGGATAGCCGCTGAGCTCTGCCAGCCAGCCGCAGTAATCCTTGGCTTCTTGCCATTCTTTAGACGCCGGGGCGGGCAGGTTTGCCTGGTAAAGGTGCTTCATCTCGGCGAGTTCGCGCAGTTTTGCGTCGAACGGCGGCTTGCCTTGGGCCAGGAAGAACAGATCAAAATCGCCCAGGGTGGTTTGCAACGAGGACAGGTAATAGCTGCTCAATTTGACCGGATGAACGAAGTCGTCATCGACCTCGAGGCTGATCCGCTCCATTTTTTCCGGGGCCACGCCACAGGGCCATTGGCACAAGGCCTGTGGGTCGAAGCCACGGGGCCAGCCGAAATCGCCCATCTGGAATTCGCCCCCCTCAATCAGCACCATGTTGTCCAGCGAGCGGACCACTGTGTTAAGTACGGCCTCGCGGTTTTGTGGGGACAGATTCGGGTATTTACGGCTGATGGTCGACGCAATTTCTGCCACTTTTTCAGCTGACAGCACGTTGCTGGGCGGGCCAGCAACCTCCTGTTTCTCGCAGCCTGAAATCAGCAGCGCGACGCAGAGCGCCAGTCCGTACTTTGGTTTCACGTAATGTCCCTATAGCGGTTCGTTCGAGGGCGGAAACTAACATGTTTCCTCAATCCGATTCCGCTTAAGGCGCAGGCGAGGGATCGGGTCCCTCGCCGTTGGACTCAACGATCAGCTACCGGCGATCAACTGCCGGGCCGCCTGGCTGTGATCGGCGATCAGGTTTTTCAGGTCCAGCCCTTCGACCTGGCCATCAATCACCCGCCACTGGCCGCCGATCATGACCCGATCCGCCCGATCCGCGCCGCACAACAGCAGCGCCGAAACCGGATCATGGCTGCCCGAGAAACGCAGCTCATCGAGCTTGAACAACGCCAGGTCCGCCTGCTTGCCCACCGCCAGCTCGCCGATGTCGGTGCGGCCCAGCAGGCTCGCCGAACCCCGGGTCGCCCAGCCCAATACCCGCTCCGGGGTGATCTTCTCGGCGCCGTAGCGCAGGCGCTGGATGTACAGCGCCTGCCGCGCTTCGAGGATCATGTTCGACGCATCGTTGGACGCCGAACCGTCCACGCCCAAGCCCAGGGGCGCGCCGGCGTCGGTCAGCTCGATGCTGGGGCAGATGCCGGAGGCCAGGCGCATGTTCGAACTCGGGCAATGGCAGATGCCGGTGCCGGCAGCGCCCAGGCGGGCGATTTCATCCGGGTTGAAGTGGATGCCGTGGGCCAGCCAGGTACGCGGACCGAGCCAGCCGACGCTGTCCAGGTAATCCACGGTGCGCAGGCCGAAGCGCTGCAGGCAGAAGTCTTCTTCGTCGAGGGTTTCGGCGAGGTGAGTGTGCAGGCGCACATCGAGTCCGTTGGCCAGTTCGGCGCTGGCCGACATGATTTCCGGGGTCACCGAGAACGGCGAGCACGGCGCCAGGGCGATCTGGATTTGCGCGCCGTCGCCACGCTCGTGGTACTGGCGAATCAGGCGCTGACTGTCGTCGAGAATCACCTGGCCTTCCTGCACGGTCTGTTGCGGTGGCAGGCCGCCGTCCTTTTCGCCCAGGCTCATGGAACCGCGGGTGAGCATGGCGCGCATGCCCAGTTCACGCACGCTTTCGACTTGCACGTCGATGGCGTTTTCCAGGCCGTCGGGAAACAGGTAGTGATGGTCGGCGGCGGTGGTGCAACCGGAGAGCAGCAGTTCGGCCAGCGCCACTTTGGTGGCCAGGGCGAGTTTTTCCGGGGTCAGCCGGGCCCAGACCGGATACAGGGTCTTGAGCCAGGGGAACAGCGGCTGGTTGACCACCGGCGCCCAGGCCCGGGTCAGGGTTTGGTAGAAGTGATGATGGGTGTTGATCAGGCCCGGCAGCAACACGTGCTCACGGGCATCGAAGACCTGCTGGCAGGGGCTTGCAGGCTGTTGGCCCTGGCCCAGCACTTCAACGATCAGACCGTCTTGCAGCACCAGGCCGCCGCGGGCGTCGAGGGCATTGCCGGTGAAGATGGCCAGGGGATTTTTTAACCAGGTACGGGTCGCAGGCATGGTGGCCGGCTCCTCTGAAAGTGGGTTCAGGTTAGCCAGCTCAGTGTTGCCCTGTCTGCTGATCCAGGGTCGCCGCAAGGGGCGAGGTGCGCAGTCTAGCGAAAGATTTGCCGGGGGACAAAACTTGCCTTTTGCCCCCCGTTGCAGAGCCTTGGCAGCGCTGTGCAAGCACTGCCTGGGACACTGGTTGCAGGGGTTGCGGGCTTACCAGGGGATGGTTTCGCCCTTGTAGTTGACGAAGTGATGCCCGCCCTTGCCGGTGTAGGCATTGACCTGGGCGATCAGCCCGCGGGTGCTGGTTTGCACGTCGATGTCGGCGCCTTCGCCGCCCATGTCGGTCTTCACCCAGCCCGGGTGCAGCGAGAGCACGGTCAGCTTCTGTTGCAGCTGGGTGACGAAGCTGTTGGTCATGGAGTTCAGCGCCGCCTTGCTGGCCTTGTACAGCGCCAGTTCCGGGGCATCCGGCATGGTCACGCTGCCCAGCACCGAACTCATGAACGCCAGCACGCCGCTGTCCTTGCGGATCTGCCCGACAAAGCGCTGGGCCAGGTTGATCGGCGCCACGGCGTTGGTGAAGAACAGTTGGCCGACTTCGGCCAGGGTCGCGTGGCCCGGCAACTGGTTGTCCGGGCCCTTGACCCCGGCGTTGACGAACAGCAGGTCGAACACCTGATCCTTGAGCTTATGGCTGAGGGCGATCACGGCTTGCTGATCGTCCATGTCCAGCTGCTCGATCTGCACCTTGCCCAACGCTTGCAGGGCCTCGGCCTTGTGCGGGTTGCGCACGGTGGCAGTGACCTGCCAGCCGTCTTCGAGCAGGCGCTGGACCAGGCCGAGGCCCAGGCCCCGGGAAGCGCCGATGATCAGAGCGGTTTTTGCCGTGGACATGAGGAGGCTCCTTGAAAAATGAGGATCACGGATTCAATGGACAGGCTTGGCCGAGCCGCGGTTGCAGCGCCTGGCGCAAGTGCCCCGGTTCGCTTGCGCGGTCTTGATGTCGAGCCGCAATGACCGCCTCTCGGGCGGACAGTCGCGACACCTTTTGGCGCTGCGCGGGGACGCGGCCAGCCCGCTTCGCGGGTCGAAGCTCAGGGTGTGGTGGCTGACGGCGCAGGCGGCGGCCAGTTGTGCAATGCGCATGCGTGGGGCTCGAAAGGGCTTGACCCTGGAGCATACTCCAGGCTTTAGCCTGCGCGCTCCTTGAATCGATGGAGCGACATCTATGTGGACGACCGAGCAGTATCGGACATTGGTCCGGGCCAGCGGCTGGTATGACTTGCTGATGACCCTGGCCTTTGTCACCCCCTGGAGTTTCATGGCCCTGCACGGGTTGCTGCAGGACACGGCCCAGGCCTTGCACCTGGCGGGCAGCCTGCCGCCTTTCGAACCGACCCACCTGTTGATGGCCAACCTGATGGGCTCGATTGTCTGTGTGTGGGCGGTGCTGCGGATTCGCGATCCGCAGCAGGCGTTTGGCCGATATGACGCGGTGGGACGCATCCTTTTCGCCAGCTGGCAGCTTTATGCCCTGATGCACGGCGCCACGGCGCTGCTCTGGGGGATCCTGTTGTTCGAGCTGGCTTGGTGCGTGGCGCAGTTGCTGCCGGTCAAAGGCGTTGCCGGCAAGCCGGCTGCAGCGGGGCGTGTGCCGGTCATCTAATGGCCCGCTTGCCATGGCTGGCCCAGGGACACCGGTGCGTACAGGCGAGTGCGCAAGGCGTCCCTGGACAGCAGCACCAGCACCAGGATGGTCGCGGCATAGGGCAGCATCGCCAGCAGGTTGGCCGGAATCGCCAGCCCCAGGCCCTGGGCCACCAGGTGCAGGATGCTGGCCAGGCCGAACAGGTAGGCGCCGAGCAAGAGGCGCCACACGCGCCAGCTGGCGAACACCACCAGGGCCAGGGCGATCCAGCCGCGACCGGCGCTCATGTTCTCGGCCCACATCGGCGTGTAGGCCAGGGACAGGTAGGCCCCGGCCAGCCCGGCCATGGCGCCGCCGAACAGCACCGCGAGCGTCCGCACCCGCAGCACCGGCAGGCCCATGGCACTGGCGGCGTCGGGGTTTTCGCCGACGGCCTGGATGATCAGGCCGATCCGGCTCTTGAGGATGACCCAGGCCACCAGGGCGAACAGGACGAAGGACAGGTACACCAGCGGGTCCTGGGCGAACAGCATGCGGCCGATCAGCGGGATGTCGCTGAGCAACGGCAGTGCCAGGGGCTCGAACCCGGCCAGGGGCTTGCCGACCCAGGCCGCGCCGACAAAGCTCGACAGGCCGACGCCGAAAATGCTCAGGGCCAGTCCGGTGGCCACCTGATTGGCGTTGAACACCAGGGCCACCAGGGCGAACAGCGCCGACAGCAGCATGCCCGCCGCCATCGCCAGCAGTACCCCGAGCCACAGCTGCCCGCTGTTGAGGGCGACGATAAACCCCACCACCGCGCCGAACAGCATCATGCCTTCCTGGCCGAGGTTGAGAACCCCGCTTTTTTCACAGATCAGCTCCCCCAGGGCCACCAGCAGCAAGGGCGTGCCGCAGCGGACCATGGCGTAGAAGATGTTGCTCAGCAGATCGATGTCCATCACAGGGCTCCGGCGGTTGCGCTGAGGGGCGTGTCGCGGCGTGCCCAGCGCAGGTTCAGGCGCGGCCGGTAGAGGATCAGTACGTCGCAGGCCAGGAGGAAGAACAGCATCATTCCCTGGAACAGCTGGGTGATGGCCTGGGGCAGGTTGAGGGTCATCTGCGCGCTTTCGCCACCGATGTACAGCAGCGCCATGAGCAGGCTGGAGAACAGGATGCCGATCGGGTTCAGGCGCCCGAGAAAGGCCACGGTAATCGCGGCATAGCCATAGCCGGGGGAGACTTGCGGCACCAGCTGGCCGATGGGGCCGCTGACTTCGCAGACCCCGGCCAACCCGGCCAGGGCACCGCTGATCAACAGCGCCAGCCAGATCAGGCGCTTTTGGCGGAAGCCGACGAAACCGGCGGCGCGCGCATCCAGGCCCAGCACCTTGATCTGGAAGCCGACAAAGCTTTTCTGCAACAGCACCCAGACCGCCACCAGGGCCAGCAGGGCAAAGTACACCCCGGCGTGAACCCGGCCGTCGTCCATCAACAGCGGCAGGCGACTGAAGTCGCCGAACATCGCCGACTCGGGAAAGTTGAACCCGGCGGGGTCCTTCAAGGGGCCGTGCACGCAATACAGCAACAGGTTCAGGGCGATGTAGTTGAGCATGATGCTGGTGAGGATTTCGTTGGCGTTGAAGCGCGTGCGCAACCAGGCGGTGAGCCCGGCCCAGGCGGCCCCGGCCAGGGTGCCGGTGAGCAGGATCAGCACCAGCGCCCAGCGGCTTTGCAGCTCGATGAGGTTGACCGCCAGGGCACTGCCGGCCAGGGCCCCGAGCAGCAGTTGGCCTTCGGCGCCGATGTTCCAGATGCGTGCCCGGTAGGCCACCGCCAGGCCCAGGGCGCAAAGCAGGATCGGCAGCGCCTTGACCAGCAGTTCGGAGACGCCATACAGGTCGCCCAGCGGCGCGATCAGCAAGGTGTGCAAGGTCAGTATCGGGTCCTGTCCCAGGGCCATGAACAGCAGGGCGCCACAGCCCAGGGTCAGCAGCGCGGCCAGCAGGGGCGAGCAGCCGAGCATCAGGCGCGATTGCCGTCCGCGGGGTTCGAGTGAAAGCAGCATGGACAACTCCGTTACACCGCTAAGGCGGGGGCTGAAGGGGACGGGGTGAAATCGCCGGCCATCCAGCCGCCGATTTCCACCAGGGAGGTGTCGGCGCAGTCCTTCAACGCCGACAGGCGACCGCTGCACAGGGCGCCGATGCGATCGCTGATCTGCAGCAGTTCATCCAGGTCTTCGGAGATCACCAGGATCGCCGCCCCGGCGTCGCGCAGGGCGATCAGTGCCTGGTGAATGGTGGCGGCAGCGCCCACGTCCACGCCCCAGGTCGGGTGTGCGGCGATCAGCAGGCGTGGCTGCTGGAGGATTTCGCGCCCGAGGATGAATTTCTGCAGGTTGCCGCCGGACAGGCTACGGGCCGGGCTTTGGGCGTCGCCGGTCTTGACCCCGAAGCGCTGGATGATGCGCTCGGCCAGGGCCCGGACCCGGGATCGTCGAATCAGGCCGTGGCGCACCAGTCCCTGCTCGAAGGCGCTGAGCAGGGCGTTGTCTTCCAGGCTCAGCTCCGGCACGGCGCCGTGCCCCAGGCGTTCGGCGGGGACGAAGGCCAGGCCCTTCCGGCGCCGCGCATCGGGGTACAGGTGGCCCACCGCCTGGCCGGCAAAGCAGATACGTCGGGCCTCGTCGGCTGCCAGGCGCTGCTCGCCGCTGAGCAGCGCCAGCAGCTCGTCCTGGCCATTGCCGGCGACCCCGGCGATGCCGACGATCTCGCCGCTGCGCAGGGTCAGGTCGATGGCCTTGAGCGAGCAGCCAAAGGGATCGGGGCTGTGCCAGCTGAGGTGGTCGATGCGCAGGAAGTCATGGCTGCCCCGGGCTTTGGGGTGCTCGGTGATCATCGCTGCGGCGTCGCCGACCATCAGCCGCGCCAGTTCCGGGTCCGAGCACTGCGCAGGAATACAGTGCCCGGCCACCCGGCCCGCGCGCAGCACGGTGGCGCTGTGGCACAGGGCGCGCACCTCGCCGAGCTTGTGGCTGATGAATAGGATGCTGCAGCCCTCGTCGGCCAGCCGGCGCAGGGTCATGAACAGATCGTCGGCCTCCCGGGGCGTCAGGACCGAGGTCGGTTCGTCGAGGATCAGCAGACGGATGTCCTGCATCAGGCAGCGCACGATCTCCACCCGCTGGCGCTCGCCGATGGACAGGCTGTGCACCAGGCGCTGGGGTTCCAGGGGCATGCCATAGCGCTGGGAAACCTCGCGGATCCTGGCTTCCAGCTGGTTCGGCGTGCCCGCGCCGCGGCCCATGGCCAGGGCGATGTTCTGCGCCACGCTGAGGGTTTCGAACAACGAGAAATGCTGGAACACCATGCCGATGCCCAGGCTCCGGGCCTGGGCCGGGTTGGCGATGGACTGACGGCGCCCTTGCCAGAGCAGCTCTCCGGAATCGGCCTGGACCACCCCGTAGATGATCTTCATCAAGGTGCTTTTGCCGGCGCCGTTTTCTCCCAGCAAGGCATGGATTTCCCCGGGGGCGATGCTCAGGTCGATGGCGTCGTTGGCCAGGCAGCCGGGGTAGCGTTTGCTGATCTGGCGCAGTTGCAGGCGCGGTGTGGGGACAACGGGCACGGCGGAATTGGGCATGGCTGGCTCGACGGCTGGGCGGTGTGCCTGTGGATAAAGCAATTTCCTGGCCAGTGGGTCAGAAAAACCAGGAGGTCCCTCAGGCATGCACCTTGAGCGATGAGCCACGACCCCGGACGAGCACCAGTTCGGGGCAAAGTGCTTGAAACGGCTCCTTTTTTGTCCGCCAGCCGGTGAGCGAAAAATGATCAGTTGCCTGCAGGCCCTGTGGCGTCAGGGGCTGAAGCAGCCTTGCACGGGTTATCCACAGCTTGCTCCACAGTAATTGTGTGCAAGCCGCCGGCTTGGGCATAAGCCGGGGGCGGTTGTTTCCGAACCGCGATAAAGCGCCCTAAGCTGCTGTTTTTCAGTACAAAAAGCTCGGTCCTGGGATTTTTGGACAAAAACTGAGCAAAGCCCGCAAAGCCACGTTGCAGAAGGGTTGCAGCGCTATGTGCTCAGGTTATCCACAGGCGGGTGCACAGCCGATGTGGGCAACTGCGCCCGGGGTGCCCAGGTTATGCACAAGGAGGCCGGGCCGGCTTGGTGCGTTCAGCGCTGCAAGAGGATGCGTCCGCGGCTGAGGTCGGCCAGTTGCTGTTGCAGGGTATCGATCAGGGCTTCACCCAGGGCCAGTTGCAGCTCCACGCCGTTGGCGGTGAACGCTTCATCCACCAGTAATCCGCCCAGTTCGGCGATGCGCAGTTTGACCAGGGCCAGCTCGCTGAAGCTGCAGGCGCAGCGCAGTGGCACACGGTTGACCAGGGCAATGCGTTCGGCGCTCTGCAGGCATTTGTTGGCGCCGCCGCCGTAGGCTCGGGCCAGGCCGCCGGTGCCCAACTGAATGCCGCCGTACCAGCGGATCACCAGTACCGCCACCTGATCGCAGTCCTGGGCTTCGATGGCCGCGAGGATCGGTCTGCCGGCGGTGCCGCCGGGTTCGCCGTCGTCGTTGCTGCGGTACTGGTCGCCCAGTTTCCACGCCCAGCAGTTATGGGAGGCGTTGAGGTCACTGTGCTGCTGGATGAAGGCTTGGGCCTCGGCCGCGCTGCTGATGGGCGCGGCGAAGGTGACGAAGCGGCTTTTGCGAATCTCCTCGCGGTATTCGCAAAGGCCGGCCAGGGTAAAGGGCATGGGCGTCAGTCTTTCTGGGCGGGAGTCAGGCCACAGCCTTTGAGAATGATGCGGATCAGGTTGTTGCCGGCCGCTTCGAAGTCCTGCTTGGTCAGGCGGCTGCGGCCGGTGACGCGGCAGATCTGGGTGGCGAAGTCGGCGTAGTGCTGGGTGCTGCCCCAGAGCAGGAAGATCAGGTGCACCGGATCGACCGGGTCCATCTTGCCGGCGTCGATCCAGGCCTGGAACACCGCGGCGCGGCCCTGGAACCAGGCGCGGTAGTCCTGGCTGAAGTATTCGCTGAGGCATTCGCCGCCGCTGATGATTTCCATGGCGAAGATCCGCGAGGCCTGGGGCTGGCGCCGGGAAAACTCCATCTTGGCGCGAATGTAGCGGGTCAGGGCCTCGGCCGGATCGTCCTCGGCGGTGAGGGTGTTGAAGGTGCTGTCCCAGAGTTCGAGGATGTTGCTCAGCACCGCGATGTACAGCCCCAGCTTGTTGGTGAAGTAGTAGTGCAGGTTGGCCTTGGGCAGCCCGGCGTTCTGCGCAATGGTGTTCATGCTGGTGCCTTTGAAGCCGTGACGGGCGAACTCGTCCTCGGCGGCCTGGATGATGGCCTCTTCATTCTTCTGCCGAATGCGGCTGGCGGGTTTGCCGGGGTGAGGAGTGCTGTGGGCGGGGACTTCAAAGGTCATGGAGGTTTCCGAGCAAGTCTGTGGGTGCAACCTGTGCGTTGATAGCGCACCCACGTGGATCAGACAAGCCTTGGTGCGACAAAAGCTTCAGCGGGCGTTCAGGCCGGGTTTTTCCGGCGCCGGATTTATGTCGTTCGGCAGGCTTTTGCCCTCCGGCAGCAGCAGGCACATGAGCAGTGCAGTGAGGCCGCCGCTGGTGATTGCCGAGTCGAACAGGGTCTGCACCACCTGGGGCAGCAGGTGCAGCAGGTTCGGTTGTGCGGCGATGCCCAGGCCGACGCCGAAGGACGTGGCGATGATCAGCATGCTGCGCCGGTCCAGGGGCGCCTGGGCGAGAATGCGTACCCCGGCGGCGGCGACACTGCCGAACATCACCAGGGTGGCGCCACCGAGTACCGGTTTGGGGATCTGTTGCAGCAACGCGCCGATCAGCGGGAACAGCCCCAGGCAGAACAGGATCAGGCCGATGTACAGGCCGACGAAGCGGCTGGCCACGCCGGTCAGCTGAATCACGCCGTTGTTCTGGGCAAAGGTGGTGTTGGGAAAGGCGCTGAAGGTGGCGGCGATCAGGCAACTGACGCCGTCCCCCAGGACCCCGCCCTTGAGCCGACTTATATAGGAAGGACCGCTGATGGGCTGGCGCGCCAGCATGCAGTTGGCGGTGAGGTCGCCGACGGTTTCCAGGGTGCTGATCAGGTAGATCAGGGCGACGGGGACAAAGGCGCTCCAATCGAAACTGAAACCGTACTTGAAGGGTTGCGGCAGGCTGATCAACGGCAGGTCGGGCAGGGGCTGGGGCGCCAGCTTGCCGCTGAACCAGGCCACCAGGCTGCCCAGGGCCAGGCCGATGATGATGGCGCTGAGGCGAATCCACGGGGTGTCGCTGCGGTTGAGCACAATGATGGTCAGCAGCACCAGCAGGCCCAGGCCGAGATTGCCCGGGGCGCCGAAGTCCGGGGCATTGAAGCCGCCTCCCAGATCGGTGATGCCGACCTTGATCAGGCTGATGCCGATCAGGGTGATGACGATGCCGGTGACCAGGGGGGTGATGACCCTTCGCAGTTGCCCGATAAAGCGGCTGAGGACGATCTGTACCAGGGCGCCGAAGAAGCACACGCCGAAGATCATCGCCAGGATGTCTTCCGGGCTGCCGCCCCTGTGCTTGACCAGGAACCCCGCCGCCAGCACCGCCCCCAGGAAGGCGAAACTGGTGCCTTGCAGGCAGATCATTCCGGCGCCGATGCCCCAGGGGCGACGTGCCTGGATAAAGGTGCCGACCCCGGACACCATCAGCGCCATGCTGATCAGGTAGGGCAGGTGGGTGGACAGGCCCAGGGCCGAGCCTATGACCAGCGGCGGGGTAATGATGCCGACAAAGCTGGCCAGCACATGCTGCAGGGCGGCTAGCAGCGCGGCCGGGGGACGCGGGCGGTCGTTGAGGCCGTAGATCAGTTCAGTGGGGCGGGAAGGGTCGGACGACATGGCATGGAACTCGGGCTGAGGGTTCTGGATGCCCGGGTCTGTGCAAAAAGCTGTTCAAGTGATCAGTTTATTGTCGAAAATATCGCTCCGGGCCTTTGAATGCGCGGCTTTGCCGGGGCCGGACGGGGATTCAGCGAGTCGCCGCCAGGCTCTCCAGAAAGCTCTCCAGCACCAAGTGGGGGCGCCGTCCCTTGCGAGTGACCGAAGACAGGCTCAGGTCATAGAAGCGCGACTTGGGCTTGAGGGCGCGCAACCGGCCTTGTTGGACCCAGAGAGCGGCGTAGTGGTCGGGCAGGTAGCCGATGTAGCGTCCGGTGAGGATCAGGAACGCCATGCCTTCGCGGTCGGATGCACTGGCGGTGCAGTTCAGCGCCTGGTAATGGGCCTGGATCTCCGCCGGCAGGCGGAAGGTCGGGGCAATGGCGTCCTGGTCGTTGAGGCGCTGGTCGTCCAGTTGCCTGTCGTCGACATAGAACAGCGGGTGGCCCACCGCGCAGTACAGCAATGAGCGTTCGTCGTACAGCGGCTGATACTCCAGCCCGGACAGGGCGCTGGCCTGGGGCACGACGCCGACGTGCAGGCGGCCGTCGAGTACCCCTTGCTCGACCTCGCTGGGGGCGATCATGCGGATCTGGATCTGCACATCCGGCCCGCGCTCCTTCAGTTGCGCCAGGGCGTGGGTGATGCGCATGTGGGGCAGGGTCACCAGGTTGTCGGTGAGGCCGATGATCAATTCGCCCCGCAGATGGTGGTGCAGGCCGTTGACCTCGGTGCGAAAGCTTTCCAGGGCACTGAGCAGTTGCAGGGTCGACTGATAGACCTCGCGGCCTTCCTCGGTGAGGGAAAAACCGGCGCGTCCGCGTTGGCACAGGCGCAGGCCGACGCGCTGTTCCAGGTCGCTCATCTGTTGGCTGATGGCCGAGCGGCCGATGCCGAGTACGGTTTCTGCGGCCGAGAAGCCGCCGCACTCCACCACGCTGCGAAAGATCCGCAGCAGGCGGATATCAAAGTCGCTGACTTGCGCCAGCGGGTCGGCTCGACGGCTGCTCATAGTTTAGTGGGGGCCAGACTGAAGGTTATTAAAGTTGGATTTCACCGACTTTATAGCCGTGGCAACTTAGTCGCAACAACGCTTTTGTTCCTATGCCGCTTCATTGCCTCGCGAGGTTTTGCTCATGAACATGCCGGAAACCGCTCCTCAGTCCCTGGCCAGTCAGCTCAAGCTTGACGCTCACTGGATGCCCTACACCGCCAACCGCAACTTCCAGCGTGACCCGCGGCTGATCGTCGGCGCCGAAGGCAGCTGGCTGGTGGATGACAAGGGGCGCAAGGTCTATGACTCGCTGTCCGGTCTGTGGACCTGCGGCGCCGGTCACTCGCGCAAGGAGATTCAGGAAGCGGTATCCAAGCAGCTGGGCACCCTGGATTACTCGCCAGGCTTCCAGTTCGGCCATCCGCTGTCGTTCCAGCTGGCGGAGAAAATCACTGACCTGACTCCGGGCAACCTGAACCATGTGTTCTTTACCGACTCCGGCTCCGAGTGCGCCGATACCGCGGTGAAGATGGTGCGTGCCTACTGGCGCCTGAAAGGCCAGTCGACCAAGACCAAGATGATCGGCCGTGCCCGTGGCTACCACGGGGTGAACATCGCCGGCACCAGCCTGGGCGGCGTCAACGGCAACCGTAAGCTGTTCGGCCAGGCGATGATGGATGTCGACCATCTGCCGCACACCCTGTTGGCCAGTAACGCGTTTTCCCGGGGCATGCCGGAGCAGGGCGGCATCGCCCTGGCCGACGAGCTGCTGAAACTGATCGAGTTGCACGACGCTTCCAACATTGCAGCGGTCTTCGTCGAGCCGATGGCCGGTTCCGCTGGGGTACTGGTGCCTCCACAGGGCTACCTCAAGCGTCTGCGGGAAATCTGCGACCAGCACAATATCCTGCTGGTGTTCGACGAAGTGATCACCGGCTTTGGTCGCACCGGTTCGATGTTCGGTGCCGACAGCTTCGGCGTGACCCCGGACCTGATGTGCGTGGCCAAGCAGGTCACCAACGGCGCCATTCCCATGGGCGCGGTGATTGCCAGCACCGAGATCTATCAGACCTTCATGAACCAGGCGACTCCCGAGTACGCCGTGGAATTCCCTCACGGCTACACCTACTCGGCGCACCCGGTGGCTTGTGCGGCGGGCCTGGCGGCACTGGATCTGCTGCAGAAGGAAAACCTGGTGCAGAGCGTGGCTGAAGTCGCTCCGCATTTCGAGAATGCGCTGCACGGCATCAAGGGTGCGAAGAACGTGATCGACATCCGTAACTTCGGCCTGGCCGGCGCGATCCAGATCGCGGCCCGTGACGGCGATGCGATCGTGCGTCCGTTCGAGGCCGGCATGGCCCTGTGGAAAGCCGGTTTCTACGTGCGCTTCGGCGGCGACACCCTGCAGTTCGGCCCAACCTTCAATAGCAAGCCGCAAGACCTCGATCGTCTGTTCGACGCGGTTGGCGAAGTGCTGAACAAGCTCGACTGATTCGATCCCTCTTATATAGAAGCAGGCATGAAGCGTTTCGTGCCTGCGCCTTCCCCCCTTTCAGGAGTCCCCGCATGAGTCTGATTCAACACCTGATCCACGGCGAGCTGGTCAGCGACAACGGCCGTAGCAGCGACGTGTTCAACCCGTCCACTGGCAAGGCGATTCATAAAGTGCCGCTGGCCAGCCGTGAAACCATCCAGCAAGCCATCGATTCTGCCAAATCCGCGTTCCCGGCCTGGCGCAATACGCCACCGGCCAAGCGCGCCCAGGTGATGTTCCGCTTCAAGCAACTGCTGGAGCAGAACGAGGCTCGCATTGCCCAGCTGATCAGCGAGGAGCACGGCAAGACGCTGGAGGACGCGGCTGGTGAACTGAAGCGCGGTATCGAGAACGTCGAATATGCCTGTGCCGCGCCGGAAGTTCTCAAAGGCGAGTACAGCCGCAACGTGGGGCCGAACATCGATGCCTGGTCCGATTTCCAGCCACTGGGCGTGGTGGCCGGTATCACTCCGTTCAACTTCCCAGCCATGGTTCCGCTGTGGATGTACCCGCTGGCCATCGTTTGCGGCAACTGTTTCATCCTCAAGCCATCCGAGCGCGATCCAAGTTCCACCCTGTTGATCGCCGAGCTGCTGCATGAAGCCGGTCTGCCCAAGGGCGTGCTGAACGTGGTGCACGGTGACAAGACCGCAGTGGATGCGCTGATCGAGGCGCCGGAAGTCAAGGCGCTGAGTTTTGTAGGGTCGACGCCGATTGCCGAGTACATCTACGCCGAAGGCACCAAGCGCGGCAAACGCGTCCAGGCGCTGGGCGGGGCGAAGAACCACGCGGTCCTGATGCCCGATGCCGATCTGGATAACGCCGTCAGTGCTTTGATGGGCGCAGCCTATGGTTCCTGTGGTGAGCGTTGCATGGCGATTTCGGTAGCCGTGTGCGTAGGGGATCAAGTGGCCGATGCTCTGGTTGCCAAGCTGGTGCCTCAGATCAAGGCGCTGAAGATTGGTGCCGGCACTTCCTGCGGTCTGGACATGGGACCGCTGGTTACCGCGCAAGCGCGTGACAAGGTCAGTGGCTATGTAGAGGACGGTGTTGCCGCGGGCGCGCAACTGGTGGTGGATGGTCGTGGCCTGAGCGTGGCCGGTCACGAAGACGGTTTCTTCCTCGGTGGCTGCCTGTTCGACCGTGTCACCCCAGAAATGCGCATCTATAAGGAAGAGATCTTTGGGCCGGTGCTGTGCGTCGTCCGGGTCAACAGCCTGGAAGAGGCCATGCAGCTGATCAACGATCACGAGTACGGCAACGGCACCTGCATCTTTACCCGTGACGGTGAAGCGGCGCGCCTGTTCTGCGACGAGATCGAAGTGGGCATGGTGGGCGTCAACGTACCGCTGCCGGTGCCGGTGGCCTATCACAGCTTCGGTGGTTGGAAGCGCTCGTTGTTTGGTGACCTGCATGCTTATGGTCCTGATGGGGTGCGTTTCTACACGCGCCGCAAGGCCATCACCCAGCGTTGGCCGCAACGTGCCAGCCATGAAGCCTCGCAGTTCGCCTTCCCTAGCCTGTAAGTTGTGAAGCAGCAAAGGCCGGCCCTCATGGGCCGGCCTTTGCTTTTATGGGCTTTCTGACCGATATGACAGATTTATGAAAATATGTGTTGACGGCAGATTCTACAGGTCTAT